>NZ_JASHKT010000100.1:0-212 GCF_030056855.1 Rhodococcus sp. IEGM 1354
GGGCGTGGTGGCGCGGTAGGGGCGCGCCACCCCCCCGATGCTCGCTATCCTGGCCCGGGGGGACCCCACGTAGGGCTACTCGTCCCCCCCGCCGCCCGACGGCTGCCGCGCCCGGCTGCCCCCCGCCCCGCCGGGGGGGGGGGTGGCCGCGCGGGGGGGGGGCTGGTCGGCGGGCGGGTTGGACGCTGGGGTGCTCGCGGGTCGGCGGGATT
>NZ_JASHKT010000101.1:0-211 GCF_030056855.1 Rhodococcus sp. IEGM 1354
GTGCCCGGGAGCGTGGGGCGGGCGGTGGGCGCGGGTTGGGGGGGCGTCGGGGGGGGAGGGGGCCGGGGGGGTGCGGGGGGGGGGGGGGTGGGGGACGGGGGGGCGGCGGCGCGGGGGGGGGCTGGGGCGGGGGGGGGGGGGGGGGGGCGGGCGGTGGGGGCGGGGCTGGGGGTGGGCGGGGGGTCGGGGTGGGGCGGCGGGGGGGGGGGGG
>NZ_JASHKT010000102.1:0-211 GCF_030056855.1 Rhodococcus sp. IEGM 1354
CGCCGGGGGCGGAGTCGGGAGCGGGCGGTGCCCGGCGACGCGCGGTGGGAGGCCGCGGCTCGGGCGGCGGCGCGCCTGGGGGCGGGGGCGCGGGCCGGGGCGGCCCGCCCGCGGCGTGGGCGCGGGGGGGGGCCGCGTCGGGCGCACGGCCGTGTTGGCGTCGTGCGGCAGCGGGCCCTTCACCGGGGCGGTCGCGGTGCCGGGCTTGGCG
>NZ_JASHKT010000103.1:0-211 GCF_030056855.1 Rhodococcus sp. IEGM 1354
GGTCTGGGCGATCGGCGCCGTGGCCGCGGGCTGCATCGCGCTCGGGAGCGCGGTGCAGGTCGGTCTGGGTCCGCGGGGCCGCGCCCTGCGACGCCCGGCCGCCGTGTCCGGGCCGCGCTCGCCGGCGCCGCCCGCCCCGCGGCGGGGCCGAGCTCGGCGGCCAGACCGTGGGCGGGTTGGGGGGCCAGGCCGCGGTCTCGGCGGGGGCGAG
>NZ_JASHKT010000104.1:0-210 GCF_030056855.1 Rhodococcus sp. IEGM 1354
TGCATCCCACGATCGAGGTACAGAGTCCCTTGCGATTCGATCTGTTGGAGATGCAGACCGGGCGCGCAGTCGGCGGGTGCTCGTCTCACGTGGTGCACCCCGGCGGACGGTCGTACGACGGTCCACCGGTCAACTCGGGGGAGGCGGAAGCGCGACGCAACGGTCGTTTCGAGGAGGGCGGGTGCACGTCCGGCAAGGTGGACATAGCAA
>NZ_JASHKT010000105.1:0-210 GCF_030056855.1 Rhodococcus sp. IEGM 1354
TCCAGCAGCTGCTCGGCCGTTCGGCCCAGAGCCGGAGCGACGCCCCCACCGAGCAAGTCCTCGAGCAACGGCAGCACCTCGTGGCGAAGCCGCACCCGGGTGAAGTCCGGATCGAAGTTCTGCGGATCCTCGAACGGTTCGAGTCCCAGCACCTAGCACGCGGCCCGCGTCCCGGCGCGTCCCACCCCGAGGAGCGGTCGACCCCACGGG
>NZ_JASHKT010000106.1:0-210 GCF_030056855.1 Rhodococcus sp. IEGM 1354
GGCCTACGGTGTAGATCTCGTTGGAATCCTGGGCATGCACTAAAGGGGTGGGGGCGAGGCTGGGGGACGTGTCGGTGGGGGGGGGGGGCGGGAAGTCGGCCGGGGGGTTGGGCGGGTCGGGGGGGGGAGCGGCGGGCGGGGGGGCGAGGGGGGGGGGGCGGGCAGAGGATGAGGCGCCCCCACGGGGCGGCCCGCGCAGCCCAGGCACCA
>NZ_JASHKT010000107.1:0-209 GCF_030056855.1 Rhodococcus sp. IEGM 1354
GGAGTCGGGCATTCGGGGAAGGCGCACCTGTTCATCGACAGGGCATAGAGTGGCCGGATAACAAATTCGCGTGGACGATCCGACTGTGCCATAGCCAGACCTTACCTGGTGCAGGACTGGAGTGTACGTGCTCTGAGGTTGGCACGTCCGATGGGTCGGGCGTGCCAACCCGCACGGCGTTCAGCGTTCCGTGAAGTTGAGCACTAGTA
>NZ_JASHKT010000108.1:0-209 GCF_030056855.1 Rhodococcus sp. IEGM 1354
CGGGGGGGCTGCCCGCCGAGGCGGGGCCGTCCAGGAGTGGCTTCGGGCCCGGCGCTCCCGAGGGGTGGCGTGTGCGGGGGGCGTGCCCGTGCGGGGGCGCGCGCGGGGCATGGAGGATGGGCGGGTGGCGCGCGAGGCTGGGGTTCAGATCGGCGGCGGGGGCTGGGGCGGCGGGGGGGGGTTGGCGTGGGCGTGGGGGGGAGCGGGCG
>NZ_JASHKT010000109.1:0-208 GCF_030056855.1 Rhodococcus sp. IEGM 1354
GCGCGAGGGCGTCCCAGTCGTGGTCGGTGGGGGGCCGGATGGGGGGGGCTTCGGCGGGAGTCATCGCTGACACCTTTTGCCTACCTGTGGGGTGGGGCGGCCATGGCCGCGGCCCACACAGCCCTCCCGTAGGGGGGCCCGGTCCTCCCCGGGCCCGCGGCCACGCCCCCGGCCGCATCCGCCGGACTTCTGCGTCCCTCGCCCTGCC
>NZ_JASHKT010000010.1:0-202631 GCF_030056855.1 Rhodococcus sp. IEGM 1354
CTCGCGGCCTAGGCTTTGCATTAACGGTCCAACCCACGGGGTCCAGTGCAATGCAAGGGTCCATTCACGCAGTTCACCATTCCGCGTCGATGTCACATTGACGCGCCCAGACGTGTGCAGTGGACCATTGACGCGGAACGGGCGGCACCGAACTAACGAGCCGACCAACCACCATCCATGGTGTACGACGCTCCGGTGACCATGCCGGCGTTCTCGGAGGTCAGCCATCCCACCAGTGAGGCGACTTCGACGGGTTCGACGAGTCTCTTGATGGCCGCCTCGGTCAGCAGGACTTTCTCGAGTACTTCGTCTTCGGGGATGTCGTGCGCCTTGGCCTGATCGGCGATCTGTTTTTCGACCAGCGGTGTGCGGACGTATCCCGGGTTGACGCAGTTGCTCGTCACGCCGTGCGCGGCACCTTCGAGGGCCGTCACTTTCGACAGTCCTTCGAGTGCGTGTTTGGCGGTGACGTAGGCCACCTTGAATTCCGATGCCCGCAGTCCGTGTACCGACGACAGGTTGATGACCCGGCCGAACCGGCGGGCATACATCCCAGGCAACGCCGCACGAATCAACAGGAACGGAGCTTCGACCATCAGCGTCTGAATTCGACGGAACGCGCCGGGGTCGAAGTCGACGATCGGTGCCACCGTTTGGATACCCGCGTTGTTCACCAGGATGTCGACGTCGAGCCGAAGGTCGTCCAGTGCGGCGGTGTCGAGCAGATCGACCGACCACACCTCGCCTTCGAGCTCGGCCGCCAATTCCTTTGCTGCGACGTCGTTCACGTCGGCGATGGTGACGCGGGCACCGCGGCCGGCGAGCTCGCGCGCGCACGCGGCCCCGATGCCGGACGCTCCCCCGGTGATCAGGGCGGAGCGTCCGGTCAGGTCGGTCACCGCTTTACACTCGGATCGAGCAGGCCGGCCTTGGCCAGCTCCGCCTCGGTGGCCAGGTTCTTGGCGTCGGCGATGTCGATACTTTCGAGCGCCAATCCCTTTGTCTCCCTGGCTACGATGACGGCGACCACGGTGATGGCGCAGGCGACGGCCAGGTACACCGCGATCGGGACGGACGAGCCGTAGATGTCGAGCAGCTTCACGGCGATGATCGGGGCCAGCGAGCCGGCGACGATCGAGGTGACCTGATAGCCGAGGGACACACCGGAATACCGCATCCGCGTCGGGAACATCTCGGCCATGATGGCGGGCTGCGTGGCGTACATGAAGGCGTGGAACATCAGGCCGATGATGATGGCCAGCAGGATCACGACGTTGTGGCCGCTGTTCATCATCGGGAAGGCGAAGAAGCCCCACGTTGCCGCGGTGAGGGCACCGGCGAAGTACACCGGACGGCGACCGATGCGGTCGGCGAGCCTGCCCACCAACGGAATCGTGCAGAAGTGGATCGCGTGCGCGATGAGCATCCACCACAGGATCGTGCTGGTGTCGGTGCCGACTTCCACCTTCAGGTAGGTGATGGAGAAGGTGACGACCAGGTAGTACATGACGTTCTCACCGAAGCGCAGGCCCATCGCGGTGAATACGCCACGCGGGTAACGCTTCACGACCTCGAAGACGCCGTACGACGCGGCCTTGATGACCTCGGCCTGCTTGTGTGCCTCGAGGAAGATCGGGGCGTCGGAGACCTTGGTGCGGATGTAGTAGCCGACGAAAACGATGACGGCAGAGAGCCAGAACGCCACGCGCCAGCCCCAGCTGAGGAATGCTTCGTCGGACAGGGTGGTCGTCAGGACGAGCAGTGCGACGGTGGCGAGGAGGTTACCGGCGGGCACGCCTGCCTGCGGCCAGCTGGCCCAGAATCCGCGGCTCTTGTTCGGACTGTGTTCTGCGACAAGAAGAACCGCGCCGCCCCATTCGCCGCCGACGGCGAAGCCCTGGATGAATCGCAGGGTCACCAGCAGTGCCGGGGCCCAGTAGCCGATGGCCTCGAATGTCGGTAGGCAGCCCATGAGGAACGTGGCTCCGCCGACGAGGACGAGGCTGAACTGCAGCAGCTTCTTTCGGCCGTACTTGTCGCCGTAGTGTCCGAAGACGATGCCGCCCAAGGGGCGTGCGACGAAGCCGACGGCGTAGGTGACGAAGGCCGCGAGGATGGCGTCGAGCTCACTGGTTCCGGCCGCGAAGAAGATCTTGCTGAACACCAGTGTGGCGGCGGTTCCGTAGAGAAAGAACTCGTACCATTCGACGATGGTGCCGGCCATCGATGCTCCGACGACCTTCTTCAGGCCGGTGGGGGTGGCATCGGGGTCCGGCTCGGACCTTTCTGCCAGCGGTTGGTCGACGCTCATAGCTTCTCCTGTGTTGCTCGGCACTGCGTGCTCGTGTTTGTGACAGACCACACATGTAGCGGGGTTGGTCTGAGTATTGGTGCAGATGTTTTTCTGCGCAAGAGGCATGGGCGCAGGTTCGATCTGCAAAACTGCACACATGACACGCGGCGACGGGAAGGTTCCCAGTGCCGACGACCTGCTGGTCCTGCTCGCCGTCAGTCGGACCGGTCGCTACAGCTCCGCTGCCGACGACCTCGGCATCAACCACACGACCATCTCCCGACGCATCGCCGCCCTCGAGGACACCCTCGGCGGGCGAGTGCTCACCCGGGCCGGCGGAGGCTGGGAACTGACCCAGCTGGGGCGCAGCGCACTGGCCGCTGCCGAGGCCGTCGAAAACGCGCTGCAGACGCTGGTCTCGAGCGACGCGGGTGCGCTGAAGGGCGTCGTACGTATCTCGGCCACGGACGGTTTCAGTGCCTACATCGCAGCTCCTGCGGCTGCTCGCGTGCAACGCACCCATCCGCTGGTGTCGGTGGAGATCGTCGCGACCACCAGACGCGCGTCGAGGCAACGATCCGGATTGGACATCGAGATCGTCGTCGGACAACCACAGGTGCATCGCGCGGAGGCCATCCGGCTCGGCGATTACGTCTTGGGTCTGTACGCGTCGCAGACCTATGTGAACGAGCACGGCACACCGCATGTGCCGGCCGATCTCGCCGCCCATCCGTTCATCTATTTCATCGATTCGATGCTGCACGTCGACGATCTGGATCTGGCCCCCAACTTCACTCCGACGATGCGCGAATCGGTGACGTCGACCAATGTATTCGTCCATGTCGAGGCCACACGAGCCTCGGCGGGCATCGGATTGTTGCCGTGTTTCATGGCCGACCGACACCCCGACCTGCAACGAATCCTGCCCGACTCCATCGCCGTGACACTGACCTACTGGCTCGTCACCCGCACCGAAACTCTCAGACGACCAGAAGTGTCCGCGGTGATCGACGCAATTCGCGCGGTGGTCACCGAGCAACGCTCGGCTCTGCTGGGTGAGAAATGAATCGCACGGAACCTACGCCACATAAGGAGAGTTGCCTGATGTCCGATATCGACTTCTATTTCGATCCGGTATGCCCGTTCGCGTGGATGACCAGCAAATGGGTTCGCAAGGTTCAGGCCCAACGCGACTACACCGTCGACTGGCGGTTCATCTCACTGCGCCTGCTCAACTCCCATATCGACTACGACGCCCATTTCCCACCCGAGTACGAGGCCGGCCACACCGCAGGTCTACGACTGCTACGGGCCGCTGCCTCTGTTCGTCGTGAGCATGGGTCGGACGCTGTCGGGCCGCTGTACGAGGCACTCGGCACCCATATCTTCGATACCGAGATCGTGCCCGACGACGCAGCGAGCCACGGACATCGCGGCACCGCCGCGTTCCTCGGGCCGATCCTCGAAGAAGTCGGGCTGCCCACCCATCACACTGCAGCACTGGACAATTCCACGATCGACGACGAGATCCGGGCCGAAACCGATCATGCGCTGTCGCTGACCGGCAAGGACGTCGGAACTCCCATCATCGCCTTCGAGCCGCCGGACGGTGTCGCGTTCTTCGGTCCGGTGATCAGCCGACTTCCCAGTGATGAGGAAGCAGTAGCACTGTGGGACAACGTGATCGGACTCGCTCGCTTCCCCGGCTTCGCCGAGATGAAGCGCAGCATGCGTGAACTCCCCCAGTTGAAGGCACTGGGGGTGACGGAGGACGAGGTTGGCGTGCAACAGGATTGGCACGGCGGGAGCCGACGGCAGAAGAAGTGAACTGCCCTCCGAGCTAGTCGGCCAGTAGGTCGTCCATGTTGCCGACGTCCGGGGTTCCGGCGTCGAGGCCGTACCGCAGGTAGACGGTGCCCTTGCCGTCGACGGCCGGGGGCTCGAGCAGCGTCAGGTTGCTGGGCACGGTGCCGTCGGCAAACACTCTCTTCCCGACTCCGAGAAGAATGGGATGCACCCATAGATCGAGTCGATCGAAGAGCTTCTCGCGCAACAGGGTCTGCACCAGATCGAGACTTCCGACGACCTTGATGTTGTTGTGTCTCTCTCGGATCTCACGCACCGCTCCGGCCAGGTCGGGCCCGAGTTGAGTCGAACCGTCCCAGAGCAGATCGGGTGTGCCGCGCGAGGCCACGTATTTCGGGATGGTGTTGAACAACGTTGCGAACGAATCGTGTTGATGCGGCCAGTACGCGGCGAAGATGTCGTAGGTACGCCGCCCGAGCAGGAGCGCATCCGTGCCCTCGTAAGCGGCGGCGACCTGCGCCCCCGAAACCTGGTCGAGCAGAGGAGCCTGCCAGCCGCCGAAGGGAAAGTTCTCGGGGTCTTCCTCTGGGCTTCCGGGTGATTGCGCGACGAGGTCGAGGGTGGCGAACAGCTCCAACGTGATGAGGCCCATGATTGCTCCTGGTTCTGTAGGACGAAAGCTTCTTCAGCTCAATACTTTCCGTAGCGTCTCGGCAAATTCGGTCGGCTTTCCCATCTGACCGAATTCGCCGCCGAGGAAGCCCGAGTGGCCGCCGGGAAAAACGATCGGCTCCGATCCGAGGAGCGCCGCAGTCGAATACGCTGCGCGAGCCGCGATGTGACCGTCCTCGGAACCGCCGGATTCTTCCCCTACTCCGATCACCACGGTGGTGGGTGCTGCACGCACCGCATCGACGTCCGGTGCGAAGTCGACGCCTCCCCCGCGCATGTTGGACATCAGGGCATCGTCGCGGGTTCCGTCGTCCTCGGTCGGGAGGCCGAACTGCGCCGGGTCCGGTGCCGGCCTTGCGAAGAACGCGTCGCCGATGGGGCCTGCATGCATCAGCAACGACATGAACTGGGCCATGGCCGGGCCGCGGCCGTGAGCGTCGTAAGCGGCCACCATGTTTGCGCACACGGTCGCGATGTTCTCGCGATCCGGCAGAGTGCCTCCGGCGGGTGGTTCGTGGGCAACCAACATCCGAACGTCGGACGGGTATTTGCTGACGAGTACCAGCGCATTGACTGCACCCCCGCTGGAGGCGAATACATCGACCGGCCCATGGCCGCTCGGGTCGTACGTGACGACCACGCGGTCGCGGAAATGCGATGCCAACGTCCCGAATCCGCTCGCATCCATCGGTGAGCCGATGAGTACCAACGGGGCGACCCCGGGCTCGAGTTCGCCGATCACGTCGTACATCAGGGTTGCACCGGGAACGGAAACTGTCTGTGTCGTCATGCTGGGGTGGACCCCGGTACGAGCGAAAACTCACCGCCTAGTCGTAGAGAACCGCAGTGCCCGTCTGTCTCAACTTCTCCAGACCGTCTCGGAAACGCTGCAGGTACTCGGGCGAGCCCGGGACCAGAAAATCACCGGAGCCCAGGATCATGCGTTGCTGAACGCGCCGATCAGCGCGGTGGCCACCTCGTCGAGGTACGCCGAATCCACCTCGACTCCACGCACGGCAAAGCGCCAATAGACAGTGCCTGCAAGAAGATCGAGCGCCAGCTCGAGATCGAACCCGGCCGCCATCTCCCCGCGGTCGATCGCTCGCTCGAACACTCTGATCGCACGCTCACGTCGTGGAATTCCGATCAGCTCCATGTGCAACTGTGCCAGCCTCGGAGTCCGTGCCGATTCTGCGACGAGATCAGGAAAAATCCGGGCGAATCTCGGGTCTCCTATCCACTCCATCAGGTTGTCGAGCGTCGCGCGCAGGTCTCCGTACAGCGAGCCGGTGTCGGGAATCCGAGAAATGTCGACGCTGAACTCGGATAACACCGACACCACCATGTCAACTTTGGACGGCCAACGTCTATACAACGCACTCTTACCGACGCCCGCGCGCTTGGCGACGCCTTCCATCGACAGTCGCCCGAACCCGAGTTCGGCGAATTCATCGAGCACCGCTTCCGTGATCGCACGGGTCACATCCGGCTGAAACACCGCGGCACCCGTCGCCTTCCGTGGACTCATACGACCAACTGTAACAAATGGACGATACGGTACCGTCCAGTGTACGTTTGGATGAGACGCAACCGTATCGTCCACTGAAGGAGACCCATGAAACCCACCGACGTCGTCCACACTGCGTTGCAGCACTTGCAGGCGCACGACATGAGTGCGTTCGCCGACCTGTGGGCGGTCGACGGCGTCATCGTCTTTCCTTTTGCAGCAGCGGGATACCCGCGCCGCGTAGAAGGTCGCGCCGCAATTCACGAATACATGCGTGGATATCCCGAAATTCTCGACATACGGACAATCACGTCGCCGACGATCCATGAAACCGCCGACGCGGAGGTAGTCGTGGTCGAGTTCGAGGCTGCCGGCGTCGTTCCTGCGACAGGTAAGCCGTACGAACTCGCATACATCGCTGTCATCACCGTGCGCGACGGCGCAATCACCACGTACAAGGACTATTGGAGTCCACTCGCCGCCGCGGAAGCCCTCGGTTCGGTCGACGACGTCACAGCGGCCTTCGCGGGTGACCGCGCATGAGCGACGTCCTGGTTCTCGGCTCGACGGGAACGACCGGAAGCCGGGTTACTCAGCTTCTCCACGAGCGAGGGGCGCAGTATCGAGCGGCGTCTCGTACACCCACGTCCGCAGAACAGATCGAATTCGACTGGCTCGACCACGGTACCCATGCAGCTGCATTGGACGGCGTCCGAGCGGTCTATCTCGTTGCGCCCGTCGGTGTAGCCGATCCACTACCTCTCGTTCGACAATTCCTGAAACAGGCTCTGCAACAGGGTGTTCGACGCGTCGTCGCGCTGAGCTCGTCCGCACTCGATCGTGGTGCGCCCGGACTCGGCAAGATTCACGACGCGGTGGCGACCGAGATACCCGAATGGGCAGTCCTCCGACCGAGCTGGTTCATGCAGAACTTCCGCGGCAGCAGCGCTCTCGCGGCAGGAGTCAGTGCGGGCGAGACCGTATCCGCAACCGGGGACGGACGGATCGGCTTCGTCGATGCGGGCGACATCGCCGCCGTCGCCGTGCACGCACTGCTGGACGAGCAGTCGCACAACACCGACCACATCATCACTGGACCCGAGGCGCTCAGTTACTCCGACGCGGCGCGAATCATCGCCAACCACACCGGAAAACCTCTGCGCCACAGATCGATCTCCGTCGACGAGTTGGCACAGCTACACATCGACGGCGGCCTCCCTCCCGAGTACGCGCCGATCCTGGCGGCGCTGGATGCGGCCATCGCAACGGGCTCCGAGGATCGCGTCACCGATGTCGTCGCACGCATCGCCGGCAGAGCGCCGCGTAGCTTCGAGCACTTCGTCGCGGGAACATTCCCACCCTTCGGCCGCAGCCCGGGTCGTCGGCCATGAGCACGGTCCGAGCTGTAGCGCAGCCTGCGTCAGCTACCCAACTGAAGGCAACGCAGGCGAGCACCGCTCAGGATTTCCGCTCCCCGGGGCGGGCACCGACAGTCCCGACGCGAATCTGGATATGGCCTCCGCGGACAGTGCGGGCCGAAAGATTTTGCAGCAGTGGCGTCATCGCCGTCCATGGATGCGCCTCGATATCCGCCCCTCCCAGTCGACACGCAAGCTTCGCGAGCGGCGTCCACGCAGTTGCTCGTCCGACGGGCCGCTGCATGTCGACGACGGCCACGACGCCGCCCACCCGCGTAGCCGAGATCATCGATTCGAGCGCCGCCTGCCATGGCGTCATCAACGACAGCGCGTAGGTGCTCAGGGCCGCATCGAACGGGGCCTGCTCCCCCAGATCGGCGGACGTCAGGGCGGTGGCGTCGGCGGGGATCAATGTGACATTCATCCACCCCGCGCGGGCAGCTCGAAGTCGCGCCTGTTCGAGCATCTGCGGGCTGGCGTCGATTCCGGTGATCGAGCCGGTCGGGCCGATCATCCGCTGCAACCCGGCGAAGTTCAGCCCCGTCCCGCAGCCGAGGTCCAGAACATGGCTTCCCGCAGGCAGATTCAGCAACTCGAACGCCGCCTCCCGTCCGGCTCGATACACCGGCCATTCGGCGGAGATCACGTCGTACAGGCGCGCCGAGAAGGTGTACTTGGTCGGTCGTCTCATCTCGGGTCTCTCCAAGGCGCGGGCATAGTGGGAGGTATGGGAATTCGTCGTTCGTCTTCGAGTGTGCCCGAGAGCCGCGCCGACGTGGTCGTGGTGGGCGGCGGCACCGCCGGCATCGTGGCAGCGAAGACCGCGGCGGGCTTCGGCGTTCGCGTCGTGTTGATCGAGCGGGACCGCACCGGCGGCGACTGCCTGTGGACCGGATGCGTGCCGTCGAAGGCCCTGCTCGCGGCGGCTTCGGTCGCTGAGACGGTTCGATCCGCGTCCCGGTTCGGCATCGTCGCCGAGCCACCGCGCGCGGATTTTGCGCGCGTGATGCAGCACGTGCACAGTTCGATCGCCGAGATCGCGCCGATCGATTCACCGGAGGCCCTTACTGAGGCCGGAGTACATGTGATCCACGGCGACGCAGTCTTCACCGGTCCGAACACCGTTTCCGTCGGTACGCGGATACTGCATTTCGGTCAGGCGATCGTGACCACCGGCGCGCATCCCACAGTGCCGGCGATCGACGGTATCGATAGCGTCGACTACCTGACCAGCGACACTCTATGGGATCTGACGACCCTGCCCGAGCGGCTGCTCATCGTCGGAGCCGGATCGGTGGGTTGCGAAATGGCGCAAGCATTCTCGCGTCTCGGATCCGACGTCACCCTTGTCGGACGGTCAGCGACGATCCTTCCCCGCGAGCACCCTGAGGCCTCGTCGATACTGACGCAGGCCCTGACCGACGAGGGCGTACGTGTGCTGACCTCTACTGCCGTCGTGCGCATCGACGACGGTTCTGCCACCACCGACACGGGCGTCGATCTCGAGTTCGATCGGGTACTTGTCGCCACCGGACGAACTCCGCGTACCGCGTCCCTCGGGTTGGACATCGCCGGAGTGTCGTTGGGCGACAACGGATTCGTTCGGGTCGACGAGCATCTGCGGACCACCAATCCCCGCATCTGGGCGGCGGGAGATCTCACCGGTCATCCGCAGTTCACGCACACTGCCGGTGTGCACGGCAGTCTGGCCGCGAGCAACGCGGCACTGGGCCTGAACCGGAAAGTGAGTACGACGGGGATGCCGCGGGTGACGTTCACCGATCCCGAGATCGCCTCGGCCGGAATCGATGTGCGGACTGCGCGTCAGCGTGGGTTGCGGCTGCAGACACTCGAGCACCACCACGTCGATCGCGCCGTGACCGAGAGTGCAACGAACGGATCGACGACGCTCGTGCTCGACGCCAAGCGTCGCATCGTCGGGGCCTGCGTGGTGGGACCGCGAGCGGGCGAGACGATCGGGGAGCTGATCATCGCCATCGCGCAGCGTCTGCGTACCCGTGACCTCGCCGGGGCCACGCACCCGTATCCGACGTACAACGACGGGCCGTGGAACGCGGCGATCGCAGACGTGAAGGCGCAGTTGGGTTCTCCGGTGATCTCCCGAGGGTTGCGCGTGCTGGCCAAAGTCCGTAGCACCTGGATCGTCAGGAAAGAGCGCGATAGCCGGCGATGATCCGCTGACCGGAGCTCACCGCGACCACGGCCGCCCACACCACCGCGATCTGGCACGAGATACCCGGCAACAGTAGCCAGAGGCAATGTACCGCAATCGTTTCCGCACCTTCGGCCAATCCCCCGAGGAACGACAGCGAGCGGCCGTCGTCGATGGTGCGACCGGTGCGCTCGGCAATCGAGGAGAACGCAAGAAACGCGGTTCCGTTGATGTAGTACGCCAACAACACCAGCAGGAACGGCCACCACGGAGCGTCGTATCCGGCCGAGGCACCCACCGCGACGCCCACCACCGTGGTTCCGTACACCACGAAATCGGCGGTGATGTCGAAGAATCCGCCGGCACCGCCCGTAGTGGAACGCCTACGCGCGAGAGGCCCGTCCAGACCGTCGGCGATTCGGGAGACAATCCACAATGCCAACGCGAGCCACCAGAATTGCAGCCCCGCCGCCAGTGCGCTCCCCAGGCCCAGCACGAGTCCCGCGGCGGTGATCCGATCCGGGGTGATCGAGGGACGGTCGAGCGCGCGTGCACAACGATCGAGCGGGCCTTCGAGGTTTCGGCGCAGAAAGCTGTCGATCATTCGGCTGTACCGGTGAGTCCCAGGCGGCGTGCCAACAAGGCCGATCCGGCCGCGATCGCCAGGACCGCGAGCAATGCGATGGCGAACGGCCATGAGAGCGGTGAGGTTCCGTAGGCCCCGAGCGCGGTGTAGGCGACGGTCGCGGGCACGATGCCGATCATGGTGCCCACCACGTAGTCACGTTGCCCCACGGCGCTGACTCCGGCCGCGTAGTTGACCAACGAGAACGGCAGCGGGACCAAACGCACGAGCAGCACCGACAACAATCCGCGTCGTCCGAGCATGGCGTCGAGTCGGCGAAGCCTGTCCCATTCGGTGCGGGCCACCTGTCCACGGCCGAGCGCCCGCGCTCCCCAGTACCCGAGATATGCCCCCGCGGTGGCGGCGAACACCACGACAGTCGCGCCCACCGCCAACCCGAACAGCAGCCCCGACGCGATGGTCAACGTGCTGGCGGGGAAAGGAGTGGCCGACAGGACGGCGTAAAGCACGACGAACAACGCAATGCCCCACGGCCCGGCCGACGCCACTCGGTCACGAATGAACGACGGATCAGGCAGGTCGACGGTGCCGAGCACGATCACCACGGCGATGACGACCACGGCAGCCGCGAGCAACTTCAGGGTCGTGCCGCGGCGACTACGCGTCGGGCGGTCCTGCGTCACGGTGTGTGCCTCTCGTCCGACGGTTCACGATCCATTGTGCACACGGCCGGTCTGCCCGCGTGTTCAGCGGTCGTCGCATTCGACCGATTACGGTGGTGAGGGCAGCGTCGACGACGGCTGCTTCGGTTGATCTGGAGGCCCCCGGGTGATTCGTTCAGTACGGTGCGCAGTGGCGATTGCGGCGAGCGCAGGGCTGTTGCTTACCTCCTGTGCTGCGCCGGATTCGGAAGCACCGATTGCCGAGGCGCAGTCGTGGAGCGAGATCGAACAGCAGGCGCAAGGACAGACCGTCTCGCTGTGGATGTACGGCGGCGACGAGCAGGGCAACGCCTACGTCGACGACGTGCTCACCCCCGCGGCCGCCGAGGAAGGCGTCACATTGCGTCGCGTGCCGGTGGAATCGACGACCGATGCCGTCAACCGCATCCTGTCCGAACGGCAGGCCGGGGTCACCGATGGCGAGGTGGACCTGGTGTGGGTCAACGGCGCGAACTTCGGCACCGGTAAGCAGGCCGGCGCATGGCTGTGCGGTTGGACACAGAGTCTGCCGAACATGGAACTGACCGATCCCGAGGATCCGCTACTGCTCGACGACTTCGGCACACCGGTCGAGAACTGCGAATCACCCTGGCACAAAGCTCAATTCACACTGGTCTACAACGCAGCAGCCATCCCCGATCCGCCGACGACCTTCGACGGCGTGCTCGACTGGGCTCGCGCGAACCCGGGCCGCTTCACCTACCCCGCTCCCCCGGACTTCACCGGTTCGGTATTCGTGCGTGAAGCCTTGATCAACGCCTCCGGTGGCGTCGACGAGGTTCCCGCTCAGTTCGATCGAGACTCCTACGATCGCCTAGCCCCAGCATTGTTCGATCGATTGAACGAGCTCGCCCCGTCACTGTGGCGCGAGGGCACGACGTATCCACAGTCTTCCTCCGAGCTCGACGCCCTCTACGCCGGCGGTCAGGTCGACATGACCATGACGTACGGCCCCGCGACCCTCCCGAAACTCGTCGCCGACGGCACCTTCCCGGCGGAGACCCGCGTCCTGACTCTCGACGAGGGAACCGTCGGGAATGCGAGTTTCCTTGCCATTCCGTCGTCGTCGGGGAAGTCGGCCGCGGCGCAGGTGGTTGCCAATCTCGCGTTGTCGCCCGAGCAACAACTCGCAAAGGCGACGCCGGACGTGTGGGGCCAGTTCACTGCGTTGGACATCGCGCGTCTGACCCCGGAGGAGCGGGCGCAGTTCGAGCAGCTCCCGTCCTCGCCGGTAGTTCCTTCGTACGAGGTGATCTCGGCGGACGCACACCCGGAGCTGTCCGCGGAGTGGGTCACCCCGCTCGACGAGGGATGGCGTCGAAGCGTGCTCGCCGGTCAGTGAGCGCGTCCACGAAGAGCTTTCGCGGCACGGCGGCGGTACTCCCAGCCGTCGTCTTGGTTGTTCTCGTCGTCGGCGGCGGTCTCGGAACCGTGGTGCTGCAGAGCCTGGGGTTGATGCCGTTGGTCGGAACCCCCCAGCTATCGGTCGACGCGTACTCCGCTCTGGGCGGCGACCTGTGGCGCTCGGTGGTGCTGACGCTGTCGATTGCCGTTGTCTCGACGGCGTTGGCCACGGTGATCGGGCTTGCCGCGGCACTGACGGCCTTGTCGGGTGGACGCGCCGCGCTGGTCACTGCCGGGTTGACCGTCACGGTGCCGCATCTGATCGGCGCAGCGGCGATGGCATTGCTGTTGGCAGATTCAGGGATGCTGCCCCGTATTCTCGGCATGACCGACGGCGGCTGGCCGGAGTTGGTCGGTGGGAGGTGGTGGATCGTCGTTGTCGCCGAATACGCCTGGAAGGAATCGGCTTTCGTAGCCGTCGTCGTGGCCGGGACGCTCGCCACCCGAGTAGCGGCATTCGACGAGACGGCCGCGACCTTGGGTGCCGGACGGTGGGCTCGGCTCCGGCTGGTCACGCTGCCGTTGGCTCGGCCCGCGCTGATCGCATCGGCGGCCATCGCGTTCGCCTACACGGTCGGCTCGTACGAGGTGGCCCGCATTCTGGGTCGCCCGTATCCGGAGCCGTTGTCGGTGATGGCCATTCGACTGTTCACCTCGATCGATCTCGAGGCGCGTCCGCAGGCCGCCGCTGCCGCGACGATCGCCACCGCGCTGACGGTGGTCGTGGCCGCCGCGGCCCTGCGCTATCTGCGCAGATCGGCAGCGTGGAAATGAACAAGGTGGAAATGAACAAGGTCCTCCCATCTGTCGGCAGGTCCGTTCTGGTCCTGTGGTTCCTGTTGCCGCTGATTCCGGTTGTCTTGTGGGCCATCAGCAATCGCTGGTCGTTTCCCGGATCGGTTCCCCAGGAATGGGGATTCGACGGCGTCCGCAGCGCCCTCGATGCCGGGGGCGTCGATGCTTTTGTGCGGTCTACCCTGCTCGCTCTCGCCGTCGCAGTCATCGCAACGCCATTGGGCGCGTTGGCCGCTCGCGCACTCGTGAACGGTTCCGTGCGTTTCCCCGCTGTCGTGGCCGGGGTTCTCTTCGCTCCGCTGGCCCTGCCCCCGTTTGCCGTGGCGTTGGGACTCGATGTTCTGGTGCTGCGCTCGCGCATTCCGAGCACGGTGGCGGTGATCGCGTTGCTGACCGTCGCGGCCATTCCGTACACGACGTATCTGATGCGAGTGGCGTTCGGCGCGTACGACATCGGCTACGAGGAGGAGGCTCGCACGCTTGGTGCGTCGAATGCCATGGTGCTGCGGCGTATTCGCATTCCCCTGCTGGCTCCGGCGTTGGCGGGGGCGGCGTTGCTCGCGTTCCTCGTGGCGTGGAGCGACTACGTGATCACGCTGCTGATCGGTGGAGGCAGACTGGTCACCGTGCCGATACTCGTCGCTTCGTTCGCTGCCGGGACCGGTAACGATTCGGTGGTGGCTGCACTGTCGGTAGCTGCCGTGGTGCCGCCGTTGTTGTTGGTGCTCATGCTCGCTCGGCTACGTCGTAGGAGTGCGCGATGAGCGTCGAACTGTCCGTTCACGGACTCACGAAAGTCCATGCCGGTCAGTCGGTTGCGGCTCTGGATTCGTTGGATCTCACCGTGCCGCCAGGATCCTGCACGGCGATTCTGGGGCCGTCGGGTTCGGGCAAGAGCACTGCACTGCGGATCATCGCGGGACTGGATTCACCCACTGCCGGCACGGTGCAGATCGACGGACGCCAGGTGAACGGCGTTGCGGCAGAGAACCGCGGCGTCGGGATGGTGTTCCAGCGTCCGATGTTGTTCCCGCACATGTCGGTACTCGACAACATCGGCTTCGCCTACCGCGCTGCCGGGGAGAGTCGCAAGCGTTCGCGCGAGCGGGCCCGGGAGTACCTCGAACTGGTGCATCTCGGCGACATCGGGGGCCGAGCGGTGTCCGAGGTGTCGGGCGGGCAGGCCCAGCGGGTGGCGTTGGCGCGCTCACTCGCAGGCTCACCGCGAGTGTTGTTGCTGGACGAGCCCTTCAGTGCGCTGGACCCTGTGTTGCGCACCGAGATGCACGACCTGGTGCGCGAATTGCGTTCGACGTTGGATCAGACTCTGCTGCTCGTCACCCACGATCAGCAGGAAGCGGCGGTGCTCGCCGATTCGGTGGCGGTGCTCATCGACGGTCGATTGGAGCATCACTCCGATATCGCAACGGCCTACACGCGTCCGAGCACGTTGGCAGTGTCGCGACTGATGGGTGGGATGAACGAAATCGCGGGTCAGTGGAACGGGGTTGGGGTGCATCGCTCCGAGCTCGGGGAGCTGGAGGTCGAAGGAGCTTCTTTGCCGGCTGGGCCTGCCGTGTTACTGCTTCGACATGAGTTGATCACTCTGGATGACAACGGGATTCGTGGGGTCGTGTCGGGTATACGGCCCACCGGTTTTCGCAGCATTGCGGACGTCACCGTGGGCGCGACGACCGTGAAAGTGGAGTTGGCAGCGGGATCTGCTGTGCGGGTCGGGGACGCCGTGGGATTGCAGATTCCGGGTGGGGCGAGGTTTGTCACGGGTTGAGGTCGAAGATGTGGCTGTTCGCAGTTCTCGCACTCCGGGGCCGGCCGAAGTCCCCATACCGCTGAGACGGTTCGCAGATCGGGCGTACCGGTCGCCGTAAGGTGAAATAGCTACCCTTGTGGTGTTCGATCCGACGTGTCGCAGGCCGGGTCTTCGATGTCGGTCGTCAAGGCTCGCGATCGAGGTCTGACCGTTCTCACAGCCGTCTTTCCGCCTGTCCGATCCTCAACGGCTGTTCGAGTGGAGTTGTGAGCTGACGGCTCGTAGCGAGGACAGGTACGCGAACAGGGCGTTGGCCGCAATGACGCCGACTGCCAGCGACAGCGTTGCGGGCAGGCCGATCGGACCCACGAGGGCTCCGGCGAGGCCGGCACCGATGGGTTGTCCGCCCCACGCCAGCATGCGGGCCGTGGTGTTGACGCGGCCCTGAAGTTCGTCCGGGGTCACCAAGTGGCGGACGGTGATGCCGTTGATGATCACCGTCGATGCTGCTGTTTGGAAGACGACCAACGCACACACTCCCAGCACCGGTACGGTGGCCAGAATCCACACGCTGATCGCGCCTGCTTGTACGAGCAAACCGGCGATGGCGATCGTCCCAGCTGTGAACTTTCGGGACAGGCGCGGCAGTAATGCTGTCGAGATCAGGGTTCCAACCCCGAGGGCTGCGAAGAACAGACCCAGCTCGCCGCCGTCCTCGTCGACACCGTACCGCTCGACGGCGGTGACGACGAGGAGGCCGGTCATGATGCCGCCGGCAACACTGTTGCCGGTCCCGATCAGGGTGAGCAGGCGGACAAGTGGGTGACCGTAGATGAAGCGCACCCCGTTGCCGATATCGCGCCACAAATGGGGTTGTTCCGTCCGCGGCGCGGATGTGGGTTCACGTACCCACAGCAGTAGGATCGCGGTCACTGCGAACGTGGCCGCGTTGAGGGCCAGCGCGGCGAACGGCGAGGATGCGGCAATTAGCACACCACCCAGTGCGGGCCCGGCCATAGTGATGACCGTTGCCATCGCAGTTTGTCGCCCGACGGCGTCGGCCAGTCGAGCGCGTGGCACCAGTGAGGGCAGCAAACCGAAGCCGGCGGCGTCGAAGAACACCATAGCGGCGGCGCTGACGAACGCTGCAACGAACACGTGCGCCGTCGACAGAGTCGCCATCCAATACGCAGCCGGTATGGATGCCGTTGCAGCGCATGCGGCGAGCGCGGTGACGACCATCGTCGGGCGACGCCGCCAGCGGTCGGCAACGGCACCGGCGAACAGCCCGAACAGCAGGTACGGTGCCGATTCGACAGCGGTGAGAAGCGCAGTGGCCGCGGCACTTCCGGTGGTGCGGTAGATGACGAGCGGGAAGGCTACCAACGCGACGGCAGTTCCGAACCAGGCGACGGTGCGCGCGAGCACCATCAACCGGAACGCGGACCCCAGCGGCGTCGGAGCGTTCGTCGAGCTCACTTGCCGAACACGTTGTCCGCGGTGTTCTCGATGGCGTCGACGATGCGGACTCCGGCAGCCTGGAAGTCGGCTTCGTTCTGCGGGTACACCCGGGAGTTCCGCACCGCTGGTGAGTTCGCGAGCAGAGCCGATATATCTGTCACGGCGGTCGCGGCGTCCGCTTCCGATCCGGCGTATTGCACCAGGACGACGTCGGGTGCAGCGCTCAAGGCTGCTTCGGGGGTGATTTCGGCGAAATTGCCGTCGATGTCGGCGAATTCGTTGGTCATGCCGAGTGCGTCGACCACTGCGCTGTAGTAAGACCCACTCAAGGCGTAGAGCTTGCCGTCGAAGCTCTGGACAACCGCTGCCGACAGCGGCGCACTGTCGGTGTTCTTCGCTCGTGCTGCGGTGACGCGATCGCGCAGCGAGGTCACGACCTCTGCTGCTTTGTCCGGGACGCCGTAGATGGTGCCGAGGTTGTCCACGTCGGTGTAGACCGCGTCGATTGTCGTGGGCGCGGGCGTGTTCTGGCAGTATTCGCCGAGGACGTAGAGGTTGCCGCCTGCAGCGGTCAGGTCATCGGAGCTTGCCGATCCTTGGCCGCCGAGTTGCCCTTGGTCGTTGGACAGGAACAGATCCGGTGAGGCCCCGATAAGGAATTCGCGTGAGGGTGCATAGTCGTCGGTGTTGGAGGTCAGGCCCGAGAATCGGTCGAGTCCGTCGAATGCGTAACTGCCGTTGGTGTATCCGATCGCGCTGTCGGCGACGCCGAGTGCATCGAGCGTGGCGATAACTCCCGGAGCTCCGAGGAGTACCCGCTCAGGTGGGGCGTCGTAGGTGTAGTCGACGCCGCAACTGGCCACGGTCACCGGGTATGCCGAGGTGCCGCTGTCGGTCTCGGTGCCTGCGGCAGTGGGTTCGGCCTGTCCGCTCGAGCAGGCGGACAGTAGGAGAATGGTTGCGGCGAAGCAAGTTCCAGTTCGTACGGCGATCTTCATGGTTGGCTGCTTTCGGTGCGGGTGTCGAAATTGGGTTGAGTAGCGGTGCAGCTCGCGGTGGATGGGCGGTGCGAGGTGGCGGGTCCGAAATGGACGCAGGGTCGGCCGGTGATCGGGTTGACGGCGATGACCGAGTCGACGCCGTAGACCTCGCGAAGCATGTCCGTTGTCAAGACGTCGGCGGGAGTTCCGTGGGCGACGAGGGCACCGGATTTCATGACGAACAGGCTGTCGCAGTAGGCGGCAGCGAGGTCGATGTCGTGTAGTGCGACAACGACGGTGGCTTCGGTTGCGGTGAGCAGTTCGAGGAGGTCGAGCTGCGCCGAGATGTCGAGGTGATTGGTGGGTTCGTCGAGGATCAGTATCGGAGCTTGTTGCGCGAGGGCCCGAGCTACGAAGACTCGTTGCCGCTCGCCACCGGACAGGGTCGAGATCTGACGGCCGACGAGGTGCGCGATCCCGGCGGCCATCACGGCGGCGTCCACTGCGGCGACATCGACCGCGCCGAAGCGTCGCAGACCGGTGTTGTGCGGGATGCGTCCGAGTTCGATGATCTCCCGTGCGGTGAACTCGAATTCCGGTGAATCGTCCTGCAGGACAACCGCAGTCCTGGTCGCCGATTCACGAGCGCTGAGGCGGCGAAGGTCGTCCTCGCCCAGTACGATCGTTCCGCCTGAGGGTATGAGGGCCCGGTAGAGCGTGCGCAGCAGCGTCGACTTTCCGCTGCCGTTCGGTCCGAGAAGTCCTACAACCGAGCCTGATTCGGCGTGTATGACCCCGTCGGTGAGAATCTTGGCACCGTCGATGGCGACGGCGACACCCTGTGCGCCGAGTTTCATCGAGCCCTCGCCGTCCGCCCGGAGGAGACCAGCAGGTACAGGAAGAACGGAGCGCCGATGGCCGAGGTGACCACCCCGATCGGAAGTTCGGCGGGGGCGCGGAGCACGCGGGCGGCGATATCCGAGAGCGGTAGGAAGCATGCGCCGAGCAGTGTTGCGGTGACGACGACGCGGCGGTGATCGGCACCGACGAGCAGTCGCGCTATGTGCGGGATGACCAGGCCGACGAACCCGATACCGCCTACTTCGGCAACGATGACGCCGGTCAGGACCGACACCACCACCATCAGCGTCATTTGGAATCGCGCGACGTCGATGCCGAGGGAGTAGCCGAGGTCGGTGCCGGAAGCCAGGGCGTTCAGGCGGGCACTGTTCCACATCAGCCACGTCGTGGCCGCCGCAATGACGACCGCGGGCAGCAGCAGGCTCGCCCACGATGCTCCGGCGATCGAACCGAGACTCCAGAACAGCACGCGCTGAGATTGATTGGGAGTGGCGATGGTTTGAAAGAAGAACGTGAACGAGGAGACGAGGTACCCGACGGCGACCCCTGCCAGCACGAGCCGGGTCGGTGGCCATTGCCCTCCGCGGCGGGCGAGGACGAACACCAGCGCGAACGCCAGGAGGCCGCCGATGAAGGCTGCCGCGGACAGCGATACGCCGCCGAGTACCCCGGCGCCGAAGACGATGACGATAACTGCGCCCAGGCTCGCGCCCGGCACGATCCCGATCAGGTAGGGGTCGCCCAACGGGTTACGTACAACGACTTGGATGACCACGCCCGCTATCGCCAGACCCGCGCCGACGACGATGGCGAGAATGGTGCGCGGGACGCGGACCTGCCAGACGATCTGATCGTTGACCGGTGTCGAGGTGTGCGTGCCCGCCATGCCGAGGTGTTGGGCGACCGAACCCCAGATGTCTCCGAGTCCGATGGTGACAGCGCCGATGCTGACCGACGCCACCGCGATGACCACGATGGCGAAGCCCGAGATCGCCAGCAACAAGCGAAAGCGTTGGGGCGAGGCGAAGGGCGGTGCGCCCGTGCCGCGCACCGCAGTGGCCGGCGATCGTTTCATCAGGTCCACATCCCGACAGCTAGTTGTTAATGACAATCAGTGTCGATACAGTAGCGAACACTGTGCGGAGACGACACCTCGGGCTGTGCGTACTGGTGAAGGAGCCGACCCTGATGCACACGGAGATCGCCTCTCTCAGGGAGATTCACGATCGGCTCAACGGCGCAGTCGATCCTGCGCCGACTCAGAGACCCATGAATCGAAACGGTGCCTGGATTCACCTCCCGAAGCCACGCACACTCGACTCGCCGTTCACAGCGCTGGTCCACGCCCGGCGTTCGCGGTACGACTTCGACCCGAGTGGCGAACTGAGCGTGGATTCGGTCGGAACCCTGCTCGGCACCGCGCTCGGACTCGGACGCCGGGTCGAGGCCTACGGCGACCGCGAATACCCGCTGAGCGTGGCACCGACCGCAGGCGGCCTCCGCACCCGCGACACGTTCCTGTTCGCAACCCGCATCGCCGGCATCCGGCCGGGAATCTACCGATACGACATGGCCGATCACTCTTTGCAGCTCGTGTCCGCGGTGGACCCTGCCGTTGCACTGGCCGAGCTGTACGCCCAGAGCGAGTTCGCGGCGTTGCCGGCGGCGAGCCTCGCTCTGACTGCAAGGCTGGATGTCGCGCTGGCCAAATACCCACCGCGCCACTACCGCACGGTGCACGTCGATGCCGGCATCGGGGTCCAGAATCTGTATTTGACCGCTACAGCGATGGGCATGGCGTGCTGCGCAGTCTCGGGTTTTTCCGATCCGGCGGCGGAATCGGTGCTCGGACTCGATGCTGCGGCGATAGTGACGATGCTGGTGGCTGTTGGGCCGCCGCGCATCACCGGGCTGGAAGAATCGTCGGTGTAGGAGTTGGTCTCAGTGTGGGAGGGGCGTAGTCGGCAGCGTGGCTCCCGCGGCGGCTGCGGCGGCGACAGCAGCGGGCATACGGCTCCCGCCGAGGAACGGAAGGCCGATCGGCGAGCTCGAATACAGCCCGGTGGCAACGACCCGAACTACTTGTAGTCCGGCCGCTCTCACGTCCGCGGTGGTGACATCGACTTCGACGACACGGTGCCCAGCGCTGTTCAAGACCTTGACCAATGCCGCGATTCGGTCGGTTGTCGGTGCGGCGTCGGCCGTGTCGAGGTCCGACAGGTCGACCGAACCGAGTGTGGCGGCGGCAAGTTCACGACGGAACTGTTCTTGCACTTCGGGATCGAGGTGTATCTGGAGGTGGCAGACGTAGTCGACCAGATCGCGCCGATCGCTTCGATAGGACATTCCGTAGGCGCGGTCCGCGCGCCAGGGTTTGAGCGGGCTGGTCGGTGACTGCGCGGCCTGCATATAAGCCGAGGTCGGGTCGTCGTATTCGGAGACGAACAGTTGGAGTTGCAGGGCTTCGGCGTATGCCTTTTCCGCAGCGCGCACCGCGTCTGTTCCCACACCCATCCCGAGCGTCAGATATCCCGTCGAGCGGTCATGCACCAAAGACCCGAGTACCGGAATGCCGAATTCGGTGGTGAACGAATAGAAACGAGTGTCGAGTCGCCCCTGTGGCCCCCTCGCGAACTGGCGTAGCCACGTCGGTACGGACACTTCGTGAACGCCTTGCCCGCCGTACCAGGACAGTGTCATCGCATCACGTTCGAGTATTTCGCATAGTGCGCCCCAGCAGGCGAATTCACTGCTGGGGCCCGCGGCGAGACCTGCCTGGACGATCGGGTTCGTCAGCGGGCGGTCCTCGCCCACCGGGCGTGTGTGCGATCCGAAGTACGAGGGCCACACCAGTGACGCCGGCACCCACACCGAGCTCCCGGTCGAGAGGTCGGTGCCGTCGATCCATTCGACGTCGAGGCATCCGGTGAACTCGGACGCAGGGAAGCGCGGTGCCGCATGCTGTTCGGCGGAGTACAGGCACACCGTGGCGGGGTCGAGAGCGTCGACACCCTCGGCGGTCAGAGAGAGGTAGCTGCCGCGGCGGAGACCGTCCGGAACAAGGTTGCCGCAGTACCGTTCGACGCCTTCGCCGATTGCTGCGCCCAGCACGCGGTCCGGGGAGCCGAAGCCGTAGCCGGCTCCGGAATTGTCCGCCGGCCAGTCGCTGAATCGGCTGATGTCGCTGATACGGGAATGGGTCAGGGCGAAGGAGGAGGGAAAGTGCTCGGGAATGCAGCGGGGGTCCAGTCGGGTGAGAACTCCGAACCGGGGGTCGACCAACGCGTCGTACATGTCTTCCTTCTCGTTGCAGTCGGTCACAGGGCAAGCAATACTAGGCAAGCGGCAGGGGGACTCTGACCAGGTCAGAGCTGTTGCGCGGGTGCATTTTCCACCCGAGGGCGGTGGGTACCTCGAGTAGACGCGGTGACCCGTGGAGCGGGAATGCCGGCGGGCCGTTGCCGACCAGTTGGGGTGTCAGCACTCGAACCACCGTCAGACCGGATTGCGCGATGTCGTCGGTGGTGAGATCGACGACGACCGCGTCGATACCGTGGCGTGCGAGCGCAGCGAGGTAGGTTTCCCGCACCGAGCCCGTGACCGCGGGGATCTCGTCCATCGCGACCCGGTCGCGAGGTTCGAGGCGAAGGAGCGCGGTGCCGGCCTGCATGCGCCGGTCCTGGTAGAGCTGTGCGACGGCGGGGAGGTCGACCAGGTTGCGGAAGTTCTTTCCGGCCGCGTCGAGGTAGTTGCGATCCGCGCGGTACGGAAGGAAGACGTGGTCTGGCATCGCGCCGGTACGGACGGACTGCCAGGTCTCGCTGTCCGGGTCGGCGAGTTGACGGGAGAGTTGCAGCGACCCCAGCGCTTCGACGAGCGCTTTCGTCGCAGCGGCATGCGGGGTGGCGCGGCAGGCGCTGCCGAAGGCGACGAGTTCGCGGGCACGGTCGCGGACCAGTGCCCCGACGACGGGTACACCGAATTGCGACGGGATGTGAATCAAAGTCACGTCGAGGTCGAATCCTTCGGCGGGGCAGCCCATCTGGCCTAAGACCCGTCCCCCGTCGTCGAGTCGGTGAGCGTCGGTACCGCTGGCCCACCAGATCGTTGTGGCATCGCGCTCGAGCAGCTCCTCGATGGCGGATTGCTCGGCCCGCTGCCGGCTCGTACCGGTGGCGATACCGGAGTACATCAACGAGTGCAGCGGCGGCTCCGACGTGCGGGAGCCACGAATGTAGTTGAGATAGACCGATCCTGCCGGGGCTCGTACGGCCCGGCCGTCGTGCATGTCAACGCCTTCGACCCATTCGACAGGGGTATCGGCCGTGAACGGTACGAACGGGAAACCACGGCTTGCGTATTGCTCGGGTGAGTACAACGCGAAGGTGCCGGGATCGAGCGCGTCGATTCCGCGGGCGCGCAGTTCGCGGTAGCTCGCACGGTCGAGATGCGGGGGAACAGCATTGCCGCAATACCGTTCGACGGCTTCCCCTATCGCGGCACCACGTGCCGCTCCGTGATCTCCGAACGAGGCACCGAAGCCGATCGGGTCGGCGACCCAGTCGACGACACGATCCATGCATGCGACATGGGCGCGGTAGCCCACCCACGCACTGGGCAGCTCGACATCTCGTTCGAGCGGACCCACACCGGTGAGGACGCCGAGCCGGGATCCATGAAGGCTCGATCCGTGAACGCTCATTGCTTTTCCTGTCGGATAGGGAGACGGACGAGGGTACGGGTGGCACCGACATGCACTGTTTGCGTTGCCTTTTCGATTGTCGTGCCGATGTAGCGGTTGCCGCTGTTCAAGTTCCGCGTGAGGGCGGGGAAGTCGCTGCCGGTGATGTGCAGGATCAGCTCCGACCCGCGTTCGAGATGTACAGCCGTGCGAGAGAGAGGAACGCGCACGGCGTCGGCGCTGGCACCGGTCACCGCGACGGCGTAGCCGATTTGGTGCAGCGAACCGCCGGCGCTGCGGTGGAGCAGCCGCACGATCCAGTCGGCTTCCGGCGCTGTGGTCGATGCGGTCAGGTGTGCTTCTGGGATGCCGTCGATGTGCAGGTCGGCTGCCAGCGGGCCGGTCGTGAAGTCGACGAAGTCACTGCGGACGACAGCACTGCGGTCGTGGTGGGCGGGGATGGTGGGGTACGGGTCGGCGGGGTTGTACTCGAAAGACAGTGCGGCTGAGCCGGACTGGGGCGCGGGTTCGAGCCGGCGACGGTCGTGTGCGTACAGCAGGATCGACGATTCCGGTTCTGCGCGTGTCTCGTTGTCGATCCACGTATCGACCCCCCGGTGAAAGATCGACACGGACGCCGATCTGGATTCGGCGGCGCGGTGCCCGAGGACCGAATGCAGCCACTGCACGCATATCTTCCCCCACTCGATCGACGCGACCGGGCCGTGGCGGCCGGTCGGATCGACGAACAGCTCGTGGGTCCACGGCCCGATCATCAGCCGCCGGGCCGGGCGCGGTTCGACGTTGGAACCGACAAGGTCGGAATGGGCGACTGACGTCTCGGTCACCAGGTCGTACCACCCTCCGACGTGAAACGAAGGCACCGTCAATTCGGCCAGTTCGTTGTCGGTGATGCGTTGATCGTCGAGATGGTCCGGGCCTCGATCGAGCACCCCGCCCCACGTCGGGAGCTGCACCCCGGTGGTGTCGGGTAGTTGGGTGACCGGAAGCGCGAGATACGACGCGAGGCCGGGTAGAGCATTGCCCGGCATGTCCGTCCGGCTCACCCGGGCGTCGCCGTGCTGCAACCACCACCCCAGGTGCTCGTACAGGCGCAGAATGCCGGACGGGTCGAATTTGGTGCGAGCGAGTTCCATCGAGGGACACAGGCTCACCACCGCCCGGACCGCGATCGGGCGTTCTACGGCCATCGCCCATGCGGTGTAGGCGGAGTAAGAGCCGCCGTATGCGACGACGCCGCCGTTCGACCATGGTTGACCGCATACGAAGTCGACCAGTGCTGCGCCGTCGTCTCGTTCCGAGCGGTAGGGGGTGAAAGTTCCGTCGGAGTCGTACCGTCCGCGTACGTCGGCGACGATGTAGGCGAAGCCGTTGCGCGCCCAGCCGAGGCCTTCGGAGCGGTGGTGCGATCGTCCGTACATCGTGCGTGTGATGACAGCGGTGGCCGGGAAACATCCTGGCTCGGGAAGGTAGATGTCTGCGACGCAACACGTTCCGTCGCCGTTCGACACGCGCAGGTTGTGCTGCGAGCGTGGACTGTTCGTCACAGCGTAGCGGTGCCGCGCCGAAACGGGATGGGCAGAACGGGATGATGAACGATGTGCGCCGATGCCGGGTCGACGTCGAGTTGCACCGAGCCGATCGCAGTGTCGCCCGTTGCGAGGTATGCGCGCACCTCGGCGGCGATGACACCGGCGACGACGGCGATACCGCTGCGGTGGGGCCACCGAACGGGAGGCAGGATCGAGCGGGGATCGTCGAGGTAGCGCCAATGATCGAGGAGTTGGTCGGCGACACCGGACGCGGCGAGACGGCGACCCCGGACGTCGTGGTAGTCGGCATTGTTCGATGCCGGTGACCACAGCGGACCGATGAAGAAGCGTTCGCCTTCGGCGTGGCAGCGGTGCCATGCCGTTCGGTGGGCAGTGCACCAGTTCTGCAATTGCGACCAGCGGGCGTCGGGCAGCCATGTAGCGCAGCTGACCACGACGTCCGCCGTCGACACCGAGCCCTCGTCTGCAATCCCCACCGTCACATCGCCGCAGTCCTCGAGCAGAGAAGCCACCGCCTCGGCGATCGGAGTGTCTCCGTCGACGAGAACAGACGACGCCGTCGATACAGATGAAGCTGTCGACTCCTCCGCAAGAATGCCGCGCTCATCCAGTAGTGCGATGAGCTGCCGAGTCAGGTCGGCATCGTCGCCGAGCGAGTCGATATCGATTTCCCTCCCCATGTGAGCCGACTCCTGCAGGAGTTTCACCACATGAGGTGGCCCGCTGAGGCGAACGAAGCGATCTCCCGGTCTCGAGCACAACCAGGTGCCGTCGACAGCCGGATACAGATGATGTCCGGCGGCAATACTTGGCATGACAAGCTCCGTCAGAGTGGGCCCGCGATCACAGGCGTGAGTAGTTCGGTGTCAGTTCAGTTGTCCACGAACGTGTGTCAGTCCTCGAAGGCGAACGGATTGTGCACGATCGAATTGGTGGTCGGGCTCTGCGGGGCGCTCTGCGCAGCCGACGACTCGATCTCCTCGAAGGCGAACGGATTGTGCACGATCGAGTTCGTGGTCGGACCCTGCAGTGCGCTCGTCGTGGGAGCGCCGGCGATATCGGTTGCGGTGAAGTTGGACATTACGCATACCTTCTTCCATTGTTGAACATGATTGTCGTTGTCGATCGACTTCCGCATCATCCGACGCTCGGTCACGGTTGTCAAGGTTGCAACACTGCATACGTGTACCGCTACTTGATCCGGGGCAGACAAAAAGCAACCGGCACAATACAATCGGTCGACGCCGAAGACGACGCCCTACCCGAACCAAGGCCACCGAAAGAAGCGCGGATCCGGCAGGACGCGACAATGGGTCCAACCCAGCCGACCTGGGCCCGTCAGCCACTGCCGCCCCGCACCTACCGAAGTCTTCGCGGCCGAAACTCGCTGCGATACCCCAATACCGCTATCGGTCGGTCAGTTATGAACACCCTGAAACTAAGCTGTTCCCATGCCCGCCGGACGCTTCGCTCCCAGTCCCTCCGGCGATCTCCATCTCGGCAATCTCCGCACAGGACTGCTGGCCTGGCTCTTCGCCCGCTCCACCGAACGGCGTTTCGTGATGCGCGTCGAAGACCTCGATCGCGTGAAAGCCGGCTCAGAGCAACGTCAACTCGACGACCTCGCGGCAATCGGCATCGACTGGGACGGGCCGATCATGCGGCAATCCGAGCGTCGGGAAATCTACGACGCCACGATTCGCACGCTCACCGCCGCCGGACTGACGTACGAATGCTTCTGCACGCGTCGGGAAATCCTGCAGGCCGCGTCGGCTCCGCATGCACCCGACGGCGCATACCCGGGGACCTGCAGAAATCTGACCGCTGACGAGAAAGCAGCCAAAGACCGACCACCTGCCATCCGATTGCGCTCGCAGACAACCGAATTCACCGTCGTCGATCAGCTGCACGGTCTCTTCCGAGGCCAGGTGGACGACTTCGTCCTGCGTCGATCCGACGGTGTACCCGCCTACAACCTCGCCGTCGTCGTCGATGATGGCGCGCAAGGCGTCGACCAGATCGTGCGCGGCGACGACCTGCTCACGTCCGCGCCGCGGCAGGGCTACCTCGCTCAACTCTTGGGCCTGACCCCCGCGACGTACGTCCACGTCCCCCTCGCACTGAACGTCGAGGGTAAGCGCCTTGCCAAGCGCGACGGTGCCGTCACACTGCGCGAACGACCCGATGCGTGGACGCTCATCACAGCATCCCTCGGCATGCCGGACGTGAAGAACGCCGAGGAACTGCTCGAGCGGTGGAAGCCGAGGCTGGTGCCGCGCGAACCGTGGGTGTTCGACCCCTCGAATGCCTGAACGCCCTGACAAAATCGAGATCACGTCGCAACGCGACAGAACCCAACTGCGCACGAATCGGACGTACAGTGACCGCGACAAACTTATCCCGAGGGAGAAGGACACAATGACCTCAGGCGGCTACGACCCCGACAAGGATCCACAGAACCCCGGTGGTTATCCCCCGCCGCAGGGCGGCGGCTACCCACCACCCGGCAACTACCCACCACCCGCGCAGGGCAACTACCCGCCGCCCGGGAATTACCCGCCACCTCCCGGCGATTACCCCCAGCAAGGCGGCTACCCGCCACCCGGCGGCTACCCGCCACCCGGCGGCTACCCACCGCCCCCACAGGGCAACTACCCGCCGCCTCCGTCGTTCGGTAACTCACCGATGGCGACGCAGCTATCCGTGGGAACAGCCATCGGCTACGGATTCGAGAAGTTCAAGCAGAACGCACTCGTCTGGGTCGGCATCGTCCTGATCGCCGCGGTCATCCAGGTGGTACTGAACTACGTGTTGAGCTCCAACAACATCGTCTTCAGCTTGATCTTCAGCGTCATCATCGGTGTCGTCTCACTCCTCATCCAGGCGGCACTCGTTCGCGGCGCTCTGCATGAGGTGGACGGGGTCAAGCCCGCGTTCGGGTCCTTCTTCCAGTTCGGCAATGTTGCCGCCGTCGTCATCGCCGGCATCCTCGTCGGCATTGCAACCAGCATCGGCTTCGTCCTGCTGATCATCCCCGGCATCGTCATCACGTTCTTCACATGGTGGACCTTCCAGTTCGTCATCGACCGCGGTGACGAGCCGATTCCCGCCATCAAGGCCAGCGCGCAGGCGATCGCGTCGAACGGCGGGACCCTCTTCGTCCTCGCGCTCGCCCTGGTCGGCATCAATATCGTCGGCGGTCTCCTCCTCGGCATCGGCCTGCTGGCGAGCATTCCGATCACGATCATCGCCGGTACCTACGCTTACCGCGTCACGGTGCGTGGCAACGTCGCCTGACCTGTAATCCGCCTCGATGGGCGCGCATCCCCTACCCCGGGGATTCGCGCCCATTACCGTCTCGGTGCTTGGATCGTCAGGTGACTACTACCCAACACACCGCCCCCGACGGCGGCGCCGAGTCTGGGCAGGCCACGTTCGCTCACATCAGCCGGGGCTACTACCCCACCATTGTCGCGTTGTTCGTCGCGACGCTGCTGATCTCGAATGTGGCCGCCAGCAAAGGTGTCGCCTTCTTCGCCTCGTCCGACGTCATGCTCGGACCGTTCCAGATCCTGCCGATCAATACCGACGGCGCATTCTTTCTGTTCCCCCTCGCCTACATCCTCGGCGACGTACTCAGCGAGGTCTACGGCTTCAAAGCCACGCGCCGCGCGATCTACCTCGGTTTCGGCTCCCTGCTGCTCACCTCGGTGTGCTTCTGGATCGCCATCGAACTCCCCGCCGCCTCGTTCTACGAGAACCAGGCCGCCCTCGAGAGCGTCGTCGGCGTCGTTCCCCGGCTGGTCCTCGCCGGTCTCGCCGGCTACACCGTCGGGCAGCTCCTCAACTCCGTCGTCCTGGTCAAGATCAAGGAACGCACCAAGGAAAAGCACCTGTGGGCGCGACTGATCGGCTCGACCATCGTCGGCGAATTCTTCGACACCCTGATCTTCTGCTCCATCGCCGCCGGAGTCATCGGCATCACCACGTGGACCGACTTCATCAACTACGTCATCGTCGGATTTTTGTGGAAGACGCTGGCCGAGGTCATCGTCATGCCCATCACGTACCGCGTCATCTCGTACATCAAGAAGCGCGAGCCCTCGTACCAGGATCGCTAGGACGCGACCCATTCCACACTGAGGTCGTACAAACGCTCCCGGGCCGTCTCGAACGTGGCGACGGCCCGGGTGCCCGGCCAGTCCACCGGCGTCATCGACGGCGGAAGACCAGGGTCGACGTAGGGAACGACGCGCCATTCGTCGAGCAACGGCACGAATGTGACGAACGCGTCGCGCGGGTTCCGCGCGGGCGGCCCGCCGTCGAAAGCGTCGAGAAATGCCCGATGTCGATCGGCGATGCCGGCCAGATCCCACCACTGCTCGGCACTTTCGCGCAGCGTGCCGGGAGGCGCGACCTCGGACGCGACGAACGTCGTGACGTACTGCGACAACTCCAACGCGTCGACTATGGCAACAGCCTCCGCCGCCAGATATTCGGGCGCGATCCACAATCCTGGTGAGACGGTCCCGCAACCTATCGACGTGAGCCGACGCCTCAGCTGGTGCCGAGCCGCGCGTTGCGTCTCGGGAATGGTGAACGAGATCAACCGAAATGGATCGCCGTCGGCCATCCGCCGGAAGCCGAAGATGCGACCGTCTCCCCGAGCGAACATTGCGTCGGCCTGCTCGGTGATCCGATAGCCGGTGCGACCCTCACGATTAGCGGATTCGACGACGCCCTTCTTCTTCAACCTCGTCACCGCAATGCGCGTGCTCTCCGGTGGCACTCCCAGCGTGTCCATCCAGACGACGAAATCGGCAATGGCAAACCACCCGCCGAGAGGCCGAACGTAGGCTCCGAGCACCGTGCGCACCAACGAGGTGGCGCTACCTGGACGAGACTCGAAGTCGTCGAGGATGGCCCCGGCGGTGCTAGGCGTGGAGTTCGTCACGAATCGCCACGATACCCAGGTACACCTCGCGATACGAGGTACTCAGTGGGCTCAACCCCAGCCGAATACCGTGTGGCGCGCGGTAATCCGGGATGACACCCTGCTCCCACAGCCGAGCAGTGATGGCCTTGAATTCCGGATGGTCGATGGTGACGTGACCACCGCGTCGATTCGAGTCCTCGGGTGAGGCGATCTCCACTCCGAGCGGTACCAGCATCTCGCGGACGAGCTCGAGGGCGTACTCGGTGAGCGCAACGGACTTGGCACGGATCGCATCCATACCCACCTCGGCGATCATCTCGATGGTGTCCTGCATCGCGATCATCCCGAACACCGACGGCGTACCACTGATGATGCGTCGAATACCCTGTGCCGGAGCGTAACCCTGCGCCATCTCGAACGGATCGGCCCGGCCCATCCAACCCCAGATCGGCTGCACGAAGTCGGCCAGAAGATCACTGCGCACGTACGCGAAGGCCGGCGAACCCGGACCGCCGTTGAGGTACTTGTAGGTACACCCGACGGCCAGATCCACTCCCCACGAATCGAATTCGAGCGGCACCGAACCGACGGAATGGCACACGTCCAACAGCATCAGAGCGCCGGCCTCGTGCGTGATGCGCGTCGCCTCGGCCACGTCGACGAGGAAGCCGGATCGGTAGGCGACGTGGGTGATCACCACCAAGGCGGTGTTCTCCCCCACCACCTCGGCGAGTTGTTCCGGCGTGATGCCACCGCGGCGGTCCGTCTCGATCCATCGGAGAGTCATATTCAGTTCTGCTGCAATGCCTTCGAGCAGATAGCGATCGGTCGGGAAGTTGTCCCGGTCGATGACGATCTCGGTGCGGCCAGGCCGCATGGCGATCGCCGCCCGTGCCAGCTTGTACAGCAGTACCGTCGTCGAATCGCCGATCGTGGTCTGCCCGGACGCTGCCCCGAGGGTGGCGTCGGCCAGGGCGTCGCCGATGGTGACGGGGAGGTCGAACCACTGCTCGTCCCAGCCCCGGATGAGGCGTCCACCCCAGGCGTCGGTCATGAAGGTGTTGATGCGTTCGACGCTGGCTTTGGTGGGCCGGCCCAGCGAGTTGCCGTCGAGATATGCGGTGATCGACGGGTCGTCACTACCGAGGAACTTGTCGCGAAAGCTCCGGAGCGGGTCATTGTCGTCGAGTTCGAGAGCGCGTTCCATCATCGGCCGATGTCCGTTCTCACAGCGAGCAATTCGGGGAAGAAGGTGAGTTCGAGCGCTTTCTGCAAGAACCCGACGCCGCTCGACCCTCCCGTCCCGCTCTTCATTCCGATGGTGCGCAGCACCGTGCGCATGTGACGGAAGCGCCAGAGCTGGAAGTTCTCCTCCAAGTCGACGAGCTCCTCGAATGCCTCGTACACCGCCCAATGTTCGGTGTGGTTCTCGTAGACGAACTTGATCAGCGGCATCAGGTCCTCGTTGAACGTGTATGCCGCGGTGACGTCACGATCGAGGGCCGATGCCGGTACGTCGTACCCCTGCCGCGCCAACGACTGCCAGAACGCGTCGTACAGGCTCGGCTGGTGCAGCAGCGTCGAAAGCAGCTCATAAGCAACAGGATCGGACTCGAAGACCGTCAGCATGCCCGCATTCTTGTTTCCCAGAACGAACTCCACCGCCCGGTACTGATACGACTGGAAGCCCGAGGAGTTGCCGAGGAAGTCGCGGAACTGGGAGTACTCCGTCGGGGTGAGTGTGGCGAGCACAGACCACTGCTCGGTCAGTGTCTTCTGAATGTGCTTGACCCGGGCCACGCATTTGAGTGCGGTACCGATGTCGTCGGCATCGAATGCGGCTCGCGCAGCAAGTGTCTCGTGCAGCACCAGCTTGAGCCACAGCTCGGTGGTCTGGTGCTGGATGATGAACAGCAGTTCGTCGTGATGCTCGGGGGTGCTCACCGGTTTCTGAGCGCTGAGCAGCGTATCGAGGTCGAGGTAAGACCCGTAGCTCATGCGGTCACTGAAGTCGGTGACGACGCTCTTCTCGATCTTCCGGGTGTTCGCTTCGACGCTCATGGATCGTCCTCGAGGTGGTGGGCTGATGAATCCAGCGTATTACACATACGTGTCGACCGCTAGATATTCGTAAGCTAGCGAATGCCGCGGATCCGTACGGCACCGATCAGCGCAGCAATGCTGACCAGGGACACCGCCAGGATGTAGTAGCCCGGGGACACCGCTTGGCCGGTCGCAGCCACCAGAGCGGCCGCGATGGTCGGAGTGAATCCACCGAAGATCGCCGTGGTGACGTTGTATCCGAACGACAGTCCGGTGGCCCGCGAATGCACCGGGAACGCGTCGGACATCACCGACGGCAGCGCGCCGAAGTAGAGCGCTTTCAACAAACCCAGAATGGTCATGACGAGAGCGAGCGTGAGGAACGACGGCACCGCGATGAGCCACATGAACAGCGGAACGACGCTGACGCCGATCGCGATCGCCGACGGCAACATGATCTTGATGCGGCCTACCTTGTCGGACAACTGACCGACGAACGGCGTCACCACGGTCAGAATCACGCCGGTGATCATCAGTGCGACGAACGACAGCGAGTTGTTCAGTCCCAGTTGCTTGATACCGAAGGTCGGCAGGTACTGCAGAATGAAATTCAGCGCGGTGGACACCACCAGCACACCGCCGGCAATGAGGATTCCGCCCCACTGGTTCTTGAACAGATCGCGCACAGGCGATTTCGGCGTGTCCGACGCGGCGACGATAGCCGGCGATTCGTCGACGTGACGGCGGATGAACCATCCCACTGGGCCTACCAGCAGCCCGAAGACGAACGGCACACGCCAGCCCCAGTCGACCATGCTGGCCTCGGACAACACCGCGGTCAGTCCGGCTGCGAACGAGGCCGCCATCAGCGTGGCCAATCCCTGGCTGGCGAACTGGAAGCTACCGAAGAATCCGCGGCGCTTGCCGTTCTGTTCGACGAGAAAGGATGTGGCCGCACCGAATTCGCCACCGGCAGCGAAACCCTGAATCAGGCGCGCCACGATGATTCCGATGGGGGCGAGGATGCCGATGTCGTCGTAGTTGGGCATGAAGGCGATCAACGCGGTGCCGAGCACCATCAAGCGAATGCTCATCACCAGAGCCTTCTTTCGCCCTTTCCGGTCTGCGTAGGAGCCGAGGATCAGTCCGCCGAGGGGACGGATCAGATACGAGACTCCGAAGACCGCGAATGTCTGCACCAGTTGCACGCCGGGGTCGGCCGAGGGAAAGAAGTTCTGCCCGATGTATATGGCGAACAGCGCATAGATGGCGATGTCGAACCACTCGAGAGCGTTGCCGATGGTGGCGGCAGCGATGGCGCGGACCGGATTCTTGACGGACACAACGGCTTCACCCGCGCCGTCACGATCGGGAGTTCGATGAACGTGTGCAGTGGACATGTCGGATTCTCCGGTGGTGTTCAGGAGCGCGAGGCGCTGGCGGATTCGAGCGGTGCGTCATGACCACCGGCGACATTGCCGATGTCGTAGAACAGGCCGGCGGCCATCGCGAGACCTTCACGAGCGATGGAAGCCAGCATGTGTTCGTCGGGTGCATGTTGACGGCATCCCGGGTAGGAGTGCGGCATCCAGACCGTCGGAATTCCGAGGGTGTCGGTGAACACGTGATTGGGCAGGGACCCACCGATGTTGGGCAGCACGGTGACTGGGTAACCGACTGTGCGCTCGACCGACTGGGCGACCGTGCGAACCCAGGGGTCGTTCGGGTCCGTTCGGCTCGCAGGAAACGAGATGCCGAGTTCGACGTCGACCATCGAGTACCCGTGCGCATCGAGGTGTCGTCGTAGCCGTGCGCCGAGATCGTCGAGGTCGGTACCGACGACGTACCTCAGCTGCAACCGCGCTCGCGCCTGGCCGGGGATCGCATTGACCGGTTCGACGATGTTGCCTGCACTCATGGCGATCACCTCGAGTGTGTTCCACCCGAAAACCCGCTCGGCGGCCGACAATTCGGTGGCCGACCAGCCGGAATCGACCACCGGGTCGCCCGGGGTGCGTCCGACCTCGATAGCTCTGAGTGCATCGACGACGGACTCGGGAATGTGCTCGGGAACGAGGCTGTCGAGCAGAATCCGGCCGTGACCGTCGACCAGTGTCCCGATGGCACCGGCCAGGGTGGTCGCGGGGTTGCGGAGCAGTCCACCCCAGTTGCCCGAGTGGTAGCCGCGCTCACGCAGGTCGACGACGAGGTCGAAGTCCACGCCGCCACGGGCACCGAGAAACAGTGTCGGAGTCTGGGCATCGAGACGTGGTCCGTCCGAGGCGATCAGCACGTCGGCGGTGAGTTGTTCACGGTGGTCGGACACGAATTGTTCGAGTCCGGGTGAGCCGATCTCCTCGCCGGTCTCGAACAGCAGCGTCAGATTGAATCCGAACGATCCGCGGGCCTCGAGAACCGTCCGCAGTGCCGCGAGGTTCACCAGATGCTGGCCCTTGTTGTCGGCTGTTCCGCGCCCGTAGAGCCGGCCGTCCCGTTCGACGAGAGTCCAGGGCGACAAACCGTCCGACCAGTCTTCGGCCATGCCCAGAACCACATCGGCGTGGCCGTAACAGAGCACGGTCGGCAGATCGGGGCTCTCGTGACGGGTGGCGATCAGGAAAGGACCACCCTTCTCGACCGGGTTGGGATAGGTCTCGACCGCGCACCCGAGTGCCTCGAGCCTCGGCACGAGAAGATCGTGCAGATATGCCGACAACGCAACCCGACCGGCCGCCGACTGGCTTTCCGACGGAACGGACACCAGCTCGGACAGTTCGCGATGGAACTCACCCGAATCGTAGAAGTCCTGGGCCTGCGCGATCACATGCTCGCGTTTCATCGAATCTCCCTCAACGTCGGCCTGGTGTTCGCCTGACAGTAGCGAGCCGGATACCGTCTACACCATTGCCGATTGACGCTCCCTGCGTTGCCTCAGAAGCAACGCTCGGACCGACAGAGGCTCGATGACAATCGCGTGTCACCGCCGTGACCGTGTTGTGAAAGAAGGGGTGATGTCGTTGCATTTGATGCCCTCAGCGCTGACGTACTTCTGCGAAGTAGCGCGAACCGGGTCCGTCACCGAGGCGGCCGCAACGCAACATCTGGCCGCGTCGGCGGTCAGCAGACAGATCGCCAAGCTCGAACGTGACATCGGAGTGCCACTCTTCGCACGACATGCCCGGGGAATGACGCTCACCGAAGCGGGCCATCGTCTCCTCGCCCACGCGCGCAGACACGAAGTGGAATCGTCGTCCCTCATCGCCGAAATACGCAGCGTCGACGCCACCGAACACGGCAGCGTCACCGTGGCCTGCACCGAAGGCTTCTCGCAGTCCGTCGTCCCGCGGGCCATGGCGTCGGTCCATCGGACTCACCCGTCGGTCACGTTCACCCTGGACGTGGTCGGGCCGGAGGAGGCCAGCCGACGGGTGGTCGATGCCCGCGCGGACGTCGCCGTTACCTTCTCGCTGGGTCGCCGAACCGACGTGACGGTCGAACATTCCGTCACCGTGCCCATCTGCGCCGTCGTCGCACTCGGCCACCCGCTGACCGACCGAGCCAGCGTCGATCTGGCCGACATCTGCTCCTATCCCCTCGCGTTGTCGACCACCGGATCGAGTCAACGCGAATTGTTCGACGCCGGAATCCGACTGGAGGGGCTCTCACCCCACGTCGGTCTGCAGTGCGAGCGGCTGGCTCCGATCCTCGAGTTCGCACGATCGAGCGACGGCGTCGCTCTCGTCAGTGACCTGGGCGGTGACCGCAAATCGGGCCTGACGTACATCCCCCTCGTGCATCCGGTGTTCGCCCAGCGCCGGGCCGAAATCCACACGATGCGCGGTAGGCCGCCGTCGGCCCGAATCGTGGCCCTGATCGACGCGTTGACCGATATTCTCGAGGCTGCGGGATAGTGGCGGGACCTCGAACTGGCCTATCCTCGAGATAGCCGAATCGAGTGAGGAATCGCAGTGCGTAGAGCGTCCGGACAGTTGGAGGAGTCGATCCTCGATTTGCTCGGCGAGCACACGGAACTCTCGGTGGCCCAGGCCCGCGAGCATCTGGGCTCGGATCTCGCGCACACCACCGTCATGACGGCATTGGTGCGCTTGCATGGCAAAGGCCTTGTCGATCGGGAGCGACGAGGGCGTTCCTTCGTCTACACCCTCAACGCCCCGGTCGATGAGATCCCCGCGCTTCGGGCCGCGATGCGGATGCGCACCGAACTCGGCGCACGAGCCGAGCGCGCCGACGTACTGGCCAGCTTCGTGGCCGCACTCGACCCCGAGGACGAGGCCACGCTGCGAGAGTTGCTCGCCAAATCGGACGCAGCCGAGCACCATCGATGACTCTGCTCCTGATCGTCGCCGTGTTGCCGTGGGCACTCTCGCTGCTGCTGGGATTCGGAGCCGACCACATCGACCGTCGTCTCAACCCCTCGACCGCCGTCGTACTGCTGCCCATTCTGTCTGTGGTCACGGCGTTCTCGGTGCTCGCGTCCCTGACTGCGCTTGCCGCGGTGTTTCTGACGACGGGTCAGGCCGTGTGGGTGGCACTCGGAATCGTGATCTGCGCGTGGATGATTTGGCGGTCGGTCGAGGTGGCCCGCCATGTTCGACGCGTCGTCGCCAGTACGTCCATCGCATCCGAATTCGGTGACGAGGCGCGGGCGACAGGCGGGATCGTCGTGGTCGACTCCGATGTTCCCGACGCCTTCGCCGTCCCCTCCGGCGGAGGTGCCGTCGTGATCACCACGGGCCTGGCGGAAGCGCTGTCGGACAACGAGTTACAAGCGGTGATCGAACACGAGCGCGCTCATCTGCGGCACCGTCACAGCGTGTGGATCCAGATGTGCGAGATCGCAGCGCGAGTCGATCCGATTCTCGGGCCTCTGACCGCCACGGTGCGGCACGCGGCGGAGCGTCAAGCAGACGAAAGCGCGGCGGCACTCGGCCGTCGAGATGCGTTGTCTGCCATTGCCAGAACGGCTCTGCTTCGGAACCATCTCGACCATGAAACCCGCACTCTTGCCAGTACCGGCGGCGACGTCGTGCGCCGCGTGCAGGCACTGAGCGAACCGCCACGGAACCGTCCCGACCGCGGGATTCTTGCCGCCGGACTGGTCGTCGTCCTCGCCTTCACCGTCATCTCGGTGGCGTTGTTCGACGTTGTCCAAGATGTGGTGGCACCCGAGGCCGGAGAAGTTCCCACCTCGATCTTCCGCTGATCTCAGATACCCGCGACGCCCGCGAGTTGGCCGATCGCATAGGTGACGGCCATTGCGATCGCACCACCGATCACAATTCGAGTCATTGCCGGCCGACCGGGCGCACCGCCGAGACGCGCGCTGATACTGCCGGTCAGGGCCAGAGCCACCAGCACCACGACGAACGTCACCGGGATGCGCAGCGACGCAGGCAACAACAGGATGGACAACAGCGGCAGCAGTGCCCCGCTGACGAACGAGACCGCCGACGATCCGGCGGCCTGCCACGGATTGGTCAACGCATCCGGGTCGATTCCCAGCTCGATGTCCACGTGGGCGGCAAACGGATCGTGTTCGGTGAGTTCGCGAGCGACGGTCTGTGCGGTGTCGGCCGACAGACCTTTCGCCTCGTACAGTGCCGCGAGCTCGGCCAGTTCCTGCTCGGGCTGCTCGTCGAGTTCCCGGCGTTCCTTGATCAACAAGGATCGCTCGGCATCACGCTGTGTGCTCACCGACACGTACTCCCCGAGTGCCATGGACACAGCTCCGGCGACGAGCCCCGCGAGACCAGCGGTGAGCAGCGATCCCCTGTCTGTGGTGGCGGCCGCGACACCGACGACCAGGCCGGCGGTGGAGACGATGCCATCGTTGGCACCCAGCACCCCGGCCCGTAGCCAGTTCAGCCGACCGGACAGATCTCCGTGCGGTTCGTGCTCGTGCAGGCTCGGCTCGGGCTCACTCATCGACGGCCGTTGCCGATACGTCGTCCCACGCGGCGCGAGCGCCGGACTCTCCGATTCTGTACACCTGGACGATTGTGGTCGCTCCGATCACCACTGCCAAGACAACCACCGCAATCGACTGCCACCGCACAGGCGCGTTGCCGCGACGCTCCCGCAGATGCAGGAACACGAGTGCCGCGGCGACGACGACCAGACCGACGGAGAAGTAGATCATCCAATCGCCGATCTCGGTGTGCCTTTCGACCGCCGCGGTCTCGGGGACGCGCTTCTCGAGCCACTCGCCCGCCTCGGTCGTCAGCGGAGTCAGCACCAGCGTGAACACCGCCAGGGCTGCGATGAGCCACACCAGCCTGCTGCGCACACCGGACCAGATACTGGCGGCAATGGCGAGCAACGCGGTCAACGGTGCCAGCACCACGATGAAGTGAACGAGCAGAATATGGGCTGGAAGGCCGTTGAAGGTGGACATGCGTTCTCCCGCTGGATTCGAAGTCGCGTGCACCTCACGCCCCGGTCATACTACACATCGTGTAGTAGCTGAGCGCCGGACTTCATTGTTTGTCGTATCGTCGGTGCGTGCCGCCGAACAACCACTATCACCACTTGATGTTCGGCCCTGCCGCGATTGCGCGGCAGCAGGTCGACGGCAGTTACACCGCCTACGGCTCGCAGACCGAGCGACCCGACGACGGCCCGATGCCGCTCGACGATCGCGAGAAAGCGATGATCCGCGCGCTGGATCAGTTCCAGATCGCCACTGTCGCCGAGACCGGCTGGCCCTACATTCAGTACCGAAGTGGGCCGAAGGGGTTCCTGCAGGTCCTCGACGATCACACACTGGGTTTCGCCGATTTCGCCGGCAACCATCAGTACGTGACGGCAGCCAATCTGGACCATGACGATCGCGTTGCGATCTTCCTCGTGAATTACCCTCTGCGGCAACGCCTCAAGCTCTACGGCCGAGCACGGACCGTCGAGGCCGCGGATGATCCCGAACTACTGGACCGACTGAGAAAGATCGGTGACCTGGCCGTCGCCGCCACGTGCGAGCGCAGCGTCGTCATCGACGTCGAGGCCTTCGACTGGAACTGCACCCGCAGCATCATTCCTCGCTACGACGCGGCCTACCTCGCGGACCTGTCCGAGGTGTACCAGCGCAAAGCTGCCGAGCGGGAAAGCGAACTACTGCAGCGTATTTCGGAGCTGGAGGATCAGCTCAGGCAGTCTTCGGCGCATAGAACCGGCCCAGATACTCCGTCTTGAACTCGGTGAATCGCTGCTGCTCGATCGAAGCACGGATGTCGTCGACCAGCTTGACCGTGAATCGCTCGTTGTGAATCGTGCACAGCGTCGAGGCAAGCATCTCCTTCGCCTTGAACAGGTGATGGATGTAGGCCTTGGTGTAGTGCGCGCAGGTGTAGCAGTCGCAGTTCTCGTCGATCGGGGTGAAATCGCGCCGATGCTTCGCGGTGTTGATGTTGAAGCGGCCCGTGGGCACATAGATCGCCGCATTGCGCGCCACCCGTGAGGGATTGACGCAGTCGAAGGTGTCGGCACCGTTCTCGATTGCGACGAAGAAGTCGTCCGGCTCGCTGATCCCGAGCATGTGGCGCGGCTTGTGTTCGGGCAGTTCCTCGTTCACCCACCGAGTGATGGTGCCCAGGTTCTGCTTCTCGAGTGCGCCGCCGATTCCGTAGCCGTCGAAGCCGCGGCCGGTCTCACCGGTGATCGTCTCGAGGTCGTGCGCGGCCTTGCGTCGCAGGTCCTCGTACTGCGCTCCCTGGACCACTCCGAACAGCGCCTGGTACGGCTTGTCGGCGCGCTCGACGGTGAGGCGTTCGTGTTCGAGGACGCATCGCTTCGCCCATGCCTGGGTGCGGTCGACCGACTTCTCCTGATACCCGCGGGTATTCATCAGCGTGGTCAGCTCGTCGAACGCGAACATGATGTCGGCGCCGAGCCGATGCTGAATCTGCATCGACACCTCGGGAGTGAATCGATGCTTCGAGCCGTCGAGATGGGACTTGAACGTCACGCCGTCGTCGTCGACGTGGGCCAATCGCTCCTTGCCCTCGGCGATGACGTCGTCGGACTCCACCCGTGAGGCGTCCATCGAGATGACCTTCTTGAACCCGACACCGAGGGACATCACCTGGAAGCCGCCGCTGTCGGTGAACGTCGGCCCGTCCCAGTTCATGAATTTGCCCAGCCCGCCGGCCTCGTCGACGATGTCCGAGCCCGGCTGCAGGTACAGGTGATACGCGTTGGCGAGTACCGCCTGTGCGCCGAGTTCCTTCATCGCCTCCGGCAGCACCGCTTTGACGGTCGCCTTCGTCCCCACCGCAATGAACGCGGGGGTGGCGATATCGCCGTGCGGGGTGTGGATGGTGCCGGTGCGTCCGAGCTCACCGTCGAGCCGGGTGCCGATATCGAATCCGAAATTGGAAGAACTCACCGCGTCAGTATGCGGCTTCGCCGCTTGTGAGTGGAAATTCGTAGCCCACTACGATTTTCCACTCACGTGCGGCACCAGCCGCCTAACTGCTGTAGAGCCGGTAATACGCACCCTTGGCCTCGAGCAATTCCTCGTGATTGCCCTGCTCGACGATGCTGCCGTTTTCCATCACGACGATGGTGTCGGCATCACGGATGGTCGAGAGACGATGCGCGATAACGAAACTGGTGCGGTCGTTACGCAGCGCTGCCGTGGCCTTCTGCACCAGCAGTTCGGTGCGCGTGTCCACCGAGCTGGTGGCCTCGTCGAGGATCAGGATCAGCGGCTTGGCCAGGAAGGCACGGGCGATGGTGATGAGCTGCTTCTCACCGGCGCTGACGTTGTTGCCCTCCTCGTCGATGATCGTGTCGTACCCGTCGGGCAGCGAATGCACGAACTTGTCGACGTAGCTCACCCGAGCTGCCTCGAGGATCTCTTCCTCGCTGGCGGTCGGGTCACCGTAGGCGATGTTGTCTCGGATGGTGCCGCCGAACAACCACGTGTCCTGCAACACCATGCCGGTTCGTGAACGCAGCTCGTCGCGAGTCATCTTGCGAGTGTCGACGCCATCGAGTGTGATTCGGCCGGAATCGATCTCGTAGAACCGCATGATCAGGTTGACCAGTGTGGTCTTGCCTGCACCGGTCGGTCCGACGATCGCCACCAGGTGTCCTGGATCGGCGGTGAGCGACAGGTTCTGGATGAGCGGCTGCTCCGGCGAGTAGCTGAACGAGACATCGTCGAACACGACGCGTCCGCGGCGCTCCGTGGGGCTGGACGCAGGCACGACGTCCGGGTCTTCCTCGTCGGCGTCGAGCACCTCGAAGATGCGTTCGGCGGACGCGACTCCGGACTGGATCAGGTTGATCATCGCGCCGACCTGCGAGAGCGGCTGAGTGAACTGCCGCGAATACTGAATGAACGCCTGTACTTCGCCCAGGCTCAGTGTTCCCGACGCCACGCGAAGACCGCCCACGACGGCGACGACGACGTAGTTGATGTTTCCGAGGAACATGATGATCGGCATGATCAGGCCCGAGATGAACTGCGCTCGGAAGCCTGCTTGGAAGAGCTTCTCGTTGCGGTCGCCGAACTCGCGTTCCACCTCTGCCTGGCGGCCGAACGCCTTGACGATCTCGTGGCCGGTGTAAGTCTCTTCGATCTGCGCGTTGAGCTTGCCGGTGTGCTGCCACTGCGCCACGAAGTGCGGCTGCGATCTCTTGGCGATCAGCGCGGTCACCAGGAACGAGGCCGGGATCGTCAGCAGCGCAACCAGAGCGAGCAACGGCGAGATCCAGATCATCACGCCGAGGATGCCGAGCACGGTCAAGATACCGGTGATCAGCTGGCTCAGTGTCTGCTGCAGGCTGGTCGAGACGTTGTCGATGTCGTTGGTGACGCGGCTGAGCGTCTCGCCTCGGGCATTGTTGTCGAAGTACTGCAGCGGGAGGCGATGCACCTTGGCCTCGACGCTACCGCGCAGCAACAGAATTCGACGTTGCAGCGCGATGTTGAGGATGTAGCCCTGCGCCCACGCCAGCAGCGCAGACACTACATAGAGTGCGAGCACCCAGAGCAATACAGTTCCGACGGCACCGAAATCGATACCCGCACCGGGCGTCACGTCCATACCTGAGACGAGGTCGGCGACGGTATCGTTACCGGCGGCCCGCAGGCCTTCGACCGCTTGCTCTTTCGTCTGCCCCGGTTCGAGATCTCCGCCGACGACTCCGTTGAAGATGAGGTTGGTGGCATGCCCGAGAACGGTCGGAGCGGCCACGCTGAGGACAACGCTGACAATTCCCAGCACGAGCATGAAGCTGAGCAGGAACCGTTCCGGAGCGAGCAAACCGATGACGCGTTTGAACGAGCCCTTGAAGTTCTTGGCTTTCGTCGCCGGCAGTGCCTTCGCGACGCGACTGCCCTTCTTCTTCTCCAGAGAGGGCTTGGCCGCGGAATCCTTGGTGGTGTCGGTGTCGGTCACAGTGCACCTGCTACTTGCCGCTGTGAGTCGACGATCTCGGCGTAGGTGGGGCAGGTGGCCATCAGTTGCTCGTGGTTACCCACGCCCACCGGCTTTCCGTCGTCGAGCACGAGTATCTGGTCGGCATCGACGATGGTCGACACCCGTTGAGCCACAACGATCATGCATGCATCGCGCGTCACCGGCCGCAGCGCCGCACGCAGTTTCGCGTCGGTGGTGAGGTCGAGAGCGGAGAAGGAGTCGTCGAACAGGTAGATCTTGGGTTTGCGTACGAGTGCGCGGGCAATCGCGAGCCGTTGACGTTGACCTCCCGACACCGTGGTGCCGCCCTGCGCAACGGCGGTTTCCAGACCATCGGGCATCGCGCGGACGAAGTCGGCTCCCTGGGCGATCTCGAGCGCCTCCCACAGTTCCGCGTCGGTGGCGTCGGCCTTGCCGTACCGCAGGTTACTGGCGATGGTGCCGGAGAACAGGTACGGCTTCTGCGGCACGAATCCGATCTCCGATCGCAGCAGGTCCAGATCGAGTTCGCGAATGTCGACGCCGCCGACCCGCACCTGACCGCCGGTGACGTCCATCAGCCGCGGAATCAGATTGACGAGCGTCGACTTACCCGATCCGGTGCCGCCGATGATGGCGGTGACCTTGCCTGCCTCGGCAGTCAGATTCACCCCACACAGCACCGGGTATTCGGCCCCGGGATAAGAGAATTCGGCACCGACGAGCTCGACCGTGCCCGGTGAGGACACGAACGTACGTGGATTCTCGGGCAGCACCACCGAGGATTCGGTGGCCAGAACCTCGCTGATGCGATCGGCGCACACCGATGCACGCGGCACCATCATCGCGATGAACGACGCCATCATCACCGACATCAGGATGAGCATGATGTAGCTCAGAAGCGCAGTGAGCGAACCGATCTGCATCGTGCCGTTGTCGATGGCGTGACCGCCGAACCAGATGACGGCGACGCTGGTGACGTTGCTGATGAGCATGACGGTCGGGAACATCAAGGCCATCAGCCGACCGACCTTGAGTGCCGTCTCGGTCAACGAGGTGTTCGCTGCACCGAAACGGTCGACCTCGAACTGTTCGCGAACGAACGCCCGCACGACGCGAATGCCGGTGATCTGTTCGCGTAGTACGCGATTGACCGCGTCGATGCGCTTCTGCATGGAGCGGAAGGCCGGCACCATCCGCACGATGATCAGGCTCATCGCGAGAGCGAGGCCAGGCACGGCGATGAGCAGGATCCACGACAGGCCGATGTCCTCACGCAGTGACATCACGATGCCGCCGATGCACATGATGGGGGCCATCACGACGATGGTGAATCCCATGATGATCACCAACTGCACCTGCTGCACGTCGTTGGTGTTGCGGGTGATCAGTGACGGGGCACCGAATTTTCCGACCTCGCGGGCGGAGAACGTTCCGACGCGTTCGAGGATTGCTCCGCGGAGATCGCGTCCGACACTCATGGCCGTTCGTGCACCGAGGAACACCGCGGCGGCAGAGCTGATGATCTGCACTGCCGAGACCAACAGCATGACGCCGCCGGCGGACAGGATGTAACCCGTGTCGCCGACGGTCACACCGTTGTCGATGATGTCCGCGTTGAGGCTCGGGAGGAACAGCGCGGCGAGGGTGGCGATCAGCTGCAGCAGCACCAAGCAGAGAATCGGCAGCTTGTACGGGGCGAGAAACCTACGCAGAAGGGGGATCAGCATGATGACCGAAGATTACTCGTACACATGGATAACAGTCTCTCCGTTTCGAGTATTACGGGCAATCTTCGGCCTCTCAGCTGCGACGCGAGTGCTACGCGCGCTTCTCCGGGGCCGTCTTCAGGTTGGCCCCTTCGATGTCGACGTTGGGCAGGATCTTGTCCAGCCACTTCGGCAACCACCAGGCCTTGTCGCCCAGTAGCGCCATCACCGACGGAATCAGCACCATACGGACGACGAACGCGTCGAAGAAGACGGCCGCGGCCAATGCGAAACCGATGGACTTGATGAACGAGTCCGGCTCGGCGATGAACGCGGCGAACACCGAGATCATGATGACCGCTGCCGAGGTGACCACGCGTGCGCCGTATTTGAAGCCGTTGACGACGGCGTCCTTGGCGGCCGCGCCGTGCACGAACTCCTCACGCATGCGCGAGACGAGGAACACCTGGTAGTCCATCGCGAGACCGAACACGACACCGATGAGGAAGATCGGCATGAAGCTGACGATCGGCTGCGGGTTGGAAATGATGCCGAGCCCGCCCTCTTGGAAGATGAAGACCGTCGCACCGAAGGTGGCGAGCACGCTGAGCAGGAACCCGAGCGTTGCCGTCAGCGGCACGAGAATCGAGCGGAACACCAGCATCAAAAGCACGAACGCGAGTCCGACGACCACGGCCAGGTACGGAATCAGCGCGCTCTGCAGCCGCTCGGAGATGTCGATCCCGATCGCGGTTTCGCCTGTCACTCCGTAGGACACGCCCGAGCTTTCCTGCAATCCGCTCTCGGCATCGCGCAGGTTGGTCACGAGCGCCTTCGTCTGGTCACTGTTGGGTGTGCTCGACGGAGTGACGAGTATCTGCGCGGTGTCACCTGCCGGGTTGACGGCGACGATCTGCGCGTTCGTGACGTCCGATTGCGCGGTGATCGTCTCGATGACCTTGCCGAAGGACGCGGTGCGGTCGGCCTCGGCGACGTCGGACGCGTCGGCGATGACGAGCAGCGGTCCGTTACGTCCCGGCCCGAATGCCTCTTCGGTGATGTCGTATGCCTGGCGGGCAGGCGTGGACGGGTCCGAGGTGGCGATCGACGGGAGTGCCAGCGACAGCCCGGTGGTCGGGCCCGCGATGACGCCGAGGAGCACGATGCCTCCGACGAGGCCGAGGACCGGCTTCTTGACCAGGAACCGTGCCCACCGAAGACCGTTGGTGGGGGTTGCGTTCGGGTCCTCCGGGTCGGTGGTGTTGACGAACTTGAGCTTGCCTGCGAAGGCCTTGCCCTTGTAGACGCCGAGCATGGCGGGCAGGAACGTCAGGGCGATGAGTACTGCGACGAACACTGCGAAGCCTGCTGCCAGACCCATCTGCGACAGGAACGGGATGCCGACGACGCGCAGGGCGACGAGGGCGATGAGCACGGTCGCGCCGGCGAACACCACAGCCGATCCGGCGGTACCGACCGCCCGCCCGACTGCCTCTTCGCGGTTGTCGGTGAGCGTGAGCTCGTGCCGGTAGCGCGCCAGGATGAACAGCGAATAGTCGATCGCGACGGCGAGACCGATCATGATCGCGAGAATCGGGGTGAACGAGGACAGGCTCGCGAACCCGGAGGCCGTCGTGATGGCCAGACTCGAAATTCCGATACCGACGATCGCGGTGATCAGCGGCAGGCTGGCAGCGGCGGCCGAGCCGAACATGATGAGAAGCACGATGGCGGCGACGGCCAGACCGACGATCTCCGAACTTCCACCGGGCGACGGGTTCTCCTGGGCGACGGTGCCACCGAGGATGACGGTCAGCCCTGCGTCACGCGCGGGTTGCGCTGCGGCATCGAGATCGCTGCGAATCGCGTCGGTGACGTCGGCCAGCTCGACGTTGATCGGAACCGTGACGGTGCCGACGTTGCCGTTGGGGCTCAACGGCGACGTGGCTGCCGCGTCGGCTGCCACCTTGTCGGCCGGCGTTCCTGCCTCGGCGGCCGCGTCGGTGTACTGCTGCACGATGGCCTTGTTGGCCTCGACCGGGTCGGCGAGCGGCGGAGCGCCTTCCGCCGGCTTGGCCGCATCGACCTTCTCGATCGCGGCGATCGTCGCGTCGATGGCCGAGGTGTACTGCGGGGTGTCGAGCGACTGACCGTCGGGTGCTTGGAAGACGTACTCGGCGTTGACGGCCTGAAGTGGATCCTCCGCTCCGCCGAATCGTTCCTTCTGCAGATCCAATGCGGCCTGAGCGGGCGTTCCGGGGATGCTGAACGAGTTGACGGTAGGCGCGGACAGCGTGGCTGCGCCCACTCCGGCCAGGATCAGAATGACGAGCCAGAGGCCGAGGACGACCCCCTTGCGGCGGTAGGCGAATCTGCCGATTCGGTACAGATAGGTGGCCACTGTCAGGCTCCTCGGTTGTTATCGGATACGTGCTGGCGAGATTCGGGCTCGGGAGTGGAGCCTGCGGAATGACCCACAGGCTCGGGAGTGGAGCCTGCGGAATGACCCACAGGCTCGGGAGGGGAGCCTGCGGAATGACCCACAGGCTCGGGGATTCCGGCGCGGAGTTGTTGGAATGCGTTCTCCACGAGCGCTTTCGGAGTGTTCTCTCCGCCGGGGTCGTTGATCCACAGGGTCAGTGCGGCGGTCACGGCACCGCCGACTGCCATCTGCAGCAGGTTGGGGTAGAGGTCGGAATCGATGTCGGTTCCGGTGCGTTCGGCGATTGCCTCGCCGAGTTTGCGGGTGAGGGAGTGGTGCATTTCGAGCTTGCGTGCCATCAGCGCCGGGTTGGCCTCGATGAGTCGTGCTGCGGCAAATGTGTCGTCGAGGTCGCGGCCGGGATCAGCGACGAGGTTGACGGCGATGTGCTGCAACGAATCCCAGATGGGTTCGGCCTCGGGTCTGGCGCGAAGCAGCTCGAACCACTCCAGAGCCGACGCCTCGATGTTGTGGAGTACCGCTTCTTCCTTGTTGGAGAAGTAGTTGTGGAACGTGCGGGTCGACACTCCGGCTTCGTGCGCGATGGCGTCGGCTGTCACGGCATCGAGTCCGTGTTCTTTTCCCAGACGGACTGCGGCAATGCCGAGGGCGTCGCGGGTGGCTGCCTTCTTCTGATCGCGAAGGCCGGTCGGGGTGGTCACCCTGTCCAACATACGGAAGTTGCACAGCTCGGCAAGTTTGCAGAGGTGTGCAATATTGACGACCGCACCACATCGGCGGCCGAGTGTGACTCAGGTCATCGACGAGCCCATGCCGTCGGCTCGCTGATCAGCTCTCCGACGAAGTCCGGTAGATCGTCGTCGACGATGTCGGCCAGCGATACCGATTCGAGAACTGCGCGCAAATTGACGCGAACCGCCAGCCAGACCCGCGTCAACGGTTCTGCGGGACCGGCGTACTGCGCATCCTCGGGCCGTTGCCCGCGCACCGACGCGAGCGGCCCCTCGACGGCCCGCATCACGTCCGCGACGGAAATGTTCGACGCCTCCCGCGCTAGCCAGTAGCCGCCGTCGGGCCCCCTCCTACTCCGCACCAGCTCGGCGCGACGCAGGTCGGAGAGCACCGACTCGAGAAACTTGTGCGGTATGCCTTGCGCGGCAGCCAGCGCCTCGGCCTTGGCGGGTGCTCGGCCGCCTGCCGCGGCGAGCTCGACGAGAGTCCGCACCGCATAGTCCGCTTTCGCCGTGATGTGCACACTTGAATTCCTATCATTTCGATAGGGAATTAGCGACCGAGTACGTACCGATGCTCGACGGCACCGCGCCCGTCGGGCAACACCCAGTCCGCGGGCGCGGTACCGGTCTTGACCCAGCCCGACTTTTCGTAGAACGCGATCGCCGCAGCCGAGCCCTGTTCCACGTGCAGTTCGATAGCAACCGACCGTTCCGCCGCATACGCCACTGCGGCGTCCAACAAGGCCGCGGCTGCGCCTGTGCCCCGGAACTCGGGACGGACGAACAATCGCGAGACCACAAGCCCGTCGTCGACCAGGTCGAGTGCCAGGTGACCGACGATCCGGTCATCCGACTCCGCTACCCATGCGGCGACCTGCGTTGCCGAGTGCAACCAGCCGGCCGGATCCTCTGGCCACACTGCCGGATACCCGTCGACCTCGTGCACCGTCGCCAGTGCGGTCACGCAGGATTTCATGTCCCCCGAACGGCGGCTACGAATTTTCACGTCTCGAGACTACGATCACCATACTGGCGTTACACTTCGACCAGCAGTGTCACGCATGGAGGGCGTTCGCATGAGGGATCAACTCGCATCGGCGTGGAACTCGCTACCCGAACCACTACGGGATCCGGTCGCCCTGGCCGTCCCCGCGTTCGCGCTGCTGCTGACGATCGAGTGGATCGCCGCGAAGAAACTCGAAGACGGAACCCCCGGCGCGTATTCGGCTCGCGACGCACGGGCGAGCCTGACCATGGGCTTGGTCTCGATCGCAACCACGACGGCATGGAAAGCACTGGCCCTGATCGGCTACACCGCCGTCTACGTCTACATCGCGCCGTGGCACCTACCCGCCGACGCCTGGTACACGTGGGTCATCCTGATCCTCGGCGTCGATCTGCTGTTCTACGGCTACCACCGCATCGCACACCGAACTCGACTGATCTGGGCCACCCATCAGGCTCACCACTCGAGCGAGTACTTCAACTTCGCCGCGGCACTGCGGCAGAAGTGGAACAACAGCGGCGAGATCATCATGTGGCTGCCCTTGCCGCTGCTGGGGATGCCGCCGTGGATGGTCTTCGTGGGCTTTTCGATCAATCTCGTCTACCAGTTCTGGGTACACACCGAGCGGATCGACAAGTTGCCGCGGCCGTTCGAGTTCGTCTTCAACACGCCCTCGCACCACCGCGTTCATCACGGTCGCGATCCGCAGTACCTCGACAAGAACTACGGCGGCATCCTCATCGTCTGGGACCGCTTGTTCGGCAGCTACGCCGACGAAGTGCAGCGACCGAATTACGGACTGACCAAGCCCGTCGACACGTTCAACATCTGGACGCTCCAAACACACGAATACCGCAACATCGCACGGGATGTCGCGGCATCGAGGTCGTGGAAGGAACGCGTCGGATACGTCGTCGGACCGCCGGGATGGACACCGGCGGCCCCACGAGAACGGGCTACTGCCGACTCAGATTGATCAGGAAGTCGACCGTTCCCGAACCCTCGACGGTCACGAATCCGAGCGACGGCGGCTCGATGCCGTAGTCCGACCACGTCGTCGGAATTGCGCCCGACGCAATGAGCGTGTCACCGGACTGCAGCACCTCCATCTCGACCGACACCGGGCGCGTCTGATCCTTGAGCGTCAATGTTCCTTCCGCCGTGACGGTTTGGGTGGTTCCGTCCTTGGGCAACGACGAGAGGTCGACGGGCTGGTCGATGGTGAACGTCGCCGTCGGGTACGTCGCGGTGTCGAAGATGTTGCCGCGGAACTGACCGTCTCGACGGTCACTGTCGGTGGTGATCGAATTGGTCTGCACCACAACCTCACCGGCGGTCAACGAGTTGTCCGCCACGGTCACCGAGCCACTGACCTCGGGCGTCGATCCGACGACGGTCACGTCCGATCCGTTGAGCACCTCGTCGACGGTGTAGCCGGCCGCGGTCTTGTTCGACGCATCGCCAGCTGTCACCGTCCAGGTGCCGTTCAGATCGTCGGTGGTGGCGGCCTGCGCACCCGAGGTGTCGACGGTCGCCGCCGGAGCGTCGTCCTCCTGGAAGGACGCGTAGATCTTGGGGCCGAAATACAGCCCGAGGGCCACGAGCACTACGACAACGACGCCGACTGTCCACCATTTCTTGGTCATGACCGACGATGATAGTTGCAGCTTCAAGCCCATGGGGAGTGAGCGACCTGGCAACTCACTGAGAATTTTGCCCGATTACCCCGTGCGCAGGTGTCGGTGGTGCCAGGCACAATGGAGTTCATGGATCCGGTGGAGGCACTTCGTGAGATCGGTTTCTGGCTCGAGCGTTCACGCTCGGACACCCATCGCGTCAAGGCGTACCGCCGAGCTGCCGATGTCGTCGAATCACTTTCTCCCGCACAACGATCCGAGCACGAGAAGGCGGACAGCTGGTCGTCGTTGGCCGGGATCGGTGCCAAAACCTCGCTGATCATCCGGCAGGCTCTGACCCAGGATGTTCCGGACTATCTGGCCGAACAACGCGATGCCGCAGAACCCATCGGCGACAACGCACTACGGGCCGCACTCAAAGGCGACCTGCACACTCACTCCAATTGGTCCGACGGGGGCAGCCCCATCGAGGAGATGATGCGCACCGCCAAGAATCTCGGGCACGAGTACTGCGCACTGACCGATCATTCACCGCGACTCAAGGTCGCCAACGGACTCAGCGCGGAGCGTCTGCGAAAACAACTCGACATCATCGCCGAGCTCAACGAGCAACTCGCGCCGTTCCGCATCCTCACCGGAATCGAAGTGGACATCCTCGACGACGGTTCGCTGGATCAGGACGAGGGACTGCTCGCCGAACTGGACGTGGTGGTGGCCAGCGTGCACTCGAACCTGCGGGCCGATTCTGTGGCGATGACGAAGCGCATGGTCACCGCCATCGCGAATCCGCACGTCGACGTACTCGGTCACTGTACCGGCCGTCTGGTCGAGGGCGGCCGGGGAAAGCGGCCCGAGTCGACGTTCGACGCACCGGTGGTGTTCGAGGGATGCCGACAGTTCGGCACCGCAGTGGAGATCAACGCCAGGCCCGAACGCCAGGATCCGCCCGATCGACTGATCGACATCGCCCTCGAGCGCGATTGCCTCTTCTCCATCGATACCGACGCGCACGCACCGGGCCAACTCGACTGGCAGGGTTACGGCTGTGTCCGCGCCGAAGCCCAGGGCGTTCCCGCCGATCGCGTCATCAATACCTGGTCGCTCTCCGAACTGCTCGATTGGACGGCTCAGGGCACGTGAATCGTCGCCACTTCCTGTCCGGCCTGCTCGCGGTCACGCTGGTCGGCTGCAGTTCCACGGACACCGAATCCTCACCGAGTACAGCGGAGACGTATTCGGCTGCACTGCAACCCGTTTCGGGACCGACCGGAGATCCCATCCGGCTGAAGTACGGGTATCAACCCGACAACATCGGAGACCTGTATCTGCCTGCCAACACTGCGACGTCACTGCCTGTGGTGGTGATGATCCACGGCGGTGGATGGCAAGAGAACCTCGACCTCTCGTACTTCCGGCAGATGTCCAAAGCCATCGCAGACCAGGGCATCGCCGTGTGGAACGTCGAGTATCGGCGCGGTCCGAACAACTGGGCCAACACCCTCACCGACGTCGACGACGCCACCGAGGCACTGGCAACCGTCGTGCAGAACGCCGCCGATGGTCGACTCGACCTCGATCGAGTACACGTCGCCGGACACTCGGCCGGCGGACAGCTGGCCGCATGGGTCGCTGCGCGTCACCTGATGCCGATCGACGCACCCGGAGCAGACCCCAGAATCCGGCCACGCAGTGCCACCATCATGGCCGGGGTGTTCGACATGAAACGAGCGGCGAACATCGGCAACGACAAGTTCGTACCCGCATTCCTCGGCGGCATGCCCAACGACGTTCCCGGTCGATACAAGATCGCCTCCCCCATCGAATACCTCCCGCTCGACGTCCCGTTGACCGCGCTGCACGGTGATGCGGACCAGACCGTGTCGGTGAACCAGAGCCGCGTCTACGTCGACGCGGCGACCCGCGCGGGCAGCACGGACCCCGAGCTGGTCGTGCTACCCGGAGCCGGACACGGAGCATTCCTGGACCCCAAGCACATCGCCTGGTCCACCGCACTGAGCACCATCACCGGGCGCGCGCAGACTCTGCTCTGAGCCGTAGGTGGTACACAGTGGCGATGAAACGAAAGATCGCGACCGGATTGCTCGGGCTGATCGTGGCCACCTCGATAGCCGGATGCGGCGACGACGCGTCGACCACGTCCGTTCAGGCCACGTCAGCTCCAGCCACGTCAGCTCCAGCCACGTCAGCTCCGGCTACGACGACGCAGGCGACCACCGCAGCTGCCACGCCGACGGCCGATGCCTCCGCTGACAGCCCGGCTCCCGAGGCCCCGCCCGCCGCTGATCCAGCCGACCCCGCGGTCACCGGAGAAACAGGGGGCGTCACCGGTGAGGCGCTCTATCAACAGACCTGCACCCAATTCCTCCCGTCCATCGATGCTCTGGAGCAAACCGGAATCTCCGATCGCGCAAAATCCGTCGAGGGTTTGCGCAGCGAAATGACCACCGCGCCGAGTTGGTCCACCGTGCCCGAGGCCGATCAGGGCGAAATTCTGCGGGGACTCGACGCCGCGGGCGCGGGGCAATGCTGAGCGTCTGAGCCCTGGGGGTTCGATGCCCGGGCCCTGGCGATCCTGTGCCATGGTGATCCCGCAAACGCGCGCGCGTTTGCCAGGTGCGCGCAAAATAGACGGCGAATCGGTGGCGAATCTGAACGCGTCTGACGAATGCGCACGCGTTTGCCGCGCAACACCCGCCCGGTGATCCCGCCCTGGCCCTGGTGATCCCGCAAACGCGCGCACGTTTGCCAGGTGCGCGCAAAATAGACCCCGAATCGGTGGCGAATCCGCTCGCGTCTGACGAATGCGCACGCGTTTGCCGCGCAACACCCAGCCGGCACCCCACCCCGCGCACAAAAAACTCCCCACCCGACGGATCGGGTGGGGAGTTCTTGGCGGTGGCGGAGGGATTTGAACCCTCGGAGGGGGTGAACCCTCACACGCTTTCGAGGCGTGCTCCTTAGGCCGCTCGGACACGCCACCGCAGAAGACTGTACCGGAATGAGCGCCTGAGGCTAAATCGCCTGCTCAGAGCACGAAACCTACTTGCCGGTGAGCTTGTCCTTGATGTTCGAGGCGGCGTCCTTGACTTTCTCGGCACCGTCTTTGAATGCGGCGGAGGTCTGATCGCCCTTGCCCTCTGCTTCGAGGTCCTTGTTTCCGGTTGCCGAACCTGCGGCTTCTTTCGCCTTGCCGCCGAGGTCTTCGGTCTTGTTCGAGATCTTGTCGCCGAGTCCCATGAGTGTCTCCTTCGCAAGTTCGGAGCGCAGCGTTGCGCTCTGCCCTCCACAGTCCCCGCAAAAGCAGTTCGGGGCCAGTGAGTGACGAGATCGTTATCTCTGGCGGGCGAAGAACTGGGTCAGCACTTCGGCGCATTCGGCTTCCAACACTCCCCCGCGCACCTGTGGGCGGTGGGTGAGTCGACGGTCTCGGACGACGTCCCACAGCGAGCCGACGGCCCCGGTTTTCGGTTCCCAGGCTCCGAACACCACGGTGCCCACACGGGCCGCGACGAGGGCACCGGCGCACATCGTGCAGGGCTCCAAAGTGACTGCAAGAGTGCAGTTTTCGAGTCGCCAACCGTCTCCGTGAACGGCGGCTGCTCGACGCAATGCGAGCACTTCCGCGTGCGCAGTGGGGTCGCCCGACGCCTCCCGCGCATTACAGGCCCGCGCGATCTCACGTCCCGACGCGTCGTACACGACGGCTCCGACGGGGACGTCGGCGTCCGAGGCCTCGGCTGCGGCCGACAGCGCTGCGCGGATCATGTCCGCGTCGGGCAGCGGCATCGGTTACCGCCGCAGCTTGTTCACCGCTGCGGCGAATTCGTCCTCGAAGCCCAGGCGCTCGGCGATGGATTGCAGTTGTTCGTCCGGGTAGTCGTCGGTCTCGGCGACGATGATGCCCAGGACTGCCTCGGGCAGGCCCAGGTCGGCGAGGAGAGCGAGGTCGCCTTCCTCGTAGGGTTCGATGTCGTCGAGTTCGTCGGGGTCGACGTCGGGGATCTCGATGTTGAGTGCGTCGAGGACGTCGGCGGCGATTTCGTAGTCGACGGCGGCGACCGCGTCGGACAGCAGTAGGCGGGTGCCGTTGGGTGCGGGACGCAGGATGACGAAGAATTCCTCGTCCACGTCGAGCAGTCCGAACACCGCTCCCGAGCTGCGTAGTTCACGCAATTCGGTTTCTGCTGCCGACAGGCTGGTCAGTGCGTCGTCGGACAGTGGCGTCACGGTCCACTTGCCGTCCTCTCGGACAACTGCAACGCCGAATCCTTCGAGGTCGTCGTACTCCGATGCGGAGGCACGGTTGTTGTTCGCGCGCTGTGCGGCCATGTGCGCAACGGTAGTCCGGTAGGTGCCGGTATTCGAAGTCCACCTCCCTTGGAAGTCACCCACCTGTGCCAATCTGATCGGGTGACTTCTTCTTCGGTGTGCGTTCTCGGTCTGGGACTGATCGGTGGGTCGATTCTGCGGGCGACGCATGACGCCGGTCGCCGGGTGTGGGGCTGGAACCGATCGGCCGACGCGATCGCCGGGGCTGCGGACGATGGCTATGACGTCGGCACCGATCTGACAGCCGCTCTGACCAGGGCTGCAGAAGAGGATGCGCTGATCGTCATCGCCGTTCCGATGCCTGCCGTCGACGCCGCACTGCAGGCCATCGCCGAGCATGCACCCATCGCCCCGATCACCGACGTGGTGAGCGTCAAAGCCGAGGTTGCCGCGGCCGTCGCTGCTCGCGGACTACAGGCCCGGTACGTCGGCGGCCATCCGATGGCGGGTACCAACCACTCGGGCTGGTCGGCGACGGACCCGGCACTGTTCGCCGACGCGGTCTGGGTCGTGTCCACGGACCCCGGGGTCGACGCGGACGTGTGGATGCGGGTGGCCCAGCTGGCCCTGGACTGCGGTTCGGTGGTCGTTCCGGCCGGCAGCGTCGAGCACGACAGTGCCGTCGCCCGCATCTCGCACCTACCGCATCTGCTGGCCGAGGCGTTGGCGATCGTGGGGGCCGCGGGCGGGCCGTTGGCGCTCGGGCTCGCCGCGGGGTCGTTTCGCGACGGCACCCGGGTGGCGTCCTCGGCCCCCAATCTCGTCCGTGCGATGACCGAGGGCAACGCGACCGCGCTACGAACCGCGCTCGACGAGGCGCTGCATACGCTCACCGCAGCGCGCGAAAAATTGGACGAGAACTCGACCGAAACGCTGGTCGACGCCGGACACGCAGCGCGACTGCAGTACGAGCAGCATCAGCGATTCGACATCACCGACGTCACCCCGGGCGAGCCGGGGTGGCGAGAGAACCTGCAGGACGCGGGGCGACGCGGCGGCGTCGTGCGTCAGATCCGCTCGGCGAGTCCCGGGTAGTCGACCACGAAGCCGTCGGCGTCGACCGTCACCGACGATGTCGAGACCGGCGAGATGACGTGGATACCGTGCGCGCCGCTGCTGTAGGTCAAGGTCGCTTCCTGGATGCTCAGATCGAGAAGATTGACGTAGACCGTCGGCACCTCGAGGTCCTGGACCTGGGTGTGCAGACCGAATCGTCGGATCGGCAGGGTGTTGAAGAACGGGCTGAGCACCATGTCGACGTCGAGGGCACCGCTGTAGGTCGAGCGCTGGTGGTTGGCGGAGTTCTCCACCATCCAGTAGCCCTCGTCGTCGCGGCTGACCGAGGCCTGCCGGTCACCCGACGCGAGCGACGTGCGCACCGAGAGCCTCTTGGTGACGCCGTATTCGTCGGTCACCAGGTCGTACGACGCACTGAACGCGGGATGATCACTGCAGGCGGCACCGATGATGCGTCCGGCAGCTTTGATGCGGTTGCCGGAAAGCTGGACGCGCACGGACTCCATGCGGGGAACGTCGTGCGCTCGCCACGTCAGGATCGAGGGCCAGGATTTCGCGTCGGTGGTGGCGGTTGCGGGAACGGAGACGTGCTCTGCACCCGATGCTTGAGTGATCACAGGTCCTACGGTATGCGACAGGGCCCCCTGTAGAACAAGCGGACGCGACTTTTCTTTGCACCGACCCGGCCGTTCATGCTGCATTCGGCCTCGGCCGACCCCGTCGACGTCGACTTCTGGCCCGTAACCGTGTGCGACGCCTTACAGCGGCCGGGCCCTGTCGATTTCGCTCACGATTACTAAGGTGATGGCCGTGACGACAGGGAACCCCGGCGGCGGCCAGTTCGATTTCGCGCATTCCGAGCAGGCCGCGAAGAGCCGACAGGACAAGGCCACCGCACTGGCGCGCTACATCTGGGAGCGCGGCATCGGCGGCGCGGAACTGCTCGATCTCACCGACGCCACCCGTCGAAAACTGGCCCGCGCAGCCGACCTGCATCCACCGAGCACGATGGAAACGTGGACCATCGTGGCCGAGTTGCTCGACCGCAAATCCGCCTGGGCGGCCGAGCACCCGGGTCACGACGGGGCGACGCCCCAGCACGCCGACGAGAAGATCATGTGGGTCAAACCGCCGATCACCCCATGGACCTAGACGAGCGAGTCCTCCCACGCCTCGTGCAGGTGCGCGAAGCGGCCCTCTCCTGCGATGAGGTCCGCCGGGGTTCCGTCCTCGACGATGTTGCCGTCCGCCATGACGAGGACGCGGTCCGCGATGGCCACGGTCGACAGGCGGTGCGCGATGATCAACGCCGTCCGGCCCTGCAGAATCGTTTCGAGTGCGCGCTGCACCAATCGCTCGCTCGGGATGTCGAGACTCGACGTCGCCTCGTCGAGCACGATCACCGACGGAGCAGCGAGGAACACCCTCGCGAAGGCCACCAATTGCCGTTGGCCCGAGGACAATCGGCCTCCGCGCTTACGCACGTCGGTATCGATCCCTTCCGGGAGCGAGGCGATGAACTCGGTCAGTCCGACGGCATCCGCGGCAGCGCGCACCTCCGCGTCCGTCGCGTCGGGACGTCCGAGGCGGATGTTGTCGGCCACCGAGCCGGAGAACAGGAACGATTCCTGTGTCACCATGACGACGTTGCGGCGCAGGTCCTCGTCGGAGATGTCGCGCATGTCGATGCCGTCGAGTCGCACGGATCCGGCGGTCGGATCGTAGAAGCGTGCCAACAGCTTTGCCAGCGTCGACTTTCCGGCTCCGGTCGCGCCGACCATGGCCACCACCTGTCCCGCCGGCACGTGCAGCGAGAACTCGGGCAGCACGACGCGCTCGGTGCCGTAGGAGAAGTGCACGTCGTCGAACGTGATGTCTCCCTTCACCGTTCCGATCGACACCGGGTTCTTCGGGGCAACCACCGACGGCTCTTCCTCGAGTACGCCGGAGATCTTCTCCAGCGCAGCCGCGGCCGACTGGTAGGCGTTGAACACCATCGCCAGCTCGTCGAGTGGGCCGTAGAACCGGCGAAGGTACAGCACGTACGCGGCGAGCACGCCGACGTCCATGTGCCCGTTGATCACTCGCCAGCTACCGAACACCAGGATGATCGCCAGAGTGACGTTGCCGATCCACCGAACGATTCCGGTGTAGCTCGCCATGCCGCGCAAGGCCGCGGTGGTGGCGTCTCGGTACTCCGAGTCCTCGGTCTCGAGGATCGCGTCGTTGCGACCTTCACGCCGAAAGACCTGCACGGCACGGATTCCGCCCATCGACTCCACGAAATGGACCACCACACGCGCGATCGCCACCCGTGTTCGACGGTATCCCTGGCGTTGGCGTCGCTGTGACCACCGGGTGACGAGCACCAGCGGTACGAAGCCGGCGAGCACGATCATCGCCATCGGAACATCGAGATACACGAGGATGACGGCGATCGAGACCATCGACAGGATGGCCGTCAAAGCATCGTTGAGCGCACTTTCGAGCAGTGTCTGCAACGACTCCACGTCACTGGTCAACCGCGAGATCAACCGCCCCGACGTGTATTTCTCGTGGAACGACAGACTGAGTTTCTGCGCGTGGTCGAACACGCGTCCACGCAGGTCGTAGAGAATGTTCTGACTGAGTCGGCCCGAGACGGTGAGAAACGCGTAGGTGGTGAACATTCCGAGGAGGCCGAAGCCGGTGTATCCGCCCACGGCCCACAGCAGCGGACCCCAATCACCCTGTCCGGCAGCACCGACGCCGTTGTCGAGGGCATAGGCGACGAACAGCGGTCCGGCCACATAGGTGATGTTGTCGATCAGGATGATGACGAAAGAGAGCAGGGCCTGCTTCTTGTACGGGCGCACCAGCGAGGCGAGCAACCGCCGAGAACGCCCGGCCAACACCAGGTTTCCGGTGGCGTCGACCTCGGAATCCTCGCCGCCCACTCCCCGCCAGTCTGCGGTTGCGGTCTGCTCAGCCATGGATCGACCCCATCACGTCGCGGTACCGCGGCGACGACGCCAGCAGTCCCTCGTGCGTTCCCTGCTCCACAATTCTTCCGTTCTCCAGATACAGCACCCGGTCGGCCAACGCTGCGGTCGACGGCCGGTGTGCCACCAGCAACGTCGTCGAATGGGCCAGCACGCGACGTAGTTCCTTCTGCACTTTCGCCTCGGTGTCCACGTCGAGTGCAGAGAGCGGGTCGTCGAGCACCAGTACCCGGGGCTTGCCCAGCACCGCGCGGGCCAGGGCGAGCCGCTGCCGCTGCCCGCCGGACAAGCTCATGCCCTGCTCACCGATGCGCGTAGCCAGGCCCCACGGCAGCCGGTCGACGAATTCCGTTGCGTGCGCGATCTCCAGCGCCTCGGTGACCTCGGCATCGGATGCACCGGGAGAGCCGAGCGCGATGTTCTCTCGCGCACTGGCCGAGAACAGCACCGGATCCTCGAACGCCACCGACACGATCGAGCGCAGATCGGCCAGGCGCATCGACGCCACGTCGATACCGTCGATCGAAATGGTGCCCTCGGTGGCGTCGAACAAGCGAGGAACAAGGTTGGTCAGTGCCGTCTTTCCGCTGCCGGTGTTGCCGACCAGCGCGACGGTCTCCCCCGGCTCGACGACGAAACTGACATCGGTGAGCAGCGGCGAGGACGCGTCGGGAAAGGTGAATCCGACGCGGTCGAACTGCACTCGGCCACGGATGTTGTCGGGCAGTTCGACGGGGTTGTCCGGGTCTGTCACGGTTTCGGGGGTGTCGATGATCTCCCAGTACCGATCGGCTGCGGTACGCGCGTTGTTCAGTTCGGCGAGCAGGTATCCGAAAGATTCGATCGGCCACAGCAGGAACGTGACGATGGCGATGGCAGCGACGAGCGTGCCGACCGTCATCGTGCCCTGCACGATCGAGTAGGTCCCCACGGCCAGAATCGCGCCGATGGTGATCGGTTGCAGTCCGACGATCACCGCCCAGATGATCGCGAGATAACGCACCTTCTTCAGCTCGGTGCCGCGAAGAGTGCGAGCCTGACGCAGAAACTGCTTGCCCAGGTGCGCACTTCGCCCGAACGCCTTCAGAACACGGATGCCCTGGATGGACTCCTCGACCGTCGTCGTCACATCGCCCGCTTGGTCCTGAGCATCACGCGCGACGACGCGGTACAGCGTCTCGAATCTGGTGCAGGCGATCACCAGCGGAACCGATGTCACCAGCATGATCAGACCCAATTGCCATGCCTGAACGAGCAATACACCGATACCCACAACGAGTGTGACGGCATTGATGATGATGAACGGGCCGATGAACGCCATGAACCGGCGCAGCGACCCGAGATCGGCGATGGCACGGGAGAGTAGCTGACCCGACTCCCAGCTCTCGTGCGCCGCGACCGACAGCCGTTGCAGCTTGTCGAATACCGTTGCCCGAGCACTGATCTCGAACTGGCTCGACGGGCGGGACACCAGGTATCGACGCACCCAGATGCCGGCCGCGTCGATGGTGCCGAGCAGCAGGATCAAAGCCGCGGGCCACCACACCGCGGAAAAGTTGCGGTCGGCGATGGGCCCGTCGATGACGCGTTGCATCACCAGCGGAATGACGAGGCCGGTGAGGGTCGCGATGAGCGAGACCACGATGGAGCCGATGTAGAACCACTTGTACGGGGCCAGGAACGGCGCGAAACGCTGCAGCGACGTGGGTGTCCGCGCAGCATTCGGGTTCGACTCAACGACGGTTGGGGCTTCGGGGTCGAGCACACCCGTGGACACGTGTTGTTCTCCTTATTGCGGTGCCCGAATGATTTCATTGCTCAGGCTCAGTTTCCAACCGATTTTCGGCGGCCTGCATTCCAGTGTGGAACCTCGAGCACGGTCGAGGTCAAGTTCGACCGACGCTCAGCACACCGAGTCTCGAGTAACGTGAACCCGTCGGGCGAGAGAAGGGCACACGTGAGCACACGGTCGATGGTCGGGTTGTTCGCCGGGATCGGCGGGCTCGAGCTGGGGTTGGCCGAGGCAGGGTGGACGACTCAGCTGTTGTGCGAAATCGATCCGGGTGCCGGCGCGGTGCTGTCGGCGCGGATGCCGAACGTTCCGCTGCACACCGACGTCACCACGCTGCGCAGCCTGCCCACCGGCACCGAACTCGTTGCCGCCGGCTTCCCCTGCCAGGATCTCTCCCAGGCCGGACGGACCGCGGGCATCACCGGTGCTCGCTCCGGGCTGGTCGACGAGGTGTTCCGGCTGGTCTCACGTCGCCGCGGCCCGCGGTGGCTGTTGATGGAGAACGTGCCGTTCATGCTGCAGCTCGGACGTGGCGCAGCCATGCGACACATCACCGACGCGCTCGAGGACCTCGGCTACATGTGGGCCTACCGCGTCGTCGACGCCCGTGCCTTCGGGTTGCCGCAGCGTCGACAGCGCGTGGTGATGCTGGCCTCGCGCACCGACGATCCGCGTGAGGTGCTGTTCTCGCAGGATGCCGGGCCGCTGCCCGACGGCGATCCGAGTACTCAGCCCTGCGGCTTCTACTGGACCGAGGGCACCCGCGGACTGGGCTGGGCCGTCAACGCCGTCCCCACCCTCAAGGGCGGTTCCTCCCTCGGCATCGCCAGTCCGCCGGCCGTGCGGTTGCCGTCCGGGGAGATCGTCACGCCCGGCATTATCGGGGCCGAGCGACTGCAGGGGTTCGATCCGGACTGGACGCTGCCCGCGGTCGAGCGCGCCGGGGTGCGTACCGGGCATCGCTGGAAGCTCGTCGGCAATGCCGTCAGTGTGCGGATGGCGTCGTGGGTGGCCGGTGCACTCGACGACCCGAAGCCCTACGACGTCGCAGGCGACACCGCATTGCTGCCCGGTCAGGCCTGGCCGACGGCCGCGTGGGGCCGAGACCGCGCGAGTTTCAAGGTGACCGTCTCGACCATGCCGGTGCACGAACCGCCCGAGGACCTGATCGACTTCCTGGACGACTCCACCCTGCTGTCGGCGCGAGCCACGGCCGGGTTTCTCAAGCGCGCACGAGCCGGCAACCTCCGCTTCGCCGACGGCTTTCTCGACGACCTCGACGCCCACCTCGAGCGCATGGGTGGGTACGCGGAACGAGTGTCGGTGTGAGCGCGCAACGCCCCGTCACCGACGCGAAAACCAGTGCACGGCTCAGTAAGCAACGCCGCCGCGACACCAAGCCGGAAGTGGCGCTGCGTCGCGAGTTGCACCGACGAGGACTGCGCTACTTCGTCGACCGCGCCCCACTGAAGGGCATGCGGCGTCGAGCAGATCTGGTGTTCCCCCGTCGCAAGGTGGCGGTCTACGTCGACGGCTGCTTCTGGCACAGTTGCCCCATTCACGCGACGAACCCCCGCAACAACGCCCAGTGGTGGGCCGACAAGCTGGCTGCCAACGTGGCCCGCGACCGCGACACCGACACCCGCCTGATCGAGGAAGGCTGGCGCGTCGTGCGGATCTGGGAACACGAGGACCCGGTCGTCGCCGCCCAACGCGTCGTCGATGATCTTGCTGCAGATCCGATAGTGACCAACTGAAACCCACAGCACTCCCCGCGCGTCCAACCCGATGATCGGTCGATTCGAGTCGGGGGATGAGGACAGTGCGTAAAAGTTGGGTGCTTGCGGCGATGGCAGCGGCGATGTCGGTTTCGACCAGTGGGTGCGCGGTGGTGTTGCTCGGCAGCGCGTTCCCCGCCGGCAGTTCGTCGCCGGCGGGGCAGAACCGGTACGGATTCGAGATGTCGGAGGCAGACCGATATCTGGCCGACTCGGCGGCCTTCGTCCGCAGCCTCGATCCCTGCGGCTTCCTCACCGAGGACGACCTCGCCGCCCTCGGCACCGTGGTGCAGCTCCGACCGGACGGCGAACTGAGTAGCTGCTCGGCCGCGGTGAACCCGGGGCGGTCGAGCGCCACGGACTCGGTGTCGATCGATCTCAACGGATACCAGCCGACGCCGGCCGACCCGGACATCGAGCAACTCACGATCGGCGGCGAGCAGGTGTACCTCGACGACGCCTCCCGAGGGACGTGTCGCGTCAGCTTCCCGCTTCGCGACGAGTTCGACGGTGCCACCTCCGGGCCCATGGACGATGTCCTCACCGAGTCCGGTCGTAGCTTCGCCACGATCGACGTCTATCTTGCTGACGGGGACGCTTGCAGTGCAGCGACATCCGTCGCCGAGACCGCACTCGGCCTCGTGAGCGATCCACCACTACGTGCCGATTCCCGGTACAACCTGCCGTTGGCCACGAAGGATCCGTGCAGCGTTCTGGAGCATTTGCCCGAGACCTGGACGGTGGACCGATGGAATCCTGCCGCGGATCCGTACGGCTGCCACTTCATGGCGTCGTCCGCGACGTTCGAGGACAACCTGGTACTGCTCGACGTCGCGCTCACCTACGACGACAGCGACTTGCGCTCGACAGATCGCGAGAAGATCCGGCAGGGCAATTACACCGTCGAGACACGCGACTCGGATTCGGTGTGCTCGGCCGACATCGTGTTGGGCAACCCCGTGCTCGGCCTGCCCGGTAACGACGACTCGGCCGCGCGCTACGCCCGCACGGTTCCCACGCTGTCCGTCATGGCGGACGACTGCGACTCCGCCGTCGCGCTGGCGGTGGCAGCTGCCGACGAGCTCACTGGTTAGCCTTGGTCGGTGCGCTCGAAAACCGAAGGTGTGGATATCCGCCGAGTACTCGCGGTGGTGTTTCTGATCCTCGCCGGGTTGCTGTACTCCGCGTGGGTGGCCGAATTCTTCCTCGACACCGGGCTCGACCCGGCCCGGTCGTTCCTCAGCGAACTCGATGCCCGCGATCAGCCGTACCGTGAATTCTTCTCCACTGCAGACGTGGTCACGGGTTCGCTGATGATCCTCGCCGCCGTACTCGGTTTCCTCGTCAGCCCTCGTCGACGGCTCGTCGTCACCGGCTGGGTGGCGTCGGGCATCTTCGGTGTCGCCACCATCGCCGACGCGAAACTGCCCCTCGAGTGTGTGGCCGCCGATGATCCGAGCTGTCCGATCGAGCCCAGCGGGTTGTTCCCACAGCTTCATCATCTTCATGCTCTGACGAGCACCATCGCGGTGTTCGCGATCTTCACGGTCATGATCGCGTTCACGCTGGCGGCATTCCGCTACGGGTCCTATCCCCTGCTTCGGACGCTCGGTGTTGCGGTGCTGGCCGTCACGGCCCTGGCAACGGCGTGGCTGTTGATCGCCGACAACCTTCCCGGCGATCACGGCCTCGGCATCGCCCAGCGGGTGCAGGTGGGCGGGATGTCGGCGTATCTGGTGGTGCTGGGGTGTGCGCTTAGACTCGGCGCATGTCCTTCACCGCGACAGCACTGAACGGGTCCAAGGTCGAGCAGTACCAGCAGCTCGCCGAGCAGGCCAGGGGCCTCGTCTACGAGGAATCGAACCTGATCGCCAACGCCGCCAATCTCTCTGCGTTGGTCTATCACGCTCTGCCCGAGGTCAATTGGGTCGGCTTCTACCTGTTCGACGGCACCGAACTGGTAGTCGGTCCGTTCCAGGGCCAGCCTGCCTGTGTCCGCATCGCGCTGAGCAAGGGGGTCTGCGGCGCTGCCGCGACCACCCGCGAGACACAGCGAGTGGCCGACGTTCATGCCTTTCCCGGCCACATCGCCTGCGATGCCAACACTCGCTCCGAGGTCGTCGTTCCGCTGCACCAGGGCGAGAAGCTGATCGGCGTCTTCGACCTGGACAGCCCTGTACCCGATCGCTTCGACGCCGACGATCAGGCCGGCCTCGAAGCGATCGCGGCGGTGTTCCTCAGCTCGCTCAGCTAGAGGAGCTCGCTGCCTCGAAGAACCAGGCCATGACCAACGCACCGGGGTCGACGACGCCTCGCGCCGCCTCACCGACATAGCTGGCGCGACCCCGGTTGGCGGTGATGTCCTTCGTCGATTCGGCTCCGGTCTTGGCGGCGTCGGCAGCGTCCTGCAGGGTGCCGCCGTCTTTCTCGAGCGCCTCGACGGCCGGGGCGATGGCGTCGACCATCGTCTTGTCGCCCACCCGGGCTCCACCGAGTTCGGTGATGCTGTCCAGTCCGGCCCGCGCGGCCGCTGCGACAGCCGCAGCAGATGGGTCGGTGTCGAGCATCGTTCGGTAGAACTGCCGGAACCAGATGCCGAACAGCGCGCCGGACGTACCGCCAGCGTGGCCGAGGTAGGCCTCGCTCACGGCTTCGAATACCGTTGCTGCCGAATAGGTTTCCTTGACCGCGTCCAGATCGAGTTGTTCGAGTGCGGCCACCATGTTGGTTCCGAAGTCGCCGTCGCCGGCCTTGCGATCCAATTCGGTCAGAGCGGGCTCCTCGTCGAGTACCCGCTGCGCCCACGACCCGATCCACTCAGAGACGAATGCCGACTTCTCCCCGGCGTCGGACGGTGAGAACGTCGGCCCGAATGCGCCGCGCTCGGCCACCGGTTTCGCGCCTTGGCTCTGCGCGTTGGGCCAACCGGGCGCATCGGTGGGGGCGTCCCAGAGTTCGAGCATCTCGTCGTCGGCGCGCACCAGCGTGATGGACGCACCGCCCATGTTCAACGCGGTGACGAAACTTCCGACGAGTGAGCGGGTTATCTCGATACCCTTGCCCGCGAGGTACTCCGAGAGTTCCCCGAACAGCAGATGCAGTTCGAGCGGGTGCGTTGCGCCGAGCCCGTTGACGATGGCGATCACCGATTCGCCCGAGTTCAATCCGAGCGAGCTCACGATGGGCTCGGTCAGCTTCTCCACGACCTCCTGAGCAGGCAGCCGGGGCACCCGGTCGGTACCGCGCTCGCCGTGGATACCGATGCCGAGTTCGATTTCCTCCGTGGGCAATTCGAACGACGGGCCGTCGGCACCCGGTAACGTCGGCGGGTTCAGCGCGACCGCCATGCTGCGTGCGTTCTCCGCTGTTCGACGCCCCAGCGCGACCACCGCCTGCAGGCTGTCGCCGCGTTCTGCCGCTGCGCCGCACACCTTTTCGACGACGATGGTCGCTGCGGTACCGCGACGACCCGGGCCGTCCTCGCTCTCACTGGCCACGTCGTCGTCGACGAGAATGACGTCGGCGACAATACCGTCTTCCTGCAATAACTCTCGGGCGATCTTGAAGTTCATCACGTCGCCGGTGTAGTTCTTCACGATGTGCACCACTCCGCCGCCGGAGTCCACGGCCTTGGATGCCTCGTGCACTTGGAGGGCGTTCGGTGACGTGAACACCATGCCGGGGCACGCGCCGGTGAGCATGCCGCGTCCGATGAATCCGGCATGCATCGGCTCGTGGCCCGATCCCCCACCGGACAGCAGCGCGACTTGGCCGTCGGAGATGCGGTAGCGACGGGTGAGAAATCCGGGATCGGCATGCCAGGTGACGTCGTCGGTGGCGGCCACGAAGCCGCGGAGAGCGTCGGCGACGAATGTTCGAGGAGAATTGGAGAACATTCCTCCACAGTAAGCCCCCCATTGTCGGCTTCGGTGAGCTGCCGGGCCGCCGCGCGTCTACAGTCGCGAAGATGACCACCGAGACCTGGGCTTTCGACGCATCGCACGGCGGGCAATTGGCTGTTCGGACGGATGTCACCGGAAGGGCATCCAAGATGGGGCATCGACTCACGATTGCGGTGACCTCCTGGACCGCGACAGTCGAGTGGTCCGGGGACGCCCCCACGGCGGTGTCGCTGACAGCCGAGGTGAGTTCACTCGAGGTGATCCACGGCGAGGGCGGACTGACACCGCTGATCGGGCCGGAGAAGATCGTGGCAAAAGCCAACGCGCTCAAGACCTTCGATGCCAACCGGTATCCGACAATTCGATTTCGGTCGGAGGAGATCACTGCCGTCGCCTCCGGATATCGGTTGGCCGGAACAGTCGAGATACACGGCGTGTCGAGAGAGATCGCCGTGGACGTGGACGTCACCGACTCCGGCGGCAGATGGCAGATCGGTTCCGAAACTACTGTGCGTCAAACGGATTACAAGATCACGCCGTATTCGCAGATGTTCGGAGCCATGAAGGTGGCGGACGACGTGACCGTGACGTTCGACGCCGAGTATCGCAAGCCCTGAGCCTTCCCAATTCACCTGCAATGGTGGACACTACGGCGGTGAACCGAAATCGATGGACGATCGGATCGTGCGCATCGGCCCTGGCGTTGGCCGTGGCCCTGACCGCAGGCTGCAGCAGTCCGGCGACCACGTCCACGGACGGACCTCCCGGAGTGAACGTCAACGGAGTCGGCGAAGTCCAGGGTGCACCGGACACGTTGACGACCCAGATCGGCGTTCAGGCCACAGCCGAGGACGTCACTGCCGCCATCGAACAGGCCAATGCTGCGGTTACCGAGGTGACCGACGCAGTGGTTGCTGCCGGCGTCGCACGCGAGGACATTCAGACGCAGCAGGTGTCGATCGATCCGCAGTACTCCGGCGCACTGCCGGGCGGCACCTCGGACATCTCCGGATATCAGGCCACCAACACGTTGCAGGTCACGGTTCGCGATCTGTCGAAGGCGTCCGCAGTCCTGGGCGACGCCACCTCCGCCGGTGGCAACGCGACCCGAATCTCCGGGGTCTCGTTCAAGATCGACGACGATTCCGAGCTGATCGCCGATGCCCGGTCCAGGGCATTCGCCGACGCCCGCGATCGCGCCGAGCAGTACGCGTCGCTCGCAGGCGGCGAACTCGGTGATGTTCTGTCGATCACGGAGTCGATCACCGGTCAGGAGCAGCCGACGAGCTTTCGCGACTCCGCGTCGTTCGACACGGCAGTGCCCATCGAACCGGGACAGCAAACCGTGAGCGTGTCCGTGGCCGTGAAGTGGGCGTTGAACTAGCGGAGCGAAGTGCAACGGATGCTCCATTCCGGGGTCGCAGACCGGGGATTCCCCGATCCGGGCCCCGGAGTGGAGCACGAGTTGCAGGTCGACTACGCGAGCGCGGGGGGCGGCAGCCGGTAGTTCACCGGGGTCGCCGAGAAATCCACCGGATTGCGGACCCCCTCGGCCGCTGCTCCGGGGACCTCGACGCGTGGTTCGAGCCCGAGTAATTCCGCGAACGCGAAGGCCTCCTCGATGGAATTGACCGGCCCGGCGGGAACGTGCCGCGCCATCAGTTCTCGATACCATTCGTCCGCAGTACGCGTCCGCAACGCCGAGTTCAGGATGTCGACCAGCTGATCTCGATGTTCGACGCGAGCAGAATTGGACGAGAAGCGTTGATCCGCAGCCACATCCGGGGTACCCAGCGCGTCGACCAACGCCTGGAACTGCCGATCGTTGCCGACGGCCAACGCGAGCGGTCGATCGGCTGTCTCGAACACCTCGTACGGCACCAACGAAGGATGCTTGTTGCCCATCGGAACCGGCACGGTGCCCGCCCCGAGATATGCCGCCGACTGATTGCTGAGTGCCGACAGTACCGACGCCATCAGCGAGGTGTGTACCTGCTGACCCGCACCGGTCTGCGATCGATGATGCAGTGCGGCAAGGATTCCGCTGAGCGCATGCAGACCGGTGACGATATCGACCATCGCCACTCCCACTTTCGTCGGCGACGAGGCGTCGGGTCCGGTGACGCTCATGAGCCCGCCGACAGCTTGGACCACCAGATCGTATCCAGGGAGAGCAGCGCCGCCGCCGGTACCGAAGCCGGTGATCGAGCAGTAGATCAGACCAGGGTTCGTCTGCGACACAGCCCAATAGCCGAGACCCAGCCGGTCCATCGTTCCGGCTCGGAAGTTCTCGATCACGATGTCTGCACCCGAGACGATCTCACGGGCCTCGGCCACGCCGCTCTCGGACTGCAGGTCGATGCACCGTGACGTCTTGTTCCGATTGACGGAGTTGAAATACGTTGCGGTACCGGCAGAATCGTAGGGCGGGCCCCATGCTCGGGTGTCGTCACCGGTTCCCGGTCGCTCGATCTTGATCACGTCGGCACCCATGTCACCGAGCATCATCGTCGCGTACGGCCCGGCGAGTACGCGAGAGAAGTCCGCGACGACGAGGCCTGCGAGTGGACCGGTGGCAGGTGTCATCGGTCCACTGTAAGGCCCTGTGCCTCAAGCCACTGCGAAAGACCTCTTCGCCAAGCCGAACTGGAAGCCGGTGATGGCCGTGGTCACCGGAGCTTCCGGTTTCTCGGCGGCACCGAGGGTGACGAACAGAGGCGTGAAGTGCTCGACGGTGGGGTGCGCGTACGGCATTCCCGGTGCGGCGCTGCGGAAGTCCGCAAGTGTGTTGACGTCACCACGCGCCAACGCCTCGGCCGCCCAAAGATCGAAGTCCTCGGACCACGTCGGCACGGTGTTGGTCGCGAAATTCTCCCGGGACAGGAACGGCAGTCCGTGGGTCATGAAGCCGGAACCGATGACCAACACACCTTCGGCCCGAAGTTCCTTCAGCGCAGCGCCTATCGCCATCAGCCGATCGGGGGCGTGCGTCGGCAGGCTCAATTGCAGAACCGGGACATCGGCGTAGGGATACATGACCTTCAGCGGCACCCAGGCACCGTGATCGAGTCCGCGCGCGGTGTACCGATGCAGGTTCTCGGACGCCGGAATGGCCGCGGCCACTCGCGCGGCCAAGACCTCGGCGTCGGGTGTCCGATATTCCATCGAGTAGTAGCGCTGCGCGAATCCGCCGAAGTCGTAGACGAGCGGTGTGGCCGCAGCCGTCGCGGACAGGCTCAACGGTGCCTCTTCCCAGTGCGCGCTGACGATCAGGATCGCCTTCGGCTTGGGCATCGACTGCGACCAGGTGAACAGCTGGTCCATCCAGAGTGCGTCGTCGAACACCGGGGGCGCGCCGTGACTGATGTACAGCGCGGGCATCGGCCCGTCGTGCGGGGTCCACACCTGCTGCGACCGGCTCGCGGGTGCGGTATCGGCGAGAAACGCGTCGAACGCTGCTCCCGCGATCGGCGGGTTGACGACAGATGTCATGATCGGTCCTTCGAGTGCTTAAGTTGAACCTTCAACCTACCACCCGAGTTCGATCACGACAACATCGGACCAGCCGGTCGGGACCGAACCCCACTGGGGGTGACCTGAGCGTCCAATATTGGCGCTGAAACACCTTTTCCCGTTTGTGGGAGCGAATTGTGGACGCTCACGTCAGTGCCGTACGGCGTCGACGCACCGTACCGACGATGCGGTCCACGACGTCCGCGAGGTTGCTGCCGCTACACCCAACGTCCACGCCGAAGACACGGGCGCGCTCCGCATGCTTGGCTACTCCACAACGACGCGGCCACCACCGGGAAGGTTGGGAGTGTCCGTCGTGATCGTGAGATCGACACGGCCCGCACCGGTAGCGAGAGCGATCGGCTCGGTCGACATCCCGCCCGCCGAACCGGCTCGGCCGTTGTCGATGTTCGTCCACACCACGGTCACGGGAACCGGCAGCAGGCTCACCGCGGACGAGCCCATGTCACCCGCCCCCGAAATTTTGCTTGCGGTCATGACGGTGACTTCCCCCGCCTCGGCGCCCACCGTCGCCGTGGCCTCGACCTGCCCTGACCCGAAGCTGACGCCGTGTTGGAAGAAGACGAATGCCTGTACCGGCCTGAGCTCCGTGGTGGTTGCGGCCGACGCGATACCCGTCGACCCCAGCGCCAGGGCTCCCGCCACCAACGGTGCCGCCACGAGGTAAATGACTCTTTTTCTCGAAAACACGATGCTCCCCATTTCGTCGAATTCGTCGGCTGTTCGAGAACATCGTGCAACGGACCAGATGGTATGTAAACCCCTCGGGTTCTAGGCTCGGCTGTATGCCGGATGTCTATCGCGCACCGATGTCGGACGGCGTCGAGCGCGCCCTCACCCACGGACTCTGCGGGATGACGGCGAACGACGAACGATCGCTACGACGGGTCGAGCGTTTCGAGCGGGTCGCGGACGGATCTCTCGTCTGGACGCGAACCGAGCACGGCGAGTACTTCCTCGGCCGAATTTCCGGCCCACTGCGGGAGGATCACAGCGCCGACGCGGTGGCATCGAACATGACCTTCGTACGGGACTGCGCGTGGATCGGCGAGCCCGTTCCAGAACTCGAGGTACCCGCTGCGACGCTGCGTACATTCGCGCGCGGCGGGCGGAACTTTCAGCAGACACACGACCCGCAGGTCGGTGCAGAGTCGGCTAGCTTGTGGCGAGCGCGAGGGCGATGACCTGGGGATCGACCTGCACAACCGGGTAGCCCTGAATCTCGAACTTGTTCTCGCCCTCGGGCGGTCCGAGCACGGCTCGGACGATCAGCGTCGCAGCGGCAGCGACGAGTGCGATCACGATGACCACTGCTGCCACGATCAGCAGGGTGCGGGGGCCACCGAACAGGTTCTTCGAGCTCATGCGTCCATCATGGCCCACACCCGGATGGACCGAGCCGCGCGGTGTGGACTTCGATCCAGGTATCGACCGGATCACTCGTGACTAGAGTTGCCCCTGATGCTCGCCCGTACGTCGACGAGTCGAACAGCATTGAACGGGAGGATGCGTGGCTCACTACCGGCAGCTCGGGTCTGTTCCGCCGAAGCGGCACACCCAGCACCGAACTCCCGACGGCAACCTCTACTACGAGGAGCTGATGGGCGAAGAGGGCTTCTCCTCGGACTCGTCTCTGCTCTATCACCGCCACATACCGTCGGCCATCGTCGATGCCACGGTCTGGGACCTCCCCGATCAATCGACGACGCCCAATCACCCGCTGAAGCCCCGACATCTGAAATTGCACGAGCTGTTCCCGGAGTCCGTCGTCGCAGACACCGACGTGGTCACCGGACGACGCCTCGTTCTGGGCAACGCCGATGTTCGGCTCTCCTACGTCGTCGCCTCGAAAACGTCACCACTGTATCGCAATTCGATCGGTGACGAGATGATGTACATCGAATCCGGTTCTGCCACTGTCGAAACGGTGTTCGGCACTCTTCAGGCACACCAGGGCGACTACGTGCTCATTCCGCGCGCGACGACGCACCGTTGGATTCCCCACGGTCCCCTGCGCGCGTACGCAATCGAAGCCAACAGTCACATCGCGCCACCGAAGCGGTTCCTGTCGAAGTACGGACAGCTGCTCGAGAACGCTCCCTACTGCGAACGCGATCTCCACGGCCCCACCGAGCCTCTACTGATCGACGGCGACGACGTCGAAGTACTTGTCAAACACCGTGGTTCGACGGGTATCGTCGGAACCCGGTTCGTCTACCCGCAGCACCCGTTCGACGTGGTGGGGTGGGACGGCTGCCTGTACCCGTACACGTTCAACATTTCCGACTACGAACCGATCACCGGACGTGTGCATCAACCGCCGCCTGCACACCAGGCATTCGAGGGGGCCAATTTCGTGATCTGTAATTTCGTTCCGCGCAAGGTCGACTACCACCCGCTGGCAATTCCGGTGCCGTACTACCACTCCAACGTCGACTCGGACGAGATCATGTTCTACGTCGGCGGCGACTACGAGGCCCGCAAGGGTTCCGGAATCGGCCAGGGATCGATCTCGGTGCATCCGGGCGGTCATGCTCACGGCCCGCAACCCGGTGCATACGAACGCAGTATCGGTGCCGAGTTCTTCGACGAACTGGCCGTCATGGTCGATACCTTCCGCCCGCTCGAACTCGGCGAAGGAGCGCTCGCGTGCGAGGACACCGGGTATGCGTGGACGTGGGCAGGCCGGGGGCCGAACCGATGATCCCGAAGTTCTTCCATCGCTTGTGCGACGACGCCGCTGCCTTCCCTCCCGGCAATGCACCACTCGATGTTGCTGCAGCACAACATCTCGAGTACCGGGCGAGTTCTTTCGCAGACCTCGTCGGCCCGTTGGTCGTTCCGATGGATCGGGTGCACGAACTCGTCCTGGGTGCACGGATGGAGGTGGCGTTGACTGCACCTGCGGGCCCGGGCAGCGTAGAGGCAGGCCTGCGGGTCGCCGACCGCACCGCCGGGGTCACGGTCGTTGCCGTCGACGTGGCCGTACCCGAGGGCACCAGCATCGACGCCTTGCGCAACATCACTCAGGACATCGACATCTATGTCGAAATTCCCCGAGACTCCCGACGCGACGACATCTTCGACGCCGTCGACGAATTCGGGTATCGCGCCACATTCAGGACCGGCGGCGACACCGCGGACCTGTACCCCAGCGAGCAGGAACTCGCCGCGTCCATCTACGAGGCCGCACAGCGCGAGGTTCATTTCAAGGCCACCGCGAGCTCGCATCAGGCGGCCCGTAACACCGATCCTCACAGCGGTTTCGAGCACCACGGGTTTCTGAACGTGATCCTCGCGGCGCAGGCCGCGCACAGCGGCGCTCGCGTCGGTGAGCTCCAGAAGATCCTGGCGATCCGGGACGCCGACGTCCTCGCCGGTCTCGTCGCCGGGATCGAGGGTCAACGTGTCTTCGCCTCGTTCGGCGCGTGCAGCATCCGCGAACCCCTCGACGATCTCGTCGGCCTGGGCCTCGTCCCGCCCCAGTGACGAAGGAGCGGCGTTCATGACGCACATCGACATTCCGGCCAACTCGGAATTCGGAGTCGACAACCTGCCCTACGGCGTCTTCAGCACTCCGGGTATGGACGCTCGTGTCGGAGTCCGCTATGGCGACAACGTAATCGATCTAGCCGTAGCTCTGGGCGATCCAGACTTTTCCTTACCGAGCCTCAATGCGTTCATGGCCCGCGGACGCAATCGGTGGGTAGAGGTGCGCTCGTCCGTCACAAACATGCTCGTCAGTGGCACGACCCCCGCGGAAGCAATCGTGTCCGTTTCCGATGTCACGATGCATCTGCCGTTCGAAGTTGCGGACTACGTCGACTTCTACGCCTCCGAGCATCACGCGTCCAATATCGGCCGACTCTTCCGGCCCGATGCCGAACCGCTACTACCGAATTGGAAGCACCTGCCCGTCGCGTATCACGGACGGGCCGGAACGGTGGTCGTGTCCGGCACCGACATCACCCGGCCTCGTGGTCAACGTAAGGCACCCGACGAGGGGTCGCCCACCTTCGGCCCGTCTCGGCGACTGGACATCGAGGCAGAGATGGGATTCATCGTCGGCGTTCCGGCGGATGGTCCCATCTCGCCGGATCGGTTCTCCGAGCATGTGTTCGGTGCCGTCATCGTCAACGATTGGTCGGCTCGTGACATCCAGGCCTGGGAGTACGTGCCACTCGGACCGAACCTCGGCAAGAGTTTCGCGACATCCATCTCACCCTGGGTGGTCCCCTTGCTCGCGTTGGAACAGGCGCGGGTGTCGACGCCGGTGCAGGATCCCGAGCCGCTCGAACATCTCCGCGAATCTCGTTCTTGGGCTTTGGACATCGACCTGACGGTCGCGTGGAACGGTCACGTCGTATCCCGTCCGCCGTACAGTTCGATGTACTGGTCGCCTGCCCAGATGCTGGCGCACGAGACCAGCAACGGTGCCACGTCGCGAACCGGTGATCTGTTCGCCTCGGGCACCATCTCGGGACCCGAGAAGAACCAACGCGGCGCTTTCATCGAGTTGACCTGGGGCGGAAAGGAACCGGTGTCACTCGGCGCGGACACCCGCACGTTCCTCGAAGACGGCGACGAGGTTGTCATCGCCGCAAGTGCGCCGGGGCCGAACGGATCGCGCATCGGATTCGGCGACGTTCGGGGCTGCATCGAGCCGGCCGGCGAGCTCACAGTTGGGTAAACGAATCGACTGACAGAAAGAACCCGGCACCGTTGGACCGGTCGGTGTCGGTACAGGTGAGCCCGTCGATCTCCGATCCACAGGTGACCGAAATGCCTTGGTCGAGTGGGAAAGTCACTTGCCGGCCGTACTGCAGTGTGTGCGGTGACTGGTACGCCTCACCCTGCGTGACGGTCGCACAGGGAAGCATTCCGCCTTCCAGGTACCCGAACAGATCCGCCCTGCTCTGCTCTTGGCCGAGATAGATCTTGCACAGGCTGTCGGTGGTCACCGTATGCGGGTGACCACGTGTTTGGCAGCCCAGCGTCGAGCTGGTCACCCGACACTGAATTTGGCCGCTAGGGGTACCGAACGAGTATCCCGCCTCCTCTCCGAATGCGGAGATCGGCAACGTGCCGACGTCGGGTTCCGTCGTCTGCTGATCCGCGGTCGGGTCGGCTGCACCGGTACCTGGCTCGGCTGGCGATGCGCTGGCTGGAGCCGATGAGGTGACAGCGACCGTGTTGGTGGAGGTCGCGGGGGCAGCTGTGGGCGAGTCCGTGGAGCAGCCCGCCACAGCAGCCGTGAGGGCAACTACACCGCACAGCGGAGCCAAGCGTCGGATACGTATGAGCATTGAGTCCTCCAAGCTGTAGGGGCTTGTCGAAGCTGCCCGTGCACACCATGTCGTCGGGCCCTTCCCCTTCGTTACCGCCGTGTTCAGTCGCGCGATCGCCGGTAGGCAGGTGCCTTCGGCGCTCGCTCGGGCTCGGCGGTGTTCAGCAACGGCATCGCTCTGAACTCGACCAACTCCGAGAGTACGACCACACTGGTAGACCGCGCGATGGTCCGAGACTGGTTGAGCGCTATGAGAGTTCGCTGCAGGTCGTCGTGCGAGGCAGCGGCGACCCGGCACAGCACATCTCCGGCTCCGGTTGTCGCGAAAGCCTCCAACACCCCGGGTATCTGCTCCAGAACCGTGACCACATCGCCGAGAGCGCCTTGAGCAATTTCCAACGTGACGAATGCTTGAACACCGTAACCTGCTGCAGCCAAACCGATTCGAGGCTGATAGCCGGTAATGACTCCGATGTCTTCGAGGCGCTGCAACCGGGCCGATACCGTCGCGCGTGCCACACCGAGCGTTCGCGACAGCTCCAGCACGCCGATCCTCGAATTGTCGTGCAGCGCCGCCAGCATTGCGCGGTCCAATTCGTCCAAGCTGGATTCCACTCTGCGCCTCCTATTTTCTATACGAATCGTATAGCAATACCAGCAATTTCCTGTCTTATCTGTACAGCCAAGCTAGCCAAGTAGTGGTCGATTGACACTCCGGCGCCGCACTGTTGGGCTGAGCGCACCAGTTCGCCCCACGCGTATCCAACGGGAGACTTCATGAGCCTCGACAACATCCTCAACGACGACGAAAGACTGGCCGATCTCGACGCCGATCAGCTTCGACAGCTCGTCGGACTCGTGGAGTACGACGACAAGCGAGATCCTTTTCCCGTCAGTGGCTGGGACGCCATCGTGTGGGTGGTCGGCAACGCGACGCAGACCGCGCACTTCTTCCAGTCCGCGTTCGGCATGGAGCTCGTCGCGTACTCGGGTCCGACGACCGGCCAACGTGACCACCACGCCTACGTACTCAAATCCGGTGCAGTGCGTTTCGTCATCAAGGGAGCCGTCGACCCCGACAGTGATCTGGTGGCACACCACACGCGCCACGGTGACGGCGTCATCGACATTTCGCTCGCCGTGCCGGATGTGGACCGCTGCATCGAGCATGCGCGAGCCCAGGGCGCGCGAGTACTGCAAGAGCCGACCGACATGTCCGACGAGCACGGCACGGTCCGCACCGCGGCCATCGCGACCTACGGCGACACCCGGCACACGTTGGTCGACCGCTCGCGTTACACCGGTGCCTACCTGCCCGGTTATGTGCCGCGCACGTCCACGTTGCAGCGACCGGAAGGCGCTCCCAAGCGCATCTTCCAGGCTCTCGATCACGTGGTCGGCAATGTCGAGCTGGGCAAGATGGACGAGTGGGTCGACTTCTATCACCGCGTCATGGGCTTCACGAACATGGCCGAATTCGTCGGGGCCGATATCGCCACCGACTATTCGGCCTTGATGAGCAAGGTCGTCTCCAACGGCAATCATCGGGTGAAGTTCCCGCTGAACGAGCCGGCCATCGCCAAGAAGCGCTCACAGATCGACGAGTACCTCGATTTCTACCGCGGCCCCGGCGCCCAGCATCTGGCGCTCGCGACCAACGACATCCTGTCTTCGGTCGATGCGCTCCGCGCGGCGGGCGTCGAATTTCTCGCCACTCCTGATTCGTACTACGAGGATCCAGCCCTGCGAGCCCGTATCGGTAACGTCCGAGTGCCGATCGAAGAGCTGCAGAAGCGCGGCATTCTGGTCGATCGAGACGAGGACGGCTACCTGCTGCAGATCTTCACCAAGCCGTTGGTCGATCGCCCGACGGTGTTCTTCGAGATGATCGAACGCCACGGCTCGCTCGGGTTCGGCATCGGCAACTTCAAGGCACTGTTCGAGGCCATCGAGCGTGAGCAGGACGCTCGCGGGAACTTCTGACTCGTGATCTGTTCGACGCCGCCCACTGTCAGCGTTCGGTGGGCGGCGTCGAACGCCGCAGACCGCCTCGGTCCTCGTCGAAGATCAGCCACGTGCGGGTCGCTCGAACGCCGTCGAGCGATTGCAGCCCCTCCAGCACCACTTGCCGCAAACTCTCGTTGTCGGGAGTCCTGATGAGTACGAGCACGTCGAAATCGCCACCGAGCAAACTGAAGTGGTCGACGAACTCCATCGACCGCAACCCCTCGGACACACTGCGCCACGAATCCTGACGGATGGACAACGCGATGAACGCGGAGGTCCCGAGCCCGGACGCCCCGTGGTCGACCTGAACGGTGAATCGCTCGATGACACCGGAATCCTTCAGTCGGTCGACGCGCGTATAGGTATGTGCACGAGAGAGATTCAAACGATCGGCCAGCACCCGCATCGAGACCCGGCCGTCGGCAGTCAGCTCGGCGAGGATGCGACGATCCGTGTCGTCCAGTTCTACACGTTTCGAGACGTCGTCCATTCGTCCGCTCCTAGCTGGTGGTTCGTTACGTAGATCCGACGGATAGTCAGTTCGGGTCGGAAATGTCAGCAATATGTCTGCAATCCTACGACCATAGGACTTCTTCCTCACCGATTCGGCCAGAATCACCGTACAAGCCAATCTCAGGAGAATGCCCCATGACGACCGTCGAGAAGGTTCCGGCACAGTCCTACCAACAGTTCATGCCTGCCGACCGTCCCGTGCAGTACCTCGCACCCGACGGGACCGGCGTGGACAGTGCCGCCCGGTACGCACACCCGTCGAACGAACGCCTGCTCGAGATGTACCGCTCGATGGTGCACGGTCGCCGATTCGACCAGCAGGCAACGGCATTGACCAAGCAAGGCCGGCTCGCGGTCTATCCGTCCTCGCGCGGACAGGAGGCGTGCCAGATCGCCGCCGCCCTCTGCCTGGGTGAGCAGGACTGGATGTTCCCCACGTACCGCGACTCGATGGCTCTCGCAGCGCGTGGCGTCGACCAGGTGGAGCTGCTCGGCATGCTCGCCGGGTACTGGCACTGCGGCTACGATCCCACCGCCTACAAGGTCGCTCCCCAATGCACTCCTCTGGCAACACAATTGCTGCACGCGACCGGTTTCGCATACGCCGAGGCCAAGCAGGGACGAGACACCATCGCCCTCGCGTTCTGCGGTGACGGAGCGACCAGTGAGGGCGACTTCCACGAGGCCCTGAACTTCGCCGCGGTGTTCCGTGCCCCGGTGATCTTCCTGGTACAGAACAACGGATTCGCCATCAGCGTTCCCCTCGCGCGTCAGACTGCAGCTCCGTCGTTGTCGCACAAGGGTGTCGGCTACGGCATCGGCAGCGAGCAGGTCGACGGCAACGACCCGATCGCGATGATGGCCGTGATGGACGAGGCAGTGAAGTACGTCCGAGCAGGCAAAGGACCGGTGGTCGTCGAGGCGCACACCTACCGCATGGACGCCCACACCAATGCCGACGACGCCACGCGCTACCGCAAAGCCGACGAGGTGGAAGGGTGGTTGGCCCGAGATCCGCTCTCGCGCCTCGATTCTTACCTCGAAGCCCAGGGTCTGCTCACCGACAAACTGCGCGAGCAGATGACGGTATCTGCCGACGCCGATGCCGCGGCACTTCGCGCGGGCATGAACGTCGAGCAGCACGTCGACCCCGAAGATCTGTTCCGGTTCGTCTACTCCTCCCCCACCCCCGGCCTGATCGAACAGCGAAATCAGGTCGCCGCCGAGATCGCAGCAGGAGAACTGTCATGACCACGATGACCATGGCCGGAGCCCTCAACGCCGCCCTGCGCGACGCGTTGACCGAGGACGAGAAGGTCGTCGTCTTCGGCGAGGATGTCGGCACGCTCGGTGGCGTCTTCCGCGTCACCGACGGACTGACCCGAGACTTCGGTGACGATCGCTGCTTCGACACCCCGCTCGCGGAGTCGGGCATCGTGGGATTCGCGATCGGAATGGCGATGTCGGGATACAAGCCCGTCGTCGAGATGCAGTTCGACGCCTTTGCCTACCCGGCTTTCGAGCAGATCGTGTCCCATGTTGCCAAGCTGCGCAACAGGACTCGCGGATCACTCACCGCGCCGATGGTCATCCGCATCCCGTTCGCGGGAGGTATCGGCGGCGTCGAACATCACTGCGACTCGTCCGAGGCCTACTACGCCCACACCCCGGGCCTGAAGGTTGTCTCCCCGTCCACCGTCGCCGACGCGTACTCGCTGATGCGTGACGCCATCGCCGATCCCGATCCGGTGATCTTCCTCGAACCGAAGCGGCTGTACTTCTCCAAGGACGACATCGAGCTGGCCAAGACCGAGCCGATCGGCACCGCCGTCGTGCGTCGTGCCGGTACCGACGTCACTCTTCTCGCCTACGGCCCCACCGTGTCGGTTGCCATGCAGGCCGCAGAGTTCGCGGCCGAGGACGGCCGGAGCGTCGAGGTGATCGATCTGCGGTCGCTCAATCCGTTCGACGACGAGACCGTCGCAGCCTCGGTACGTAAGACCGGACGCTGCATCGTGATTCAGGAAGCACAGGGCTTTTCTGGTGTCGCGGCGGAGATCGCATCGCGCGTATCCGAGCGCTGCTTCCATCACCTGCACGCTCCGGTACTGCGGGTGACCGGACTCGACATTCCCTACCCTGCACCGAAGCTCGAACACTTCCACCTGCCGTCCGCCGACCGTGTGCTCGATGCCATGGACCGACTGCAGTGGAACGATGCTCCCGACCTCAGCAAGGCGGTCACGGTATGAGCATGCAGGTATTCCTGCTCCCCGATCTCGGTGAAGGATTGACCGAGGCCGAGATCGTCGAGTGGAAGGTCAAGCCCGGCGACACCGTCACCATCGATCAGGTCGTCGTCGAAGTGGAGACAGCGAAAGCGTCCGTGGAGGTGCCCTGCCCCTTCGAGGGTGTTGTCGGTGAACTGCATGCGGCCGAGGGCACCTCGCTGGCTGTCGGTGCGCCGCTGATCAGTATCACCGGCGGTGCCGTCGCCGATACCCCTGCGGCCCACGAGCGATACCGCGAAGAAGAACGCGCCGGTTCGGGAAATGTGCTGATCGGCTACGGGACGGGACACGGCCCGACCGGCCGTCGAAAAAGAGCTTCGCACGTGAGTGGAAACTCGACCCAGACTACGAATTTCCACTCACATGCACCGAAGGTGCTCTCCCCCATCGTTCGGAGCATGGCACTGCAGGGCGGACTGGATCTGGCGTCTATCGAGACAGCCGGCGGCCACGGCGTGATCACCCGCGCGGACGTCGAGCGAGCCTTGGCCGGTTCGCCCGTTGCTTCCTCGTCGGAGGGCGTCACGCGAATACCCATCACCGGGATCCGTAAGACCATTGCAGACAAGCTCTCTCGCAGTCGCGCAGAGATTCCCGAGGCGACCGTCTGGGTGGACGTCGACGCGACGGCTCTGCTGCAGGCCCGACGTGACCTCGACGCCTCCATCGACGGCGTGAAGGTGACACTGCTGGCGGTGTTGGCGAAGCTGACGATGATCGCGCTGGCCAAGTTCCCGGAGCTCAACAGCACCGTCGACACCGCAGCCGGCGAGATCCTGCGATACGAGAACGTCGGACTCGGCATTGCCGCGCAGACCGATCGTGGACTCATGGTTCCTGTTGTGCCGCAGGCCGACAAGGCCGATCTGAAGGAGCTCTCCGAGCGGTTGGCCGAGCTGACCGAGCTCGCGCGAACCGGCTCCCTGCCCGCAGCCCGGCTGAGCGGTGGAACATTCACGCTGAACAACTACGGAGTTTTCGGGGTCGACGGCTCGGCCGCGATCATCAACCATCCCGAAGCCGCGATCCTGGGCATCGGACGCATCATCGACCGCCCGTGGGTGGTCGACGGCCAATTGGCCGTCCGCAAGGTTGCGCAGCTGTCATTGGCGTTCGATCACCGCGTGTGCGACGGCGGAGTGGCCGGCGGTTTCTTGCGCACCGTGGCCGATTTCGTCGAGAACCCCGTCGTTGCATTGGGATCCGTCCGATGAGCGACGTGGACGTCCTCATCCTCGGTGGCGGATCCGGCGGGTACTCCTGCGCCCTGCGCGCCGATCAACTCGGCCTGACGGTCGCATTGATCGAGGAGGACAAGCTCGGCGGCACCTGCCTACACCGTGGATGTATCCCCACCAAGGCACTGCTGCATACCGCCGAGGTGGCCGACGCGGTGCGCAGTGCGGCGCATGTCGGCGTCACGGCATCGCTCACAGGTGTGGATATGCCTGCGGCACTGGGCTATCAGCGCAGTGTGGTCGCAGGCTTGCACTCCGGACTGCAAGGCTTGTTGAAACGTCCGGGAATCGAGATCGTATCGGGCCGTGGTCAGGTGGTCGGTCCTCGCACCCTCGAAGTCGATGGGCGACGCATCACCGGGGCTTCACTGGTTCTCGCCACCGGGTCGTATTCGCGCACCATCCCCGGTATCGAAGTGGGACCTCGCGTACTCACCAGCGACGGTGCCTTGGCGCTCGACCGAGTACCGGAGTCCGTCGTCGTACTGGGCGGCGGGGTCATCGGCATCGAATTCGCCAGCATCTGGGCCTCTTTCGGAGCCAAGGTCACCGTCGTCGAAGCCCTCGATCGCATCGTTCCCGGTGAGGACGAATGGTCCTCGAAGCAGCTGACCAAGGCATTGCGCAAACGCGGCATCGACATTCGTACCGGCACCAAGGTCGAGACCGTGACCGAATCTTCCGACGACGTCGCAGTGGCGCTGTCATCCGGAGACACCCTCTCAGCCGATGTCGTCCTGATATCCGTCGGACGCGGCCCCCGCACCGACGGTCTCGGTCTGGCCGAGCAGGGCGTCGCTACCGAACGCGGCTTCGTCACTGTCGACGACAACCTCCTCACGACCGCAGACGGCGTATATGCCGTCGGCGACATCGTAGCGGGATATCAGTTGGCTCATCGCGGCTTTCAGCACGGTATGTTCGTCGCCGAGCACATCGCCGGTCTTTCGCCCGCACGCATCGACGGCGATCTGGTTCCACGCGTGACCTATTCGCATCCCGAGGTGGCATCGGTCGGGCTCACCGAGAAGGCCGCGGAACAAAAGTACGGCACCGTGACGGCCGTGGTCTACGACCTCGGTGGCAATGGCAAGAGCCGCATCCTCGCCACCGCGGGTGGGGTGAAGGTGATCCGGGCTCGCGATGACGGTCCGATTGTCGGCGTCCACCTCGTCGGTGACCGTGTTGGTGAATTGATCGGTGAGGCCCAACTCGCGGTGGCATGGGAAGCATTGCCGTCGGAGGTCGGGAGCTTCGTGCATGCTCACCCCACCCAGAACGAGGCTCTCGGTGAGGCGATGATGGCGCTGTCGGGACGGCCGTTGCACGCGCACAGCTGAATACATTTCGAGTAACCGTTCCGGATTGTTCAGGTAAACCTAGCTCCGGGCTCCGCCCTCAACTCGGGCCTCCTGAACCGCCGCCGCGCAAACCTCGATCTCACTGTGCACTTCTTTCGAGATATCAATGACTGAAGGAAGTTCTGGCTTCTTCGCCCATTTTCCGCGCGACGGGCCTAACTCCCAGGTCTCGAGTGTCCCGGGTTCGACGCACAGGTTATCGATCACACTCGCGGACGGCTGCGAGTTCACGGTGATACCCATCCACCGAAATGACTCTCGAGAGCCGTAGCGACAGCAATCGTCACGTGGTCATTGCCAGCTGCGGCAGCCACCTGAACGCCGACCGGCAGGCCGCGTTTGTTCAGCCCGAGTGGTACTTCGGTGGCGGTCATGCCGAGCAAGTTGAACAGAGCGGCACCACCGAAAAGCCATGGTCGGCCCAATGTTGCATTGTGCAGCGGTGCCGGGCGCGGTAGCGGCGGATGCATCATCACCCCCTCGCCCACGACTTCTGCTACCTCGTCGGCCAGGTCCGATGCGATCGAGTCGAGCCGACGACCGACCATCTTCGGTGCCGAACCGAGAAGGTGGTCACCCACCATCGCCAATCGAAGTTGAAGACTACTGGCGCGCAACAACGCTGGAGTTCGGTGTGCAGCTCCGGAGACGTCGAACGAATCGAACATTGTCGTAACCGGCGACGGGGCGTGGCGTCGGAGCTCGGCCAGGTAGCTCGACATGAGCCGTCGCATGGCGGGCATCGGTTGCCACTGCACGTCTGCGCCCAGTTCGGCAAGTGCCATGCCAGCGGCATCGCGGGCGTCGCGCAGCGAGCGGTCCATCGGCCGCAGATACGTCGACCCGGTCGGGATCACGACGCGCAAACCGTTCAAGTCGACCGATTCCGTTGATTTGCAACGTGATCCGTCGTCATCGGCGAGAATTCTCAACAGCGGCATCAGATCAGAGGCGCGGCGGGTCATCGGACCCAAGGTTTCCAGACGACTCGACTCGCCGGTCCTGGACACCGACGGGATCTGCTCGTGTGCGGGCACCAGCCCGGGCGATGGTTTGTGGCCGAAGACGCCGCAGAAGAACGAGGGGATACGGATCGAGCCACCGGTGTCGCCGCCCACACCGAAAGGGCTGCCGCCGCCGCCGATCGCGGCCCCCTCGCCGCCGGAGGAACCACCCGACACGCGACGGCGATCGTACGGGTTCGAAGTCCGTCCGTAGACACTGTTTGTGCTTTCGATGCCCAGGCACATCTCGGAGGTGTTCGTGACACCGACGATGATCGCTCCCGCGTTCCTGAGTCGTTGCACGACAAGCGCATCGGACTCGGCTACCACACCTGCGCGACTGGCGAGGCCGGCGGTATGGGGCATCCCTGCCACTGGAATGGACTCTTTGATCGTGCACGGCACCCCAGCCAAGGGGCGATCTGCCGCAGTGGTGGGAGGGCCTGCGTCGACGTGGCCGGCTTCGTCGAGGGCGGCAGCGAACCGGTCCCGCGCGATGGCACCGTCCCCGGCCCGTCGGAGAAGGGTAGCGATGTGCAGTGCGACCACCCGGCGGGAAGTCGTTCGCCCAGACCGAATCGCTTCGGCGAGTTCGATTCCCGACGCCGCGCCGATCCACGAGTCGGTTACTCGCACAACATTGTCCGATGACACTCCCGAAACCCTCTTTTTGTCGTGCAATCGATGCAATTCGTGTACTCCGGTTCCAGGTGTCTGCGACGTCGAGCGCTCTTTCGTGTCGGACCGCGACCTTCAATTCGGCGGGTGACGTCGGTTGCGTCCTCCGAGGGAGCTAGAGGCCAAAATGCCGTTCGACGTCTACCGGGGGGCGTGCGCTCGGGGTGGCCCACCGCGACACACCTGTGGGAAGACACGGGCATAGGTCGCGTAAGGCCGTCAGCGCGAATGTTGCTGCGGTGCGAGTGAATTCCCGGGCGCGATGCGACCGCAGTTCGTCGGTACCGGCTTGTTGTCGAAGCGGTCGATGAGCCACCCGACCGCACCCGGGAACCACAGAGCGGCTCCGGGAATGTGGCTGATGGTGTCGTATTCGTCGTATTGCACGGCCACACCTGCGTCGCAGTACCTGTTCATCAGTGCGCGGACGTCGCCGGCGACCATGATGCCGTCACCGCGGCCGGTACCGATCGGGCCCGGCTGGGTGCCCTCGAGAATCCCGTTGGAGGCCTGCGCGACGAACATCGGGACGGTCGGGACGGGGGCTTGCCCCATGTTGATCTTGTTCACTACCTCGACGTACTCGGGGACGGTGTTCGGGTCCGCGTATTGCGGCTCGACCAGATCGGTCCACCGCAATCCGGGATATTGAAGGAGGACGTTGAGGATGGACGCATCGTTCAGCCGTGCCAGAATTTCGCGGCCGTAGTCGTTGATGTAGGGGTCGAAGTCGATTCCGTACGCGCGTCCGATGCCGATGATGGCCATTCCGACCACTCCGCCCCAGGTGATGCTGCCGCTGGCGTAGCGGAGGTTGTTCGCCGGGTTGACCAGCAAGCCGCCCTGGGCTGCGCCGATGAGATTGTCTGCAATGTCGGGTGCGTAGTCGGCCGCCATGATCGACGCCCAGTTGGTAGCGATGGCACCGCCGGAGTATCCGAGCAGACCGATGCGGGACGTGCCGGTAACGCCGCTTTCCGGTACCTGTTGTGCCGCGCGCAGCGAGTCCAGGGTCATCATTCCGTACTCGGGGCCGGCGGCGAAGTCCGCGGTGGGCCCCTGTGTGTCGGCGAGGACGACGGTGTAGCCCAGAGCCAGGAACGGGGCGATGACCGTGCCTTCTCCGGATACAGCGGAGCCTCCGACACCGACGTTTCGTCCGCTCGGTGTCAGCGACAGCAAGGGTGTGTTACCGGCGATGGCTCGGGACGGGCCGTCGTCGGGGTTAAGCGAGTCGTACGCCGATTGGTAGGAGATGACCTTGTCCGGTTGCGCGTTCGGGGGCCGCAGCACCGAGGTGACGTTGGCAGACGGTCGTCCCTGCGCATCGGTCGATCGGTACAGGATCTGCACGGCGTCGAGTGGGGTCGCCACATTGAGCAGGTGATAGGGGACGGTGCGCACACCGAGAACGGATCCGGGTGCGTAACTCTCCAGGGCGGCCGTGCCGGTGTAGCGGAAGAAGGGGTCGTCGACCGGCTGCGCGGACACCGCCGCTGCTCCGTGGGTGAGGATGGCGGCGGCGGCAAGGCCGACGATCAAGAGCGAACGACTTCTGCGGAGCACGGTGTCACCTGTCTGTTATGTGTCGGGTCGGGGGGGTGCCCACGGCCGGACGTATGTCGTAGGTCACAAAACTTTCCGGTCGGTAAGTTAGCACCGGTCACCCGGATGTCACCCCTGCTTTGTCACCAGGTGATGAACGCCCTACGCAGGGCGGTCCAACGCTATTGCTCCGGCGGAATACCCAGATCACAGTCGGCGCTCACGCGACGCGCCGCCACTTCACTCGACGAGCGGGGGTACTGGGGACGAGCAGTGGTACCGGGGACGAGCAGGGGTATGGGTGAAACGGACGCGATTCATCGCCAAAAGGTCCCCCGCTCGGCGGCTGGTTTCTGCTCGACACACCAGCAGCCACGTACCACCCCCAGGACCAGACAATCCCCACCCTCGCAGGAACCGTCTCAGGAACCACCACCACCGACCGCGACACCGACGATTCGGCAGTCGAGACCGGAGGGGCGCGCCGCCCCTGAGAACACTTACCTCGACGTCACAGCCCGGTAAGAAGCCGTAGTTTGCCAGGGCACCGATATCGGATCACGTGGGTCGCTGCAGCTGACGTAGCTGTAGTGCGGTGTCGAGTGCGAGCCGATGCCACGCACGGCGCGGGTCACGTCCGGTCACCTCCCGTGCCCGTCGGAGCCGGTATCTCAGTGTCTGAGGGTGTACGTGCAGGGCGGCGGCGGCTTCGGTGGCGGTTCCGGTGGCGATGAACGCGGACAGTCCTGCCAGTAGGTGGTTGTGGGCGGGTTCGGTGAGCGTGCCGAGAACGGCGGCGACGACGGCGTTCGTGTCCGCGTACGGCCGGGCGGTGAGCAGGGCCAGCAACTGATTGTCGCCTTCGTCGAGAACGGCACGGTCATCGAACGCGTGCTCGGGTGCTGCGCCGAGTCCGTCGGCGGCCAGTCGGTAGCTGGCGCTGACCTCCGTGATCGGACGACGTGCCACCGCAGAGCCCCGCAGATACCGCTCCGCGCACACCGCGTCGACGTCCGCGAGGTCGACGGCGGCAGGCAGCAGGAACACCGAGCGGTGATCGCGGCGCGTGGCCAACTGCGCGTCTTCCGTTGCGCGGTCGCCGCCGAGCGCACCCAAGACGTTGTCGAGGTCCTCGTGACGGACGGTGTCCGTCGAGTCGGCACGGCCGACGACGAGAACCGTCGGATGGGTGGGCAGGGTGAGGGCGAGCTCTCGCGATCTGTCGGCGAGCGCGCCGGGCGAGTTCTGGCGGCCGGCCAGGAGATCGTCGAGCAGCGCCGACCGGGCGTGCTCACCGTCAGAGGCCAGTCGTTCTCGTGCCGCGGTGTATGCACCGATGATTTCCTCGGAGATGGCATCGATTCCGTCCAACGCGGCGATGCTCAGTTCTGCGATGTCGGCCGGGTCGAGGTCGGCGAGGTGAACGGAGGCAATGTGGCGGATGAACACACTCGACGCCACCCGGTAGGCGCGCAGCACGTCGCTGAGTGGGCGCCCGTCCGAGGCGCGAGCCACACCGATGGCGCGGAACCGCGCCCGGTCGCGATCGTCGAGTTCCGCGGTGTCCGCGTTCCATATCTGCATGAGCCTTCGTAGCGACCAGTATGCGATACCTTCCACGTCGGCCAGCTGGGGACCGTGCAGGTCCCGGTAGGCCGGGATCGCCGCCCTGATCGCCAACACCGCCTCACCGACGACCGAGGACAGTTCGCGTTCGACACGTAGCGCCACAGTTTCGCGTGCCCGAACCATCTACGCACCTACTTTCCTTTTGTCACTCCCTGACAAAAGATATCGCGGCAATAGAGCTTCTCGTTGCCGACTGGCGGGTCAGGTGACCGCAGCGCGCTCGTCTACACCGACCAGCAGTGATATTGCGAGTGAGGGCATCGTCCTGCACCAGTGGGAGCTGCTCACCCATACGTCGAACCACTGAGCTGCGTGCTCGGGCAGGGGACTGCATTGCTTCGGCCAATGTCTCGACGTGCCGGCGGATCATCGCGAATCGCCAGGGCTGCAGCGTCAGCGGACATGTCGCCGCTGATGACTTGCTCGACAATTTCATCGATGCGACTCACGATTCAATACTTCTGCGCCCAGGGTTGATTGGCTGCTCTGCGTAGCCGCATTCCTGTCGCGCCGAACACAGCTTCTGGACAGTTGCTATTCGCTCGTGAAGCGCTGCTCTACTTTCGAGCCGAACCTCCCCTGCCGCTCTCAGCTATGTCCTCAGCGACGGGGCATAGCTTGGATGGAAACACCGCGTCCAGGCCGTTGGGGACATCGACGCTTGAAACGTTGCCCGGGTCTGCACAACAGTCTCTCGCCGCATGTTGTTTGGTTCCATCGACAGTCGAGCGCGCCTAAGGGCATCTCCGACCTATGCGGCGTGCGCACTTCTCGATCGGTCAACAGACGTCCATGCGGTGCTCGATGTCGTCTCACACACCGAACCCGTCGCAATCGGACGTGCATACATTTGACGAAAGCCCCGAACCACTATCGTTTCGGGGCTTTCGTCGTACGAGTGTCAGACGTTCAAATCCTCGTCTCGACGGTTTTTGATCCGTGAGGTCGCAATGAAGGAGACGGCCGCCAGAATCATCAGGTAGATCGAGATGGACATCGAGGTACCCGTGCCCTTGAACAAAGCCTCTGAGATCGTTGGGACGAAGGCTCCACCGAGCACGGTGCCGATGGCGTAGCCGATCGATGCTCCACTGAATCGGACTGCTGCGGGGAACATCTCGGCGTACAGAGCCGGCTGCGGACCGTAGGAGAGTCCGAGTCCGACTGCGAAGAGACCGAGGGCCACGTAGATCCAGTGCAACTCACCGGTGTCGACCAGCAGGAAGAACGGGATGGCGCACAACACCATTGCCGCGTTTCCGACGTTCATGATGGTGGTGCGAGCGTAGCGATCGGACAGATACGCACCGAGGAGGGTGAATATTCCCCAGACTATGGCCGCGAACAGGCTGGCCACCAACACGTCCACCCGAGCGAGTCCGTGTTCACGCGTCGAGTACGCCACGATGAAACCGCCAACGATGATGTACCCGTTGCCGTTGGTGCCGATGAACGACAGCGCGGCCAGCATGACCTGCTTCTTGTTGGTGCGCCACAGTGCACGAACCGGAGTGTGGTTGCGCTCCTTGCGTTCTGCGAGCTCCTTGAACACCGGAGTCTCCTCGACTCGGCGCCGGATGTAGAAGCCGACGAGAATCAGCACGAAGCTGATGAGGAACGGAATGCGCCAGCCCCAGGCCTCGAACTGCTCTTCGCTCAGCAAGCCGGTGCACAGTGCCAAGGTGCCGACCGCGATGAGCATGCCGAGCGGAACACCCATCTGAGTTGCCGCACCGTAGATTCCGCGCTTGCCCTTCGGCGCATGCTCGACGGCCATCAGCGCAGCGCCGCCCCATTCACCGCCGGTGGAGAAGCCCTGGAGGATGCGCAGCAAGATCAGGATGATCGGAGCCCAGATGCCGATGGTCGCGTAGGTGGGCAGCAGTCCCATACCGACGGTGGCGGCACCCATCAGCGTCAGGGTGGCGATGAGCACCTTTTTGCGGCCGATCTTGTCACCGAAGTAGCCCGCCACGATGGCACCGAGAGGCCGGAAGATGAAGCTGATGCCGATGGTGACGTAGGCAACCAGCTGGCCCGCGGTCCCCATCGGTGCGAAGAACAGGTTGGCGAAAATCAAAGACGCTGCCTGCGCGTAGATGAAGAAGTCGTACCACTCGACGGTGGTACCGACCATGCTGGCCATCGCGGCGCGGCGATGCTCACGCGACACCCCGGTAGGCGTCTCGACCTGTGTTGACATCGACTTGTCTCGTTTCGTTCGGGCTCCGGCGCTCGTGAGAGGAAGCGGCAGTTCGGAGTGTCGTGGGGTAGGAACAGCGGCGGACTCGGCAACCGACGAACCGGATAAAACTCACCGTCCATTCGGTCGGTAATTACTGTGACCGGCACCACCGTAGTTTGTCAAGGTGGTCGCGTTCTCTACAGCACAATCGACCCACTTCGTGGGGAATTACCGATCCGAGCCCCTCGCTTCGTCCGGAACGACGCAGACATCGACAGTGACGCCGGTCATACTCGAACTCATGGCCGCACCCACGTCGACTTTCTTTCATCACTCTCCGATCATCGACGACCTGATGCGCGCTCTGGGTACGGATGCGGTGGTCACCGACCCGGATATCCTCGAGAGCTTTCGACACGACGCAGCCGCCCTCTGCGAATCAGCCCTTCCGCTGGCAGCGGTACTGCCGAGCACGGAAGCGCACGTGCAGGCAATCATGAGAATCGCTTCGGCACATCGCATTCCCGTGGTGCCACAGGGAGCGTTGACCGGTCTGGCGGGAGCGGCGAATGCCGGCGTCGGGGTCATCGCCCTCAACACCCGGCGCATGAACGCGATCGTCGAATTGGACGTCGTCAACCGCACTGCCGTCGTGCAACCCGGCGTCACCAACAAAGAGTTGAAAGATGCCGCCCTACAACAAGGACTGACGTACCTCCCCGATCCATCCAGTTGGGAGGCCTCGACGATCGGGGGCAACATCGCCACCAACGCCGGCGGCCTGTGCTGCGTGAAGTACGGCGTCACAGCACGATTCGTCCGTGGCCTGCGAGTCGTACTCGCCGACGGCCGGGCGACGTTCGTCGGTCGACGCACCGTCAAGGGCGTGGCCGGTCTCTCTCTGGCGGAGCTGTTCGTCGGATCCGAGGGCACACTCGGCATCATCACCGAGGCGACCGTCGGCCTCGACTTTCCCGCTGCGACCCCTTTGACCATGGCAGCGACCTTCCCGTCCACCGTCGCGGCGGGAGAGGCGGTGTCACGTATACGTGCCGCTGGTATCACTCCGAGCCTGTTCGAGTTGTTGGACCGCACCACCATCGCCGCCATCGACGCCTACGCGCGGATGGACTTCGGCACCGACGCAGCAGCAGTGTTGATCGCCCAATCCGACATCGGTGCAGGCGCTGTGGAGGAGCTCGAGGCGATTGCCGCACTGTGCACCGAATCCGGTGCGACCGACGTGGCCGTCGCCGAGGACGAGGTCGAATCCGAGCAACTCGTGCAGGCCCGTCGTCTGGCGTACCCGGCGCTCGAGCGTCTCGGTTCACCGTTGGTCGACGATGTGTCCGTTCCCATTTCACACCTCGCCGCGATGATCGACGAGGTGGGCCTGGTTGCGGACCGGCTGGGCATCGTCATCGGCGTCGTCGGCCACGCCGGAGACGGGAACATCCATCCGACGGTGATCGTCGACCCCCTCGATCCCGCGTCATTGGTCAAGGCGCACCGAGCATTCGACGAGATCGCAGCATTCGCTCTCTCACTCGGCGGAACCATCACCGGTGAGCACGGGGTCGGCCTGCTCAAGCGCGATCTACTCGAGACCGAACTCGATCCGGTTGCAGCGGAACTGCAGCGCGGCATCAAGGAATTGCTGGACCCGCACTATCTGCTCAATCCAGGCAAGGTGCTCACCGCTCGCCCCCGAGCCTGAGCGACACCCACACCAGCAACCGCGTGTCCGCCTCGTCGAGATCGAGACCGAACAACTCCTTGGTACGCCGCAGCCGGTAGCGGAAGGTGTTGGGATGCAAATACAGCGATGCCGATGCGGCAGCGACATTGGATTCGTGTGCCAACAGAGCCAGCACCGTCGCGGCGTAGTCGGTGCCTTCCGTGGCATCGCAGGCGAGCATGCGTTCGACGGCAGGCAACGCCAACGACACCTCCGACAGAGCTGCCCCTGCCCTACGCAGCGTGGCGTGGACTCGGACGTCATCGAACAGAACGGTCGGAGAACCGTCTTCGCAGGCGTCGAGCGCCCACTGCGCATGCACTCGTGCAGTCGACGGGCGCTCATCCGGTCCACCGATTGCGAACATCACCGGAATACCGAGGGACGACACGGCCCGGAGTCGAAGATGCTCCAATTCGCCTACTGTGACGGCGCTTTCGGACCTCATCACGAGGTACACGGCGCCGTCGATCACGACAGCACCCGAGTCCTGCTGCTGCCCGAATGTCAGCTCGAGCATCCCTCGCAGTCGTGACGCGGCGGCTTCCGGCCGATCCGACGCCGTCCTGGCCGCCACCACCGTGTACAGCTGCCCATGGGGTGTGACCGCAGCTGGGTCGGTCAGTAACTCACGCGCCCTGGGGCGTTCGATGCCGGCAGCCTGCGCTCGCTGGCTCAACAACGACGCTGCATCAGCTGCTGCCCGTTGCAATGCGGCCACAGCGGTCGGCTCGGGCGGCGACACCCCCGCGGTGGGGACAATGCACCAGATAGAACCGAGATACTCGTCGCCACCGGTTACCGGTACGGCCAGGCGAGGCAGCACGCCGACTACGGCGACGACCCGCACAGCGGAACTGCGCCGGAATTCCTCGTCGGTATGGTGCGCCATGTACTCGGCCGGCACCTGCTTGCCGAGAATTCCGTCGCGTCGCACGTCGTCGATCGGCTGCCCCGGCTCCGACGAATACGCCACCACATAGCCCTGCGGATCCATCACCGACACAGCACCACCCACCGCAGTGGCGGTGGCGTCTGCCAGCGCCGACAGGTCTGCAGTGGTCACCGACTCACAGTACTTCCACGCGCCGGATCGCTAGCGCGCTATCGTGCGACTGTCGCCTCGGAATTCGGCGATCAGCTCGTCTCGGCACGTCACCGATACGTCGTAGATACCGTTGCGGCCGAACCTCGCACGCTCGACGGCGTCGGCGACGAGGACGTCACCGACCTTCGTCGGACGGAGGTACCGGATGTCGCATCGGGCAGCGACGGCCGAATCCTCGTGCGAGTTGCAGGCCATAGCGAACGTCGTATCCGCAAGCAGGAAGACGTATCCGCCGTGAGTGATGGCGTAACCGTTGACCATGTCCTCGGTCACGACCATCGACATTCTCGCGTGACCGGGTGACAGCTCGATCAGTTCGATACCGAGCTTGCGGGACGCGGCATCGACCTCGAACATCTCCCGCGCAATAGGCGAATCGCTCACGGCTGCAGCACCGAACGCTCGTTCTGGGTGAACATCGTGACGCCACCGGTCGCGAAGTTGCGCAGATCCTTGCCTGCCGCTTTCATTTCAAGCGAAGCCAATCCTGCCTTCAGCGATGCCTCGTCCGCGAAGTACAGACTTGCGATTGCGTAGTAGGGCGGCGGGGACTCGTCGAGCGAGTCGAGCGTGCCCCAGGTGAAGTCGACCAGGCCGGGAACTGCCCGAGCGAGGGGCACGTGCACCTCGGCGTAGTGCCGATCGAAGGCGGCAGGGTCCTCGGGCATTCCGTAACAGACGGTTACTCGCACGCTCATGACGCGGCCTCGGGCTTCGCGACGAGAGTGAGTACGTCGTAGGTCGCGACAGGGTCACCGTCCTGGTTGACGACCACTGCATCCCAACGCACCTCGCCGTAATCGGCACTCTGACGCGGGGTGATGAGCTTGGCCGTCAACGTGACCGTCAGCGAATCCTCGGCCTTGACCGGCGTCAGGAAGCGCAGGCTGTCGACGCCGAAGTTCGCCAGGACTGGGCCCGGTGCCGGGTCGACGAACAGCCCTGCGGCCAGCGAGACCACCAGGTATCCGTGCGCCACGATGCCGCCGAACAACGGATTTGCCGCTGCCGCTTCGGGATCGGTGTGCGCGTAGAACGTGTCGCCGGTGAATTCGGCGAAGTGATCGATGTCGGCGCGGGTGACCTGTCGTGGGCCACCGACGATGGTGTCACCCAGTCGCAGTTCGCCGAGGTTCTTGCGGAACGGGTGAACGTCCCCTGTCGTCTGCTTCGCTCCGGTGACCCACTTGTTACCGATGGCCGTCAGGACGTCCGGGGTTCCCTGAATTGCTGTGCGCTGCATGTGGTGCAGGACGCCGCGGATACCGCCGAGTTCTTCACCACCGCCTGCTCGGCCGGGTCCGCCGTGCACCAGTACCGGTAGCGGCGAACCGTGACCGGTCGATTCCTTGGCGTCCTCGGAATTCAGGACCAGGATGCGCCCGTGATACGGAGCGGTGCCCAGCACGATCTCGCGCGCGATGGCCGAATTCTTGGTCACCAGAGATGCGACCAGAGAGCCCTTTCCGCGCGCGACGAGGTCGAGCAGGTCTGCGGTGCTGTCGTAACCGATGACGGTGGAGACGGGCCCGAATGCCTCGATCTCGTGCGGTTCGGGTGCGCTCTTGTCGCCGGCCTTCAACAGGACCGGTGCCATGAAGGCACCGGGCCGTGAATCCACGGTCTCGGGATCACCGAAGACGACGGTGGCCGACTTGATCAGTCCACGAATGGATTTGAGGACCTCGTCGCGCTGGTCGATGCTGGCGAGCGCACCCATGGTGACGCCGTCGTCCTGCGGGTCACCGACGACGACCTTGTCGAGCTTGGCCTTCAGCGCCTCGATGACGGGTTCGACCGAGTCCTGCGGCACCAGCACGCGGCGGATGGCCGTGCACTTCTGGCCGGCTTTGGATGTCATCTCGGTGAAGACACCTTTGACGAACAGATCGAACTCCGGATCACTCTGTGCCACATCGGAACCCAGGATGGAGGCGTTGAGAGAATCGGCTTCTGCGGTGAAATGGAGTCCCTCGCCGACGACGTTGGGGTGGGAGCGCAGGGTCGCAGCGGTATCGGCCGATCCGGTGAAGGCCACCGAGTCCTGGCCGCCGAGGTGGTCGAGGACACCGCGGGCACTGCCGCACAGCAACTGAATTGAACCCTCGGGCAGCAACCCCGACTCGATGATCCGACGAAAGACAAGCTCGGTCAGGTACGCAGTTTGACTGGCGGGCTTGACGATCGAGGGCACGCCCGCAATGAACGCGGGTGCCAGCTTTTCGAGGAAGCCCCAGACGGGGAAGTTGTACGCGTTGATCTGCACGGCGACGCCACGCCGGGAGGTGTAGATGTGCTGACCGAGGAAGGTGCCCTTCTTGCCGAGCTGCTCGATGGCGCCGTCGAGGTAGACCGTCTCGTTGGGGAGTTCGCGTCGAGCCTTGCTCGCATAGCTCAGCACAGTTCCGAAACCGCCGTCGATGTCGACGCCGGAATCGCGGGTGGTGGCTCCGGTGTGCCGGGAGAGTTGGTAGAACTCCTCTTTGCCTGCAAGCAGCGTCAGACCAAGTTGCTTGAGCAGGGCTGCACGCTCGTGGAACGTCAGGGCTGCGAGCGCGGGGCCGCCGACTGTGCGGGCGTAATCGATCATGCCTGCGACGTCGAGACCGCTGGATGACACACGGGCGATCTCACTGCCGTCGACGGCGCTCAGCAGCGGCGTTCCCTCGTCGGTCGCGGAATACCACGTGCCCTGGGCATAGCTTTCCAGAAGTCTGCTCACAACGCCTCCATCTCACCGTACGTTCGGTCGGTAATTACCATCGCCGCCCAACGCCGAGAAGTCAAGACTTGCGTTGCTACGTGCGACGCAGGCCGTCGAAGGTCAGCGCGACCACGGCGTCGGCCAATTCCTCGACGGATCCCCCGGTGCGCGGGCGGTACCACTCTATGAGCGAGTTGACCGTGCCGAAGACGAGCTTGGACGCCAGAGCCGGGTCGACACCGGGACGCAGGTCGCCCTCCTCGGCCGCAGCCACGACGAGCCCGGTGACGAACGTGTCGAATTCACGCCTGCGGGCGAGGGCGCGCCGCTCGACGTCGGTATTGCCGCGTACGCGCAGCAGCAACGTCACGTAGGGCAACTCCGCACACAGGATGTCGACGCTGCGACGCACCAGGTATTCGAGCCGGTCGATGTACCGCCCAGTGGTCGCCCGATCCTCGGTCGTCACGGCGAACAGTGCGTTGAGAGCCCGCGACAGCGCGAGTTCGAGCAACTCGGACTTGCCCGATACGTGGTGGTAGATCGACGACTTGGTGATACCGAGCCGCTTCGCCAGAATCTCCATGCTGGTGCCGTCGTACCCACGGTCGTTGAAGACCTTGACCGCCACGGCCAAGAGGGAATCCAGGTCGTATCCCGGCCGCCCTGGCTGTCCGGTCTTGCGCGGCGCGCGTGCGGTTGTCATTGCCACATCTTCGCAGTCGGCGGACGATTCCACAGCACCACGGGCAGCAGACCTTGCCAAACGACCGAATGTTCGGTTATTAATGACGCAACCGACGAAGGAGTTTCGAAGTGGGCGAAGTATTTCTCGTGGCCGGCGCACGTACCCCGCACGGGCGCTACGGCGGTGCCCTGGCCTCGGTGCGCCCCGACGATCTCGCCGGGCTGGTCGTGGCCGAAGCGGTCCGCAGAGCGGGAGTACCCGTCGATCGAATCGACGAGGTGATTCTGGGTGCGGCCAACCAGGCAGGCGAGGACAATCGCGATGTGGCCAGAATGGCGGTTCTGCTCGCAGGTCTGCCCCAGTCGGTGCCGGGATATACCGTCAATCGCCTGTGCGCGAGCGGACTGACCGCAGTAGCCAACGCCGCGAGCACCATTCGCAGCGGTGAGGCCGACATCATCGTCGCCGGTGGCGTCGAGTCCATGACGCGCGCGCCGTGGGTCATGGCCAAGCCCGGGACGGCGTGGGCCAAGCCCGGCGACATCTTCGATACCTCCCTCGGCTGGCGATTCACCAACCCGACCTTCGCCTCGCACGACGCGGGTACCGACCCCAAGATCACCCTGTCGATGGGCGAGACCGCCGAAGAGGTCGCGCTCAGCGAAGGCATCACCCGTGAAGAGTCCGACGCCTTCGCCTTCCGCAGTCAGCAGCGTGCCATCGCCGCCCAGGATGCCGGGCGCTTCGCCGACGAGATCGTGCCCGTCACGACCAAGAACGGCGAGGTCACCGAGGACGAGACGCCACGGCGCGGAACCACGTTGGACAAGCTCGGCACCCTGAAGACCGTGTTCCGCAAGGGCGGAATCGTCACCGCCGGAACGTCGTCACCGTTCACCGACGGAGCATCGGCGTTGGTGGTGGCGTCGGAAGAAGCCGTGAACACGTACGGCCTCGAGGTTCGCGGCCGCATCGTCACCAGCGCCAGCGCCGGCATCGCGCCGCACATCATGGGGCTCGGGCCGGTGCCCTCCACACAGAAGGCACTCGCCCGCGCAGGATGGTCAACCGAGGACCTCGGAGCCGTCGAGCTCAACGAGGCCTTCGCGGCCCAGTCGCTCGGCGTCATCCGCCAGCTGAAGCTCGATGAGAACCTCGTCAACGCCGACGGCGGGGCCATCGCACTCGGCCACCCTCTCGGCTCGTCGGGTGCACGAATTCTGTTGACGCTGTTGGGCCGCATGGAACGCGAGAAGGCCTCACGTGGCCTTGCGACACTGTGCGTCGGCGTCGGGCAAGGCGTGTCGATGTTGATCGAGGCACCGTGAACACTCTCATCGTCGAGGAGTCGACGGACCGCGTTGTCGTCACCCTGAGTCGCGAGAAGCAGCGCAATGCAATCGATTCCGACATGATCAGCGAGCTGCACGAGGTGTGCGCGCTCGTGGAGCAGGATCCCAAGATCGTGATCCTGACCGGAGCAGGCGAGCATTTTGCCGGCGGTGCCGACATCAACCAGTTGCGGGCCCGCACTCGCGACGACGCACTGCGCGGCATCAACCGAAACCTGTTCGATCGCATTGCAGCATTGCCCCTGCCGACGATCGCAGCCGTCCGCGGATACGCGCTCGGCGGCGGAGCCGAACTGTCCTATGCCTGCGACATTCGCATCGCGTCGTCGACTGCCGTGTTCGGCAATCCCGAACCGGGACTGGGCATCATGGCTGCCGCCGGAGCCAGCTACCGGCTGCCGACGCTGGTGGGCGTCTCCGTCGCGAAGCAGGTGCTTCTCGGTGGCCGGACGCTCGACGCACAGGTGGCACTTCGGTGCGGCCTGGTGCTGGACGTCGTCGACGAGCCGTTGACTGCAGCGCATTCCCTCGCGGATCGCATTGCGAGACAGGCACCACTGGCCCTGAAGCTGACGAAAAAGATTCTCGATGCACCCGGTTCACACCCGTGGGCCGACGACATCGCGCAGGCCGTGCTGTTCGAGACCGAAGACAAACAACGCCGAATGACGGCATTTCTGGAGAAGAAGAAATGACAGTTCCCGTGAAAGTAGCTGTTGTCGGTGGCGGCCGCATGGGTGCGGGTATCGCCCAGGTGTTCGCGGCCCTCGGCTCGAGCGTCGTCATCGCCGAAGCAGCCGACCAGACTGCAGCCCTCGGACGAGTCTCGACCGGGCTGGACCGGGCGCACGAGCGCGGCAAGCTCAGCGAGGACCCCGCTGCGATTCTCGCCCGGGTCTCCACCGTCGCCGGCCCCGGCGATCTTCCTGCCGACCTGGACCTGGTTGTCGAAGCAGTTCCCGAGATCCCGTCGCTCAAGGTCGAGGTACTGGCTCTCGTCGACAAGATCGCCGGGCCCGACACGGTCATCGCGTCGAACACGAGCTCGATCTCTATCGCGGAACTCGGCGCAGCACTGAGCGATCCGAGCCGCTTCATCGGGATGCACTTCTTCAACCCGGTTCCGGCGTCGACTCTCGTCGAGATCGTGCGCGCTCCGGCCACTTCCGCAGACGTAGTGCAGCGAGTACAGCAGTGGGTGTCGCTCCTGGGCAAAACCGAGGTGCTCGTCAACGACTCCCCCGGCTTCGCGACCTCCCGGCTCGGGGTCTGCCTCGGGCTCGAAGCCATCCGGATGCTGGAGGAAGGCGTCGCCGACGCCGAATCGATCGACCGCGCCATGGAACTCGGCTACAAACACCCGATGGGCCCGTTGCGGTCGACCGACCTCGTCGGGTTGGACGTTCGGCTCGCCATCGCAGAACACCTGGCGTCGACCCTCGGCGACAGGTTCACTCCCCCGCAGTTGTTGCGAGACATGGTTGCTCGCGGCGACATCGGACGCAAGTCCGGTCGCGGCTTTCACGATTGGACGAACGCATGACGGTACGGTTCGACGTCACCGACGGCCTGGCGACCATCACCCTCGCGCGCTCCGAGGCACACAACGCCCTCGACGTCGCGACGAAGGTCGCGCTGACCGAGGCCGTCCAGAACGCGGCCGCACCCGAGGTGCGTGCTGTGCTCATCACCGCCGAGGGCAAGAACTTCTGCGTCGGCCAGGATCTGGGCGAGCACGTCACCGCGCTCGAAGCCGACCCGGCGACGGCGATGGACACCGTCGGTGAGCACTACAACCCGGTTATCCGAGGACTCGCAGCGCTCGCGGTGCCGATCGTCGTCGCCATCCCCGGCGCATGCGTCGGGGCAGGTCTGGGGATCTCGCTCGCCGGAGATATCCGGGTCGCCGGCACCAAGTCGTCGTTCGCAACGGCGTTCACCGGCATCGCCCTGGCCAGCGACTCGGGATTGAGCTACTCGTTGGTGGAGGCACTGGGGTCGAGCCGGGCCGCCGGATTGATGCTGCTCGGAGACAAGGTCACCGCCGCGCAGGCCCTCGACTGGGGCCTGGTGCATCGCGTCGTCGACGATGCCGACGTTCTCGAGACCGCGCGCACGCTGGCCACAACGCTCGCTGCGGGACCCACCCTGGCGTACAAGCAGGTCAAGTCGTTGATCGCGCAGTCCGGACTATCCGACGCACTGGACCGCGAGGCCCAGGCGCAAACCGCTCTGGGCCAGACCGCCGACCATAAGGCCGCCGTCGATGCCTTCCTGGCGAAGAAGAAAGCCTCCTTCGTCGGCATGTGAGTGGAAACTCGACCCCTGCTACGAACTTCCGCGCACGTGCGGCGAAGCCGCTCTCGCCGCTCTTGTGCGCGGGGTCACTTCCAGGCATACTGGTTACCAACCGATCATTCGGTAATGAAAGTAGGACTTATGACCACGTCAAACACCTTGTCCGCCGAGACGCTGCAGGACGGGTTCGACGACACCGTCGCCCGTGAACAGCGCGTCGAGCCCCGCGACTGGATGCCTGACGGCTACCGCAAATCGCTCATCCGCCAGATCGCTCAGCACGCGCACTCCGAGATCATCGGTATGCAGCCGGAGGGCAACTGGCTCACCCGTGCGCCGTCGCTACGCCGCAAAGCGATCCTGATGGCCAAGGTCCAGGACGAAGCCGGCCACGGCCTCTACCTGTACTCCGCAGCGGAGACGCTCGGAGCGGATCGTGCCGACCTGACGGTCAAGCTCATCGAGGGCAAGCAGAAGTACTCCTCGATCTTCAACTACCCCACCCTCACGTACGCCGACGTGGGCACCATCGGCTGGCTCGTCGACGGCGCAGCGATCTGCAACCAGGTTCCCCTGTGTCGCAGCAGCTTCGGGCCGTACGCGCGCGCGATGATCCGCGTCTGCAAGGAAGAATCCTTCCACCAGCGCCAGGGCTACGAATTGCTGGCAACCATGATGGGCGGCACCGACGAACAGCGCGCCATGGTTCAGGAATCGGTGAACCGCTGGTGGTGGCCGGCACTGATGATGTTCGGCCCGCCGGACGACGAGTCCCCCAACACCGAGCAGTCCATGAAGTGGGGCATCAAGCGCCACACCAATGACGAACTGCGCCAACGCTTCGTCGACATGTCGATCCCGCAGGCGAAGGCGCTGGGCGTCACGTTCCCGGACCCGGATCTGAAGTGGAACGAGGAGCGCAAGTCACACGATTTCGGCGAGCCCGACTGGTCCGAGTTCATGCAGGTGATCAAGGGCAATGGTGCCTCCAACGTCGAGCGCATCGCGAACCGACGAGCAGCGCACGACGGCGGTGCCTGGGTCCGTGAGGCCGCAACCGCATTCGCCGAAAGGAACGCAGCATCATGACCGAGTTCACCGCCGAGGGCGGCCACGGAGCAGTGCCCACCGAGGGTGTTCCGGTCGAGCCGAAACGGGAAGCAGTCAAGGCTGATTGGCCGCTGTACGAGGTGTTCCTGCGCGGCAAGCGCGGCCTGAACCACGTGCATGTCGGATCGCTCCACGCTGCCGACGACCACATGGCCCTGCGGCATGCTCGCGACGTCTACACCCGCCGCAACGAAGGCGTCAGCATCTGGGTGGTTCCGTCCAACTCGATCGTCGCATCGTCGCCGTCGGAGAAGGATCCGTTCTTCGCGCCGAGTGGTGACAAGGTCTACCGCCACCCGACGTTCTACGAGATCCCCGACAACGTCCCCCACATGTGAGACCCATACTTCAAGAGGACAAGCACTCATGACCGATCACGACAGCGCCTACGAGGGCCTCGTCGACGAGGATTCGCACGGGCAGTGGGCATTCGGGACGAGTTTCGACGACCCGCTCGCCGGAGTCGATACCACCGTTCCCGACGACGTCGACCTGAAAGCCCTTGCCGCGTACTGCCTCATGCTCGGTGACGATGCGCTGATCAGCTCCCAGCGCCTCGCCGAATGGAGCACTCGGGCACCGGAACTGGAAGAAGAGGTGGCGCTGGCGAACGTCGGCCTCGACCTCCTCGGCCAGGCCCGGCTGCTGCTGGCCCGCGCCGCCAAAGCCGATCCGACGGTGGTGCCGTTCATCTCGGACACCTCGCCCGCACCCTCGGAAGATGCGCTGGCGTTCTTCCGCGACGAGGCAGACTTCCGCAACGTTCGGCTCACAGAGCTCGACAACGGCGATTTCGCGAAGTCGCAGGTTCGCCTGCTGGTGTTCTCGACGTGGCGGCTCGCCGTCTTCACTCGCCTGCAGGAATCCCGCGATCCTGTTCTCGCCGCGGTCGCGAACAAGGGCGTCAAAGAGTTGACCTATCACCGCGACTACGCTGCCCGCTGGGTCGTCACCCTGGGCTGTGGCACGGACGAATCGAAGCGACGCGTCCGCGACGCCGTGACCAGAATCTGGCCGTACGTCTCGGAATTGTTCATCCCGACGGACGAGGAGATAGCACTGGCAGAGGTCGGCGTCGGCGTCGACCCCCGGGATGTTCGCGAGGAGTTCGATTCCGTTCTTGCGCAGGTTCTACATGCCGCGGAACTCGACGCACCCGAGGGAAAGTCCGTGGGCACCATCGGCGGCCGAGGTGGTCGTCGCGGCATCCACACCGAGGCGTTCGGACCCCTGATCGCCGAGATGCAGGTCGTGGCGAGAGCGCATCCGGAGGGGGTCTGGTGACAACGATGGAACTTTCGGCTCGCGACATCGCAGCCACCGTCATGGATCCCGAGATGCCACTGCTTACCCTCGACGACCTTGGGGTTCTGCGCGACGTCGAGGTACGCGAGAACGGCAGTGTGCTCGTCACGATCACTCCGACGTACTCCGGATGTCCCGCCATGGCGACGATGCGCGACGACATTGCCCACAAGCTCCAGGATCACGGGTACGCGAATGTCGAGATCGTCACCAGCCTCTCCCCCGCGTGGAGTACCGACTGGATCTCCGAGGACGGCCTGCGCAAGCTTCGCGAATCCGGTTACTCGACTCCAGGTCCGGCCCCGGAGCGTACTTCCGGCCCGGTTGCGCTGACCCTCACTGTCAAACCCCGTCAGCTCACCTGCCCGCAGTGCAGTTCCATCAACACTCGGCTCACATCCGAATTCGGCGCAACCCTGTGCAAGGCCCAGTACCGGTGCGACGACTGCCTCGAACCCTTCGACCACGTGAAGGAAATCTGATGACCGTCACCGCCGAACCCGTTCAGAAGAATCTGCGCAACAAGCCTTTTCATTCACTGACCGTTGCCGACGTGGAATCCCTCTGCGACGACGCCGTTGCTGTCACCTTCGACGTCCCGGAAGAATTGCGCGAAGAGTTCGACTTCCGGCCGGGCCAGTCGCTGATGCTCAGCCGCACGATAGACGGCGTCGAGCACCGCCGCTCTTACTCCATCTGCGCCCCGGCCGGTGCGCGTCCCCGCGTCGGTGTCCGCGAGGTGTCCGACGGTCTGTTCTCCTCCTGGCTCGTTCACGACGTCAGAGCAGGCGACCGCATCGACGTGCAGGGCCCGAGCGGCACCTTCCACGCCGATCCGGCCCAGGCCGGCAGGCACGTGCTCATCGCCGCCGGTTCCGGTATCACCCCGATGTTGTCGATTGCGGCGTCCGTTCTGGCGAATCCCGACTCCGAAGTGGTTCTGCTGTACGGCAATCGCCGGACGCGAACGGTGATGTTCGCCGAGGAGATCGCCGACCTGAAGGATCAGTACGGCAGTCGATTCGACGTCATTCACGTACTGTCTCGCGAGCCACGGGAAGTCGAATTGTTCAGCGGCAGGCTCGATGCCGACCGGCTACGCGAGATACTCGACACCGTCGTCGCAACCCCGGACATCGACCACTTCTGGTTGTGCGGTCCGTTCGGGATGGTCAACGACGCGCAGGACGTTCTGAAGGAACTCGGCGTCGCGAAGAGCAGCATTCACCACGAACTGTTCTACGTCGACGATGTCCCCCCGCCTCAGGAGCAGCACCGCGAGCCGGGTATCACCGGCCCGAGCAGTGAGGTCACGATCATCCTCGATGGCCGCGAAGTGAAAGGTGCACTGCCGCAGAACGAGTCGATACTCGATTCGGCCGAGCAGCTGCGCTCGGATCTCCCTTTCGCATGCAAGGGCGGAGTGTGTGGCACGTGCCGCGCGAAGGTGACCTTCGGTGAGGTCGACATGCGTCGCAACTACGCGCTCGAAGACAACGAAGTCGACGCCGGCTTCGTGCTCACCTGCCAGACCTTCCCACTCAGCGACACCGTCACCGTCGACTTCGACGCCTGATCCCCCGGAGACTGCCATGACCAGCGTCTTGTCTACCCCCACCGACACACCGGACATCGAGTTCGCCTCTCGGGACCGCATTTCCACGCTGCAGTTGGAGCGCCTGCGATGGTCGCTGCAGCACGCGTACGACAACGTTCCGCACTACACGAAGGCCTTCGACGACGCCGGGGTGCACCCGACCGATCTGAAGGACCTGTCGGATCTGGCGAAGTTCCCGTTCACCGCCAAGAAGGATCTGCGGGAGAACTACCCCTTCGGGATGTTCGCGGTTCCGCAGGACAAGGTCTCGCGCATTCACGCGTCCTCGGGCACCACCGGCCGTCCCACTGTCGTCGGTTACACCGCGAACGACATCAGCAACTGGGCCGACCTCATCGCCCGCAGCCTCCGCGCCGGTGGCGTCAAGCCGTCGGACAAGGTGCACGTGGCCTACGGGTACGGCCTCTTCACCGGCGGACTCGGCGCGCACTACGGCGCAGAACGTCTGGGCTGCACCGTCATTCCGATGTCCGGCGGCATGACCGATCGTCAGATCCAGCTCATCGAGGACTTCGAGCCCGACGCCATCATGGTCACGCCGTCGTACATGCTCACGATCGTCGACGCGATGGTCAAGAAGGGCATCGATCCGGCGAAGACCTCGCTGAAAACCGGCGTCTTCGGCGCGGAGCCCTGGACCGAGGAGATGCGCAAGGAGATCGAGAAGACTCTCGACATGGACGCCGTCGACATCTACGGCCTGTCCGAGGTCATGGGACCGGGCGTCGCGATGGAATGCGTCGAAACCAAGGACGGGCTCCATATTTGGGAGGATCATTTCTACCCGGAGGTCATCGACCCGGTGACCGGCGAGGTTCTGCCCGACGGCGAGGAGGGTGAATTGGTGTTCACGTCCTTGTCGAAGGAAGCGATGCCGATCATTCGTTACCGCACCCGCGATCTGACGCGTCTGCTGCCGGGCACGGCTCGCACGATGCGTCGGATGCAGAAGGTCACCGGCCGCACCGACGACATGATCATTCTGCGCGGAGTCAATCTCTTCCCGACGCAGATCGAGGAATTGATCCTGACGGTTCCCGTTCTGGCACCCCAGTTCCAGTGTGTGCTCGAGCGTGCCGGACGCATGGACTCACTGACCGTCCTCGTCGAAGCCCGACCCGAGGCCTCGCTCGACACGCATCCGATTGCCGCAGCAACGCTGAAAAAGCTGGTCAAGGACCGGATCGGCGTCAGCGTCGCGGTCGACGTCGTCGCACCGGCGGCCCTCGAGCGTTCCATCGGTAAGGCCCGCCGTCTGATCGACAACCGTCCGACCGTATGACATGAGCCCGGTGGCACAGGATTTCGAGCAATGGCGCGAGAACGTCTCGACGGCGTTCGTGCCGCTCGACGCTGTGTCCACCGGGCCGTCGTCGTTCCAGGGCACCCTGGTGTCGTCGACGCTCGGGGCGCTGCAACTGAGCGAGGTGACCGGCCGGGAGGTCGATGTCAGGCGCACACGCGCGACCATCCGGCGGTCCGACCCCGGATCGATCAAGGTGGGTCTGCAGCTGACGGGGTGCGGCACGATCGTCCAGAACGAGCGCGAGGCCGTGCTCCATCCTGGCGACTTCGCGGTCTACGACACCAGCGCCCCTTACGATCTGCACTTCGCCGGGGACTTCGAGATGTTCGTGGTGATGTTTTCACGCGACGCACTCCGCATCGATTCCCGTGACTTGACGACCGTCGCCGCGCGTCGCATCGAGGGCGATCACGGCGTCGGCGCGCTGGTTTCGCCGTTCCTGTTCAATTTGCGCCGCAACGCCGCCGACGGAACCCTGCCGACGACACCGATGCTCGAGAACGCCGTCCTCGATCTGCTCTGCGCCGCCCTCGACGACGCGGCTCCCCACGACGCGCCGGGATCCACACTCCTGATCGAGGCCAAGAGTCTCGTCGAATCGGACCTGTCCGATCCCACGCTGTCCACGGCGTCCATCGCTGCGCGACTGCATATTTCGACGCGCTACTTGCAGAAGCTCTTCGAGCAGGACGGTCGCACGGTGGCCGGCTGGATCAGATCCAGGCGACTGGATCGGTGCCACCGCGACCTACGTGACCCTCGTTTCGCCGCAGACAGCATCGGAACCATCTGCGCGCGCCACGGTTTGATCGATTCCTCGAACTTCTCGAAGCTGTTCAAGGAGACATACGGTATGTCGCCGCGGGAGTATCGCGCCGGGTGAGAGCGCACGCCGCCCTCACCCGACCACGAACTACTTTCCGAGGATCAGATCCGAGGCCCGCTCACCGACCATGATGGACGGCGCGTTGGTGTTGCCCGACGGCACCGTGGGCATGATCGACGCGTCCGCCACGCGCAATCCCTCGACCCCGCGGACCCGAAGGTCCGCTCCCACAACGGCATCGGAGTCCGACTCGGCTCCCATCTTGCAGGTACCGACCTGGTGGTGGTACGTACCGGCAGTTTGTCGGACGTACGCCCGCAGGTCGTCGCGGGTGCGGGCGCTCGGTCCCGGAACCACCTCCGCCTTACGCCACGGCGCGAAGGCATCGGAGGCACCGATCTCCCGGCAGATCTCTACCGCGTCGACCATCGCTTCGAGGTCGTACGGATCGGCCAGGATGTTCGGATCCGCCAGCGGCAGTTCATTCGGATCCGAGGACGCCAGTCGCAGCGTGCCACGCGAGCGCGGAGCCACGATTCCCGGAGCGATCGTGTAGCCGTTCTCCGGCACCGGGTATCCGTCAGCGGGGTAGGGAATGTGCATGAACAGGGGCTGCAGATCGGGTGCGGCACCGGCCCATCCGGTACTGCGGGCGTACAGCTGCGCTTCGAGCAGGTTGTTCGTACCGGCTGCGAGCGGCTCGAGGGACTCGTAGATGTTGCTCAGCAGCAGGTGATCGTGCAGGTTCTCGCCTACCCCCGGCAGGTCGACGACGGTGTCGATTCCCAGTTCAGCCAAATGTCTGGACGGGCCGATTCCACTGAGCAGCAGGGTCTTCGGAGAGCCGAGGGCTCCGCCGCACAGGATGACCTCGTGATCGGCGAACGCTCGCTCCAGCTCGCCATCTCCGCGGCTGTATTCGATGCCCACCGCTCGGCCGTTCTCGAGCACCACACGGTGCACGAGAGCGCCGGTGGTCAACGTCAGGTCGGGATAGTCGAGCACCGGGCCGACGAAACTCTTCCAGGCGCTCATCCGCTCACCGTCGCGCGTGGTGGTGTGGTTGTAGCCGGCACCGACCATCTCGTCGGCGTTGAAGTCGTCGATGAGCTTGTGCCCGTGCTCGACGGCCGCGTCGACGAAGGCTGCCGCCAGCGGATGCGGGGTACCCATGATGGACACCGGCAGTGGGCCGTCACCGCCGTGGAACTCGTTGGCACCGAGCTCGTGTGACTCCGAACGCTTGAACAGCGGCAGCACGTTCTCCCACGACCATCCGGCGTCACCGCTGGCCGATGCCCACCCGTCGTAATCGCTGGAATGCCCACGTACGTATATCATTCCGTTGAGGGACGAGCTGCCACCGAGGACGCGTCCGCGTGGCCAGAAGATTTGCCGATCGTTGGCGTGCTTCTGCGGGGTGGTGAACAGTCCCCAGTCCTGCGAGCCACCCAACAGCGTCGGCCAGCCCTGCGGTGAGTGGATCGCCGGATCGGTGTCCACGGGACCGGCCTCGATCACGTGGACGGTGTGTCCCGCGTCGAGGAGCCTTCTGGCGATGACGCTTCCGGCTGATCCTGCTCCCACTACGATGTAATCCGTCGACATGCGCTGCCTCTTCCTGTTGTGACCGTCGACACAACAGTGACCGAATCCGCACGCACAAACATGTCACTGCGCGCACACATTCTGGGTCAGATGCGCCCTCGTTCAGAAGGCCATCGGTGCCATTCCCAGGATCATCAGCACGGAACCTGCTGTCACTCGTCGCCCGGGCGTATTGGTGCGCAGCAGGTGGATCGTCACGGCCATCCATCCCACCAGAAGCAGCGCGGCGATGATTCTCGGATCCGCCTCGACTCCGTGCCGGTGCCGCGACGACGCCTGAGGGTCCGCGTGGGAGTGCATGGGCGGCAACATCATCAGCAGCACGGCCATGCACGTCAGGTCCACCGCGCAGGGAATCGATCGGGTTCTGTTCGGCCGGTCTGCGGTGACGTGGACGGCAGCCGCGACAAGAGCGAGTATCGATATCAGCGCCACGGATGGGTCCGTCCCGAGGACCACCATGGCAGCCATGACGGTACCCATGCACAGGTGCGCCCACCGCACCCGTCCCGTGTGCGTGCCACCTCCGAGCAGCGGAAGAACAGCACCCACTGCACCGAGCGCCATCAGCACCGTCATGACCATCGGGGTCAGCCCGTCGGCTCGAGGTCTCGAGCGCGAGATCCACCCCGCCGAGCTACGAGGAGCCCACCGCCGAAGAACAACGCGACGACGATCAACAGCAACGCGGCGAGCACTCCCGAACCACCGATGAGCAACGTGAAGTTGTCCAGCACGAGCGCGAGGATTGCCATCAGCCCCACGGTTCCGAGTGCCGGGGCGACGACGGTATGCCAGGTGCGCGTATCCACGGTCGATCGACGGAAGAACGCGATGATCGCGCCGCCCGTGAGGATCATCAGAACCAGGATGCTCACGGTGGCCAGTCCGGACATCCAGGTGAACAATTGCAGCACCGGGTCTGCGCCTGCTGCCGCGAACACCACGAGAATCACTGTTGCCGAGGCGGTCTGGAACAGCGATCCCATGTGCGGGGAGCCATGCCGAGAATGGGTGCGTGCCAATATCGACGGGGCGACTCCCTTGCGGGCGAGCGCGAATACGTACCGTCCGATTGCGTTGTGGAACGCAAGCAGGGCGGCGAAAAGACTGGTGACCAGCATGATTTCCATGATGTCCGCCGACATCGGGCCCAAGTACTGGGCGGCAGCGGCGAAAGTCAATCCCGCCGTGTCGTCGGCAGCGGCCTGCGCGACGGATGCACTGCCGAAGGCGAGCACGACGGCCCAACTCGACACCGCGTACACCAGCCCGATGGTGACGACAGCGGCGTAGGTCGCGATCGGAACGGTCCGCGTCGGGTTACGCGCCTCCTCGCCGTAGATCGCGGTGGCCTCGAAGCCGATGAACGACGCGATGGCGAACATCAGGGCGATTCCCGGCGATCCGCTGAAGAAGGCCGACGGAGTGAACGATTCGACGTCGATGCCCGCGGCACCACCCTTGGCGAACACCGCGATCGACAGGACCACGATGATGCCGATCTCGAGCACCAGCAGTACCCCGAGCACCTTGGCCCCGAGATCGATGCTGCGGTAACCGAGTAACGCCACGATCGCGACGAGACCGAGTGCCCACAACCACCACGGCAGGTCGGGCCCGCCGTACTTCACGACGAGGCTGTCGACGGTCGATGCGGCGAGCCCGTAGATGCCCGCTTGAATGGCGGTGTACGTCAGCAGCGCCAGACCCGCGGCGCCGAGGCCCATGGTTCTCCCGAGCCCCTTCTCCACGTAGGCATAGAACGCGCCGGTGTCCACCATGTGTCGGCTCATGGCCGCGTAGCCGACGCTGAAGATCAGCAGCACGAGGGCCGCGACGATGTAGGCGAGCGGAGCACCTGCACCGTTGCCTGTCGCGATCATGACCGGCAGGGCTCCACCGATGGCGGTCAGCGGCGCTGCAGCGGCGATGACCAGGAACACGATCCCGACGACGCCGATGGAACCGCGCAGTGCGCCGGCCGGCGAATTGGACTGTGTATCAGACATTCTGCTCACCGCTCTCGCAGCTGGAGGCGGCGCAGTGCGCGGAAGTCGTTCTCGGCACATCCAGGGTGGGGTTTCGGTCGAAGAACCCAGAGGGCTTGAGCTTGAAGCCGGTGTAGTCCACCGGCATGATCGGCCAGTCCTCCGGTCTCGGGAAGTGGGTGAGCCCGAAGGTGTGCCACAGCACGATATCCTCGTCGACGAGGCTGCGGTCCGAGGCGACGAATGCAGGCAGACCCGCACCCCCATGATGCTGGTTCACGAAATCGCCTGCAGCATAACGCTCCTTGCGATCGAACTGAGTCACCCAGAGATGCTTGGTGGCGAACGTGGCGCGCCGCGCGATCGACGAGTTGTCGTCGGCGAGAAGCAGCGGCTGCCCCTCGGGGTGCAGCGTGTATCCGACGGGCTTGCCGAGCCGGCTCAGCGAGGTCGGATTGGTGACGTGCCAGACGCGGCCCACCGTTCCGTCGGCGATGCGTTGCGCCTCGGATTCCGTGTCGAGCGGGGTGTGGTGCAGAGCAAAAGCATTGCCGTGCAGGTTGTCCGGTCCCATCGGTACCCGCCGGGTCTCGATCTCCTCGACGGAGTTGCCGATGCCGTCGACCATCATGTCCAGTCGCGCACTGAACAGGTGTTGGTGGCACGGCGCTCCGAGTCCTGGGGCGATCTCGGTTGCGTACGGGTAGTCACCACCGGGATGCCCGGAAGTGAACACGATTCCGGTTGCCTTGACCTCGAATTCGATGGTGCCGTCGAGGTAGAGGTACCAGAAGAATCCGTAGTCGTAGTTACCGATGGTGGTGAAGAAGGAGATCACGAGTCGGCGCTGGCGGCGGGTCTCCTGCGAGCCCGACCACAGATCGGTGTGCTTCCACAGCACCCCGAAGTCTTCCTCGTGCATGCACACGGCATTCGTCAGCGTTTTCGGATTGCCGAATTCGTCGGCGATCACGGCGTCGAAGTACGTGATGTCTCCGACGCAGTCGCAGCCGAGTTCCAGCGAGTTCGCGAACCGTCCCACGAGATATTCACCGGTGTCGAAGTAGTTCTGCCACGACCGTACCGGTGACGGATCGCCGTAGGGAACAACCATTTCCGCGATCGACGCGCGGTGAATGATCGGCCGGACGGCACCTCCGTCCTCGAAGCCGATCTGGTGCAGCACCAAACCTTCGCGCACATCGAAGCCTACGCGAAACGACCATTTCTCCCAGTCGACGCGATTGCCGCGCACCGTGAAGCTCGGACCGTCGGGTTGGGTGATCTCGATCGGCTTCTGTGTGGTGCGCAGCGGACCGGTGACGGACAGATCGTCGAAGTTGCCCGACTCCTCAGGGATCGGAACCGCACCCAGGTCGACGACCTTGTCCACCGTGCGATTCATCACGTCCACGAAGGCGACCAACCCGTCGATGGGGTGCGCCCACGCGTGATCGGCGGGATAGTCCTGCCGAAAAGCCAAGCCACGCAGTATGCGTCGACCATGCTCACCCGGGTAGTCGAACACCCCGGCAGACAACGGCGCCACTCGAACGTCGGCGACGTCCAGTCCACGGGCGGCCAGCGCGGCGAGCCAGTCCGGGTCGGTGGAGAGCACACTCTCGACGAGCTCGAATTCTTCGTCGAGCACCGGCATCTGGCCGTCTCGGATGGCATCGAGGCGGGTGAAGCCGATCACCTGACGCTCGTCGAGGGAGACGAGAAGGTCGACGGCATCGGGTGTCGAGATGTCGTGCAACAGCACCCGGAAGGTGCGCCGGGTGGTCGGTTCGGCGACGTACAGCTCGGCCTTCTCCGGTTCGTCCAGTCCGACGTAGACGAACCTGGTTGCAGCCGTGACGAATCCGGCGGCGTCGACGATGTCTCGAACCTGCGCGATCTCGTCTTCGGTGGGCAACGACAAGGCATGGTCGATTGCGTGGGGCGTGAGGGTTGGCATGGGTGTTCCTCGTGGTCGGGGTTTGGTTCTACAGTCGTTGAATAACGAACGCATGCGGAAAGACGCGGGTCGCCCGCACACAGGATGGTTACAGCTGAGCTATGAACCGGTCGAGCATCTCGAACTGCCGGTCGGCAGTGGTGTCATCGGGGGTGAGCACGCCGAGAATCTGCATACCCATCATCATGTTGAGCAACATTTCGACGGCAAGATCGACATCGAAATCGCCGGCGTCGCCTTCCGCGCGAGCCTGCTCGAGAAACTCCGCCATCCGGGCCCGCCACGACACCAGGGATCGATTGTTCGTGTCGTCCATGTGCTCGTCGTACATCGCGCGCTGCCACAGTGACACTGCAATTCTCGCCTCGAGCAGAGTCTCTTCGGTTGTCGGCATCACTTCCCGGCAGAAGATACGGAGCGCATCGAATCCCGTTGCGCCGCCGAGAGCTTCGTCGATACGGCGGTTCGTTGCCTCGAAGACGTGCTCGAATGCGGTTCGGAGAATCTCGTCTTTGCCCGCGAAGTAGTGGCTCAGCGCACCGTTCGTGTATCCCGCCTCGGTCGCGATGTCCCGCATGTTCGCGGCATCGATCCCCTTGGCAGCGATCAAGCGCCAGGTTGCCGCGGTGATTGCGCGGCGGCGTTCGTCGTGATCCACGAGCTTCGGCACAGCCCTACGGTAGCGGCTCCCTGCTAGGACCTAGGGTTCGGGCATCGTCATCATCGCCTTCCGATTCGCTCGGAACGTTGTTCTACGTCCGTTGAACTAAATCTTGCGACCTGTTCGTTACGAAACGCGCGCTCGTCGGTAAACACCGCGTTACCCACGTGAGCGGAACCTCGTAGCAGGGTCGAAGTTCCGCTCACGTGCGTCAGCTCGACAGAACTACGGTGACGACCTTCTCTTCGGTGTTGGCCTCGATACCGGCCCACCCGAGTTCACGTCCCGTGCCACTGGACTTCATGCCGCCCCACGGGAGTGCGGGATCGATTGCAGCCCAGCCGTTCACCCATACCGCGCCGGAACGGACCTGCGCGGCCAGGGTGTGCGCCCTCGACACGTCGCGGGTCCAGATCGAGGCGGCCAACCCGTACACGGTGTCGTTGGCAATGGAGATGGCCTCGTCGGCAGTGTCGAACGGAATCACCGTTCCGACCGGTCCGAAAATCTCCTCCTGGGCGATCTTCATGCCGTTGTCGGCATCGGCGAAGATCGTCGGCTGGACGAAATAGCCGGCGCCGTCGGGACGTCCGCCACCGGCTGCGACTCGGGCCCCACCGTCGCGTCCGGCCTCGATGTACCCCAACACGCTGTCTCGCTGCTTCGCGTTGACGAGGGCACCCATGGTCGTCGACGGATCGAACGGATCTCCCAGGACCTGAGCAGACGCCGCTGCGGCCAATCCGTCGACCACCTGCGAGTACAGCGAGCGGTGCACCAGCACTCGCGTCCCCGCGGCACACACCTGGCCCTGATTGAAGAACAGTCCCATCGCGGTTCCGTTGATCGCCGCCTCCAGGTCCGCATCCTCGAGGATGATCTGCGGGGACTTGCCGCCGAGCTCGAGCGTCGTCCGCTTGAATGTGTCGGCTGCCTTCTTGGCGATGATTCTGCCGACCCGAGGGCTGCCGGTGAAGCTGATCTTGTCGACGTCCGGATGGCCGACCAATGCATCGCCCGTCACTTCGCCAAGTCCTGGAACAACATTGACCACTCCGGCAGGTACGCCTGCCTCGTCGATCAGTCGAGCCAGATGCAGGATGGACAATGGCGCGTCCTCCGGCGGCTTGACGACGACGGTGTTCCCCGCGGCCAGAGCGGGAGCAAGCTTCCACGCCGCAATCATCAGCGGAGTGTTCCAGGGAACGATCATGCCGATGACGCCGACGGGTTCGCGAACGGTGTAGGAGTGCGTCGGCTGCCCGAAGTAGCCCGCGGTAGGGATGGAACTGCCGGTGATCTTGTCGGCCCAGCCCGCGAAGTGTCGGAAAGTGGCTGCGGCATTGGGGATGTCGAGCATCGCGGGCTGACCTACCGGCTTACCGATGTCGAGGGCTTCGAGTCGAGCGAGAAGGTCACCGTCCCGCTCGATCAGATCTGCCACCCGATTGAGCAGCTGGCCCCGGACCGCTCCGGGCGTTGCGCCCCACTCGCCACCGAGCTGGGCACGGGCCGCACGCACCGCCGCATCGACATCCGACGCGGTGGCTGCAGCAATCTCCGCCAGGGGTTGCTCGGTGGTCGGGTTCAGGTCGGTGAAGGTTCCTCCGTCGGATGCACCGTGCCACTGCCCCGCGATGTAGAGCTCGGTGGCGGTGCCGGTCGGCAGCGACGGTGCGGCCGATTCCTGTACTGCGGTCATGTGTTTTCGCTCCTTCACGGTGCCGTGTGCAGGCACCTCTCGCATGTCTGGTCCAGACTGCGCCCGACCGAACGTGCCGGTCTTGTGTGATCGCGCACACATTGTGCGGTAGATGCGCACAGTCGCGAGAAGGCAGCAGACAGCCGAACGGGTTCCGTGCCGGCACCGAAAGGCGCAGTATGAGGTGGTGAACGTGACACCGACGCAATTGCGAGCGCAGTTCGCCCTTCGTCTGTCGACTTTGTACGGGCGGGAGGTTCCCGCGTACACGACGCTGTTGGATGTCACCGCGTCGATCAATGCCGAGACGATGCGCACCAGCGGTGCCGATGCCGAACGGTTCGGCTCCATCGATCGCGTCACCGCGGAGCGGCACGGCGCGATTCGCGTCGGCAATGCACGTGAGATGTCGCAGGTGGCACTGATATTCGGTGCCATGGGTATGTACCCGGTGGGTTTCTACGATCTGCGTGATACTGCGTCGAGTTCGATTCCGGTGGTGTCGACAGCTTTCCGGCCGATCGATCCGGCCGAGCTGGCGATCAACCCGTTCCGGATCTTCACCTCGATGCTGGTGGCGTCGGATCGACGCTTCTTCGAGCCGGATCTCGGCCGTCGCCTGACGGAATTTCTCGATCGCCGAACACTGTTCCCTCCGCTACTGCTCGAGCTGGCAGCCACGTGCGAGAGGGACAACGGCCTCGCAGCGGAGGAGTCCGCTACCTTTCTGGACCTCGCGACGGCGGCGTTCGCGTTGTCGACCGACCCTGTCGACAGAGCGTGGTACCGCGAACTCGAGGCAGTCTCGGCGGTGGCCGCCGACATCGGTGGCGTCTCCTCCACCCACATCAATCATCTGACACCGAGGGTTCTGGACATCGATCTTCTGCATCGCCGAATGGGAGAGCGCGGGGTGGCAATGATCGACACCATCCAGGGCCCTCCTCGTACGTCCGGTCCCGGATTGTTGTTGCGCCAGACGTCGTTCCGAGCGCTGGACGAGCAGCGGATGTTTCTCGACGAGAACGGCAACGTCGAACCCGACCATCTACGGGTGCGGTTCGGCGAGGTCGAGGCCAGGGGCGCGGCAGCTACTGCACTCGGCCGACGTCGCTACGACACGTATCTGGATCGACTCGATACCGAGGAACCCGAGAACGCGTCCGCTCTGTGGTCGTCGCTGGTACCGGACGACGAGGCCCGGTGGTTGGCAGAAGACCTCGCCTACTTCACCTTTCGAGTCACCGGCACGAACCCGTCCGCTGCAGACCGGGACGGTGGCCTCGTCGATCTGGTCAGGTCGGGTGTTCTCGCGGCCGACCCGATCGTGTACGAGGACTTCCTGCCCAAGTCGGCGGCGGGCATCTTCAGATCCAATCTCGAATCCGACGGCACCCGCAATTCCGACAACACCGCGGCAGCCTTCGATGCGGAGGCGATGGAAAGCGTTCTGGGACGGACCTTGCACGACCCGTACCGGATCTACGGCCGTCTCCGAGACGAGTCGGTGACGCGAGTCGAGAAGCACCTCGGCCTGACGGAGCCCCTCGACTGCCCATGGACCCGCTGAAAGATCAGCCCGAAATACCGAGGGACCCGGCGAGGGTCGGCCAGCTCTTCGGTAGCTGCTCCACCCAGTACGGCCACGAGTGCGTTCCGGTCTCGGTGAAGTCGAACGTTGCGGGGATGTTCAACTGGCCGAGCCGATCCGCGAGTCGGTGTGTGCAGTAGTTCGATCCGACCTCGATGAGGCCACCGACCACCACCCTGTCCCATCCCGCTGCAGTGTCGAAGCTTTCGTGACGTCCGGGAGCGCCGGTTCCCACCGACACGTAGACATCGGTACCGCGCAGACTTTCGGCATTGGCCACCGAATCATGTTCGGCCCACGCAGGATCGAAGGGTCCGCCCCACATGTTGTCGGCATTGCCGCCGAATGCCCCGACTATGGCTCGAATACTGGCCTGGCCCAACGGCTCGGCGGATGCGAAGCAGCCGCTGTACGACGCCACGCCGGAGTACACATCCGGGTTACGTGCGGCGAGCATCATCGCCGATTGTGCGCCCATCGACAGGCCGGCGATCGCGTTGCGGCCGTTGCCATCCACGGCGGCGTCGATCAGCGGAGGCAGTTCCTCGGTGAGAAACGTTTCCCACTGGTAGCGGCCGAGTTTCGGGTCGTCGCGCTGCCAGTCGGTGTAGAAGCTTCCTGGCCCGGCCAACGGCAGGACGACGTTGACGTTCTTGTCGGCGAAGAACTCCGCTGCCTGCCCCTTGCGCAACCACATGCTGTTGTGCGGATCCTCTTCGCCGATGCCGCTGAGCATGTACAGCGTCGGACGCGGTCCGCTTTTCGCCGCGGGTGTGAGCACCTGCACTTCGACGACGGCCCCCATAGCGGGCGAGTCGACCTTCAGCGTGCGCAGCGTGTCGGATGCCAGGACGGTGTCGACGATGCGGGCGGAGGGGGCAGCCGGCTCGGCGGATGCGACACCTCCCGAGGCGATCGACAGGGACAACGCTGCGACGAAGACAGTGGTGGAGATGCGTCGGCGACGCATGGCGATCCTCTCGGGATTATCACGGTAAGGGTGAATCGAGGTGCAGCATTGCACAATTGCGCGCCCGGTAACACGTTGTGGGCAAACTTTCACCACTGCCGCAGACTCGATACCCGATCGAGGTGGCGAACCTGAACCTCCGCCCTTTTTCACCATTCGAGTCGTACACGAACAATTCGTGCACTAATCAATTCTGCTACTCTGGCCAGCGTGACCACCACCGAGGATCCACTCGCGCTCGATCGCCAGGTCTGCTTCGCCCTGGCCGTCACCAACCGGGCTGTGCTGTCGGTGTATCGGCCTTTGCTCGAACCGATGGGCCTGACCCATCCGCAGTATCTGGTGATGTTGGCCTTGTGGGGCGAGTCGCCGATGTCGGTCAAAGCGATCGGCTCAGCGCTGCAACTCGACTCGCCCACCCTGTCTCCGCTGCTGAAGCGTCTGGAATCGATGGGCCTGCTCACCCGCACACGCAGCACGGAAGACGAGCGCATTCTGCTCGTATCCCTCACCCCCGCCGGAGCCGCTCTCCGCGCCGAGGCCGAAAAGATTCCATCCGCGGTCGTGGCGAGACTCGGTGCGTCACTCGACGAACTGGAGCAGTTGCGCCGCGTCCTCACTCGCGTCAACGACGCGGCGATCGCAGCAGGAGCACTGACATGAGCGCACGACCCCAGCGCACCCGTCCGAACGCCGGCCAATGGTTGGGCTACGCCGTCCTGGGCCGCAAACTTCCCGACTCGATGCAGGATTGGGTTCGACGCGACCTCGTCGGCCCCGGCGCGACACCGCGTCACATCCTGCGCTCGATGATCCCGTTCCTGCCCATCTTCATCGGGTTCTTCGTGCTCTTTCCCGGCGCGATCTGGTTACGTGCCTCGATGGTCCTGTTGGCCCTGCTGCTCGCGCTGTTCTACACCGCCGCATACATGGACCAGAACCGCGCCCGTCGTCTCGAGATTCACGGACTGCCCGCCGATCTGAAGAGCGAGAAGAAAACGGCGGAACTCGAACGCGAACGCGAGAACTACCGCCGCAACCACTGACCGGCCGGTCAGTGCTCGCGGGCGAGGCCTGCGGTGAAGTCGTCGGCGATCATGACGGCCAGATCCCGCGTCTTGCGGTTGGTGTTCTGTGAGAGTTCGGTCAATTGCGTGAACGCGGCGTCCGCGTCGATGTGGTACACCGACATGAGGATGCCGACGGCTCGGCCGATCGTGCCGCGGGTCTCGAGCGCCGTACGCAGTGTCGCGGCCTGATTGCCGCTCTCCGCGATCAGCTGCTCGCGCATCCGTGACAGTTCGAGGTGCACGCGAACGCGCGCGACGAGTTCTCGGTCGTGGAACGGCTTGACGATGTAATCGTCGGCACCGCGTCCGAGTCCGTCGAGCACAAAGTCGGTTCCCGCACGAGCGGTCAGCAAGATGACCGGTACTCGCCTCAAGTCGGCGTCGCCGCGGATGTCGTCCACCAGATCCAGACCACTGCGCCCCGGCAGCATGACGTCCGAGAGCACGAGCCCCGGCAGCATCGTCCGGGCACGATCGAGAGCGGTCTCGATGTCCCCCGCTGTCGAGACGGACCACCCTTCGTCGGTCAGCAGGCGCGCGAGGTAGTTGCGCATGTCGACGTTGTCCTCGACGAGCAGGACGTCGGCGCGATCGGTCGTCTCGGGAACGGGCTCGATCGAGGGGAAGATCGCCGAGATCGGATCGGCCGGAGCGCCGGGTCGATCGACAGCGGCAGCTTCTGCGGGCAACCGGGGCACCTGCACGGTGAAAGTACTTCCCCGGCCCACGTCGCTGTCGACGTCGATGCGTCCGTTCAGAGCTGTCAGCAGGTCCGTCACCAGGGCAAGCCCGATTCCGGACCCTTCGATGCTGTGCGCGCCTTCTCGTTCGACGCGGTGGAACCGGTCGAAGATTCGAGGGAGGTCCTCGGCCGGAATTCCCAGTCCGGTGTCTGTGACCACGAGCCGGACGGTGTCCTCGTCCGCGACCAGACGAACCGACACCCGTCCGGCCGGGGTGTACTTGACGGCATTGGCGACGAGGTTGAACACGACCTTCGACCACATTTCGGCGTCGGTCAGCACCACGACATCCTCGGCCGCGTCCACGACGAGCTCGAGCCCCTGCGCCGATGCGACGGCCGAGAACATCGTCGCGCAATCGCGTGTCACCGAGCCGAGGTTCACCGGCTCGGGTCGAGGGACGAGTCGGCCGGCCTCGGCATTGACGATGTCGAGTAGATCGTCCACCAACCTGCGCAGCCGCATCGACGCACGATGAACGACGTCGAGTGATTCGCGGTCGTTCGCGTCCAACACCGAAGCAGCGTTCTCGCGGACCGAGTCCAACGGGCCCGTCAGCAACGTCAGCGGGGTGCGGAATTCGTGCCCGACGTTTTCGAGCAGCCGAGTCTTCGCAGCATCGGCGTCGGCCAAGGCCGCCACCCGGCTGCGCTCCATCTCGAACGCGTGTGAAGCCGTCAGTGCGGTGGACAGGCGTTCGGCGACGACGACGCAGAACGAGGTGAAGGCATCGTCGATCACCCGATGGCTGCTCACTCCGATCAACAGCGCCCCGACCGGCTGTACCCGACCTGCCATCGTCAACGGCACGACGACGGCCTGCGGAACGTTGCCGTCCACCTGCACAGTCGCGCAGGCGACCGTACCGTCGGCAACTCGAGTGATGTCGGCGCACTCCCACTTCGAAAGCTCGTACCCGGCGTCGCCCCCGGTCACGACAGACTCCACCGGGCCGTCCGCAGTCAGATCTTCGCGGAGGTAACCGGCGACGAGGGGGAACTCCGCCGCTTCGGCCGCGAGCACGCCCACTGCCGCACGGCAGATGTCCACGGCACCGTCGGTGTCGTTGCCCGTCAGCGTGCCCAGGCTCAGCAACGCCTGCATGCGGCGTTCGCCGAGTAGCTGTTGGGTGACCTCCGACGTCGCGACGAACACGCCGAGAACCGCCTGCTCGGGCCCGTGAATCGGACTGTACGAGAAGGTCCAGTACGTCTCTTCGAGGAACCCGTACCGATTCATCATGAACCGTTGGCGAGCACCGTGCACCGCAGTGCCGCCGTCGACCACCTGATGAGCCAACGCGCCGATCTCGTCCCAGATCTCTGCCCAGCAGTCCCCGGCCGTCTGAGCTGCGGCGGCGGGAAACTTGTCACCGAGAAAATCGGTGTACGAGTGGTTGAAGATCTGGACCAGGTGCGGCCCCCACCAGATCAACATCGGGATGGTCGACGGCATGACCGTGCGGATGGCCGCGATCAGTTCGTACGGCCATTGCTCCACCGGTCCCAGCTCCGTGGAGCTCCAATCCAGCTCGCGAAAGCGAGCCTCGGTGGCATTGTCACCGGGAAACAGCTCGTCGAGCCGAGCCGAACCGGGATCGGGTACTGCGGGATTCATGGCCTCGTCCTTAGTCACATGCGGCCGTAGGTCAAGGACGGGCGCAATCTCCTCGTCGATTCTATCCGAGCGCCAGGTGGGCAAGCGTTTCGCTCACCTGCGCCGGGGGTAATCGGCCGCTCATGCCCACCTCATCCAGTCTCCCGTACCCCCTGGGCGTCTCGCGTCTGTCCGACGACGGTGCCAACCTCGCCGTCTACTCCGAAACAGCCGACTCGGTGTCCGTCGTCGTGATGAACGAAGACGGAACAGAGCGCAGTACAACGCCGTTGACGCTTCGCACCGGCCACGTCTTCCACGATCTGGTGCCCGACGTCACCCCGGGAACGCGATATGGCCTCCGCGTAGACGGCCCGTGGGATCCCGCCTCGGGACTGCGTCACAACCCGGCGAAGCTACTGCTCGACCCGTACGCCACGGCCATCACCGGCCAGGTCGACTGGAACGAGTCGGTGTTCTCGCATCTGCATGCCGAGCCGGAGACCCGCAACGACGAGGACTCCGCGCCGCACATGCCGTATTCCGTTGCGGTGCAATCGCACTTCGACTGGTCCGGCGACGAGGCACCGCGAACTCCGCTGGACCGGACCGTCGTCTACGAGGTCCACGTGAAGGGCTTCACCGCCACCAATCCCGATGTTCCCGAGGACATTCGAGGAACATACGCCGGGCTGGCCCACCCCGCCGCGATCGCGCACCTGAAGCGTATCGGCGTCACCGCAGTGGAGCTGCTGCCCATTCATCAGTTCGTCCAGGATTCGCATCTGCTCGAAGAGGGACGCCGAAACTACTGGGGCTACAACTCCATCGGCTTCTTCGCCCCGCACAACGAGTACTCCAGCACCGGCGATACCGGCGGCCAGGTGGACGAATTCAAGGCACTGGTCAAGGCGATGCACGAGGCCGGTATCGAGGTCATCCTCGACGTCGTCTACAACCACACCGCCGAAGGCAATCACCTGGGACCGACGTTGTCTCTCAAAGGAATCGACAACGGCTCGCACTACCGACTCGTCGACGACGACCGAAGCGCGTACTACGACACCACGGGCACCGGTAACAGCCTCAACGTCGGACATCCCGCGGCGCTGGGCCTGATCATGGACTCGCTGCGGTACTGGGTTTCGGAGATGCACGTCGACGGTTTCCGTTTCGACCTCGCGAGCACCCTGACCCGTCAGGACTCCGGCCTCGACGTCCACAGCGCGTTCCTCGATCTCGTACACCAGGATCCGACGCTCGCACCCGTCAAACTCATCGCCGAGCCCTGGGACACCCAGGGCTACCAGGTGGGCGGGTTCCCGGCCCGGTGGTCGGAGTGGAACGGTAAGTTCCGCGACGATGTTCGTGACTTCTGGCGCGGCGAGGACGGCGCGTTGTCCGCTCTGGCGCAACGTGTCACCGGCAGCCCAGACGTGTACGAGAGCACCCGGCGCCCGACGCTGGCGAGCGTCAACTTCATCACCGCCCACGACGGCTTCACTCTGGCAGACCTCAATTCGTACGACGAGAAGCACAACGAGGAGAACGGCGAGGACAGCCAGGACGGCGAATCCGACAACCGTTCGTGGGGATGTGGTGCCGAGGGCCCGACCGACGACGAGGGCGTCAACGCACTCCGCGCCCGCCAGCAGCGTAATCACCTTGCCACACTGCTCCTTTCGGCCGGCGTCCCGATGATCCTCGGCGGCGACGAACTGGGCCGAACACAGAACGGCAACAACAACGCATACTGCCAGGACAACGAGGTCTCCTGGTTCGACTGGAGCACGGTCGATCAGGATCTCGTCGACTTCACCACCCACCTGATCTCGCTGCGCGACGAGCATCCGGCGTTGCGTCCCACCTGGTTCCGGCACGACAGCGATTCCGAGGAGGACGGGGCAGGACCCGATACGGTCGACTTCTACCGCGCCGACGGTCAAAAGATGGTCGACGAGGATTGGTCCGACGGCAACGCACACAGCATTCTCATCCTGATGCGTGCGGGCGAGAAAGACGCTGCGTTCGCCTGGATGGTCAACGCCTCACCTGCGACAGTCGAATTCACGCTGCCGGAGGGCAAGTGGACTCAGTCGACGTCGAGTGATCCGGATCAGGCGTACGAGGCGGGCGGACCGTCCATTCTGATTCGCGAGCATTCGTTCACGTTGCTGCAGGGCTGATCGGTCCATTGTTCGAGAATCTGTAGCCACTCCTCCGATTCGGAGCGTCCGGCCCACGCGATGTATCCGTCGGGCCGGACGAGGACGGCGGGGCCGCTGTCGGTACGGCGGACGATGCCCGTTCGCTTGCAGTCGTTTTCGCCGATGATCAGGAACGAAGCCTCGCGCAGCGCACCGGTGATCGTGCCCTCGGTCAGCGGAATCTGCACGCCGCGGGTGCCCACCAACGGGTGCTCGCCGCGCCGGTGACCGTACGAGATCCCGATGCCGGAGAACATGCCGGCAATTTTGCCGACGGCCCGTGGTCGCCGAAGCGCTCGAGCCGAAATCGTATTGCGGACCGTGCGCGCAATCGCCGAGCGCAGCAGCAACATTCGGATTGTCGCGCCGCTGCTGCGCACGACCATCCGCCCCACCGGATGACGTTCGTCGTGGTAGGTGTCGAGGAGTGACTCGTCGGCACCGTTCAGAACGGCCGCCAGTTTCCAGCCGAGGTTCATCGCGTCCTGGATACCGGTGTTCATTCCCTGCCCGCCGGCAGGTGAATGTACATGCGCCGCATCGCCGACCAGGAAAACCCGCCCCTCTCGATATCGCGCCACCTGCCGTTCGTCGCAGGAGAATCGCGAGCTCCAGCGAATCTCGCTCCAGCCGTAGTCGGTGCCGAATGCACGGTGCAGGACTCCGCGCAGCATCGATTCGTCGACCGGATCGCTTTCCGCGGCGTCGTCCGTGCGATCCCAGGCTATGACGCGGAACCACCTGTCTCCGAACGGTGCCACGAATGCAAAACAATCCCTACCTGCGTCGACATTGATCAGACCTTTGGGCGGGTCCATCAGCCGCACGTCCGCCAGCATGATGGAGCGAAGCAATTTCCTGCCGGGAAAGTCCATACCGATTGCGGTGCGCACGGTGCTGTGCACTCCGTCGGCACCCACCACGTACCGGGCCGCCCACTGCTGTTCGCGCCCGTCTGCGTCCCGGCCCTGCACGGTCACACCGTCGCTGCTCTGCACCAGGCCGCTCACCGTCACCCCGCGCAGGATGCGGGCACCGTGATCACGTGCATACGATTCGAGCACACCGTCGACGTGACTCTGAGGTGTGACCAGGAGGAAGGGGAACGACGACGGGAGCACACCGAGATCGAGCTCCAGTCCGTTCCAGAGCTTCAGGCCCGAGGCACGAGTTCCCCTCGCCAGCAACGCATCCGCCAACCCACGGCTGTCGAGGATCTCGAGGGTGCGTGCGTGCACGCCGAACGCTCGGGACAACGGCGAGAGCGCGGCATGCTTCTCCAACACCGTCACCGACCGACCGGCCCGTGCCAGTTCACCGGCCAGCATGCAACCCGCAGGCCCGGCTCCGACGACGAGGACATCCGACTGGTTCATAGCGCGCTCCCGAGGCTCTCGATTCGGCGGTCAACAGCTGTTGACTTACGTCGATAGACCCGTCCAGCACCGCGGTCAACGGTCGTTGACTTAGAGTACGTACATGGCCGACCGACCCGTCCGATCCGCAACCGCCACGCGCACCCGCATCCTCGACGCGGCCCGCGCGCAGTTCGCTGCCGATGGCTACGACCGCACGACGATGCGATCGGTAGCCGCCGTCGCGGGCGTCGACGCGGCGATGGTCGTCCGCTATTTCCGAACCAAGGAGGCACTGTTCGCCGAGGCCGCAACCTTCGAGCTCGACCTTCCGGAACTGACCGAAATCGCGCCCGATGACTTTGCAGAAGCGTTGATGCCCAGGTTCTTCCAGGTCTGGGAGGAGGACGGAACCTTCCTCGCCCTGATGCGCGCTGCGGCCACGAACGCGGCGGCAGCGTCGACGATGCAACAGGTGTTCGCCACGCAGGTAGCGCCCGCTCTGGCCTCGATCGCGGTGGACCGGCACGACGAGCGCGCGGCGCTCGTCGGATCTCAGATACTCGGTCTGGTCTTTGCTCGCTACGTGCTGACCATTCCACCACTGGTCGACATGAGCCACGATCAGCTGGTTCGGTGGGTGGGGCCTACTCTCCGGCGCTATCTCACCGAACCTCTGTAACCGACGGACCCGACCGATCAGGCGGCAGGCAGTACCTTCGTGAACAGCACAGCCCCGGTCGCGTCGCACAGGTTGACGGTGAGATCGCGCGAGTCCCCGTCGATGAGCACCTCACCGAAATGCTGAAACGCGTCGAGCGGCGACGCATTCGGCTCCGGTGGCGCGTGCACGAACACTGCCTCCGGGCCGAACGTGCCGTCCAAGACGTTGGGGCCGAATGCGCCGGCGTTGAGCGGCCCGCTGACGAATTCCCAGAACTCGCGAAATTCCTGGTAGGCCGCGCGCTCCGGCGAATAGTGATGCGCTGCTGTGTAATGCACGTCGGCGGTGAGCCAGACGGTGCCGGTGACGTCGTTCCGGTCGATCGCGGTGAGCACCTGCGCGATGTCGGTCTCACGGCCCAGCGGCGCACCGGGGTCGCCGTTGCCGACGCCTTCCTGCGCGTCGTTCCCATCAGGCACGACGAGTCCGAGGGGCAGGTCGTTCGCGATGATCTTCCACGTCGCGGTGGAGCGGGACAGCTCGTCGATCAACCACTGACGCTGCGCCGAGCCGAGCATCTCCCCTGACGCAGCGGTGTTCGCACCGTTCGCGTCCTTGTACGTGCGCATGTCGAGGACGAAGACGTCGAGCAGCGGCCCGTAGGAGATCTTGCGGTACACCCGGCCGTCGACGGCTTCAGTGGGCGCGATGGGCAACCACTCGTGAAACGCCTGCAACGCCCTCTGCGACAGCAGGTCCACATCCTTCACCGTGTATTGCTCCAGGTCGAGGATCTCACCGGGGTACCAGTTGTTGACGGTTTCGTGATCGTCCCACTGGACCATCTGGGCGACAGACGAATTGAAGCGGCGGTAGTTGTCGTCGGTGAGATTGTAGGCGTATTGGCCGCGGTACTCGTCGAGCGTCTCGGCGACCTTGGACTTGGCCTCGCTCATGGTGTTTCGCCAGATGCGGCCGTCGGGAAGTGTCACGCGCTCCTCGAGCGGGCCGTCCGCATAGATGACGTCGCCGCTGTGCAGGAACAGATCCGGCTGCCTGTCGGCCATCGCCGAGAAGATGGTCATACCGCCGATGTCGGGGTTGATGCCGTAGCCCTGGCCTGCGGTGTCGCCACCCCACAACAGGCGAATGTCGGATGGGCCGTCAGGAGCTGTGGAGAACATTCCGGTGACGGGCTCCGACGTTGCACCGTCCTCGCCCTCGAGCGTGACGCGATAGTGAACCTTCTGTCCCGCAGGCAATCCGGTCAGGCGCAGCACCCCCGTGCCGTCCGACTGCGGAGTCAGCAGTGGCCCCCGCATCGTCGTCACGGAGGAGAACGAGTCCGTCGCGGACGTGTCGACGATCATCGTCGCCGGAGTATCCGAACGTGCCCACACCAGCGCTCCGTCGGCACGCACATCACCGCTGGCGACACCGTGTGTCAGCACCGGCCGGGTGCGAACCAACGCCGGGCTGCACGCCAGCACAGGCGTGGCAGCGGCACCGAGAGCGGCATATCTGAGGAGGGATCGACGGGTGAGCTGCATGCCCTTCACCGTCCAGCATCGACATGAACGGCTCGTAGCGCCCAGGAAGACAGACGAGTTCCACTGCAGCTCGTCGCGCCGTGCGACGAGGAACGCGGCCGCAGGATCGGAAGACACAACCACCGATCCCGACCCTGCGGCGCTACCTCACCGAACCGCTGTGAGGGGTCAGCTCACCCCGGCGCGTACGTCCGGTGCCCCGAGCCTGGCCGCATCGGCAGTCTCGTCATCGGGCTGTTGCTGTGAATCCCGTTCTGCCAGAACACGAAGACGGTAGTGCTCGATCTCCTCGGCCCTATGCTGATCGTCCCATCCGAGAATCGGAGCCACCAGCCGAGCCACTTCCTCGGCTGCTGCTTCACCACGATCGGGAACCTCGATGGAGATGCGGGTACGCCGAGTCAGGATGTCCTCGAGATGCTGCGCGCCTTCGTGACTCGCGGCGTACACGACCTCTGCCTTGAGGTACTCCGGTGCGCTGTCGAGAGGCTTCCCGAGTTCGGGATCGGCGTCGATCAGATCCAGCACCTCACCCATCAGGGTGCCGTACCGACCCAACAGATGCTCGACGCGCGAGACCCGCATGCCGTTGCGTTCGGCCGTCAGATTGCGGGAGTTGTACGCCCCGAGGTAGCCGTCGGCCCCGACGAGTGGGATGTTCTCGGTGACACACTTGGGCACTGTGCGTTCGAGTCCGTGCACCGCGGCATCCACTGCGTCCTTGGCCATCACGCGGTAGGTGGTGTACTTGCCACCGGCGATGACGGTCAGTCCTCGCACCGGGCTGGATACCGCATGCTCGCGGGAGAGCGTGCTGGTGGAGTCGGATTCCCCGAACAGCAACGGCCGCAGACCTGCGTAGACCCCGACGACGTCGGCGCGGTCCAGTGGATCGGCCAGCAGCTTGTTCACGTGCCCCAGGATGTAGTCGATGTCGCTCTGGCTCGCGGCCGGGTGAGCGAGATCGAGTTTCCAGTCGGTATCGGTGGTGCCGATGATCCAATGGCTTCCCCACGGGATGACGAAGAGCAGGCTCTTCTCGGTGCGCGTGATGATGCCCGTGGCGCTGTTGATGCGGTTGCGGGGCACCACCAGGTGCACGCCCTTGGATGCGCGAACCTGGAACTGCCCACGCCCGCCGACCATCTGCTGGACCTCGTCGGTCCAGACACCCGCGGCGTTGATGACCTGCTTGGCACGCACCTCGAACGAACGACCCGTTTCCAGATCGCTCGCCACGACTCCGACGACCTTGTCGTCCTCGCGAAGGAAGCCCGTGACGCGAGTGCTGTTGGCGCACAAAGCACCATAGGCGGCTGCGGTCCGCGCAATCATCATCGTGTGCCGAGCGTCGTCGACCTGGCCCTCGTAGAACTTCACCGCACCGCGAATCGCCGACCGCTTGCCGGAGGGGAAGGATTCGAGCGTCTTCTTCTTACCGAGATGCTTGTGATGACTCGGTACGCCACGTCCGGCACCCATGACGTCGTACACGCCGATGCCGAGCCCCACGTACGGACGGTCGATCACCTTTTCGAGCGGATAGATGAACGGGACCGGCCGAGCGAGGTGCGGGCACAACGTGTTCAGCACGAGCGAGCGCTCTTTGAGGGCCTCGAACACCAGCGAGAAGTTGAACTGTTCGAGGTACCGCAGACCGCCGTGGAACAGCTTGCTCGAGCGACTGGACGTGCCGGCAGCATAGTCGCGTGCTTCGAGCAGTCCGACCTTCAGACCACGTGTCACCGCGTCGAGAGCCGTTCCCGCGCCGACGACGCCGCCGCCGATCACCAGGATGTCCAGCTCTTCGGCTTCCATCCGTGCGATCGCCTCGGCGCGCGCGGTTGGACTCAAAGCCGTTGTGGTGGAACTCATTCTTCATCAACCCAATCGAGAGTACGTGTCACTGCTTTCTTCCAGCCGGCGTACAGCTTTGCCCGCTGGTCTTCGTCCATGGACGGCGTCCATGTCTTGTCCTCGGCCCAGTTCTGGCGAATGTCGTCCTCGCTCGCCCAGTACCCGACGGCGAGGCCTGCCGCGTATGCCGCTCCGAGCGCGGTGGTTTCGGCTACGACGGGCCGCACCACGTCGACGTTCAGGATGTCGGACTGGAACTGCATCAACAGTTCGTTGACGACCATTCCGCCGTCGACCTTGAGCACCTCGAGGTCGACGCCGGAGTCGGCGTTCATGGCCTCGATGACCTCACGCGTCTGGTACGCAGTGGCTTCGAGTACGGCGCGGGCCAGGTGCCCCTTGTTGACGAACCGCGTCAATCCCACGATGGCACCACGCGCATCGGCGCGCCAGTGCGGAGCGAACAGACCCGAGAACGCGGGCACGAAATACGCGCCGCCGTTGTCGTCCACCGACCGGGCATCGGTCTCGATGTCCGCAGCCGAGGAGATCATGCCGAGGTTGTCCCGCAGCCACTGCACGAGCGAACCCGTCACCGCGATCGAGCCTTCGAGCGCGTACACCGTGGGCTGGTCGCCGATCTTGTAGCAGACGGTGGTGAGCAGGCCGTTCTTGCTCATGACCTTCTCGGTGCCGGTGTTGAGCAGCACGAAATTGCCTGTGCCGTAGGTGTTCTTGGCCTCACCGGGAGACAAGCAGGCCTGCCCGAACGTGGCCGCCTGCTGGTCGCCCAGGATTCCGGAGATCGGCACGCCGCGGAACGGTCCGCGTTCACGGCCCGTGCCGTACACCTCGGAACTCGACCTGATCTCGGGCAGCATCGACATCGGAATGCCCATGTCGGCGCAGATGCCCTCGTCCCACTGCAGGGTGTCGAGATCCATCAGCAGCGTGCGCGAGGCGTTGGTCGGATCGGTGTAGTGCAATCCGCCGTCGGTTCCGCCGGTCATGTTCCACAGCACCCAGGTGTCCATGTTGCCGAAACACAGCTCTCCCGCTTCGGCTTTGGCCCGTGCACCGTCGACGTTGTCGAGAATCCACTTGATCTTCGGCCCGGAGAAGTAGGTGGCCAACGGCAGACCGGTCTTGGCGGTGTACTTGTTGGCATCGCCGCCGCCGAGTGCGGTCGCGATGCGATCGGTACGGGTGTCCTGCCAGACGATGGCGTTGTAGATCGGCTTGCCCGTTTCGCGATCCCACACCAGTGCCGTCTCACGCTGGTTGGTGATACCGACTGCGGCGATGTCCTCGCGCGTCAGATCCGCTGCGGCCATGGCACCGGCAGCGACGGCGCGCACGTTGTCCCAGATTTCCGATGCGTCGTGCTCGACCCAACCGGCCTGCGGGAAGATCTGCTGGTGTTCCTTCTGATCGACAGCGACGACGGTGCCCGCGTGATCGAAGATCATGCAGCGTGAAGACGTGGTTCCCTGATCGATCGCGGCGACGTACTTTCCTGCGAACTCGGTCATGGCTTCTCTCCTGTGGTCTGGGTGTCTGCTGGGAGTCGTGATGGCGGCTCGGGCGTCGAACCTTCTTGTTTGCGTAGGTTCTTCCCGATCAACAGGTCGTACAGGAACACTCCTATCGGTCCACCTACGAGAGGTCCGACGATCGGCACCCAGAAGTACAGGCCGCCGTATTGATCTCGCCACGCTCCACCGTAGCCCGTGATGTACGACGCCAGGCGAGGTCCGAAATCTCGAGCCGGGTTGATCGCGTAGCCGGCGTTGGTGGCCCAGGCGAATCCGATGGCGACGACGATGAGGCCCACGATCAGGGGAGCCATGTTGGCCATCGGTGCGGTTCCGAGCGAATCGGTCACGGCCACGATGAGGAACAGCAGAATGGCGGTACCGATGATCTGGTCGATCAGCGCCGAGGACACACTCACCGGCAGTGTCCCGTTACCGGGCAGTGTCGAGAAGATGGTCTGGGTGGCGGTGGTGTGCCCTGGGTCGACCGCATTGATCATGTCGTTGTAGTTCCAGCGCACCAGCAGCGCGGCCACGAAGGCACCTGCGGTCTGCGCGAGAATGTACGGCGCAACCATCTTCCAGCTGAATCCGCGGAAGAGTGCGAACGTGATGGTCACCGCGGGATTGAGGTGCGCGCCGGTGATACGGCCCGCGACATATATACCGAACATCACGCCCAGCCCCCACGCCCAGGCGATCGAGTCGTGACCGCCGAGGCTGCCGGACTCACCACCCGAGACCACCTGAGCGACGACGCCGACACCGAACAGAATGAGAATCATGGTTCCGGCGAACTCCGCGGCCATATGCGCCGGTAGCCCCCATTCCGGTTCCTTACGTGCCATCTTTCAGCCTCCACACAGTCAGTGATACACGCCACATTGCGTGCCATTTGCCACGGTAGACGGCCTGCACTGCGTTTCACAGCTGATGCACATATGTGCAATTCGGTCGTACACTGGTGCCGGTGACGGACACCGGCATCACTCCCGAATCCGACCTGCGGACCGGCCACGCCACCCAGGCGGCGCGGCTGTACTACTTCCAGGACATGACGATGGCGGCCATCGGCCGTGAGCTGGGCGTATCTCGTTCGACAGTCTCACGACTCATCACGTTCGCGCGGGCGTCGGGACTGGTGGAAATCAAGATCTCCACCCCACTCGGTCAGGCACCGCGGATCGAGCGTGCATTCGCCGATCTGTACGACATTCGTGCACACGTGGTGCCGGTCGCGGAGACGGTCGACGAACTGCAGCGTCTCGATCGGGTCGCGACCTTCGCCGGCCGACTGCTGACGTCCTTCTTCGAGTCGGACATGGTGATGGGCGTCGCCTGGGGAACCACCGTCAGCGCCGTCAGCCGCAAGCTCGCCCCCAAACGAACCCACAACTCGAGCGTGGTGCAACTGAACGGGGCGGCCAACATGCGCACCACGGGGGTCTCGTATGCCACCGACATCATCCGGACGTTCGCCGACGCGTACGGGGCTGCGGCACAGGGATTCCCGGTCCCCGCATTCTTCGACTACCCGGAAACGAGACAGCACCTGTGGCGCGAGCGCAGCATCAGGCGCGTGCTCGAACTTCAGGATCGCATGAACCTCGCCGTCTTCAGCATCGGCGTCATGAGTGGTGCCGTTCCGAGTCACGTCTACAGCGCCGGCTATCTCGAACGCGAGGACAGAGCCGAGCTGCAACGTGACGGCGTCGTCGGCGACATCGCCACAGTGTTCCTCCGATCCGACGGCAGCTACAACCGAATTGCGTTGAACGACAGATCGAGTGGGCCCAGCCTCGATCGACTCAAGGCCGTCCCGCGCAGAGTCGCCATCGTGGCCGGAGAGTCCAAACTCGACGCCCTCACCGCCGCACTGCGCGGTGGCCTGATCACCGATCTGGTGATCGACGACATCAGCGCTGCGAAATTGGTGTTGCGCTCGCGCTGACCCATGTGAGTGGAAACTCGACCCCTGCTACGAACTTTCGCGCACATGGGCCACCTCTTGCGCTCGACCGAATCTCGTGTCACTCTTGATTCATGACAACAGGAAAGGCGGACACCGCCTCACCGAAGTGAGCGCCGTGCCGATGCCGTCGACACTCCCCCGTCGAGGCACATTCTCCGAAGATCCCGATTCCTACGCCGAAGACATTCGCGCGGTCTGTGCACAACGGGACCGGTGGCTCGATTACGGACTGAAAGCCGGCCCAGCCGACAGATCTGTCGCGGAACATGCTGTGGCACAACTGTATCGATCAGCCGGGTTCGATGAACCCGAGTTCCATTGGGTAACGTCACCACAGGCTGCAGCGACCTTCATCGCCGGCAGACACTTGGCGAGAACACCGTCGATATCCACCGCCGGTACCGAGGTGGACGCCGAGATCGCGACCATGTTGTCCGACTCCCGGCGCCGCATGGACCGCATCATCGAGCGCCGCCACATCGAATGGCCGCGGGAACACCGTTGGAGCACAATCAACGGCAGCAACGACTTTCGAGTCCGCGGTGTCATCGCCCGCGGTACCCCGATCGAGGCGGCCCTCGCCGGGATCAGCCCGGATCCCATCATCGACCGGACCGTCCGTACATCGTTGCACACCAGCCTGTTCGACGGAATTGCCACTGCCATCCGCACGACCACTCCCCGCCCGTTCGGCTCCATCACCTGGTACGGCCAACAAGAAGCCCATCGCGTCGCCTACTACGACGCTTTCCGTCGCCACGGCCTCGCACGCTTCTCTTTCGAGGACGTCGAACTACTCGACGTCCAAACCGCCCTCATCGAGTCGACGGGGTGGTGGTGGGCGTTCGAGAACATCGCAGTGATGGCCGATCGGCCCACCGCCGTACACGTCGAACCGTTGCCCGATTCGCCGCACGGTGAAGTGCGACTGCATAATTCGGACGGGCCGGCCGTGGAGTTCGCCGACGGCAGCGCGGTCCACGTACTGAGCGGCACCGTCGTTCCGAGCTGGGTCATCCGCGACCCGACGGTCGACCGCATCACCGTCGAACGCAACGTCGAAGTCCGACGAAGCGCCATCGAACGAATCGGCTGGGACACCTATCTGGAGCAGGCAGGCCTACGTCTTGTCGACACCGGCCAGGATCCGGGGAACCCGGGCTGCACCCTGGAGCTGTACGCAGCACCGGAGGGCTGGCAGGACGGGGGACGAATTCTGCTCGCCGTCAATGGTTCTCGTGAACGCGACGGTCGACGACGCCGCTACGGGCTGCGGGTCCCCGCTGCCTTCACCTCCGCCGTCGACGCGGCAGGCTGGACCTACGGTCTGGCCGGAGCCGACTATTCCCGGCTCCTCCGCCGTACGTGACTCCGCACGACCTCCATCGATACCCACCCCACAACTACCCACCCCAACGACCAACCACAGGTGACCCCATGAACTCGAACATCACGCTGTCCACTCTCACCGACCGCACCGGTCTGGATGTCTTCGACTACCTCGACAAGGAGATCTCGGTGCCCATCGTCAACGGATCGCAGGCCCAGGGAGATCTGATCGTCGTCCCACTCGCCGTACTCGACGGCATCGTCGTCACCACCGAACGGACCCGACACGAGACCGTGCCGTTGTCCGGGATCGAACTACTCCGCAGTGCGGCAGGCGGCAATCCGCACAGCCTCGTCGCCGACGGCCGCGGGTGCACCTGGTCGAGTCCGGTGCACGACGTTCGACGCCTCGCTCTGGGCATCCTGAGCAACTCGGAGACCGCCTACCTCATTCACCCCGAACACGGAGCCACCGGAATTGCACCCGGCCGATACGTCATCGGTCGTCAGCGCGAACGCGGCGGAGACGGCTGGTTCTCGTCGACGCAACTGATCGCCGACTGACGCGCCGACTCCGTGTGATCTGTATCGCATCAACCGGGCACTGATAGGTGCATCTCAGAAGGGCGTCGGAGCAGTAAGTGTGACTCGATGTAGCACTAAGGTTCGCGTCATGACTGCTGTTGTCGCACAGACCGTCGCATGACCGGCGCCCCTTCGCCGGTGCAGAACCGTCTCCTCGGAATCGCCCTCGTCGTGCTCATCGTCGTGTTCGTCGGGTGGAGTGTCACCTCGTACAACAAGACGTTCGTCGACGTCGTGACCGTCTCCCTCGAGACCGACAGCGTCGGCAACGCGCTGCCCCGCAATGCCGACGTCAAGGTGCGCGGCATGATCGTCGGCGAGGTCCGATCCGCCACGACCACGGACGGCGTCGTCACCTCGGAACTGGCGATCGAACCGGACAAGGCTGCGATGATCCCCTCGAACGTCACGGCCCGACTGCTGCCCAAAACACTGTTCGGCGAGCGGTACGTCGCGCTGATCCTGCCGGACGGCAAGCCCGGTTCGCCCATCACCGAGGGCACCGTGCTGAAGCAGGATCGCAGCGGAAATGCCATCGAGGTAGGGCAAGTGCTCGACGGCCTACTGCCGCTGCTCCAAGCCGTGCCGCCGCAGGATCTCTCGAACACCCTCGGCGCGCTGGCACAGGGGTTGAGCGGGCGCGGGGAACAGCTGGGCTCGACGATCGATCGACTGGAGAACATCTTCTCCGGACTGAACACCGAACTCCCCGCAATCCAGCAGGACCTACGCGGATTGGCCGACTTCTCCGAGACCTACGCCGACGCAGCTCCCGAGCTGATCAGCGCCCTCGACAATCTGCGGACGACCGGCAACACCGTCGTCGAGAAGCAATCCGCACTCGCGACGCTGTACACGTCGGTGACGTCCGCCTCGAACACGACGGCCGGCTTTCTCGAGGCGAACTCGACGCAGCTGATCGGTCTCGCCGCGAATTCACGCGAGGCTCTCGAAGTGCTGGCCGAGTTCTCGCCCGCCCTGGGCTGCACGGTCGCACAGTTCGCCGAAGGGGCACGTCGCGGCAGGATCGTCACCGGCGTCGGCGACGAGTATCCGGGCATCAACGTCTCGATGCCGTTCGTCAACCCCAAGGGTCGGTACCTGCCGAACCAGGACGAGCCACGGCTGTTCGAGCAGACCCGCGGACCGAGCTGCTACACCCCCCTCGACCGCAATGCGGGCGAGTACTTCCCGCAGTACCCGGGCGGCTCGCCCAACGACGGCTCGTACCAGGTACCCACCAGAAACCCGGGCGAGCAGAACATCCCGGTGCTCTCGGCTCCACAGCTCTCCTCCGTACCCGCCTCGTATGCGGGCTCGGTCACCGAGCAGCAGACCCTGGCCGTCATCTACGGCGGTGCCACCGGAATCGCACCGGAGGCCGTCCCCTCCTGGACCACGACGGTGGGCGCGCCTGCGCTTCGAGGAACTCAGGTCACGCTCCGCTGACACCGCCTGATTGAATGGTCCGCATCCCCCGTCGACGAGCGCGGCGGGTAACGATTCAGGAGTACAGATGCCAGTCGACACGAACGCCGCAGGATTCTCGATCCAGTCCTCCAACGACGGGCGCGCGGCCGTCATCTCGGTAGCCGGCGAGCTCGACGTCACCACGGCACCGGCACTGTCCGAGGCCATTGCCGCACAGACCGCGACCGGCCCGGCTGCACTGATCGTCGATCTGAGCGGAGTGTCGTTTCTGGCCTCGGCGGCCATGACAGTTCTCGCGACGACGCAACAGGAGCACGGCGAGTCCCTGTCGTTCTCGGTCGTGGCCGACGGGCCGACCACCAGCCGGCCGATCAAGCTGATGGGCTTGGATCAGGAATTCACCCTGCACGCCGACCTGCCGTCAGCCCTCGCTGCTCTCGGCTGAGTCGGGGGCCGGGGATACGCCGAGTGCCATCACGGCGGCGTCGTCGGCCAGACCGTCGCCGAAACTGCGCAGCAGCAACCGCAGATCGTCGACGATGGCTGCCGGAGTCGCCGGAGCGTGTGCCGTCGCGAATTCCAGGAGAGCACCGTCGTCGTCGTATCGGCCCCGGCCGACTCGTGCTTCGGTGAGTCCGTCGCTGTAGAGCATCAGGGTGTCCCCTGCTTCGAGCGTGACAGTCGCCGGAACGAAGCGAGCGTGCCGAAGAATTCCGATGAGCTGGCCGCCCGTCATCGGCACGTAGTGGGCGGTGCCGTCGGCCCGAAGGACCAGCGGTGGGGGGTGCCCGCCACTGGCCATCGAAACCTCGAATCCCGTGTCCGTCCGGCTCAGAATGCCGAAGACCGCGGTGCAGAACTGCGCGTTGGCATCCCGGAACTCTTGTCGTAGAACAGAATCCAGATTCTGCAGCACCGCAACAGGGTTCTCGTCGTACACCGCCGCCGCACGCAGGGTGTACCGCGTCAGCGACGTCACAGCGGCCGCCGCTGCACCCTTGCCACAGACGTCGCCGAGAAAGAACCCCCAACAGTCGTCGGACAACGGAAACAAGTCGTAGAAGTCGCCGCCCACCTCGTCGCGCGACGCCGCCCGGTAGTGCGCTGCCGCGGTCATCCCCGACGGCGGTAGCAGTGCAGGCGGCAACAGCGACCGCTGCAACGTCTTGGCCAACAATTCTGCTCGCGTGCGTGATTGGACCAGTTCACGCTCGTAGGTGCGGCGATCGCGAGCGTCGAGCGCGGTGATGCGGATCAGTACCGGCCGGCCCGCTGCGTCGATCTTCACGTTCGCCGTGATGAACACCGGCAACCGTCGACGATCTGCCGTCACCAGGTCCAGTGCGATGCCGTCGAGCTTGCCGTTCATCAACAGCATCGGCCCGAAGTGGGTCTCGTAGTGAATGCGTCCACCGACGGTGAGCAGCTCCCCGAAGTCGGTGTCGACCAGCGCGTCGACCTCGAAGCCCAGCCAGGTTGCCAGCGTCGAGTTCAGTCGCGCGATACGCATGTCGGGGCGCACGGACAGGTACCCGCATGGCGCATTCTCGTACAGGTCCTCGACGTCGAGGTCATCGATCACGACGGTCTCACGAAGTCCGCGATGGTCTCGGCCGTCAGTTCGGGTGCGGTGATCTGCGGGCAATGGCCACTGACGTCGAGCGTGATGCGGACGCTCCCCGGGATCTGTTCGTGCACGAACCGGCCGACCTGAGGCGGTGCGAGCGAGTCGCGCGCACTGTCGATGATCAACGTCGGCACCGGTACTCCAGGCAGATCCGCCCGATTGTCGGACAGAAAGGTGGTGCGGGCGAACACCCGTGCGCACGCCGGATCGGTTCGGCACACGCTCGCGGTCCACATGTTCTCGAGGTCGGGTCGATCGGGTGCGTTCACGACCACCGATGCCATCGATGCGGACCAGCCGAGGTAGTTGCTGTCCAGCGATTCGAGCAGCTCGTCGATGTCCTCGGAACTGAACCCGCCGCGATAGTCGCCGTCGTCGATGTACCGGGGAGACGGAGTCAGCAGAATCAACTTGGTGAATCGATCGGGCGCAGCGGTTGCGGCGAGCACCCCCATCATCGACGCCACCGAGTGACCGACCAACGTGACGTCGGTCAGGTCGAGTTCCTGCGCTATCTCGACGATGTCGGCGGCGTACGTGCTCATGTGGGCGTATCGCTCGGCGTCCCAGGCCGCCGGGTCCGATGCCCCGGCCCCCACATGGTCGAACAGAACGATCCGGAACCGCGAAGCCAGGATTTCGGTGACGCCACGCCACAGCGTCTGGTCGCAGCCGAAGCCGTGTGCCAGCATCACGACCGGGCCGTCGGCAGCTCCGACGACTTTCACGTTGTTCCTGATACGTGCACTCACCCGCACAGTGTGTCATCCGGCACCGGCAGCGGGGAGTGAGACCGCCTGGACGGGGTATGACCCCTGTCTACAGAAACGAGAATCTCATGCGAGTGCTGGTCACCGGCGCAACCGGATACATCGGATCTCGGCTGATCCCCGTGCTTCTCGAACAGGGCCACGAGGTGCACGCCGCGATGCGTGATCCGAAGAAGAAGTCGCGTTTCGCCTGGGGTGCGCATGTGACGGCAGTGCACTTCGACCTCGACGACCACGACAGCTTCGACTCTGCCACCGAGAACGTCGACGCGGTCGTCTACCTGGTGCATTCGATGGACGAGGGCGATTTCGTCGAGAAGGATCGCCATGCCGCGCAGTCCATGGCGGCCGCTGCGGAACGCAACGGTCTGCAGCGAATCGTGTATCTGTCCGGACTGATTCCCGACGACGGCACTCCGCTGTCGGACCACCTGCGCTCCCGGCTGCAGGTCGAGGAAGCGTTCCTCGACAGTTCTGTCGATGCCACCGTCCTACGGGCGGCCATCATCCTCGGCTCCGGATCGACGTCCTTCGAGTTGGTGCGACGCATGACCGAGCGACTGCCGGTGACGCCGATCCCGACGTGGATGCGGAGGCAGGTGCAGCCGATCGCCGTCGTGGACGTCGTTGCCATCATCGCCCGCGCCCTCGGCGACACATCCCGCCCCGGATCGTTCGACATCGGGGGCACCGAGACGATGAGCTACCCGGAACTGCTGCAGGCGTACGGCAGCGTCGCCGGTCTGCGCCGGGCACAAATTCCGGTGCCACTGCTGCCGACGGGGTTGGTGGGCCGCGCGGTCGCAGTCATCACCGCGATGCCGCCCGGCACCGTGATCTCGTTGGTGGAGAGCCTCACCCACGACATGGTCGTGCGACGCGGTAATGCCGCGACGGAAGTGTTCGCAGAACCGGATACGACGTTGCTCAGCGTTCGGGAGGCCTTGGAACGCTCCATCACCGTGGCAGCCGAGGAAGGTACGGACGCACACGCCGATCCTCAGGCCGCAGCCGACACCGATCCCGACTGGGCAGGCGGAGTCGTCGACATCGTCGACGGCACCGTGCGACAGCGTCCGTCCGGCATCGCCGGCAAGGTCCAGCTCGGCGCGACCCGATAGCCGATGTCGCTGTAGCTGTCAGCCGATGTCGCTGTAGCGATGGGCCCAGGGCACTGCTCGTTCCAACTGCGCCGCGAGTTGGACGAGCAGCCCCTCCCCGCCCAGCGGCGCGAGAAAGTGTGCGCCCATGGGCAGACCGGTGCCCGTCCAGTGCAGCGGAACCGACAGGGCCGGACGCCCGGTGACATTGGCGGTCTGGGTGTACGGAATCCACGAGATGTTCTCGTCGATCATCTGATCGACGATGCCGGTGTACTTGAGCATTCCCGCAGTTCGGCTGCGCAGCAACAAGTCCGATGCCAGCTGCAACGGCTTCGCGAGTTCGAACGCCCCGATCTTGGGCGGCAGCTCGGCCAGAGTCGGCGTCAGCAACAAGTCGTACGTCTCGAAGTAGGTGGCCAGGGCCCGGACGTGCAGGTGACGGCCTTCCACCGCGTCGAGGTAATCGATTCCGCTTGCGGATCGGCCGAGAGCGGCCATGATTCGAGTGTCCCGCTCGAATGCGTCGTCACCGCAGCCGGTTCTGCGCTTGACTTCTTCCATTTCCCACGCGAGGTACGTGAACCAGGCGAGCAGGAATTCGCGATTGAGCGCTGCGTCGTCGAACGGCGGGGCCTCGAGCAGTTCGACGGTATGGCCCAGTTCGCCGAGCGTTGTCGCCGCCGATTCCATCGCAGCGATCGCCTCCGGGGCCGGCGACGGATTCACCGAGGTCGCGGCGTACATGCCGATCCGTAACGGCCGCGGGTCGGTGTCCATCCGGGACAGGAAGCCGTCGGGCGGCGGTGTGGACGAGTATCCCGACGTCGGCTCACCACCGGCGAGGATATCGAGCATCGCGGCGGTGTCGCGGACCGACCGCGACACCACGCCCTGCACTGCGGCCCCGTGCATCGGCTCGCCGAAAGTCGGTCCCGACGGCACCAGTCCACGGCCGGGCTTGAGCCCGACCAATCCACAGCACGCCGCCGGAATGCGAATCGAGCCGCCGCCGTCGTTCGCTCCCGCCACCGGCGCGATTCCGGCCGCGACCGCCGCAGCAGAGCCACCGGACGAGCCACCGGGAGTTCTGCTGCGGTCCCACGGGTTTCGAGCCGGTCCGAACACTGTCGGCTCGGTGATTCCCTTGGCGCCGAACTCCGGGGTGTTCGTCTTACCGAAGATGACCAGGCCTGCGTCGAGCCAGCGCTGCACCACCGTGGCGTGTTCGGGCATCGGCAGCTCGGTGAGTGCACGTGAACCACTGGACGTGGGCAGCCCCGCGTAGTCCTGGGACAAGTCCTTGATCAGAAACGGCACCCCGGCGAACGGGCCCTCCAGCGTTCCGGCCAGCCGCTGCTCGGCCTCCTCGCGCATCGGGCGGACGATTGCGTTGAGCCCCGGGTTCACCGACTTCGCCTGCTCCAGTGCGCAATCGAGAAGTTCACGCGGAGTGACATCACCTGTGGAGACCAACTCGGCCAGCCCGAGGCCGTCGTACGTCCGATACTCGTCGATGCGCATGAAGTCACTGTAGATGTCAGTTGCCGCCGGAGGCACGAACTCGACGAGATCGCAGTTGTGCAGGCATTCGGGGCCGAAACAGCCACATAACTGCGAACTCGACGCGAACCGTCAGAAACCGATCGGCAATCCGGCGTAGTTCTCCGCCAGTCCCATGGCACCCGCCTCACTGGACGCCACCCATTTCAGTTGCGAGAGTTGCAATTGCGCATCGAAGGGGTCGTCGCCGGTATGCAGCATCGTCGTCATCCACCACGAGAAGTGGGTGCAGCGCCAGACGCGTCGAAGTGCGTCGTCGCTGTAGCTGTCGGCGGCGCGCGAATCGTTCCCCTTCAGCTTCTGCGCCAAGGCCGGCGCGAGCAGAGCCACGTCGGCTACCGCGAGATTGAGACCCTTCGCCCCGGTGGGCGGCACGATGTGTGCGGCGTCGCCGGCCAGGAACAGGTTGCCGTGTCGCATCGGTGTCTGCACGTAGCTGCGCATCGGTAGCACACTCTTCTCGGTGATGGGACCGGGATTGAGTGTCCACCCGTCCTGACCGTGACCGAGCCTGGTCGCCAACGCATCCCAGATGCGGTCGTCGGACCACGTGTCGATATCGGTTCCGTTCGGCACCTGCAGATACAGCCGGCTGACCGTCGACGAGCGCATGGAGTGCATCGCGAAGCCGTCCTGGTGCCAGGCGTAGATCAGTTCGTCGGTCGAGGGGGCGACATCGGCGAGCACACCGAGCCAGGAGTAGGGGTAGACCCTTTCCCAGGTGTTGCGCACCGAATCGGGCATGGCCGCCCGGCTCGGCCCGAAGGAACCGTCGCAGCCCGCAACGACTGTCGCGTCGATTCGCACCGCGTTGCCCGACGCGTCGGTGAAGGTGACGTAGGGGGCGTCGGATTCGACGTCGTGCAATGCCGTATCCGAGACGTCGTAGTAGATCTGTTGGCCGGCCTTCTCGCGTGCCACCACGAGGTCCTTGGTGACCTCCGTTTGTCCGTACACCCAGACACTCCGGTCGACCAGATCACGAAAGTCGATGTGGTGCCGCTCTTCCGGCCACTGCAGGTACACACCGCGGTGCTCGTCGCCCTCGCGGTGCAGGCGCTCACCGAGTCCGTGTTCGTCGAGCAACTGGACCGTGGAGTGTTCGAGGACTCCGGCCCGGATTCGCGAGAGCACGTATTCCTGAGTACGTGACTCGATCAGAATGGAGTCGATCCCCTGCTCGTCGAGCAGGTGGGACAGCAGCAGACCCGCGGGCCCTGCACCGATGATGGCAACCTGTGTACGCATGCATGCAGTAGACCCCGGGATCTCGACCCGAACAAGACCGTGCTTCCACTGAGTGAAAACGGCCGACTACCCGCCGAGACTTCGTCCGATCCCCTGAGCCGCAACCTGAAGCGCGGCAACCAGTCTCACTCGATCGCGGCCCAGCTTGGGAACCACGATTCCCAATGCGGCGACCACACTGTCGCCGGCACGCACCGGCACAGCCACCGAACACGCACCGAGTGTCATCTCCTCGACCGTCTGCGCGAAGCCCTCGCGACGCACTCGGCGCAGCTCGTTCTCCAGCTGCCCGGGATGCGTCACCGTGTACGGGGTGATGCGGTCCAGAGAGCACAGCACCTGCTGCTGCACCTCCCGCGGCGCATACGCCAACAGCACCTTGCCGACGCCGGTGGCGTGCAGCGGCAGCCGAGCGCCGACGCGACTGACCGCGGGAACCGATGCGTGGCCGGCCAACCGGTCGAGATAGAGCACTTCGCCCCCGTCGCGGATGGCCAGGTGCACCGTCGCGAGTGTCGCTCCGTAGATGTCGTGCAGAAACGGTGATGCGATGTCGCGAAGATCGGACTGATCGGGTGCGAGCAAGCCCAGTTTCCACAACCGCCTGCCGACGACGTAGCGCCCGTCGTCGCCCCGGACCAATGCGCCCCACTCCACCAGTTCCCGCACCAGCCGATGCGCAGTGGCGATGGGTAGGTCGGCACCGGCGGCCAAGTCGGTCAAGGTCAGCGACGGCGCCTTCTCGTCGAACACACCGAGTAGGGCCAGCAGGCGCGCAGCCACCGAGACTCCGGGGTCTCGAGCATTGCCAGCCACCCCAAGGACGATAGCCGCCCCCACTCGCCGCCGAACTCGAAGTTATGGATGAAAACGGCCTCGAATCCGTCCATAACGTCGAGTTCGTCGGGAATCACACAGCGGCAGCCGCAAAGCCGATTCGATTGAAACGCTTGTCGCGGGCGATCATGCGCATCGAGGGGTCCTGGGCGATCAGCTCGGCAAGTTCTCGGTGCAGTACTGCGCCCACTCGATCACAGAATTGCTGTGATTCGTCTGCGGCGTCGGGCAACTCGGGAACGATGATGTCGACTACACCGGCCCGGAAGAGATCGAGCGAGCGCACTCCCTGCTTGGTCGCCATCTCGGCGGCGTGAGTGGTGTCTCGGTACACGATGGCCGAGGCACCCTCGGGCGGCAACGGCGAGAGCCAGGCATGCTGAGCGGCGAGCACTCGATCCGCAGGTACCAGCGCCAGCGCACCGCCGCCGGTTCCCTGACCCAACAGCAAAGAGAGCGTAGGGGTTTCGAGGTCGACCATGTCTGCGATGCACCGTGCTATCTCGCCGGCCAGGCCGCCTTCCTCCGCCTCCTTCGACAGCGCTGCGCCTGCAGTATCGATGACGGTGACGAGGGGAAGCTTCAAATCCTGCGCCAGCCGCATGCCGCGTCGAGCCTCCCGCAGAGCCGCGGGGCCGAGTGGCGTCTTCGTCGTCTGACTCCTGCGGTCCTGGCCGAGCAGAACGCACGGCATATCGCCGAACCGTACGAGCGCCAGAATCAACCCCGGGTCGGACTCGCCCTGGCCGGTCCCGTTGAGCGGCAACACGTCTGCAGCTGTATTGAACAGCAACTCGCGCACCCCCGGCCGATCGTTCCTACGCGAGGCCAGAATGGAGGTCCATGCCGGCACGTCCTCGATCTCCCACTCCAGAGCATCGGAATGCCGGACGCGACACGACGGCACATCGGTCATGATGCGTAGTGCACGGTCGACGATCTCACCGAGTTGCTCGGGCGGACGGATGGCGTCGATGAGACCGTGCGCTTGCAGATTTTCCGAGGTCTGCACACCGGCGGGGAACTTCGCGTCGTACAGAGCCTCGTACACGCGGGGCCCGAGGAATCCGACGAGCGCACCGGGCTCGGCAACGGTGACGTGACCGAGCGATCCCCAGGATGCGAAGACGCCGCCGGTGGTGGGGTGCCGCAGATAGACGATGTACGGCAGATTCGCCGCCTTGTGCGCGGTGATCGCCGCGGTGATCTTGACCATCTGCAGAAACGCGACGGTGCCCTCCTGCATGCGGGTTCCACCCGAGGTGGGCAACGCGAGCAGCGGCATTGCCTCGGCGGTGGATCGGTGCACCGCGCTGACCAAGCGTTCACCCGCGGCCACCCCGATGGAACCGGCCAGAAAGGCGAACTCGCCCAGCAGGATTGCCACCTTGCGGCCGCGGATGGTGGCCGATCCGGTGAGAACGGACTCGTCGAGTCCGGTCTTCTCACGCGCCGCAGCCAGTTCGTTCGCGTACTCGTCGTCGATGACGTAGTCGGCAGCCGGGCTGTCCCACGACTCGAAACTTCCGGGATCGATCACCAGATCCAGGAGTTCGAGCGCGGTCATCCTCGTCATCGGATCGCTTCTTTCAACCAGTCGCGGACGAGTTCGTCGTCGGCTCCCAGGACCGGCGGCGCCAGATGTCGGTTCTCGGTGACCTCCGTGCCGTCGGATTCGAAGAATCGCAGCGGCGGCCCGGGCAGGGTCACCGTGCCGAGAGTCTCGTGCTCGACGTCGATGAGCAGGCCCTGAGACTTGGTCTGCTCCCACTCGTACACTTCTTGCACGTTGCGCACTTTGCCTGCAGGAACGCCTATTTCGTCGAGAAGCGCCAACAACGGCTCGGTCTCGTAGGTGCGGAAGATCTTGGACACGAGCTCGACGACGTCGTCGCGACTGTCGACGCGTTGCGGGTTCGTCGCCATGCCCTCGAGGTCGGGATCGATACCGAAGCCTTCACAGAAGCGGTGCCACAGTCCTTCACTGCCCACCGAGATCTGCACGGCTCCATCGGAAGTGGGAAAGAGGCCGTACGGGCAGATCGACGGGTGATGATTGCCCTGCGCCTCACCGATCTCGCCTGCCACGGTCCATTTGGTGCCTTGGAAGGCGTGCACCCCGACGACGCTGGCCAGCAACGACGTTCGAACCACCTTGCCTCGGCCGGTGCGGTCGCGCTCGCGCAGCGCAGCGAGAACACCAAACGCTCCGTACATTCCGGCGAGCAGGTCCGCGATCGGAACCCCCACGCGCTGAACATCGTCGGGACCGGAGCCGGTGAACGACATCACCCCGGCCTCGCCCTGAGCGATCTGGTCGTAGCCGGATCGGCCGCCCTCGGGGCCGTCGTGGCCGAATCCGCTGATCGACAGCACGACCGTGCGCGGGTTGATCTCCGCGATGCGCTCGGGCGAGAATCCGAGCCGATCGAGCACTCCCGTGCGGAAGTTCTCGAGTAGAACGTCCGCTCGCTCGATCATGCGCTCCAACGCTTCTCGGCCGTCGTCGGTCTTGAGGTCGAGCGCGATGGACCGCTTGTTGCGGTTGGCCGAGAGGAAGTACGTCGATTCGCGCTCCGCGTCACGCGGGGTGACGAACGGCGGGCCCCACACCCGGGTGTCGTCGCCGCCCTTGGGGGTCTCGACCTTGATGATGTCCGCGCCGAGATCTCCGAGCATCATCGCCGCGTGCGGGCCGGCCAGGGCGCGCGTCAGATCCACCACCACGGTGCCGTCGAGCGGTCCGGTTCTGCCTGTCGTGTTGAGGGGCATCGAATTGATCCTTACGTCGAAAGCGATGAGGGGGTGGATCGCCAGTGTGGCCCATTGAGTCAGTGGCCTAGCCAATTTCATTGGACCAGCGATCCGAGAGGAAGTCAAGACCGAGTTCTCGGACGTCCGCGCAGCTCGAGAGCTAGAGCCAGCCGGGCACGACCAGTACCGCCCAGGCGATCAACGGACCGATGACGACGACCAACGCGCTGTATTTCAGGATCTGCTTGTAGAAGACGTCCCGATCGATGTCCTGGGCGTTGGCAAGAACCAGGGCACCGTTGGTGGAGAAGGGACTGACGTCGACGATCGTCGAGGCGATGGACAGGGCCACGATGACGCCGATGGCACCGACCTCGCCGGCGAGCAGGAACGGGACGGCCAGCGGGATGGTGACGCCGAGAATGGCGGTCGACGACGCGAACGCCGAGACGATGGCACCGATGTAGCAGAGCAACAGAGCCACGAGCAGCGGAATACCGATGCCGGCGACGGCATCACCGACGTACTCGACGGTGCCGGCCTCCTGCAGGACACCGACGAACGTCAACACGCCACCGATGAGCAATACTGTCGACCAGCTGATCTGGTTGATCGCACCCTTCTGAGCCTTGGGCGACGCCAGGGCGAGCACCACGGCGACCGTCATCGACACGAAGCCGACGTCGAGATCGAGGACGAGGGAGAACACCGCCAGCGAGGCCAGCCCGACGAGCGTGAGGATCTGATCGAACGTGATGGCCTTGACGGCGGTGGCCAGCGGTGGGGCGTTCTCGACCGTGACCGTCTGACCGGACGGCGTGGGCGTCGACGATCCGAAGCCGCGCATCACGGTCCTCGAGCCACCCCCGCCTACTCCTCCCGAATCTCCCTCGGGGCGGGTGCCGTCCTCGTCGTGCACGCTACGTCCGAGAAGTGCACGTCCGCCGAGGAACATGAACAGCAACGCACCGATTGCCGCGTTGAAGAGCATGCTGCCCAGGAACAGGGTGAGCGGGCTGTTGACCAGACCGGCCTTCTGAGCGATGTTGTTGACGGTCACGCCGTAGATGCTGATCGGCGAGAACCCACCTGCCTGCGCACCGTGAATCACCATCATGCCCATGAGCAGGGCGTTGATCTTGTACCGCGCCGCGAAGCCGAGTGCGATCGGTGCGACGATGGCCACCGCTGCCGGACCCAGTGCGCCGATGGAGGTCAACACGCCGGTGATACCGAACATGACCCACGGAATCAGGGCGACCCGGCCACCGACCAGCCGCACCGCACCGCGAACCAGGAGGTCGACCGTGCCGTTGTTCTGGGCGATCGCGAAGAGGTAGGTGATACCGACCAGCGTCAGGAACAAGCTGCTGGGAAAGCCGGCGATGATGTCGTCGGTGCCCATGCCCACGGCGATGGTTCCGACGAAGAACGCCGCCACGAACCCCAGCGCGCCCATGTTCACCGGGAACACGGTCGCAGCGAGGAACATGACGACTAGGGCAATGATGGGTATCAGCTCGGTCGACATCGAAGGTCTCCGGTTCGTGTGTGATCGCCCCCCGAGCGGATGCCCGGGTTCGGTGGCCAATTGGACTAGCCACTGAGTCTGTATCGACTCAACCAGTGAGCTGGATCACTTGTCAACACTTGCTATGACCAGGGTCACCGACACCCCGACGGTTAAGGTGGGGGTCCAGAGGAGCAGAGAGCGAGTGACACAGTGGCTGAGCAAATCCGCCCGGTGACCCGACCACGGCTGTACGAGGTCATCGTGGAGCAGCTGTGCAAACACATCGCCGATCGCGACATGAAGCCCGGCGATCGACTCCCGCCCGAGCGTGAACTGGCGGGTCACCTCGGCGTCAGCAGAGCCTCACTGAGCCAGGCCCTTGTTGCACTCGAAGTACAGGGCATTCTGGCCGTCCGCCACGGCGACGGAGCGGTACTCGTGCGACGGCCGGTGGGAGACATGGCCATTCGCGCCCTGCGCGAGCACGCCGATCGCCTGCCCGAGGTGATCGAAGCCCGTGAGGCACTGGAGGTCAAACTCGCCGAGCTCGCCGCAGCCCGCCGCAGCGACGCCGAAATGGCGGCAATCGATCACGCCCTGTCGGTGATGGCCTCGGAGATCACCGACGGAAATCGCGGCGACTCCGGCGACGAGCTGTTCCATCACGCCATCACCGAGGCCGCGCACTCGCCGCTACTCGCCCGACTGATGGGCGAAATCGCCGGCCTGATTCGCGAAACTCGAATCGAATCCCTGTCGCAGTCGAACCGCCCGCAGACCTCGTTGGAACACCACCGCCGCATTGCCGAAGCTGTGCGACAACAGGATCCGGCCGAGGCCGGGCGTGCGATGGCCGAGCACATTCGCCTCGTCTCGGACGTCGCACTGCTGCGCTCGGCGGACAGCTAGACCACTCACCCGTCGAACTCGACGTTACGGATGCATTCCGATGCGAATCCGTCCATAACGTCGAGTTCGTCGGGGTAGGACACAGCAATGGTTGACATCCGTGGGTAGCTCGGTGCATCGTTATTGGCACAGCGCCAACAACGCGTGGTGCGCTTCGACCCAAGGACCCACCATGACTGCACTCGCAGACCGCACCAGTGATGACCTCGTGACCGAGCTCGACGACGTACGACAGCTCGCCCGCGGCTTCTTCGAGAAGGAGGTCGCGCCGCTCCGCGAAGAATTCGCGACGGCCGGACGCCCCAGCCGTGAGGTCTATCGGAGTGCGGGCAACCACGGGCTGCTCGGCATGTCGGTACCCGAGCAGTACGGCGGCGGTGGCGGCGACTTTCGCCACGAGGCGGTGCTGTTCTCCGAGCAGGTTCGCGCAGGGGACTCGTCCATGCAGCTCGGCGTGCACAGTGGCATCGTGCCGCATTACATCCTCGCGTACGCGTCCGAGGAGAAGAAGCAGCGCTGGCTGCCGAAGCTGTGTTCGGGAGAGTGGATCGGTGCCATCGCCATGACCGAACCGGGCACCGGCTCGGATCTGCAGGGCATCACCACCCGCGCGGTGCGTGACGGCGACGACTACGTCGTGACCGGCGGAAAGACGTTCATCTCCAACGGAGCTCACTGCGATCTGATCATCATCGCCGCCAAGACCGATCCCTCCGCCGGAGCACGAGGGCTGTCACTGCTCGTCGCCGAGGTCTCCGACGAAACCGAAGGTTTCCACCGCGGACGGGTACTGCACAAGATCGGCCAGAAGGGCCAGGACACTGCAGAACTGAGCTTCGACGGCCTTCGAATTCCCGCCGCCAATCTGCTCGGTGAAGAGGGTCGCGGCTTCGCGCAGTTGATGCAGCAGCTCCCCCAGGAACGGCTGATCTGCGGTATCGCTGCGGCCGCGATGATCGACGCGGCCGTCGCACAGACCGTCGATTACACCAAGTCGCGCAACGCTTTCGGCAAGACACTGTTCGACCTGCAGAACACCAAGTTCGAGCTCGCCGAATGCGCGACCATCGGTCGCGTCGTCCGCACCTTCGTCGACGACGCAGTGGCCAAGCACATTTCGGGATCACTCGACGTGACGACGGCTGCGATGGTCAAGTACTGGACCACCGACCGACAGTTCGAAGTGGTCGACCGTTGTCTGCAGCTCTTCGGCGGCTACGGCTACATGGAGGAATACCCCATCGCCCGCATGTTCGTCGACGGCCGCATCGCCCGCATCTACGCCGGTGCCAACGAAGTCATGAAAGACCTCATCTCGCGCTCCCTGTAGCACTCGCACCGACCCGAGGATTTCGATGAACAGCCCAGCTGCACTGCAGACTTCCACCATCACCGGCGAGATCGGTATCGACCGTATCGTCGTTCTGACGATCGACGATCCAGCGCATTCCACGAACACCATGAACGCGGCTTTCGGTGAATCGCTCGAGCAGACCGTCGACTGGCTCGAGACCGAACTCGATGCGTACGACGGCATCATCGTCACGTCGGGCAAGGATTCGTTCTTCTCCGGTGGCGACCTCGAACTGCTGCGCGACGCCGGACCCAACGACCACACGGCGATCGCCGACGCCCTCGATTTCACCAAGGACAAGTTCCGGCGTCTCGAGACGCTCGGCAAGCCGGTCGTGGCCGCACTGGGCGGCACCGCGCTCGGCGGCGGCTTCGAGATCGCCCTGGCCTGCCATCATCGAATTGCCCTGAACAACAGCAAGGCTCGATTCGGGCTGCCCGAGGTGACGCTCGGATTGCTTCCCGGGGCCGGTGGAGTCACCAGGACGGTCCGCATGTTCGGCATCGTCAAGGCTCTGACACAGGTGGTGGGCCAAGGCCAGCGGTATCGGCCGGTGCAGGCACTCGAACTCGGACTCATCGACGAGGTCGTCGACACCCACGAACACATGATGACGCAGGCACGTTCCTGGATCACCGCCAACCCCGGGGCCCTACAGCCCTGGGACAGAGAGGGATTCGCGATCCCTGGCGGTACAGCGGCAGCACCGGCTGTGGCCGCGCAGCTGCCGGCACTCACGGCAACAGTGCGTACACAGGTCAAGGACGCGCCGATGCCCGCCCCCATCGCGGTCGTGGCCGCGGCAGTGGAAGGATCGGGGCTCGACTTCGAATCGGCATCGATCGTAGAAACCCGCTACTGCACGTCGCTCGCGTGTGGGCCGATCTCGGGCAACCTCATCCAGTCGATGTTCTTCGATCTCGGCTCCATCACCAAAGGCGCTTCCCGCCCTCCGGCCGAACCACATCGAGTCCCCGAGAAAGTGCTGGTGATCGGGGCCGGAATGATGGGTGCCGCCATCGCCTACGTCGTCGCCTCGGCGCAGGTTCCGGTGATCCTCCGCGATGTCTCGATCGAATCTGCCGAGCGCGGGAAAGATTATGCGCGTTCGATTCTCGGAAAGGCCGTCGCGAAGGGACACACAACCCAGGCCGACGCCGATGCGGTGCTCGCGCTCATCACGCCCAGTTCCGACGCGGCCGACGCCGAGGGGTGCGATCTGGTCGTCGAGGCAGTGTTCGAGGATGCCGCCGTCAAACAGCGTGCGTTCGAGGACGTCGACAAGTATTCGACCGCCGACGCGCTGCTGTGCTCGAACACTTCCACCCTCCCCATCACCGGACTCTCCCAGTCTGTTTCGCGAACCACCGACTTCATCGGTACCCACTTCTTCTCCCCCGTCGACAAGATGCCGTTGGTGGAAATAGTGGTGGGAGAACACACCAGCGACTCCGCTCTTGCCCGCGCATTCGACTTCGTACGTCTCATCGGCAAGACACCCATCGTCGTCGGCGACAGTCACGGCTTCTTCACCACCCGCGTCATCGGCCGATTCATGGACGAGGCGATTTCCCTGGTCGCCGAGGGCGTGCACCCGGCCACCGTCGAGCAGGCTGCGCTCCAGGCCGGCTACCCGTCCGGCGCACTGGCTCTGATGGACGAGATTTCGCTGACCCTGTCGCGGCACATCCGCGAGGGCATGGCCGAGGCCGCTCGCGCCGACGGTCGCCCCTGGATCGTCTCGAATTCGTACGCCCTGGTCGATCGCCTCGTCGACGAGTTCGACCGTCCAGGCCGCAAGGTGGGGCGCGGGTTCTACGAGTACGCCGAGGACGGCACCAAGGTCCGGCTCTGGCCGGGCCTCGTGGAGCACTACCACCGCCCCGATCACGGAATTCCGTTCGAGGACATGATGGATCGCATGCTCGTCGCCCAATCACTGGATTCGGTCGCGTGTCTCGACGAGGGCGTTCTCCGAACCGTCGCCGATGCCAATATCGGTTCCATTCTGGGTATCGGCTTCCCCGCCTGGACCGGCGGTGTGCTGCAGTTCGTCAATCAGTTCGACGGCGGACTCCCGGGATTCGTGCACCGAGCCGACGAGCTGCAGGCGCGGTACGGCGACAGGTTCGTCGTACCGAGGTCGCTGCGTTCACGCACCGAGCGGTACCTCTGAGATCGCGCTCGCTCGGTTCGGTGCGATCATGACAACCATGCCGGCTGCAAGTACACCCAAGTGGAACCGACTGGAACCGGACGAGCGCCGGACGCAGATTCTGGCCGCCGCCGTTCGATTGTTCGGTGACAAGCCGTACGCCGAGGTCTCGATGGCCGACGTGGCTGCGGCTGCGGGTGTTGCACGCGGGCTCATCCACCACTACATCGGCAGCAAACGCGATCTGTACCTCGAGTGTGTTCGTTTCCTGGTCACCGTGCCACCGATCGAGGACGTGCACTTGCCCACGGGCTCGGTCGAGGAGAGGGCCCGCGGGAGTGTGCACTGGCTGGTGGGCGTCATAGAAACGCACGGCACTGCATGGGTGTCGGTGGCGAGCGGCTCGGGCGTCGACGAGCAGGTGGCGCACATTCTGGACGAGGCCGACGACCTTGCTGCCGAACGTGTGCTGGATGCAACGGCTTTCGAGACACGCCGCGGCGACAGACGCATCGCAACGTCGGCGGTGCGGGCGTTCGGTGGCATGGTGAAGGCAGCGGGCCGCGAGTGGCTGGTGCGTGGCACGCTGACCCGGGACCAGGTGGAAGTACTACTGACGGACGTACTCGTCACCGTTCTCGCGACTGCACAGTCTCTCGACGACGCCCCAGATCGTTAGCCGGGCAATTCTTTTCGATGTATACGGCCAGGCGTCCTTCCATGCCGTTACTATTGACACCGTGCCAACAAGGTGGAACTGTGACCGTATTCACTCGGGCGCATGTCGCCCCCTCTCGCACAAGGGACCTCGCCATGTATCTCACTCAAGGCCTCCATCGATCCGCGTCCACCACGCCCGATCGCGCAGCAACGGTGTTCGGCGATCGTGTGCGCACCTTCTCGGAACAGATCGATCGTGTGGCGAGATTGGCGGCCGGCCTGCATTCCGTCGGCGTCGAGAGCGGCGATCGAGTGGCAATGCTCGCCTTCAACAGCGACCGATACTCGGAATACCTGCTCGCGGTCCCGTGGGCCGATGCCGTCCTCAATCCCGTCAACATCCGGTGGTCCCCCGTCGAAGTCGCCTATGCGCTCAACGACTCTCGGACGAAGGTTCTGATCGTCGACGACACCTTCGGCGCGATGGTTCCGGCTCTACGCGCGTCATGTCCCGACTTGGCCACCGTCGTCTACTGCGGTGACGGCTCCACCCCTGACGGCATGGTGTCGTACGTGGGTCTGGTGGCATCCCACGATCCCGTTCCCGATGTACGGCGCAGTGGTGACGCCTTGGCCGGCCTCTTCTACACCGGCGGCACCACAGGATTCCCCAAAGGCGTCATGCTCTCGCACGCGAATCTGGTGACCTCCGGCCTGGGGACGGTGGCCACCGGACAGCTGCTCGACGACGCCTCGGTTCTTCTCCATGCCGCCCCGATGTTCCATCTCGCCGATCTGGCCGCATGGGTGGGTCAGGTCATGCTCGGTGGCACCCATGTCATGGTTCCGTTCTTCGAGCCGACCGCCGTCCTCGGCGCAATTGCGCGGCACTCCGTCACCGACGTGTTGCTGGTGCCGACCATGATTCAGCTGCTCGTCGACCACCCCACGTTGAGCGAGTTCGACACCTCGTCGCTGAGCCGCGTCCTGTACGGAGGATCGCCCATCTCCGCCGGCGTTCTCGAGCGGACCCTGGCCAGGCTTCCGCAGGCCCGCCTCACGCAGGCCTACGGCATGACCGAGCTTGCGCCGGTCGCATCTCTTTTGTGGCCGGAACATCATGTGGGAGAACGCATCGGATCGGCCGGTCGCGCGGCCCCGCACTCCGAGATCGAGATTCTCGGACCCGACAACGAGCAGATGCCCACCGGCTCGGTCGGCGAGATCTGTGTCCGCGGTGGACACGTGATGCTGGGCTACTGGAACAAGCCGGAGGAGACAGCGGCTGCCGTTCGAGACGGCTGGATGCACACCGGCGACGTGGGTTACCTCGACTCCGACGGATTCCTGTTCGTCGTCGACCGCCTGAAGGACATGATCATCACCGGAGGTGAGAACGTCTACAGCGCCGAGGTGGAGAGTGCGCTCAGTCGTCATCCCGCCGTTCTGGCCTGCGCTGTGATCGGCGTTCCGGACGAGGAATGGGGCGAGCGTGTCCATGCGTGTGTCGTTCTGGCCGAGGGACCCTCACCCACTACGACCGAACTGCGCGAGCACACCCGCACCTACGTTGCCGGATACAAGACTCCGCGCACCATCGAGTTCGTCACGGCTCTTCCCATGAGCGGGGCAGGCAAAATCCTCAAGCGCGACCTGCGTGACGCCTACGTCGCGAAGGAAGCGCTCGGAACCGCGACGGATTCGCGCCCGGGCACGACACGAACTCTGTGATCACCGAACCGATTTCACCTGCCATGTCACGGCTGCCCCGAGTGCGGCCAGTACCCCCACTGCCGCGAACAGAGCCGGGTACCCACCGACGGTGGAGAGGAACACGCTCGCGATCAGCGGAGCCATGGCAGGTGGAACGATCGCCCCGATGTTCATCACGCCGAGATCGGTCGCCCGACTGTCGGCGGACGGAAGAACCCCGGTCACCAGTGCCTGATCGACGGCCATGTACGCGCCGAATCCGCCGCCCAGCAACGCAGCCGAGACGAACGTCGCGTCCATCGTGGGATGTACCGCCAGGACGAAGCCGGCAACGGCCTGCATCGATGCCGCAACCGCCACGAAGATCTTTCGGCGACGCATCCTGTCCGACAACGGACCGAAGGTGAACGTGCACAGCACACAGGCGAACAGATAGACGACGGTGACCTCGAGCAGCGATGCCGTCGGATCGGCGACTCGAAGGCCGTCGCTGAGGAAGAACAGCAAGTAGCAGGTGCCGAGGGAGTTCGCCACGTTGACCAGGATTCGACCCCCGAAGGCCCACGCGAAGTCGCGGTGACGCAACGAATCGAGCAGCGAGGCCACGATGCTGCGTAGGCTCAACAGCGTTGTCGGTGAGTCGGTTTCGCGATACGACAGCAGAAACGGCACCGCGCAGATCACCAGGGCGATCGCCACGCAGAGGTACCCGCCCAGTACCGATAGGGCGAGCGTGGACACCAGGGCCAGGCCCGCCACCACGCCCAGTGCCTGTGGCGCATAGATCGCACTCGACACCGTTCCACGCTGCTCGTCCGGCACACGGTCGGCCACCACGGCCGTCAACCCTGCTGTTGCAGCACTCAATCCGAGCATCGCTACCGACCACGCCGCCCCGATTCCGAAGACGGTGTTCTGCAGCCCGGTGACCACCAACGCACCGGCGAAGAACAGGACACCGCCGCCGAACCAGACGCGCCGTCGCCCCAACCTGCTGCGAGTGCGATCGCACAGCGACCCGCACACAGGCAGACCGATCAGAAGCACCACGGCAGAGACCGCGTTGATCACGGCGAAGTCGAACACCTTCGATTGCGGATCGATCTCCTGCAACCGCTCGGGTAGAAGCAGCTGCAGCGGAACCAGATCGGCCATCCAATAGCCCAGCCACGCCATGGAGAACACGGCAATCCAGAGCGGGCGCACCCGGGTGGCCATCGGTCAGTCTCTTCGCACGGGTGCTGCTGTTCCGTAGGCCCGACGCACCACCTCGTCCAGAGTTGCCGCCAGTTGTGCGTCGGTGAGAGCACGTGGGCGGGCCACCGACGCGGCCGATAGATATACCCCGCAGAGCCATTCGAGCAGTTCGATGTTCGACAGCGCGGCCCCGAGATCGTGACCGGTGGCCACCGATCCGTGATGGGCCATGATCACCGCCGACCTCGAACGCATCGCCGCCACCACCGCGTCGGCGAGCTCGGCCGTACCGAACGGCGCGAACGGCACCACCGGGACCCTGCCGCCGAGGGCCAGCTGCGCGTAGTGCACGGGCGGCAGTGCGTCCGCGACGAGCGAAAGAGCAACGGCTGCAGAAGAATGCGCATGCACCACCGCCTGCACCTCGGACGACGCGTATATGCCGAGGTGCAGGCCGAGTTCCGAGGTCGGCTCGCACGCACCTGCACGTACGACTGCGTCCATACCGACGAGCGTGACGTCCTCGACCGTGGCGTTCGCCAACACCAGTCCGGTCGCCGTCACCGCCACCACATCACCCGCGCGTGCGCTGACATTGCCTGCGGTGCCGAGAACCAGGCCCCGTCGGCCCAGTTGCCGGGCGGTCTCGGCGACGGACTGCCGTAGCTCGTCCACGTCGGCCGGCATCAGATGGTCCTGCAGGTACGTGCGAACTTTCGGACGAAGTCGAGGTCGTAGGTGCCGAAGTCGGTACCGAGGCCCTGAGCCACCTGCGCGGCGGTCGCATTGCCCAGTTCGGCCGACTCGACGATGTTCAGATTCAGGGACAGTCCACGAACGAACCCGGCCGAGAACGCATCTCCGCATCCGCTGGTGTCCACCACGTCCACGGAGTATGCGGGGACCTCGACGGCCCCGTCGGCCGTGACGACGAGAGTGGGCGACGCCCCCGCGGTGGCCACCACGCAGGACGCTCCGAGCTCGAGCAGTCGACGACACCCGTCCTCGACAGAGGCGCAGCCGGTCCAGCCGAGGACCTGCTCGTCGTTGGGCAGCAGGTAGTCCACGTGGGGCAGCGCGGCGGCGAACGCACCGAGTCCTTCCGGAACGGACGGTGCCAGGCTGTCGACAGTGACGACGACGCCGTCCTCGCGGGCGCGGCGTGCGATGTCGCACGCGGTGTCCGGTCCGAAGAACTCGGGTCCGCCGAGGTGAAGGAAGTCGACGTTGTGAAACATGTTCCACGGAACATGTCGAGCCAGATAGCCGTTGGCTCCGATCACGTGCAGAGCCGGCCGGGATCCGTCCGGCCTGATCGGCAACACCGACGCCGAGGTCTGCACCCCGTCCATGCGATGAACGAGGGAGACGTCCACCCCGTCATCGGCGAGAAGCTGCAGGAGAAACGCGCCTGCCGAATCATTACCGACAACTCCTGCGGTGTGTACCGCGGCACCCAGTCGGGACAGCACCAGCGCCGTTCCCGCGGCGGTGCCCGCGGCCGATAGCGCGATCTGCTCCGCCAGTACGGCCTGCTGACCGTCGGGTATCTCGGTCACCGGACGAACCAGAGTGTCGAGTACGTGCACCCCGAGAGTGAGGACTTCCGCCGGTTCTCTCATCGGATCGACGCGGTTCGCTCGGAGAGGATCAGCGCCTCGAGGTTGCACATCGAGACGTCGAATCGTGCGGACATCCCGGCGGTCGCGATCGGCCGCACAATACGTCCCAGCCAGCCCGGAGCCACATCGAACCAGAACTCGAAGGTCATTGCGGTGGAGGTTGCGTCACTGAGCGGTGCGAAGCGAAATACGTTGGCCACGTTGGTCAGCGGCGCGAATCCTTCTCCCGAATCGATCCGCAGTCGGTTCGGTTCCAGGTGCCGAACCGTCCATGTGGCGTGACTGGTGAAGCGACCGAGCGTCGCCACCTCCTCGGTGTAGACACCGCCGGTGCGCGCGCTGCCGTGATGCGTGGTGACGGCCCGAACGTCGGTGACCCATTCCGCGTAGCGTCTGGTGTCACTGGTCAGTGCCCACACTTCCTCCGGGCTCACCGACAGGGTGCGATGGGCCGAGACTACGAAGCGTTGTTCCACGAGAGTTCTCCTTCGGTCGAAAGTATTTCTGCTGCCGCCTTTTCACCCGATCGCACAGCACCGTCCATGTATCCGTTCCAATAGTCGGAGTGTTCGGCACCGGCCCACCGCACCCGACCGAACGCGGTGTCGCGCCACCGGCCCAGTCCGGTCGAGACGCCGGGCGTCAACACCGCGGTGGGACCACCACGGGTCCATTGCTCGCGGGTCCAGTCCAGTTCTATCCATTCGGTCGGTTCCAGTGCGCGCGGCCCCACCGCGGAGGCGAATGCCCGAAGAACCTCACCACGTCGCTCGGATTCGTTGCCCTCGGACCAGTTTCGACCTCCTCGACAGGCTGCGCCCCAGGTGCCGACGAACCCCATCAGCACTCCGTGGCTTCCGTCGGGAGGCGAGTTGTCGAACATCGAGGACACCGGTACGTCGCTGTCGCGAAAGAGTGCCTGGCCGGAGAGCCCGCTCGCGCGCCAGAACGGTTCGGGATACACGGCCTCACACTTGGCCAATCCGCCGAAGTTCATCCGCTGGAACAGTGCGTCTTGAGGTGCGGGCAGCGCTGGGCTCCAGTCGATTCGGGCAGCCAGAGCGGGCGGAATCGCAACAACGACCGATCGGGCCACCCACGATTCGGTATCACTGTGCACCACCACACGATCCGGATACTGCTCCACGCGGCGCACGGGAGTATCGAGGCGGACCGAATCACCGAGTTGCGACGCCATTTCGATGCAGATCGCCTGCGAGCCACCGAGAAATCGCCACTGCTGCGCTCCCCCAGCGACACTCATCAACCGGTCGACGGTGCCGGGGGTGTACTCGTTGCCCGCCCCGGCGATGTACGCCAGGCCGAAGAGCGCCGACACGTCGGCGGATGTGCCACCGAACACCGAACCGAGCAGGATGTCGAGTAGCTCCACTCCACCGTCGGTGGCCGCGTGCCTCCGGGCCCAGGTGGCGAGAGTCTGGGTGTCCCACTCGGTCGCACGCGGTGCAGCCCACGGTCTGCCCACGGGAATCTGCCCGGCGGCCCGATCGATTCGCGCCACCAGCATCCCGACGTCCGGAAGTGCCGCCAGGTCCGGCGGGACCCCGCCGTCGAAGCGTCGGGCGCGTCCGTTCTTGACGTACATGCTCGATCCGATGTCGTACGCGGGGAACGTCCCGACGCCCACCGACGCGGCCAAGCGGAGGATGTGGTCCTGCGTCGGACCGACGAACTGTCCGCCGGTCTCGACCACCGCGTTCTCACCGAGTGGATAGTTGACCGTCCGCCCGCCCACCCGGTCTCTGGCCTCGAGGACCTGGACGATCAACCCCGCGGCCGTCAGTTCCCTGGCGGCGGTCAGACCCGCGAGTCCTGCGCCGACGACCACTACGTCCACACGCGAGGCTTCCGGAATGTCGGTCATGGGTGCTCCTTGTCAGGGCTGTTCGATGTAGCGGCGACAGTAGCTCAATATTGGCCATTCGGCCAGGATTGATCGAAAGCGCCTGCTGGAAAGCACTGCGATGGGGGTATACGACAGCGCCCCGGCTACGTTGTATCGATGACCGACGAGCGCCGAAAGACTCGATACGCACGTGGCCAGGAGCGCCGCGACGCGCTGGTCGACGCTGCCATCGGCGTGATCGGAACGCGTGGACTCGAACGTGTCTCGTTTCGGTCCGTGGCCGACGCCGCCGGCTTTCCGCCGTCGACCACCAGCTATTTCTTCGGCTCGGTCGGCGAACTCATCGATGCCGCGATCACTCGAATCGCCGAGAACGTGACAGCGAAAGTGACGGCTCTACTCGACGTCGCGCACACCGGCGGGCTCACTCGCGACGATCTCGCCGACGCGATCATGGACCTCGTCTCGATGCTGTCCTCCCCCGAGGACGACGACTCCCTCGTCCAGTTCGAGGCATACCTCGCCGTACGCAGACGACCCGAGCTGACGGATTCGGTACACCGAATCATGCGGATGATCGAGGAAGCGGCCGAGGCGGCGCTCGGAGCATTCGGCATCCCGGAACCACATCTACCGGCTCGGCATTTCCTGGCTTTGATCGACGGCTACACCCTGCACGAGATCGCAAGGCCGACACCGGGTGGCAATCGAACTGCGTTGCGAGACGCACTTTTTCGGGTTCTGGATTCGTACGATCGGGCACCCTGACCACAGCCCGCGTTGCTACAAACCAGCGCGCTCGAGGATCTCGTCCCAGTGGATCTCGGCCTCGGCCTCTCCCATGCCGGTGGCCGCCATTCGCTCGTAGTCGTCGATCAGTGAATCGGCCACTCTCTCATAGCGTTCGATCCATGCTTCCTTGTCGTCTCGCCAGTAGCCGACGATGGCCATGCGGCTAGCAGGTAAGCCGACCTCACTGCGGAAGTACTTCCGTACGCCTCTACCCACCGACGCCTCCCCGCCGAACCAGACGTACCCGTTTCCTGCCGGAACTCGGAACGTGCGCACAGCATCGACGAGTTGCGATGGTGCGCGCCCGTTTCCGGCTACCCTCCAGTCCATCGTCACCGAGGCTGCCGATCGAACGTCCAACACGTCGTCGTCGTGAGCCACCTCGACGATCGCATGCGCGCGCAGTCCGGCAGGCAGCTGCTCGAGAGCACGGCACAGAGCGGGTAGCCCCGGTAGATCGGCGATCAACAACATCCACTCCGTGTCGGCGGGCGGCTCGTACCACGACCGTGTTCCCCACATCCCCAGCGCCGTACCCGGTTCGGCCGATCGAGCCCAGTCCGCGGCCACGCCGCCGACGTGGTCCACGAAGTCGATCGTGATCCGGTTCTCGTCCCAGCACCGGACGGTGTAATTGCGGCATTCACGAACCACGTCGTCATGGTGCGCGAGAACGCCGTCGCGTCGGGTCATCTCGGGCGGTACGTCCTCTCCGTCGGCCGGAAAGCACAGGTGCACGATTTCGTCGGGCACTCCGCTCGACTCGAACCCGCGTGCAGCGGAAGCATCGAACACGACGCGAATCAGCGACGGTGACAATCGTTTCGATTGGACTACCCGTGCGGTGAGATATCCACCCTCGTCACGTCGACCGGCCATGACAGGGCGTTCAGCTCTGCTCTGCCGGCTCGACGAACATCGTTTCGATGTCGTCCATGATCCTGTTCAGGCCGATCGGGTCCGACGAATTCCACACGCTCGCCGAGACCCAGTGCACCCGATTCTGCTGCACCGCAGGCAGTGTCGACCACAGCGGTGCAGCACTGATCGCGTCCCGTTCACTGTCGGCACCCTGGTCGGTGTACACGAACAGGGTGTCGGCGGAGTTCAGAATGTTCAGCGTCTCGTCGGTGATGTCGATACGGAACACACTGGGATCCTGCTGGCCCTCGGGCTGCGCCATGCCCACACCGCGGAAGGCGATGCTCTCACCCGTGCCGACGCGAATCGAGTACTCCCCGCGCTCGCTCAATCGAACAGCGGAGACCGGCTTGTCGGCCAGGCCCGCGTCGGCAACCCGCTGCTTCAGCGCGGCCATGCGATCGGTCAGCCCCTGCATGAGGTCCGTTGCCTGGCTCTGCTTTCCGAGCGCATCCCCTACGGCCGCTACCCCGTGCGAGACATCCTCGAGCGACACCCCGTCGTTGTAGGCGAAGCCGTAGGTCGGCACTCCGCTGGCCGCGAGCTTGTCGTAGATCTCCTTGTTCCAGGCCTTCTCGCCTTCGCCGTCGTACCCGGCGACCACCACGATCAGGTCGGGGTCCTGAGCCAGAATTCCCTCGACGTTGGGATCGAAGCCGCCACCCTCACCCGCAATGTTCGCGATGTCGCCGATGCGCTCGTCGACGTGCGCGGGTAGCGCCAGCGGGTTGAAGGACGCGGCCACGGGATTCACATCGAGCGACAGCATCAAGGCCAGCGAGATGGGATCGGCGGCGACGACCCGGGCGGGTCGGTCGGGAACCTCGACCGGGCCGAAGTAGTCCTGCACAGTTCTGGTGCTCGCAGTCTCGCCTGGACTCGACGGTTCCGTGGTGGCGGTCGAGCACCCGACCAGAGCGATCGCGGCCAGGGAAAGAGCGCCGCCGAGCGTGTACAGCCGCGCACCGGCGGAACGTCTGGACGGGCCGGTCGCGCGGCCGTGGAACGCGAAGAATCGAGGCATGACTGGGCAGCCTAGCCTAACTACGTGCTGCGGTGGTCACCGCTGACCAGCAACGGCACGATGCTGCGGTGCGCGAAGGCCAGCAGATCGTCGTACGTCTCGAGTGCAGCGCCGGCTGCCGGAGTCAGCAGAATCGAATGTACGACGCGGACCACGATTTCCGGGGCGTCGGGTACTGCGAAACTGTCCGAGTCCAGCCCTCCCCGGGCGATCTGGGCGGCAGCGTCTATTGCGGACGCGAGCAGGGTCGACGCATTGGTCGTCAACTGTTCGAGTACCAGCGCACTCTCGGAGTCGAACATCTTGAGCAGGACGGGGTTGGTTCGCACCGACTCGATCGTCGTCGCGAATCCGTGTGCGGCACGATCCGCCCGTGACGATTGTTCGGCCGCCGCTGCCGCCACCGCGACGAACAGTCTCGTCGACTCACGGGCCATGACCGCCCGTACCAGCTCGTCCTTGGATCCGATGCGGCGATAAACAGTCACCCGGTTGATCTTGGCGCGCTTGGCCACGTCCCCGATGGTCGTTCTGGGGATGCCGACCTCGCCGAACAACTCCAACGCGGCATCGAGGATCGGCCCGTCGTCACCGTCTGGATGCATCGTCCGATCTTAACGGCACCCTCGATGACTGAATGCAACATTGCAACACTATCTGTTGCTATGTAGCATCACCGCATCAGCATTTCGACGAATGGAGCTCGAATGTCTCGTGACAGAGCGATCGACCCGAACGCGCGCCACCTGGACGAGTCCTACGCGATCGTGGCTCGCGCGGTGACGTTCGACTGGACCGGCGTTCCGCTGCAGTACATTCCGCACGAGTGGTACGCCACGCACTTCTGGAACGTCATGCATCTGGTTTTGCCCGAGGGCGAACGGGCGATGGCAGACGTGTTCGCACTCGCGCTTCCGTACATCGACGACCGCAGACTGCACGAGGAGGTCGTCGGATTCGTCGGACAAGAAGCCACGCACGCGTCCTCGCACGAGAGCTTTCGTACGTACCTCGTCGCGCACGGAGTCGACATCGAGCCGATCTTGCAGCGCATTCGATTTGCAGTGGGCGTCGTGTTCGGCGATCACGGACTCATCGGCCGCGCAGGCAAAGCGTGGATGAACGAGCGTCTCGGCATCTATGCCGCAGCCGAGCACTTCACCGCAGTAGTGGGCGAATGGCTCTTGGACAACACCGAATTCGACCGCCTCGGCGTCGACCCGACGATGCTCGACCTGCTCCGCTGGCACGGGGCCGAGGAACTCGAACACCGCAACGTGGCGTTCGACGCCTTCCATTACGTCGACGGGGGTGGATTTCGCCGCGCCCGCACCGCGGTGATAGCCAGCGCGGGGTTGGCCGTGCTCTGGTTCAGCACCGCCGCGTACCTGTACAAGAACGCGGTGGCCACCCCGCGCACCGGGAAGCGCCGACTTCGCACCCCCTGGCCCCTCGCCTTCGCACGAGCATCCCGCAAGCAACTGATACCGGGCCTGTCGTTTCTGTTCGTCCAACTCGCCCTGTACATCCGACCGGGTTTTCACCCGTCGAAGATGGGCGATATCGACAAGGCGGTGCGCTATCTCGCGACGTCACCTGCAGCACTGGCGGCCCAGCAGTGACCACCGAAACAGCCTCGAGGCACAGCCATCTGGGTGAGATCACGGTGACCGACCCCGGCCGTGGTCTCCGAGCCATCGCTGCGGCGTCTCGGGTGTACGCAAGACTGGTCACCGACTCGTCCGTCGTGACCGCCTTGTCCCCGGCGCGCCCGCGCAGATGCGTCGGCTACGAATTCGAGACCACCATCGACGAGATCGTCGACGAGGCCGAGGACGTGCGCTCACTTCTACTGCTTCGCAGCGACGGAAGCGCATTGCCGACCTGGTTGCCCGGTGCACACATCGACGTCACCACACCGGCAGGCTCGGTTCGGCAGTATTCGCTCGCAGGTCGGCCGGCCGGAGGAGATCGATATCGCATCGGTGTCCGCAGGATCCCCGGCGGCACGGCCTCGACCGAAATCCACGGTCTCGTTCCCGGAGACACCCTCCGAGTCCGCGGACCCCGCAACGCATTTCCCATGGCCGCCGCCGAGCACTACTTGTTCGTCGCGGCCGGCATCGGCATCACGCCCATTCGGTCCATGATCGAGCGAGCCGTCGCCGACGGCACACGGTGGACCCTCTACTACCACGGCAGATCTCGTGCGAGTCTGCCGTTCGTCGCCGAACTGCAGCAGTCGGCTCTCACCTCCCGCGGTCACGTGATCATCAAAACCGATGATGTGGACGGACTTCCGAGTCCGTCGGACATCGTCGATCTCGGGACGGGATCCTCGGCCCTGTACGTCTGCGGCCCCGCGGCACTCTCGCGCCGGCTGCGCGAGGAGGCCGCCCGAAGTACCGCGGTTCGAGAGTTCCACACCGAGCTGTTCGCGCCCGCCCCCGTGGTCGACGGCCGTCCGTTCGTGCTGAAGCTCGCACGGTCCGGCGACACCGTCGAAGTCGGCGCACAGGACACCGCCCTCGACGCCCTCCGACGAGTTCGTCCCGATCAGCCGTTCTCGTGCCGCCAGGGTTTCTGCGGTGCCTGCGTCGTCGGCCTCACCGGCGGACGCGTCGACCATCGCGATCGCGTGCTGAGCCGCACCGAACGCGAGAACTCACTCACCCTGTGCGTCTCACGCGCCGCGGTCGACGGCGACGTCGTCGTTCTCGATCTGTAGAAGGAGCCACACATCATGACCGACAACGACTCTGCCGCGCCGCACATCGACGTCGCCATCATCGGTGCCGGCTTCGGCGGTCTCGGAGCTGCGATCAGGCTCGAACAGGAAGGCCGCGGCAACTTTCTGATCTTCGAGCGTGACAGCGCGGTCGGCGGGACGTGGCACGTGAACACCTATCCCGGCGCCCAGTGCGACATTCCCTCGGCGCTGTATTCGTTCTCGTTCGCACCCAACCCGGACTGGACCCGCCTGTATCCGCTGCAGCCCGAGATCGAGCAGTACCTCAACGACTGCACCGACCGGTTCGGTATCCGGGATCGAATCCGATTCGGACACGAGGTGCTCGACGCGACGTGGGACGACGACCGGGCGCGTTGGATCGTGCGAACGAGCGGCGGAACATGGACTTCTCGGATTCTGATCGGAGCCCTCGGCCCGTTCAGTGAACCCGCCACTCCGAGTATCGACGGTCTGGAATCGTTCGGAGGCAACGTCTTTCATTCGGCCCGATGGAACCATGACCATTCGGCCGAGGGTAAGCGTCTCGCCGTCATCGGCACCGGCGCATCGGCGGTGCAGTTCGTACCCCGACTCGCTCCGTCGGCCGCACATCTGACGATTTTTCAACGCACGCCCACGTGGATCCTTCCCCACCCGGACCGGCCCATCTCCGAGTCCGGCAGATCCGCGCTCAGGAAGTTTCCGGCGGCTCAGCGCGCCATGCGTCGTACGTTCGATCTGTTCCAGGAAGCTCTGGTGCCCGGCCTGATTCGGCACCGCGGCCTGCTGACGCCGTTGACTGCACTGGGCCGGGCTCACCTACGCAGACAGGTGAAGGATCCCGTACTCCGCGAGAAGCTCACTCCCACCTACACATTCGGCTGCAAACGGCCGACGTTCTCGAACAAGTTCTACCCCGCCCTGTGCCGCGACAACGTCACCGTCGAGACCACCGCCATCTCTCGCGTCGTGCCCGAGGGCGTCGTCACGACCGACGGAACCGTCCACGAGGTCGACACCATCGTTCTCGGAACAGGTTTCACCGTCGCCGGGCATTCGGGCTTCCGGCGCATCGTCGGTCGAGGCGGTCGGTCGTTGGCGCAGACCTGGCCCGACGGGGAGATGTCGTCGTATCGAGGGACGACGGTGCACGGTTTTCCGAACTTCTTCATGGTGCTCGGCCCCAACGCCGTGGTGTACACCTCGCAGGTCGTCACCATCGAAGCACAGGTGAACTACGTTCTTGCAGCACTTCGGGCGATGGACGACAAGCGCTTGGCCGCAATCGACGTCACCCGCACTGCACAAACGGAATTCGCGGACTATACGGACGAACGGTTGGCCGGTTCGGTGTGGAACTCGGGTGGGTGCAGCAGCTACTACCTGAGCCCATCGGGCCGCAACGTCACCTACTGGCCGGGTTCGGTACGCAACTTCACCCGTCGTATGTCGACCATCGAACTCGACCACTATTGCTGCCGCAGTGCCACTGTCGATGTGCCGGGCACACTCGCCGTCACCAAGGAGTCCGCATGAAGCACCACATGGATCTCACCGGCAAGGTCGCACTGGTGACCGGCGGTGCACGCGGCATCGGTGCCGCGACCGTAGCAAAACTGGTGGGCGCCGGTGCGTCCGTGGCCGTGGTGGATCTTCACTTCCCGACCGACGCGGCGCGCTCTGCACGGGTGTTGCTGTTGACCGGGGACGTCACGGATCCGGAGGCGATGACGGAGTGCGTGCAGGCAACGGTGCGCGCCTTCGGCGGGATCGACATCGTGATCGCCAACGCCGGCATCACACCGCCGCCTGCCACCATCAGGACCGTCGACCGCGCGGTATTCGACTCCGTCATGGCGGTCAACTTCGGCGGTGTGCTCACCATCGTCCGCGCCGCGGCGGACGAGATCGTGACCAGCGGTGGACACATTTTGCTCGTATCGTCTTGTGCTGCATTCACTCCAGGCATGGGCGGGTCTGCCTACATGGTCAGCAAGGCAGCCGTGGAACAACTGGGCCGCGCGCTACGCATCGAACTCGCAGCGGTCGGCGCATCGGCCGGTCTGGCGTACTTCGGGGTGGTCGACACCGATCTGGCGCGCCACACCCTCGACAACGATCCGATGGGGCAGCGGATCGGTGCATTTCTCCCCTGGCCGTTGAGCCGTCGACTCCCGTCCCCACGGGCGGCGGACCTCCTGGTCGACGCGGTCCGTACGCGTCGAGCACGGCTGATCGCCCCTGCAGTGTGGGCACCGTACTTCTGGTTCCGTGGGATCCTCGACCCGATCCTGGAGTGGAAGCTACTGCGTGACAACGCAGTCGGCGATATCATTCGCGACCTCGAACACAGCCGGGCGCACTGACACCCGGACGGGCCCGTTACGCGTCGACGCTCGGAACCGCGTCCAGCGGAGGCAGGGTCCGCGCACACAGCCCGCGTGCATCCGCGTCGGACATTCCGAGGGCGAGCAGCACACTGTGCGCCATGTTGTCGACGGCATCGACGTCGCTGCGTTCCGGCTGTTCGAGCAGTAGTTGCCCCATGCCCAGCAGTGCCCCCGCTGCCAGAGCCAGAGCCAGCTGGGTGTCCTGGACGCGGAAGTGCCCGCTCAGTACTCCGGCTTCGATGTCACGCGAGGCCCGCGGGCCGAGGCCGTGCTTCGAGGTGATCAACTCCGGCCCGGAGTGGATGAGCACTCGGCTCAGATCCGGTTGTTGCCGGAACAGTCGGCCGGCGATGCGGAACGACCGGGTGAATGCCTCCGCAGGATCGTCCTCGGTGTCGCTCAGCGAGTCCAGGTAGATGCCCAACAGCTCGAGGGCACCGTCGACCGCGGCCTGGAACAGCTGCTCTCGGCTCTCGAAATGGTTGTAGAACGACCCCATGCCGACGTCTGCAGCCTGAGTGATCTCGGCAATCGGTACGTGCAACTCCCCGCGGGCAATGAAGCTCTGCGCCGCAGAGATGAGGGCACCGCGCGTGCGTGCTTTACGTCGCTCGAGGCGATTCGGGGTTTCGGTCATGGTCCCTACTCCTGAGTGCACTTGTCGCCGCCTTGACCCTTCCTCACCGCTGACGAATTTGTCAACACTCTTGACTGACCGATTAGTCATAGGTGACGATAGTGTCACCAACGAGGGAGGGCTGATGGGACACGACGTCGACGGCCACAAGAACATGCATGTGGATCAGGGCGCGCTTCCAGGCGAACACCCGGGCAAAGCCACCGATCCGATCATCAAGGTGCGCGACATCGCCTGGCTCGAGTTCCGCAAACCCGACCTGGCCAAGGCCGAGGCATTCGCGGTCGCATTCGGTTTCACCGTCTCACTGCGCACGTCCGAAGAGATTCACCTGCGCGGCACGCACGTCGGTTCACCGTGCGTGATAATTCGCCGCGGCAAGCGAACGCGGTTCGTCGGCGCAGCCTTCGCTGCCGCCGAGGACGCCGACGTCGTTCGCCTCGCCGATGCCACGGGGCAGCGCGTGCACCGACTGCCCGACACTCTCGGCGGCATCGCCGTCACTCTGACCGATCCGGGCGGACAGCCAGTACAGATCGTGTCGGGCTACACCGAACATCCCGAACTGCCGGGCCAGGACGCGCACACCTACAACTTCGGCGATCCACGTAACCGGATCAACGCCACCCAGCGACCACCGCGTCAGCCGGCGCGCGTCCAACGGCTCGGGCACGTGGTGCTGCAGCGAGTGGACTATCTGGAGAACCTGAACTGGTACCTGCACCACCTGGGTCTGATCGTCAGCGATTTCCTCTACTACGACGGCCAACGCGACCGTGGGCCGGTGATGAGCTTCATCCGCTGCGATCGGGGCAGCATCCCGTCCGATCACCACACGCTCGCCATGACTCTCGGCCCGTCGAATCGCTACGTGCACTCGGCCTACCAGGTGACCGACATCGACGCCATCGCCGCCGGTGGGGAATTCCTCACCGAGCGTGGGTACAAGCACTCCTGGGGCATCGGCAGACACATCCAGGGCAGTCAGATCTTCGACTACTGGCGCGATCCCGACGGTTTCCTGGTGGAGCATTTCAGCGACGGCGACATGTTCGACAGCTCGCTCGAACCCGGCTGGGCGCCGATGACGGCATCCGGCCTCGCCCAATGGGGCCCACCGGCATCCAAGGACTTTCTCGGTATCGCCCCGAGCAAAGCCTCTCTGCACGAACTCAAATCGATCCTGTCCTCCCTACGCACCGACAACGAGTTCGACACCGAACGCCTTCGCGGCCTGATGAAAGTGGCTTCCTCATGAGCATCGCTGTACTACGCACCGCCGACGCCTGGTGGGTCGAGACCCCGGCCGGGGCGTCGCGCATCGACACGTCGGCAACCACGACCGCCGAGCTTCTCGCCGATCGCGCCGCTGTGAATGCGGCCCGTACCGGCACCGATGTGGTTGCAGTGGAGACTCTTTCGCTCGTCTCCCCGGTCACCGCACCGTGCCGCGTGGTGGCGAACATGACCAATTTCGTCTCACACGTCAAGGACTCGGGAATGAACCCCGACACGGTGCCACTGACGTTCTTTCGGAAGACGTCCGGTTCGATCAGCGGCCCCACCGACGACATCGTCAAGCCGACGCACGTGAAACTCCTCGACTACGAAATCGAGATCGGCCTCGTGTTCGGCAAGACGCTGACCGTCGGCACCAAGATCGACGCCAGCAACGTGGCCGAGTACGTCGCCGGACTCGTCATCACCAACGACGTGTCTGCGCGAGACGTCCAGTTACCGAAAACCCAGTTCTACGAAGGTAAGTCGTACCCCACGTTCACGCCGGTCGGCCCACGACTACTTCTTCTCGAGGCCGGAGAATTCGACCGGTTCGGCGAGCTGACTCTGACGCTACGCGTCAACGGGACTGTGCGACAAGACAGTACGGTCGCGGACATGATCTACCGGCCGGTCGAATCGCTGAAGGCGCTGAGCAATTTCCAGCGGTTGGACGCGGGCGACCTGCTGCTCACCGGCACTCCCGGTGGTACTGCGCTGAAGGCTCCGGCCAAGCCGATCGAGATGATCGGATCTCTGATCCCGCCGGCGCTCAAATGGAAGGTGTTCTTCAAGAAGCAGGCCAAGAATCCCGACTTCCTGCAGGACGGCGACGTTCTCGAACTGACGTGCTCGACTCCCGACGGTTCCCTCGACCTGGGAGTGCAGCGCACCCGGGTCTCGTACCGATGACCGAACGCGGATCCGACGGCACGCACCACCCGGTGGTCATCGTCGGATCCGGTCCGACGGGCATGACGGCCGCTCTGCTGCTGGCGCAGTACGGTATCTCCTGCCTGGTACTCGACCGCTGGGCCGACGTCTATCCACAGCCGCGCGCAGTGCATCTCGACGACGAGGTGTACCGGATTCTGCACGACATCGGTGTCGCAGAGGATTTCGCCGACATCTCACGCCCGGGTCGCGGACTGCGACTGTGCACCAAGGACCTGCGCACCCTGGCAGAGTTCGAACGCGATCCCGACGACAGACCGCACGGCTATCCCCAGGCGAACATGTTCGATCAACCGGACCTCGAGCGCCTCATGCGCACGCACATCGCCCGATACGACACGATCGAGATGCGCGGCGGATGCGAGATCACCGACGTGCAGAACCTGAAAGATGCCGTCCGAGTGTCGTACACATCCACCGAGGACGGAACCCCACACTGGGTGACCGCGGATTACGTACTGGGCTGCGACGGTGCCAACAGCATCGTGCGCCGGTCCATCGGGTCGAAGATGGAGGATCTCGGGTTCGCGCAGCGGTGGTTGGTCATCGATATCGCCACCGATGCCGAGCTCGATCAGTGGGACGGCGTTCACCAGGTGTGCGACTCCGAACGATCCGCCACGTACATGCGGATCGGCTCCACCCGCTACCGCTGGGAGTTTCGGATGCTCGACGGCGAAACCCTCGACGAGTTCGGGGATCTCGCGGCCGTCCGGCCGCTCATTGCGCCGTGGCTGCGGCACGTCGACGACCCCGCCATGGAGCTGATTCGGAGCGCCGAGTACACATTTCGGGCGCAGGTCGCCGGCCGTTGGCGAGATCGACGTGTGTTCGTCCTCGGCGACGCGGCGCACTTGACTCCACCGTTCATCGGACAGGGAATGGGCGCGGGTCTGCGCGATGCGCGCAACCTGGTCTGGAAGATCGCCGGGGCCCTCGACGGGCACGTCTCCGATTCGGCACTCGACAGTTACGAAATCGAGCGAAAGACTCATGCCACGGCCATGATTCGGATGGCCGTCGCCATGGGCTGGACAATGACCGGTGGCAGCCGACTGACCGGAATTCTGCGCACCACGCTCGCACCGGCTCTCGGCCACCTGCCCCTCATCGGAGCGAAGGTGTCCGACAGCGCCACTCCCCCGCTCACCCGTTCCGATTTCGTCCAGCGTCCGGCAGCGCAGATCCGTTCGGTGATAGGCGCGCTGTGCCCCAACAGCTCCCTGGACAACGGCGCCCGACTGGACAGCATCGCGCCGGGACAGTTTCTCTTCGTCTCGACGACCCCGTTGACCGTCGAACAGCGACGCGAGATCGATCGTCGTGGCGCTGTCGTCGTCGAGGTCGCGGCCTCCTCCGAGCTCGGGCTGTGGTTGCGGCGCGGTCACGCGGTAGCGGCTGTCGTACGACCGGACCGAACCGTCATGGCGGCGGGTAAGTCGGTGCCGGCCTTGCACACCCGAGTTCCGAGCACCAGGTTGCGACGAATCGATCGAACCACTCCCACGGCGGCAGTAGCCACCCCGAGAACCAGAAACACCGCAACGAAGAGGCGCAGATGAATACCGCACTTGTCACCGGAGCCACGTCCGGTATCGGCCAAGCCGTCGCCGAACTACTGCTCGCTCGCGGCTACCGCGTCATCGGTACGAGCCGCAGTTGTTCCACCGTGGTCGACCCCATCCCCGGGGTCGAGTACCGAGATCTCGATCTGACCGACCCGGACTCCATCCGGACGTTCGTCGACGGACTGGCCGACGTGGAGATCGATGTTCTGATCAACAATGCGGGCGAAAGCCAGTGCGGCCCCGTCGAGGAACTCCCCATCGAGGCGGTCACCCGGCTGTTCCAGCTCAACGTGTTCGGTGCCGTCGAGCTCATGCAAGCCGTACTGCCGGGGATGCGCGAACGCCGTCGGGGCAAGGTCGTCAACATCGGCTCGATGCTGGCCAGCTTCCCGTTGGCCTACCGCTCGTCCTACGCCGCGACCAAGGCAGCGATCAAGGGCTTCTCGACAGCGGCCCGCTTCGAGCTCGCGCCCTACGGGGTGGACGTCACCACGGTCGAGCCCGGCTCCATCGCCACCGGACTCTCCGCCCGCCGCACCAAGTACTGCGGACCGCATTCGCCGTATCTGCGCGATTTCACGACAGTGATCTCGCACCTCGACGCCAAAGAGGCACAAGGCATCTCGGCGGACACCGTGGCCGAGACGGTCCTGAAAGCCGTCGAGGACAAGAGGACTCGACCCCTCTACGCCGTCGGCAGCAATGCTCCCGCAGTGTTCATGGCGCAGCGACTGCTGCCGCGCACCGTGCTCGAAAAGTTCACCGCCCGGGCATACGGACTGCCCAGCGAGCGACCCGTGACCTAGCGGAACAGCCCTGCGACGAACGGAATCGTGTCGGCCTGTGATTGCACGAGCGTTCCGCTGTGATCGGCGTCGTAGGGTCGGAAGGTCACCGGCTGACCGTTGGCGGTGAGCCTGGCGACGTAGGCGGCGGTGGTCGGGAACGGGACATCGGTGTCCCGTAGGCCGTGACCCATGAAGAACGGCTTGTCGAAGCCGGCCTCGGGCATGGCCATGTAGTCGTCGAGTACTGCGGTGAAATTCGGCAGGCTGGTCAACGGCGCAGTGAAGAAATCACCGACCTTGACGCCCTCGAGCTGCTCCTCGAGGTCCGCGACACAGGCCGTCTCGGCCAGATCCGCGTACTTCTTTCCGGCGGGGGTGAGGATATCGTCCAGGCCCAGCTCGGGGTGCGAATAGCGAAGAGCCGCAGCGATGTACACGACGTACGCGGTCAGACCGGCCGGGAGCGCCACCGGCGGCATCCCCGGTCCGCCGATCGAGACGAGCTTCTCGATGTACGCGGGAGTTCCGGTACCCACTGCGCCGCGATAGTCCAGATCCGGTCCACCGAATTCGGTTGCGTAGCGCGCGGTGTAGATCGCTGCGCCGCCGCCCTGGGATTGTCCGACCGTCACCCACTTGCGCGAGAGTTGGTCGCTGTAGTTGCGGCCCGCCTTCACCATGTCGACCACGTTGTGCGCCGTGGTCCGCCCGTCCAGATATGCCTGCAATCCTTCGGTGCCGAGGCCGGCATAGTCACTGGCCACAACGGCGTATCCCTGCGCGAGCCAGTTACCGAGGTACGGCAGATCTCGCTGCGCCAACGCCGGTCCCGCGACCGACGGCGCACACGAGTCGCCGAGCCCGGAGGTGCCGTGGGCCCACGAGATCACCGGCCACCCACCCTCGGGCGCAGTGCCCTGCGGGAGGAAAACGGTGCCGGTGCTCAGGGCCTTTTCGCCGAACGTGTCGGTGGTGACGTAGGTGAGCACCTCGGCCGAGGACGAGCCGGGGATCCAGAATTCCTGCGGTAGAGCGCGACTGGAGACGACGTCGCCGATGTTCTGGGTGATCGTCGGTGCTGCGGAAGCCGGGGCCGCGAGCAAGGTCGAACTCGCCATGGTGGAGGCGAGTGCTGCGACGACTGCGAGGGCACCGATCCGACGACGAGCGATCACTGGTTCTCCGTTGCATTCGAGTGTGCGCCACCGCGTTCGTCGATGCGCGCCACCTTGTAATACACGACCGCGCCGATCCAGACAACGAAAAATGTGCCGACGACGAGTTGGCCGGCGAGGTTGAGGTCGATGACGGCCAGTGCGTCCCACAGGCCACCGGTCAGCTCGAACTGCTCGGCAAGCAGCGTCAGCAGCTGGACCGTCCCGATCACCAACGCAACGAAGACCGACAGGCCCGTCATCGTCATGTTGTAGTAGATCTTGCGGACCGGCGTCACGAACGCCCAGCCGTACGCCTTGGACATGAAGATGCCGTCGATGGTGTCCATCGTCGTCATGCCGGCCGCGAACAGGACCGGAAGCGCGATGATGGCCATCGGTGGGAGCCCGCCGGCGATAGCGGTGGTGCCGGCAATCGCGAGTAGACCGACCTGAGTGGCGGTATCGAAACCGAGCCCGAACAGCAGGCCGAGTGGGTACATCTGCCACGAATGGTTGATCATCTTGTCGTAGCGGCCCCGGAACAGTCGATTCATCAAGCCGCGCTTGGCCAACAGCTCGTCGAGCCCGGCCTCGGTGACGTCACCGCGTTTCGCACGCCGCCAGACTCCGACGATGCCGGCGAGGACCGCGATGTTCAGCGCGGCGATCAGGTACAGGAAGGTTCCCGACACCAACGTGCCGATGATGCCGCCGACCCCGGCGAACGCGTCCTGAAACGCCGTCGCCTGCGACGCGACGAAGGCAATCGCAGCGACGAACACGAACACGACGGTCGAATGCCCGAGCGAGAAGAACAGCCCGACGGCCAACGGCCGCTTGCCTTTCTGCAGTAGAAAACGGGTGGTGTCGTCGATGGCGGCAATGTGATCGGCGTCGAACGCATGCCTGAGACCGAGGGTGTACGCCAGCACGCCGGCTCCGGCGTAGACGAGAGTGCCGTCGGCTCCGGTGAGGCCGTGGATGCTGGGAATCGAGTCGTAGTGGGTGAACAGCCCCCAACCGATCACATGCAGAGCGGCGATGAAGCCGGCCATCGCCAGCAGTCGCGGCACCTCGTCACGAGTGAATCGACTCTGCCGTCGGCCGATCTCGACGGGCGAAAGTTGGGTCGTCATGTCGATCATTGTCTCCGATAACGACGATTTGCTCTTCCTGTGCAACGGCACGGTAGGTGTGCTGAGTGTCCACAATTCACGTCCGAAGGCGGGATCGCGATCGTCGACGCCCATTGTGGACGCTCAGATCAGTGCGATACGCCCAGTGCCGCCAGTGCCATGGTTCGCAACACCGGCCGAGCACTGCGCGACGGCGTGCGGCCCGCACTGTAGGGCGTGGAGTTGATGAGTCCGAACACTGCGTGCGCAGTAGTTCGGGCATCGGATTCGTTCAACTCCGGGTCGACGGCACACAAGGTCGCCACCCACAGCTCGACGTACTCGCGCTGCATCCGGCGCACCTTGCGTCGCGCTCCCTCGGGCAAACTTTGCAGGTCGCGATCCTGGATCCGGATGAATGCCGGTGTCTCGAAAGCGAAGTCGAGGTGAAAGTCGACCAGGGCCGACACCGTCGCTTCATCGACCTTCCGCGAGCCGACCACCTCGCGACCGCCGTCGAGCAGATACTCCGAGATTCCGACCATCAATTCGACGAGCACCGCCTCCTTGTTCGGAAAGTGGCGATAGACGGCGGGACCGCTGATACCGACGGCCGCGCCCAGATCCTCGAGCCGCACGGAGGTGAACCCGCGATCGGCGAACAACGACGCCGCGGCGTCGAGCAATTGTTGTCGACGCTCGGCTTTACGTTGCTCGCGCACGGTCGTCGGCTTCGTCTCCAACTGCCACACCCCCTCGACTCTGGACACTCAGTTAATCGTAGTTTACTATTCTGTCAGTTATCAACCATTAACTGAACTCCCGCGACACCGACGTCCAACCCTCGAAGGCGTGCACCTTATGGCGATCGATACCGCTGCCAACCGCGCAGATCATCAGCTCCTCACGCAGCAACTCTCCGACAAGCTCGCCGCCGCAGCCCTCGGCGGCAGCGCGAAGTCTCGGGAACGGCACATCGCCCGCGGCAAGCTGCTCCCCCGCGATCGCGTCGACGAGCTCCTGGACCCCGGCAGCCCCTTCCTCGAAATTTCCCCATTGGCCGCCAACGGTCTGTACGACGACGAGTGCCCCGGTGCCGGAGTCATCGCAGGCATCGGCCGGGTCTCCGGACGCGAGTGCGTGATCATCGCCAACGACGCCACCGTCAAGGGCGGCACCTACTACCCGATGACGGTGAAGAAGCATCTGCGTGCCCAGGAAATCGCCCTGCAGAACACCCTGCCGTGCATCTATCTCGTCGATTCCGGCGGCGCATTCCTCCCGCGTCAGGACGAGGTGTTCCCCGACCGCGACCACTTCGGACGCATCTTCTTCAATCAAGCGACCATGAGCGCCAAAGGAATTGCGCAGATCGCCGCCGTGATGGGCTCGTGCACTGCGGGTGGGGCATACGTGCCGGCGATGAGCGACGAGGCCATCATCGTCAAGAATCAAGGCACCATCTTCCTCGGCGGCCCGCCCCTGGTGAAAGCCGCGACCGGCGAGGTCGTCACCGCCGAAGAACTCGGTGGCGGAGATCTGCACTCGAAGGTCTCCGGCGTCACCGACCATCTGGCCGACGACGACCGCGACGCATTGCGCCGCGTCAGAAAGATCATCGCCACCCTCGGGCCCCGGACCGCACGGCCATGGGATGTCGTTCCCACCCGCGACCCGATCGCCGACCGGAGCGAGATCTACGACGTCGTCCCCACCGACCCGCGCACCCCGTACGACGTGCGAGAGGTGGTCACCCGGGTGGTCGACGCAGGCGAATTCGACGAGTTCAAAGCCGAGTACGGCAAAACACTCGTCACCGGATTCGCCCGCCTCCACGGCCATCCCGTCGGAATCATCGCGAACAACGGTGTGCTGTTCGCCGAATCTGCGATGAAGGGCGCGCATTTCATCGAACTCTGCGACAAGCGCAGCATCCCACTGGTGTTCTTGCAGAACATCACCGGCTTCATGGTCGGCCGAGACTACGAAGCCGGCGGCATCGCCAAGCACGGCGCGAAGATGGTCACCGCAGTGGCCTGCGCCCGCGTTCCGAAGATCACCGTCGTCATCGGCGGCTCGTACGGTGCAGGCAACTACTCCATGTGCGGCAGAGCGTATTCCCCGCGCTTCCTGTTCATGTGGCCGAACGCGCGGATTTCGGTGATGGGCGGCGAACAGGCCGCGTCCGTCCTTGCCACCGTCCGAGGTGACCAACTGGATGCGTCGGGTAATCCGTGGTCGGAGCAAGACCAGGAGGCGTTCAAAGCTCCGATTCGTGACCAGTACGAAAGTCAGGGCAACCCCTACTATTCGACAGCCCGGCTGTGGGACGACGGCATCATCGACCCCGCCGACACCAGAACTGTTCTCGGACTGGCACTCTCGGCGTGCGCCAATGCGCCGCTCGAGCCGGTCTCCTACGGCGTTTTCAGGATGTGAGAGGCATGAGCACGATGATCGACACCATTCTGATCGCCAACCGCGGCGAGATCGCCGTCCGAGTGGCACGCACGCTGCGTCGCATGGGCATTCGCACCGTCGCCGTCTACAGCGATGCGGACGCCGACGCCCGGCACGTCCGCGAGGCCGATACCGCGGTACGACTCGGCCCCGCCAGCGCACGCGAGAGCTACCTCGACATCGACAAGGTGATCGCCGCCGCGAAAGCCACTGGTGCACAGGGAATCCACCCCGGCTACGGCTTCCTCTCCGAGAACTCCCACTTCGCTGCGGCCTGCGCCGAAGCCGGAATCGCATTCCTCGGACCGCCGGAAAAGGCCATCGAGGTGATGGGCGACAAGATCGCCGCCAAGGCAGCGGTGAGCGCTTTCGGCGTCCCCGTCGTACCCGGCATTTCCCGACCGGGACTGTCCGACGACGACCTCGTCGCCGGTGCACCCGACGTCGGATTCCCGGTCCTGGTCAAGCCGTCCGCAGGTGGCGGCGGCAAGGGTATGCGTCTGGTCGAGCGCGCCGAGGATCTGCCTGCCGCGCTGGCCAGTGCCCGCCGCGAGGCGGCCTCCTCGTTCGGCGACGACACGCTGTTCCTCGAGCGATTCGTGTTGCGGCCCCGGCACATCGAGGTGCAGATCCTCGCCGACGGTCACGGCAACGTCATCCATCTCGGTGAGCGTGAATGCAGCCTGCAGCGACGCCATCAGAAGGTCATCGAAGAAGCACCGTCCCCACTGCTCGACGCGCAGACCCGAGCGCGTATCGGCGAGGCTGCCTGCAACACCGCTCGCAGCGTCGACTACTCCGGTGCCGGCACCGTGGAGTTCATCGTCTCCGCTGATCATCCCGACGACTTCTTCTTCATGGAGATGAACACCCGGCTGCAGGTGGAACACCCGGTGACCGAGATGGTGACCGGAATCGACCTCGTGGAGTGGCAGGTCAGGATCGCCGCCGGCGAGCCACTGACGCTGAATCAGAACGATATTCGGCTGACCGGCCACGCCATCGAGGCCCGCGTCTACGCCGAAGACCCCGGCCGCGGATTCCTTCCGACCGGTGGCACCGTCGTCGGGCTGCGCGAGCCCACCGGCACGGGCATCCGCGTCGACTCCGGCCTCGCCGTCGGCACCGAGGTGGGCAGCAACTACGACCCCATGCTCTCGAAAGTCATCGCGCACGGCCCGGATCGCAGCACGGCGCTGCGCACCCTGGATCGTGCGCTGGCCGATACCTCGGTACTCGGCGTCGTCACCAACATCGAGTTCGCTCGATTCCTGCTCGCCGACAACGAGGTCCGTGCCGGCAATCTCGACACCGGCCTACTGGACCGCCGGGTGGAGTCCTTCGTTGCCGCCGACGCCCCCGACGAGGCGATGATCGCCGCGGCCACCGTCCCATGGCTCGACACGTGGCAGGAGGCGGGCCAGGACATCTGGGCAACGCCGTCGGGGTGGCGAGTGGGAGCGCACGCTCCGTTCCAGCTCCGACTGACCTCCGGGACTCGAACCGCGCACGTGTCCATCACCGGGACCCTCGATGCGGCGACGGTCGTCGTCGACGACGAAGAACCACGCCGACTGCGAGCCTCCGCCACCGAGGATTCCATCGACCTCGTACTCGACGATCAACGCGAGTCGATGACCGTGGCCCGAAACGAATCGTCCACCTGGGTATCCAGCTCGCGCGGCACCTGGAGAATCGATCGAATCGCCGAACCCAATGTTCGCGAGGACGACACGCAGTCCGGTGACGCGGAGATCCTCTCGCCGATGCCGGGCTCGATCATCGCGATCGGAACGACTTCCGGCAGCGCCGTCACCGCAGGCACGGCCATCGTCGTCGTCGAGGCGATGAAAATGGAACACACCTTGATAACACCCATCGACGGCACCGTCGAATTGACTGTTGCAGTAGGGGATCAGGTCCGCGTGGACCAGGTCCTCGCCCGAATCGTTCCCGCCCACACCGAAGAGGACAAGTCATGACCGATCATCTGTCATCGTCGAATCTGCCCGACGAGTACCAGCAACTGGTGAAGTCCGTTGCCGATTTCACCAGGACGGTCGTGGCACCGGTCTCGGCGAAACATGATGCCGAGCACTCGTTTCCGTACGAGGTCGTCGCAGGGATGGCCGAGATGGGCCTGTTCGGTCTGCCCTTCCCCGAGGAGTACGGCGGTATGGGCGGCGACTACTTCGCGCTGTGCCTGGCCCTCGAAGAACTCGGCAAGGTCGATCAGAGCGTCGCGATGACACTCGAGGCCGGCGTCTCGCTCGGCGCCATGCCCGTCTACCGCTTCGGCAACGAGGAGCAGAAGCAGCAGTGGCTGCCCAAGCTCACTGCCGGCAGGGCACTGGCTGCGTTCGGGCTGACCGAACCCGGTGCCGGTAGCGACGCGGGCGGCACCAAGACCACCGCCAAGCGCGACGGCAACGACTGGATCATCAACGGCAGCAAGCAGTTCATCACCAACTCCGGCACCGATATCACCGAGCTGGTGACCGTCACCGCAGTGACCGGCGTGGACGAGGCCACCGGTCGTAAGCAGATCTCCTCGATCCTCGTGCCCACCGACACCCCCGGCTTCGTCGCCGAACCGGCCTACAACAAGGTCGGCTGGAATGCCTCCGATACGCACCCACTCAGCTTCACCGATGTGCGAGTCCCGCAGGAGAATCTGCTCGGCCAGGAGGGCCGTGGGTACGCGAACTTCCTGCACATCCTCGACGAGGGCCGGATCGCGATCGCAGCGGTATCGGTCGGTGCGGCGCAAGGCTGCGTCGACGAGAGCGTCAAATACGCCAAGGAGCGGGAGGCCTTCGGTGCCCCCATCGCCCGCAACCAGGCGATCTCGTTCAAGATTGCGCGGATGGAAGCCCGCGCCCACACCGCGCGCACGGCGTACTACGACGCGGCAGCATTGATGTTGGCGGGCAAGCCGTTCAAGAAGGCGGCGTCCATCGCCAAGCTCGTCGCCTCCGAGGCTGCGATGGACAACGCCCGCGACGCGACACAGATCCACGGCGGCTACGGCTTCATGAACGAATACGTCGTTGCCCGGCACTACCGCGACAGCAAGATCCTCGAAATCGGCGAGGGCACCACCGAAGTTCAGCTGATGCTGATCGCACGGAGCCTGGGACTATGACGGACAAGCATATTCGCCAGCGCGGCCTGTGGTTCGAGGAGATGGAGCTCGGGACCGTGTACGAGCACCGGCCCGGTCGAACCATCACCGAGGCCGACAACACGCTGTTCACCACGCAGACGATGAACACCCAGGCATTGCATCTCGACGCCGCTTACAGTGAGACAACAGCTTTCGGGCAGCGTCTGGTGAACTCGATGTTCACGGTGTCCACCCTCGTCGGGTTGTCGGTCGCGCAGCTGACCCAGGGCACCATCGTGGCCAATCTGGGCTTCTCCGAGGTCACCTTTCCCAAGCCACTGTTCCACGGCGACACCCTGTACGCGGAGACGGCGATCTCGGACAAGCGTGAATCCAAGTCTCGCCCCGGCGAGGGCATCGTGACGTTCACGCATACGGGCCGCAATCAGCACGGGGACGTCGTTGCGGTCGCTGTCCGCAAGACGCTGGTTCGGATGCGCCCTTCGGAGGACCCGTCGTGAGTTGGGTCCCGCCGGGACCGGCGTGGCTGTTCTGCCCGGCAGACCGTCCCGAGCGCTACGAAAAGGCCGCAGCACGAGCAGATGTGGTCATCCTCGACCTCGAAGACGCGGTCGGTGCCGCGGACAAGGCCGGTGCTCGCGAGTCCGTCGTGTCGACCGCCCTGGACCCATCGCGCACCATCGTCCGCATCAATGCGCACGGTACCGACGATCAGGCCGCCGATCTCCAGGCGTTGAAGAACACCGAGTACACGACCGTCATGCTGCCGAAATGCGAATCGGCCGACCAGATCAGCGCTCTGGCTCCGTTGAACGTCGTCGCGTTGATCGAGTCCCCCCTCGGCGCGATGACGGTGTTCGACGCTCTCGCGGCCGACAACGCCGTCGGTGCCATGTGGGGTGCCGAGGATCTGGTCGCTGCCATGGGCGGGAATTCGAGTCGGCTGAGTGACGGCCGCTACCGCGATGTCGCCCAACATGTTCGATCGCAGACCTTGCTCGCCGCCAAGGCACGCGGCGTGTTCGCGCTCGATTCCGTGTACCTCGACATCCCCGATCTCGACGGGGTTCGCGCGGAGGCCGACGACGCCGTCGCCGTCGGCTTCGACGGCAAGGTGGCCATCCACCCCAGCCACATCCCCGTCATCCGCGAGGCCTACGCGCCCACGGTCGAGGAAATCGATTGGGCCACAGCCGTACTCGACGCCGTCGAGCACAATCGCGGGGTGTTCGCCTTCCGAGGTCAGATGGTGGACGCACCGGTGCTGGCCCATGCTCGACGCATCGTCGCCCGTCGACCGATGTAGTTGCAGACGCCGATTAACGGCAGGCGCTGTACGGTGGCTGTACGAGCATCGGCACGGAAGGCGCAGCAATGACGGCGAAGGACCCCGCCCTGACGGCGCTGGCCCAGAACTGGCTGGCGTTGTCGGTCCTGCACGGTCGCATCGAGAGCCGCATCGAGAAGGCGCTGCAGGCCGGTCACAACCTCAGCGCTCGCGAGTACTGGCTGCTCGACGTCCTGGCACGTCAGCACGACGGGGTGGGTGGGCATCTGCAGATGAAGCAGGTGGCCGACGCCGTCGTACTGAGCCAGAGTGCGACGACCCGCCTGGTCACCCGCCTCGAGGACCGCGGACTGCTCACCCGTTACCTCTGCCCCACCGACCGCCGAGGCATCTACACCGACGTCAGCGACGAAGGCCTGGCCCTGCTCGAGGCAGCGCGGCCGACCAACGACGCGGCCCTGCGCGATGCCCTCGACGACGCAGCACGTGAACCGGACCTCGTCCCCCTCGTCGACGCCGTCCGCCGATCCGAGAACTGACGTCACTCGAGCTGTTCGACGACCGTCCGGGTCGTATCGGCGACAAGGGCGTTCATGGCCGGCGAATCCTCCGCACCCGACGTCGTGGCACTGAGGACGACGAGCAGGATCTTCTGACCTTCGGGTCCGAGCACCAGGCCCGCGTCGTTGGAGACACCGTAGCTACCGGTTCCGGTCTTGTCGGCCGACGTCCACTGTGGGGGAATGCCCGCACGGAAGCGGGCCGTGGAGGTTTGGGTACCGGCCATCCAGTCCAGCAACTGCTCTCGTGATGCCTGCGTCAGCACATCGCCGTCGAGCAGAGTCCGGTAGCCGGCAGCCATCGAGTTCGGCGTCGTGGTGTCGCGTGGGTCGTCGGGGATGGCCGTGTTCAACTCCGGCTCGGTGCGATCCAGCCGGAATTCGGTGTCCCCTACCGACCGGGCGAAGTCGGTGAGCGCCGCGGTGCCACCTGCTTCACGAATCAGCAGATTGCCGGATGTGTTGTCGCTCTTCGTCAACGCAGCGGAAGCGAGATCTGCGATGGTGACGACCGAGCCGGGTGCCCAATCGACGGCCGACTCGGGCACCTTGTCCTCTGCGGCGATTGTTCTGGTGTCGGTGAGCTGCAGCCTGCCTGCGTCGACGGCGGCGAGTACGGCCCCGACGGCATACACCTTGAACGTCGAGCAGAACGCGAAACGTTCGTCACCGCGATAACCCTGGATGGAACCGGACGTGAGATCGAGCGCGCTGACGCCGAGCCGAGCGGTGTCCCTCGCCTCGAGCTGAGAATATGGCTGTTCGGCCATGGCCTGATCGGTCGTGGTCCGAGATGCACTCGCTCCGGATTGCGGTGGCTCGGTAGTGGCCGTCGAGGAGCACGCGACGCCTGCCGTCAACGTTGCCGCCGCGATCACGGTAATCAGTCGGGTGGATGTCGAGGTACGCATGGGGTCATGCGATCACAGAACCGTCGGTACGTAGCTACTGGCCCCTCGGCCTTCCATTCCGCTTTTCGCCCAGCAGCTGTTCGCGGACTCGAGCGCCTGGTTGCAAAAGCCGACCACGCGGGTGCGTGGAACCTTCAGCTCCATTATCGTTACTTCTGGTACGTAACGGAGGGAATCAAACGATCTCGAACGATCCGCCCAGACGACAGCAATCAGGAGGTACTCCATGAACGCCACCACACGCGCGCTATTGAGCCCGGTCGTCGGAGCTATCGTCGCGCTCGCAATTATCTGGGGTGTCGGTGGCGACATCCCGATCTGGCGAGCCGCATCGATGGTTCTGGTCGGTGCGGGCGTCGTCTTCGGACTGAACTTCGCGTGGGAATCCAACCCCTGGACCGAAGATCCCACAAGCGACGAGCACGAGCAGGTCACAGCCCGATAGAGGAACACTGCGGGAGGATCGATCGACTTTCGACGGTGCCTCCCGCATTGCAACCGCCTGAGAAAAGCCTGGATTCCCCACGCTCACGGCCGTGCACTCACTGCGCGGTCCATGTCGGATCGCGTTTCTGCAGGAATGCGGTGATTCCTTCGACGACGTCCTGCGTGGTGCTGAGTCCATCCAATTCCCGACGGTTCTGTGCCCACGAATCTTTCTCGTGCGCGATGGCACCGTCGGTGATGCGTCGAGCCAGCCGCTTGGATGCGCGCACCGCCAGCGGAGCGCCCTCTGCGCAGAGGCGAGCGAGTTCGAGTGCGGTATCGAGGACATCGGTCGGGGCAACAACTCTGTTGACCAATCCCCATCGTGCGGCTTCCTGCGCGGAGATCGGCTGTCCGGTCAAGATCATCTCCAGGGCAATGTGTTCCGGCACCGCGGACATCAGCCGAAAAGCCCCGCCGGCGCCGGCGATGAGCCCACGCCGGATCTCGGGCAGGCCGAACACGGCCGTGTCCGACGCGACGACCATGTCCGAGACCAGAGCGATCTCGGTTCCGCCGCCCATCGCCGATCCGTTCACGGCCGCGATGACCGGAACCGAGATCGGGTGTCGGACAATGCCGGCAAACCCCCAGTGTTCGGTCTCGGACGGGGTCACCGCGCCGGGCCCTCCGGTGCCGAGGGCCTTCAGATCGGCACCGCCACAGAAAGTCGCCGACCCCGCGCCGGTCAGGACGATGGCTCGGACGTCTCGATCTACCTCGGCGGACTCCCACGCCTCCCCCAGCAACGTGTGCACGCGAGCGTCGATGCTGTTGGCAGCCTTCGGTCGGTTGATCGTGACGACGAGTACATGACCTTCCCGTCTCGTCAGGACAACAGGTTCGTTACTCGCTGCTTCGGACACGGATGTTCCCCTCGATGGTGTCGACAGTGACTGCGGTCCCGATGATTTCGCGTGCCGGATCGGTTCGATACAGGGACAACGCACGAGCGCTGGCCTTATCCCCGGGAGCCGTCTGTGCGGCGACACGTCGTCCGCGCTCGTCTCTCGCGACGAGGAACGCCTGGTTGGGTTCCTGCTGCCGCGAATGCTCGACGGAGACGGTCTCCACCACGAGAGTCCCGTCCTGTACAGGTGCTCGAGGCGGTGGTTCCGGCGTCAGCACTGCGGGTTCGGGATTTCCGACGTAGCCGAGTGGGTGCTGGTCGCCACCGAGCAGCACCGAGTGGTGATACGTCAGATAGCCGCCGTTCGCGTGCACCAGCGCACAGCTCTTTCCGCCGCGGATCTCGCGGACCGATGCGGTGATCGAATGCAGCGAATGGCTGCTGAGGGGACCACCGAAGGACGAATGACCACCGGTCACACTGGGTACCAATGATTTCGGCGTTCCGAGATGTCGGGTGGCGAGGGTCGGCACGATCGGGAAGCAGCTGTACACGTCGACCACGTCGAGTCGTTCGACTCCGATCTCCGCGGCACGCAAGGCTCGGTCCATCGCATCCTCCATCGCTGAAGACCGGCCGAAATCGCTGCGGTCGAGAATGTCGACCGAATCCTCGGCACCCGCACCACCCCAGACGAACACGATGTCACCCTCGGGGACACCGCGTTCTCGAGCTTCGGCCAAGCTGGTCACCACGATGCACGCCGCCTGGTCGACGAAGGGCATGGCGTTCATCGACAACGGATACGGCTCGCACACGATGCGGTTCTTCGGCGACGGCGTGCCGATGTCGGCAGCCGTCCGCGCTCGCCCGTTCCACGAGAACGGGTTCTTTTCGGCGACAACAGAAAACTCCGCATACAGGTCACTGCACTCGGCCAGTCGAGACTCCGGATCCAGTCCGGCCTCGAATCTGAAGCGGCTCTCGAACAACGGATAGATACGGACCGGCGTGATCAGTCCGGCCTCTTGCATTGCGGCACTTCCGAGTTGATCCAGATCGAAGGTGGGCGGACCACCCGGGTCCGCGCTCCATCCCCCATCCCGCACAGGTTCTCGCCCGGCCTTGACCAAGGCACCCATCGAGGCCTGCGCTTCACCGCCCGCGATCACCGCTACCGTCGACTCCCCGGACGCAATGCGCGAGGCTGCGCGATCGAGAAGGCGTGCCGGCCACTGACCACCGATCGGCGCGTCGAACACATCTGTGGGGGTCGCTCCGAGTTTGCGTCCCAGGGCGGCCGCAGGACTGCTGTAGGCCCAGCTGGCGATATGACAGAGTGCGATGCTGTCCGCGCGGCGAATCCACGGCTCCGAGGTCGGCGAGTCCTGGAGTGCCGCAGTCGCAGCGCGCGTGATCAGTTCCATGGGTTCGACGCCCACGGGTTCGCCGCGGCCGCTTGTTTCACCGACAGCCACGATCACCGGAACACGTGTCGGATCCACCGTCGACGCCTCCTGGCGTGCAGAACTCATGACCGGAAACCTATTACAGACAAGGATTGTCCGCAATGCCGGGGCAGATGCGACAATCCGTGGGTGACCGACGAATCCACCGACGAAGCCAGGAGCCGACGGGGCAGGCCGCGCGATCCTGACCTGGAGGACCGCGTCTACGACGCAGTGCTCGAGGTCTACTGGGAAAAGGGGTGGTCCGGCTTCACACTCGACGCCGTTGCCCGCCGCGCCTCCGTCGGCAGGGCGGCGCTCTACCGACGCTGGGAATCGAAGGGGGCCTTGGTCGTCGATGCGCTGGAGGCGCGAAGTCCGCTCGCGACGCCGATCGACCTCGGCAACCTGCGAGCGGACCTCGTCGAATTGGCGGTGCAGCTTCTGCAGGGCTACCGAGGGACAGCCGGTTTGGTCAGCCTGCGCGTCGCCCTCGACGCGCGGGTACATCCCGACCTCCTCGGCCGAATGATGGAGACACTGAACAAGAGCCGATTGGTCGCTGCCCGGCTGATCGTGCACCGAGCCCAGAAACGGGGCGAATTACCCGAGTCGGCCGACACGACGAGAGTTCTCGAACTGGTGACCGGGGCGGTTCTCAGCCATGTCATCTTCTCGCACCGCATCGACGGTGCCGATCGAGGTGACACCGAGGACCGCGTCTATGCAGAAAGTCTGGTCGACGCGGTCCTCGGTGGTGTGTAGCTACCGTCGTGCGCGTTTTGCGCGCCTCCAGGTACGCAAAACGCGCACGAGGGAAGCTGCTCAGAACGCGTGAGCACCGACCAGAGCCGGCATCGGCACCACGAAGAGGTCTGCGGTGGCGATGCGTCGCACTGCGCGATGGAGGGTGACCGACTGCAGCAACCCGTTGGCGTCCACCGTGTAGTCGACCTCGAGCACTCCCGCGGCGGTGCCGATCCGAATGGTCCCGGGACGGCTGGACCCTGCGTTGGCAGTGACGACCCCACCGATGACCGTAGCCGCTGCGGCCACAGCCACCGCGGAGGTCAGTCCGATGGCCGGGTGCGGGGCCATCATCGACAGCATGCGTACCGAGATGTCGTAGTCGGCGGCAGCGACGTGCTCGCCCGTGGTGGTCACGTACTCCCGCGGTGGCCCGACGATGCCGACCTTCGGAATGGCATGAGAGACAGGTTCTTCGGGCTTGCTCAGCCCCATCCGCAGAGCGGCCTGTCGGCGTAGCGCGATCAGAGTGGGGACGTGAGCGGCGACGACGTCGTTGGACTCCGACCCGGTCAGTCCGAAATCGGCGGCGTCGAACAATGCGGCGGGTGCGCCCGCTCGAACGAACGTTCCGCGGAACTCGTTGCCGCCGAGAACGACTCGATCGACCTCGGCGCCGGTGGGAAGCATCGTCACTCGGTCCGACGCCGGATCCGTGAAGGTCAACCCCACCGGGACACCGAGAGCCGTGGTGCCGGGGACGGACGCGTCGCCCTCGGCAGGAATGCGTCCGCCGGGGGTCGCGATCTCCGCCGCCAGAACTGCGCCGGTGTTCTCGTTGCGCATCCGGACCACGGTGACGTGGTCGTCGACGGCCACGAGACCGGTCTGCACGGCGTAGAGGCCGATTGCCGTCGCACAGTTTCCGCAGTTGCTGCCCCACTCCACGGTGCGGTTCTCGATGGCGACCTGGGCAAAGAGGTAGTCGACATCGATACCGGGTGCGCTGGAGCGTCGCACGATGGCGGCCTTGGAGGTGGTGGAGCTGCCACCCCCGACTCCGTCGAGCTGACGCGGGTCACCCGATCCGAAGGCCGCGGTCAGGATGTTGTCGAGACCGCCGGCGTCGGCGATGTACTGGTCGATGTCGACCGCGTTGAACAGCCAGCACTTGCTGGTGCCTCCACGCATCCACGTTCCACGAAGAGTGAACATCTGGTGTGCCTTCCGGTCAGGTTCCGATGCTTCCACCCTGCGACAGAGGATGGTCAAGCACAATTACGAAATATGTTCAGCCCGTACAGGAGCGCTTAACGCGCGCGTCCCGTCAGAACAGCTCGGGCACGACGACCAGGATCAACCAGCACAGGGCCGGCGCGATGGCGACGACGATTCCTGCATTGAGCAGCAGCTGACGGTAGAAGCGCGGGCGCTCGATGTTCTGCGCGTTTGCCAGTACGAGTGCACCGTTGGTCGAAAAGGGCGAGACGTCGACGACGGTCGCCGAGATGGCCAGAGCCGCGACGACTCCGACGACCGGCAGCGCACCGGTTCCCAGCAGCGGCATGGCCAGCGGAATGACGGCGGCCAGAAGGGCGGTGGAGGACGCGAACGCCGAGGTGATGCCGATGACGTAGCAGAGCACGATGGCCACGATGATCGGAGCACCGATGGTGATCGCCATTTCGGCCAGGTGATCGATGGTGCCCACTTCTTGCAGGATCGAGATGTAGGTGACCATGCCGGCGACCAGCAGAACCGTCGACCAACTGATGTCTGCGATGGCCTCGTTCTGCTTCTTCAGATCCGTGAACGCCAGGACGGCTCCGGCTCCGATGGCGATGAAGCTGATCGGCAGGTGCAGTACGAGAACGAGTACCAGGAGGGCGCCGATGAGGAAGAGCGTGAGCTTCTGGACGAACGTGACCGGGGCCGGGGCGTCGACCAGGGTGGTTGTGGTCGGACGAGTGAGCACCTGGGTGCTGCCGCCTGCCGAGCTGCCGCCGCCGGTACTGCCGCCGGTGGGGACGGACGTCTTGACCGGCGTTCCGCCTACGGGGCCACTGCCGGGAGCGGGATCGGTGGACCCCGTTGCCGTGTACTCGAAGCCCTTCATGCGGGCCAGGGCCGCGTAGCCGACAACCGTCAGCACCGAGAGCAGCAGGTTGATGCCGTAGCTGGCGAAGAACAGCGTCCACGGGTTCAGGGCGAGGCCGTTGCTCTCGACGATGTCGCGAACCAGTACACCGGAGACGGAGATCGGGGAGAACGCGCCTGCATGGGCACCGTTGATGACCATGATGCCCATGACCAGCGGGCTCATGCCGGTTCGAGCTGCGAACGCCATTGCGGCAGGCACGATCAGCGCCACCGCGGCGGGGCTGAAGGTACCGAGTGCCGTCAAGACCGAGGCGACGAAGAAGAACACCCACGGAACCACCGTCACTCGGCCGTGCACCGCTCGGATGCAGCTGTTGACCAGAAGATCGATGGTGCCGTTGCGTTTGGCCATGCCGAAGAAGTAGGTGACTCCGACGATGGTCAACACGATCGAGCTGGGGAACTCGTTCAGAATCTCCTTGTCGTCGAATCCCAGCGCGAAGTATCCGACCACGAAGGCACCGATGAAGCCGAGGATGCCGATGTTGATCGGAAAGAAGGTTGCGATCACGAACATCGCAACCAATGCGATGAGCGGGAGGATCTCGATGGAGGTCATGGGCGTCTTTCAGGTGGCTGGTAGGTGCTCGGTTACATCCGCACTCGAACGTTGCCCCAGTCACATTATTGACGTCCGCCTTTTAGGACAATATCGTTTTCTACCTAGCCGTTTAGCTCAGCTGAAAGATAGACGCATGAACCACACCTTCGACGTCGTGACGTTGTTTCTTCTTCTCGACATCGCCGAGGCCGGATCGCTGACGGCCGGTGCCGAGCGGGCGAACATGACCCCCTCCGCGGCGTCGCAGCGCATCAGCAAACTCGAACACGGCATCAAACAACCGGTGTTGACCCGCCTGCCACGCGGCGTACAACTCACCGAAGCCGGAGAAATCCTCACCAGCCGCGCCCGCTTGTTCAGACGGGAGATGCGCGCCGCGAGCGGCGACCTCGAAGCAATCCGGGGGCTCGAACGCGGTTCGGTGCGGCTCGGCTCGTTTCCCACGGTCAGCGCGTCGCTGCTCTCCGACGCGTTGAAGGACTACCACTCGCGGTGGCCCGGCGTCGACGTCCGCGTGCGATCGGCGGTACGCCCGCAGTTGCTCGACATGCTGCATTCGAGCGAAATCGACCTGGCGCTGCTGTGGAGCTACGCCTGGACGGAGGAGGCAGAACGATCACTGTCCCTCGAGCCGCTGATGGAAGACCCGACCGTGCTGCTGCTGCCGATCGACGACGATCGGGTCCAGCACGACGTGTCGCTGCACGACCTTCGTGACGCGCGATGGATCATCCGCAGCAACGACCACCCGGCTGCCGAGGTTCTCTATCGCAGTTGTCGCGTAGCAGGATTCGAGCCCGACGTCGTCTACGAGGCACACGACTATCAAGAGATCGAGGCCATGGTGGCTGCCGGCGTCGGGATCGCCATGGTGCCCGGGTTGTCGGTGATTCACCATCGACCCGACGTCACCACCATCGACTTCCCCGACACGGATCGGGTGCCGACGCGGGTCATCTACATCGCGTCACTCGCCAGGCGTCAGTACACCCCGGCGATGTATGCCATCTCGACCGCGTTGCGCGGTGCGGCCGAGCGCATCGCGGCTGCGACTACAACAGTTCCCTGATGGCGTTCTCGAAGCCGGTGACGTGTTCGAGGGTCAGTTCGGCCGCGGTATCGGCGTCGCCGTCGATGATCGCCTGCAGCAACACGACGTGCTCACGGACATGGCCGGCCACATTCGGCAGTCGGTCGAGAAACAGGCACCAGATGCGAGTGGCGTGTGCGTCGAGGCTGACCAGAATGTCTTCGAGGTGGGGATTGCCCGACGCCCGATAGATCTCTCGATGCACCGCAACATCTTTGCGCAGCACCTCGCGTGAATCGTCGGTGTCGTCGATGCTCGCAATGGAGGCCGCGAGCTCGGCCAGCCGGTCTCGGGCCGCCCGTGTCGCCGTCCGCGCCGCCCGAGCCGAGGCCGCCGGCTCGAGCTGCTTGCGGATCTCCGAGATGTTGGCCAGGTCGGTCATGTCGACGGCGGTCGCGAAGGTTCCGCGCCGGGGATACGCGACGACGAGGCGCTCTCGTTCGAGTCGTTTTAGACCCTCACGAATCGGTGTGCGACCCAACCCCAATTGCTCGGCCAGGCGGTCGTCGTTGATCGGTTCACCCGGACGAATTTCCAGCATGATCAGCTGCTCACGCACTATTTCGTAGGCTCGATCGGCATTGGTTCCGACAAACTGCGTTGCATCCATCACCGGCTGAATTTCGATCGTCATCTTCTCTGCTCACTCCCGGTCGACGCCCCGCCCTTGACGGCTCTGCTTTGTGATCTTACTCTATTGGCATCTTGATATATCAGTTCCAGATCATTGATCTTCCAGAAGGGCGGCCATCTTGACGCAGGACTTCGCACCGACGGCGACGGCACCGCACCCGAGAGGCGTGACGAACCGAGTACTCGCCGATCTCGACCCCGAGGTGCACCGCGCGATCAGTGCCGAGCTCGGCCGCCAGCAGAACACCCTGGAAATGATCGCCAGTGAAAACTTCGCACCGCTGGCCGTCATGCAGGCGCAGGGTTCGGTGCTGACGAACAAGTACGCCGAGGGCTACCCCGGCAGGCGCTACTACGGCGGATGCGAAAACGTCGACGTCATCGAACAACTCGCGATCGACCGGCTCAATGCCCTGTTCGGATCGTCGTTCGCCAACGTGCAGCCGCACTCCGGTGCTCAGGCCAATGCCGCTGCGATGTCGGCACTGCTGCAGCCGGGCGATTCGATTCTCGGTCTCGCACTCGCCCACGGCGGACACCTGACGCACGGCATGAAGCTGAACTTCTCGGGCAAGCTCTACGACGTCTCGGCCTACCACGTCCGCGAAGACGACCATCTCGTAGACATGGAAGAGGTGGAGCGCCTCGCCCACGAACACCGTCCCAAGCTGATCATGGCCGGGTGGTCCGCCTACCCGCGCCACCTCGACTTCGCCGAATTCCGCCGCATCGCAGACGAAGTCGGTGCCTACCTGATGGTGGACATGGCGCACTTCGCCGGCCTGGTCGCCGCCGGACTGCACCCGTCACCGGTACCGCATGCACACGTGGTCACCTCGACGACGCACAAGACGCTCGGCGGCCCACGCGGTGGTGTGATCATCACCAACGATGCCGCTCTGGCGAAGAAATTCAACTCGTCGGTCTTCCCCGGCCAGCAGGGCGGGCCCCTCGAACACGTCATCGCGGCGAAGGCCGTCGCCTTCAAACTCGCTGCCGAAGAGGACTTTCGGGAACGGCAGCAGCGCACCCTCGAAGGCGCGAAGATCCTGGCCGATCGACTGCTGACCGACGACGCAGCAGCCGCAGGTATCGACGTGGTCTCGGGCGGCACCGACGTCCACCTCGTTCTCGTCGACCTGCGCAAGTCCGAACTGGACGGCAAGCAGGCCGAGGACAGACTCCACCACGTCGGAATCACCGTGAACCGCAACGCCGTTCCGTTCGATCCACGGCCACCCATGGTGAGCTCGGGAGTCCGGATCGGCACCCCTGCCCTCGCGACCCGCGGCTTGGACGCCACGGCGTTCGCCGAGGTCTCCGACGTCATCGCCCACGCGTTGCGTCCCGACACCGACGACCGCGGACTCGATGCACTGCGCATCCGGGTCGAATCCGTTGCCGCGCAGTTCCCCCTCTACTCCGACCTGACGGAAGGCTACCGATGACCGCCCCCGCAACCCCACCGGGCGCACATCTGCCCGACCACCCGGACTTCCTGTGGCGCAACCCCGAGCCGAAGAAGTCCTACGACGTCGTGATCATCGGCGGCGGCGGACACGGCCTGGCCACCGCGCACTACCTCGCCAAGAACCACGGCATCACCAATGTGGCTGTGCTGGAGAAGGGGTGGCTCGCCGGCGGAAACATGGCGCGCAACACCACCCTCATCCGGTCCAACTACCTGTGGGACGAGAGCGCGCGCATCTACGAGCACTCGCTGAAGCTGTGGGAAGGGCTCGCCGACGACCTCGACTACCCCATCCTGTTCAGCCAGCGCGGCGTCCTCAACCTCGCGCACAGCCTGCAGGATGTGCGCGACAGCGTGCGACGCGTCGAGGCCAACCGACTCAACGGCATCGACGCTCAGTGGGTCGACCCCGACGAGGTCAAGAAGCTGTGCCCGATCGTCAACATCTCCAGCGACATTCGCTACCCGGTGCTCGGTGCGACGTACCAGCCACGCGCCGGCATCGCCAAGCACGACTACGTCGCCTGGGGATTTGCCCGACGCGCCGACGCGGCCGGCATCGACATCATCCAGAACTGCGAGGTCACCGGCTTCACCACCGACGGCAACCGCGTCACCGGGGTGAAGACCACGCGTGGCGATATCGCCACCGGCCAGGTTGCACTGTGCGCGGCCGGGCACACCTCGACGCTGACGGACATGCTCGGCATCAAGACTCCGCTGCAGAGCCATCCCCTACAGGCCCTCGTCTCGGAGTTGCTCGAGCCCGTGCATCCCACGGTCGTCATGTCGAATGCCGTGCACGTGTACGTCTCTCAGGCCCACAAGGGCGAACTGGTGATGGGTGCAGGCGTCGACTCCTACAACGGCTACGGCCAGCGCGGTGCGTTCCACATCATCGAACGGCAGATGGCAGCTGCAGTCGAGTTGTTCCCGGTCTTCGCTCGCGCGCACCTGCTGCGCACCTGGGCCGGCATCGTGGACGTCTGCCCCGATGCCTCCCCCATCGTCGGACGCACGCCGTTCGACAACGTATTCCTCAATTGTGGTTGGGGTACAGGCGGATTCAAGGCCACCCCCGGTGCCGGTTGGTGCCTGGCCGACACCATCGCCAACGACGAGGTGCACGAGTACATCGCACCGTTCAGTCTCGACCGATTCGTCACCGGCGCACTGGTGGACGAGCACGGTGCCGCAGGCGTGGCGCACTAGTTTCTCCGCCCCGACACACGCAGCACCCGAACGAGAAATCTTGGAGTGGCAATGCAATTGATCGAATGCCCGTGGTGCGGGAGTCGAGAAGAGACCGAGTTCCACTACGGCGGCCAGGCGCACATCGCCTACCCCGAGGAGCCCTCGGCACTCACCGACGAACAGTGGGCACACTTCGTGTTCTTCCGCGACAACCCCAAGGGGCTCTTCGCAGAACGGTGGAGTCACAGCGCAGGCTGTCGGCGTTGGTTCAACGCCGTACGAGACACCGCCACCTACCGAATCCACAGTGTCTATCGCCTCGACGACCCGAAGCCGGTGAACCCATGACCGCATTCCGCACCGCATCCGGCGGCCGCATCGACCGCACGAGCACTTTCGACTTCACGTTCGGCGGCTCGGACCTGCAGGGCCACCCGGGCGACACGCTGGCATCTGCATTGCTCGCCAACGGCATTCACCAGGTCACCACCAGCATCAAGCTGGGCAGGCCCCGCGGATTCACCGCTGCATGGGCCGAGGACACCGGCGGACTCGTACAGATCGAGGAGCCGTTCCCCGAGCCGATGCTGCTCGCAACGACGATCGAGCTGTACGACGGCCTGGTCGCTCGGGGCATCCCCGGACAGGGGCGGCTCGCCGAGATCTCCGACTCCGCCAAGTACGACGCCATGCACGCCCACGCCGACCTGTTGGTCGTCGGCGCCGGTCCGGCCGGTCTGACGGCCGCTCTGGTCGCCGCCCGCGGTGGCGCTCGCGTGGTCGTCGTCGACGATCAGAGCGAGTTCGGCGGCTCCCTGCTCGGCTCCGACGACGTCATCGACGGACGGCCGGCCCTGGACTGGGTTGCCGACGCGGTGGCCGAGTTGTCGACCTTCCCCGACGTGACCTTGCTGCGCCGCACCACCGCATTCGGTTCCTACGACGACGGCTTCGTGCTCGCCCTCGAGCGCCGCACCGATCACCTGGGCTTGGAAGCGCCTACAGCCCTGAGCCGTCAGCGCGTCTGGCGTATTCGTTCACGACACGTCCTGGTGGCCACCGGTGCCCACGAACGCCCAGTCGTCTTCACCGACAACGACCGACCCGGAATCATGTTGGCGCACAGCGCACGTACGTTCCTGCATCGCTACGGCGTGACGGTAGGAACCGAGGCCGTGGTGTTCACCACCAACGACAGCGCGTACAAGGCCGCCGTCGATCTGCACGACGCCGGGGTCCGCATCGCGCGCATCGTCGATGCCCGCTCCGAGGCACCGGAACACTGGCTCGGCCTGTGCCGCGAACGCGGGATCGAGGTGCGCACCGGCAGCGTCGTATCCGGCACGCGCGGCGACACCCGCGTCACCCATGCACTGGTGACCGGCGCCGACGGTGCCACCGACACGGTGGGCTGCGACGTACTGCTCGTCAGTGGTGGCTGGAACCCGGCCGTGCACCTGTTCAGCCAGGCCCGCGGAAAGCTGCGCTACGACGGCGAACTCGGCGCATTCGTGCCCGCGGACGCAGTCGAGGGCATCAGTGTCGCCGGTTCGGCCTCGGGGGTCTTCGATCTGGCCGGATGCTTACGCGACGGCAGCGCGGCCGCGGCAGGCGTGCTGACCCGTCTCGGCTTCGACATCACCGAAACGTCGCCACCAGCAGCCGAATCCGTGCCGAGCACCGAGTCGCTGGTGCTGTGGCGGGTGCGCGACGACTTCGGCGCCGACAGCCAGTTCGTCGACGTACAGCGTGACGCGACCGTGGCCGATCTGGTCCGCGCCGTCGGTGCGGGCATGTCGTCGATGGAACACATCAAGCGTTACACCACGATCGGCACCGCGCACGATCAGGGCAAGACCTCCGGTGTGGTGTCCTCGGGCATCGTGGCGGAACTGCTCGACAAGCCGGTCGAGAACCTGGGTACCACCACCTTCCGACCGCCGTACACCCCGGTGGCGTTCGCTGCGTTGGCCGGCCGCAACCGAGGCATGGCGTTCGATCCGGAACGGGTTACCGCAGTCCACGATTGGCACGTCGCACGCGGCGCGGTCTTCGAGGACGTCGGACAGTGGAAGCGGCCCCGCTACTACCCACTGCCCGGCGAGGAGATGCAAGACGCCGTGCTCCGCGAGTGCGCGGCCGTGCGTGCGAGCGTCGGCATGCTCGACGGTTCGACCCTCGGCAAGATCGACGTGCAGGGCCCCGACGCCGGTGTGGTGCTGGACATGTTCTACACGAACATGATGAGCAACTTGAAGGTCGGCATGGTTCGGTACGGCGTGATGTGCGGTGCCGACGGCATGGTGATCGACGACGGCACCGTGATGCGTCTGGCGGACGACCGATTCCAGGTGTTCACCACCACGGGCGGCGCAGCAGGAATGCTCGACTGGATGGAGGAATGGCTGCAGACCGAGTGGCCGCACCTGGCGGTTCGGCTGACGTCGGTCACCGAGCAGTGGGCCACGTTCCCCGTTGTCGGGCCGCGCTCCCGCGACCTCGTCGGCGAGATCTTCCCCGAGCTCGACGTGTCCAACGAGGCGTTCCCGTTCATGGCCTGGCGAGACGCCTCGGTCGACGGTGTGCCGGTGCGCGTGGCGCGCATCAGCTTCTCCGGTGAACTGGCCTTCGAGGTGAACATCGATTCGTGGCACGCCCACGCACTGTGGTCGCGGCTGATCGATGCGGGCGAAAAGTACCGCATCACCCCGTACGGCACCGAGACCATGCACGTGCTGCGGGCCGAGAAGGGCTACCCCATCGTCGGCCAGGACACCGACGGCACCGTCACCCCGCAGGATCTCGGCATGAGCTGGGCGGTATCGAAGAAGAAGCTCGACTTCATCGGGAAGCGCTCGTTCGACCGTGCCGAGAACCGGAACCCGTTGCGCAAGCAGTTCGTCGGGCTCTTGCCCGTCGATCGGGAGACCGTCCTCCCCGAGGGCTCGCAGATCATCGAGCACTCCGAGAGCGGCGTCCTCCCCGAGCTTCCGGTACCGATGCTCGGCCACGTCACGTCGAGTTACGCCAGCGCAGAATTGGGCAGGCCGTTCGGGCTGGCCCTGCTCGAAGCCGGACGTGACCGACTCGGCGACATCCTGCACGTCCCGGTGGGCGACACCCTCGTCGCCGTAGAAGTCACCGGCTCCGTACTCGTCGACCCGGAAGGTAACCGCCGTGATGGCTGACCGACTCGCCGCCAGAAGACCACTCGCAGAGACGGTTCTGCCGGACTCGCCCGCTGTGCGCATCGTGGAGGAGCCGTTCCTCGCCGGGATCGACCTGTGGGTCGACCCGAACGGGCCCGGCGGTGCCGCTGCCTCGACCGAGCTCGGCACCGAGCTGCCCGGCCCCGGCCGCGTCGCCGAAGGCACGAACACCACCGCGATCTGGCTCGGTCCCGAGGAGTGGCTGGTCATCGGAGCAGGACTCGATCCGGTCGAACTCGAACACCGTCTCGGCTCGGCCGTTCGTGAGCATCGGGGTGCGGCCACCGATGTGTCCGCACAGCGAACCAGCCTGCGCCTGAGCGGTTCCAGAGCCCGCGACGTGCTGGCCAAGGGGTGCTCGATCGATCTGCACCCCCGCGTCTTTCCAGCCGGGTCGACGGTACAGACGATGCTGGCGATGGCAGGCATGATCCTGATCGCCTGCGACGACACCGGAACGGACTACCGCATCCTCGTGCGCTCGTCGTTCGCACGCTATCTCGCGGCCTGGATGACCGACGCGGCCGAGGAATACACCGACGTCGGCTAATTCGGACTCCGAACCCCGCGCGAGAGAAAAGGTGATCGCAGTGCTCACGACCGTCTCCACAGCAACACGGGTAGCCGATACCCGCGACCGACTGCTCACTCGACTGACGACCTCGCATCCCGTGGTCTGTGGGATCGTCAACGTGACCCCGGATTCGTTCTCCGATGGCGGCCGCTTCCTGGACTCGGATCGTGCTGTGGCGCATGCACTGTCGATGGTCGACGAGGGAGCCGAGCTCCTCGACATCGGCGGTGAGTCGACCCGGCCGGGGGCAACCCCGCCCACCGTCGACGAAGAGATCGCCCGAGTCGTACCGGTGATCGACGCCCTGTCCAGGCTTACCTCGACACCGCTGTCGGTCGACACCTCACGACCCGAGGTGATGCGAGAGGCGGTGCGCGCCGGGGCGAGCGTCATCAATGACGTGCGCGCTCTTCGCCTTCCGGGCGCACTCGCCGCAGCAGCCGAACTGGACGTTGCCGTATGTCTGACGCATATGCAGGGCGAGCCGTCGACGATGCAGCATTCCCCTCGCTACGGCGACGTCACCGCAGAGGTGTGCGAGTTCCTCGACGACCGGGCTGCCGAATGCATCCGAGCCGGAATCCCGGCGTACCGCATCGTGGTCGATCCCGGATTCGGATTCGGAAAGACTCTCGAGCACAATCTGACACTGCTGCAGGGCCTTCGGGCGCTCACCGCGGCCGGTCGACCAATCATGGCGGGCGTGTCTCGGAAAGGAATGATCGGGGCCGTTACCGGCCGAGAGGTCGACGGCCGACTCGCCGGATCACTCGCCGCCGCGATCATCGCGGCCCAGAACGGGGCGTCACTCCTGCGAGTCCACGACGTCGCCGCCACCATCGACGCACTGGCCGTGCTGCGGGCAGTGCGGTCGCTCGACGTACTGCACTCACCCACAGGTCAATCCACGACGAATGCCGAGGCCACCTCATGACCGCATCCCTCTCCTCCGCCCGTCGGCTCTTCAGCGCCGAGCACGGTTGGATGGCCGTCGACCCGTTCGGCTCACCCGCACAGACTCCGAGCCGTGTGGGTGTGACACCGGCGGCGTTGGCCGACGCGGCCGACATCGTCGGCATCGATCTTCCGTCGGTACGTACCGTGCTCACCGCCGGTGATGCGTGCGGCACCATCCATACCTCCGACGGCTCGGTCACGGTGTACGCCCCGGCGAGCGGCATGGTCACGATCGTCAATCCGGCTGTACGCGAGGACCCGTCGCTCGTCGCTGTCGATCCGCTCGGTGCCGGCTGGTTGTTCGCCGTCCTGACTCCCGCTGCCTCGTCGTTCGACGACCTCACCATGCGCGAGCCGACCGGCGCAGTTCGGACGACATCATGACCATCAGTGTGTTCGACCTCTTCTCCGTCGGAGTCGGCCCCTCGAGTTCGCACACCGTCGGTCCGATGCGCGCGGCCGCTCGATTCGTCGACGATCTCCGCACCATGTCTGCGTTCGACGACGTTCGAGAGCTGACTGTCGACCTGTACGGCTCGCTGGCTGCGACCGGAGCCGGCCACGGCACCATGACCGCCGTACTGCTGGGGCTCGAAGGCCATGCGCCCGAGAGCATCACGACCGAGGTCATGGAAGAGCGGCAAGCGTCGATGGCGGCAACCGGGCGCATCCTTTTCGGCGGTGTCCGAGAGATCGATCTGGCGGTCGGCGACATCGTGCTGCGTCCGTTGACGGTACTGCCGTTCCATCCCAACGGAATGAAGCTGACTGCGCGCACCGCGGATTCGACCGAACTGCACAGTGAGGTCTACTTCTCCGTCGGTGGAGGCTTCGTGGTGACCGAAGCCGAAAGCGTCGAGGCCGTAGCGCCCCTCGCCTCCGCGAACGGATTCGCGTCGGCCAAGGAACTACTGCAGCTCTGCGAGCGGCGACGCTGCAGTATCAGCGACGTCATGACCGAGGTCGAACTCGAACGCCGGACGCAGGGCGAGATTCGCGACGGCCTGCTGCACATCCGTGACGTCATGGTCGAATGCGAGAATCGTGGCATCTCGCGCGACGGCTACCTCCCCGGCACGCTGGGAGTGCGGCGTCGAGCACGGGACTGGTTCCTCCGCCTCGACGCCGAGGATCCGAACCGCTCGAGCGAATTCGCCGAGGACTGGGTCAATCTCGTCGCCCTCGCCGTCAACGAGGAGAACGCGTCCGGCGGCCGCATCGTCACAGCACCCACCAACGGCGCAGCCGGCATCATCCCGGCCGTGCTGCACTACGCCACTCGCTACACCGCCGCAGGCGTCGCCGATCCCGATGGCAGCACAGTGCGTTTTCTGCTCACCGCCGGCGCGATCGGGTCGCTGTACAAGGAGATGGCGTCGATCTCCGGTGCCGAAGTGGGCTGCCAGGGTGAGGTGGGTTCGGCGGCGTCGATGGCCGCAGCCGGCCTGGCCGAGGTACTGGGCGGCACACCCGAACAGGTGGAGAACGCCGCGGAGATCGCCATGGAACACAGCCTCGGTCTCACGTGCGACCCCATCGGCGGACTGGTGCAGATTCCGTGCATCGAACGCAACGCCATCTCGGCCGGCAAGGCCATCAATGCGGCTCGGATGGCATTGCGCGGCAACGGTACTCATCGCGTGAGCCTGGATCAAGTGATCGAGACGATGCGCTCCACCGGTGCCGACATGCACTCGAAGTACAAGGAGACCTCCAGCGGCGGCCTCGCGATCAACGTGCCGGTGAACTTCGTGGAGTGCTGAACCCCAGGGACCTCACACCCCTTTTGAAAGGTGCGCGCTTGTTCTCGGCAAAGAGAACCAGCGCGCACTCGGCAGAAAGGGTGTGAGGTTCTCCCCCTTCACCGCCGCACCGCAACAACGAGGGGCCCGTACCGATTCGGTACGGGCCCCTCGTCATGTGTCGGCTCAGCTGAAGATGACCGTCCGGTGTCCGTGCAGCAGGACGCGATTCTCGCAGTGCCAGCGGACCGCTCGCGAGAGTGCGAGTGCCTCGGCGTCCTGTCCGACGGTGGCCAGACGAGACGGGTCGTGAGTGTGGTCGATACGGATGACCTGCTGCTCGATGATCGGCCCCTCGTCCAGGTCGGGGGTGACGTAGTGCGCCGTCGCTCCGACCTGCTTGACGCCCCGGTCGAAGGCCTGGTGGTAGGGCTTCGCGCCCTTGAAGCCGGGCAGGAACGAGTGGTGGATGTTGATCGCCTTGGCGTGCAACGCTCGACACGTCTCGTCGGAGAGCACCTGCATGTACCGGGCCAGGACCACCAGGTCCACCTCGTACTCCGCGACGAGGTCCAGCAGACGCTGCTCGGCCTCGGCCTTGGTGCCCGGGGTGACGGGGACGTGGACGAACGGCAGCCCGGCGGCCTCGGCCATCGGCCGCAGCACCTCGTGATTGCTCACCACGGCCACCAGTTCGCCGCCGAGATTCTGTGAGCGCCAACGGAAGATGAGGTCGTTGAGGCAGTGCCCCATCTTGGACACCATGACGAGCACACGCGGCTGGCTGCAGCCGTTGAAGGTGTACATCATCGAGAATCGCTCGGCCACCTCGCGGAAGCTCTCGGTCAGTTTCTCGATGTCGGTGGTGCCGCTGGCCACGAACGAGGTGCGAAGAAAGAACGAGCCGTCCGTGGAGTCGTCGAACTGTTGGTGTTCGGCGATGTCGCAGTCGTTGTCGAAGAGGAATGCACTGACGGCCCGGACGATGCCCGGCCGCTGTCCGCAGCTGAGCGTGAGGGTGAAGTTCTCGGTCATCGAATCTCCTGGTACTGGTGGGTCGTCAGCTGCGGATCTTGGCCATCTCGGGGTCGACGAGGGGCTCGGCCACGACGGTGGCGGACACGAGCCGATCGAAGTATCGAATCTCTACTGCTGCACCGGGTTCAGCGCTTCCGGCCGGAACCCAGGCGTAGGCGATCGGCGCACCGACGGTGTGCCCGAACGAGGCGCTGGTGACGTAGCCGGCGGGTTCGCCGTCCACCAGGACCGGCTCGTGGCCGAGTACCACCGACGTGCCGTCGTCGATCTTCAGGCAGACCAACTTCTTGGAGACGGTGTCGTCGGACATCTCGAGTACGGCGTCGCGGCCGCGGAATTCACCCTTCTGGGGGCGCACTGCGAAGCCGAGTCCCGCCTCGTAGGGATTGTGCTCGGTGGTCATGTCAGAGCCCCACGACCGGTAGCCCTTCTCCATGCGCAGGCTGTTGAACGCAGCGCGCCCGCCGGCGATGATGCCGAACTCGGACCCGGCCTGCCACAACGTGTCCCACAGTCGCTGCCCGTAATCGGCAGTGGTGTACAGCTCCCACCCGAGCTCGCCCACGTACGACAACCGCATCGCCGTGACGGGCACACCCCCGATGCGAACCTGCTTGCAGCGGAAGTACTTGAAGTTCTCGTTCGAGAAGTCGTCCTGGGTCAGCTTTTCGACGACCTCGCGGGCGTGCGGACCCCACAGACCGATGCAGCACGTGGATCCGGTGATGTCGTCGACGGTGACGCTGCCGTCGCTCGGTGCTTCGCGGCGAAGGTAGTCGAAGTCGAGGTTGCCGTTGGCTCCGACCTGGAACTCGTCGGCGGACAACCTCGCCACGGTGAGATCGCTTCGGACGCCGCCCTTCTCGTCGAGAGCCAGCGTGTACGTGACGGCCCCGACGGACTTGTCCATCTTGCCGGACGTCAAACCCTCCAAGAGTGCCAGCGCACCGGGTCCACGTACGCGTAGCCGCTTGAGCGGGGTCATGTCGTACATGGCGACGGAGGTACGGGTCTTCCAGGCCTCGGCTGCGGCGATGGGCGAATGGAACATCGAGGCCCACTCGTCGCGCTTGGGTGGCTGCCACTCGGCCGGAAGCTGTTGCACCAGATCGGCATTGGCCTCGTACCAGTGCGGGCGTTCCCACCCGCCGCCTTCGAGGAACACGGCACCGAGTTGATGCTGCCGCGCGTTGAAGGGGCTGACCCGAACGTCACGCGGGGACAACCGCGGCTGCGAAGGATGCAGCACGTCGTAGATCTCGACGAAGTTCTGCTGCGAGGTTTCGCTGACGTATGCCGGATCGAGCTGGAAGTCCTCGAAGCGGTTGACGTCGCATCCGTGCAGTTCCACCTCGGAGCGTCCGTCGACCAACAACTGTGCGATGGCTCGGCCGACTCCGGCCGAGTGCGTGACCCACACGGCCTCGGCGATCCAGAAGCCCTTGACGTCCGGAGACTCACCGAGCAGCGGTCCGCCGTCCGGGGTGAACGAGAAGACTCCGTTGAAGCCGTGGTCGATCTTGGCGGTTTCGAGGCACGGCAACAGCAACTTGGACTGCTCCCACGACGGGGCGAAGTCCTCCTGCGTGAAGTCGAGCATGGACGGCATCGCCTCGTCGGACACACCGTCTCCGCCGGGCAGGGTCTTGGTGTCGACGGGCATCGGGCGGTGCGCGTAGGTTCCGATGCCGAGGCGGTCGACGTGCTCGCGGAAGTACAGGTCCTGATCCTGGTGACGCAGGATGGGCATGCCCGCCTCGGCCGCTTCGGTGTTGCGTCCCACCAGTTCCGGGATCTGATCGGTCTTGGCGTACTGGTGCGCCAGCGGCAGCAGCGGCACCTTCATGCCGACCAGTTCGCCCACATCGGGGCCCCAGAAGCCGGCGCAGGACACCACGATGTCGGCCTCGATGACGCCGTTGTCGGTTGCCACACCGGTGACTCGGCCACCCGTCTGCTCGATACCGATGACCTTCGTGGAACCGCGGAAGACGGCTCCCCGCGATTCTGCGCGACGGGTCAGTGCCACCACTGCGCGCGACGCCTTGGCGAGACCGTCGGTCTCGACGTACAGACCGCCGAGAACACGCGAACGGTCGATCAGGGGATGCAGTTTCGCGCATTCGGACGGATCGATGACCGACCCTTCGATTCCCCAGGACGTGGCCCAACCCTGCTTGCGATGCAGGTCGGCCAGTCGCTCCTCGGTGGTCGCCACTTCGAGACCGCCGAGCTGGTTGAAGCACCACTGCCCATCCACCTCGAGGCCCATGAACTTCTCCACCGTGTATCGGGCGAGTTCGGTCATGGTCTTGGATGCATTGGTCTGGAACACCAGACCCGGTGCGTGCGAGGTGGATCCACCCGTGAGAGGGAGCGGCCCCTGATCCAGCACGGTGATGCGATCCCAACCGCGTGCGGTGAGCTCGTCGGCCACGTTCGTGCCGACGATGCCGGCGCCGATGATGACAACTCTCGGTGAACCCATGGTGGTCCTTCCGTATCGGGGTGGAGAGATGGAGCTCGGCCGAAGCAACCGACGGCCTGCACGACAACTAACCAGAGATTGATATATCAAGAGTATGGGCAGGGATGGATGTGGTCAACCCCCGAAATACCGATGGTGCGGGACGCATAGTCTCGCGTCCCGCACCATCGTTCACTTCACTTGCCGGCCTTGACTTTCGGCGGGGCCTTGGGGTTCTTGACGATGAATGGATCGTTCGTGACGTCCTTGTACAGCGAGACACACGTACCGATCATCACCAGTACGAACGGTGCCGCCACGATGATGGTCATCGTCTGCAACCCGTTGAGGGCGTCCGATCCTCCCGTCCACAGCATCAGGATCGCGATGCCGCCGGTGACCACACCCCAGAAGGCGACGACCCCACGCGACGGATCCAGGGTTCCGCGTTGCGACAGGGTGCCCATCACGATCGAGGCAGCGTCGGCACCACTGACGAAGAAGATGCCCACCAATACCATCACCAACACCGACGAGATGCCGGCCAACGGGAAGTGGTCGAGAACCGCGAACAGCTGCGACTCCGGCTTACCGAGGGCCACCAGATCCTCGGTTCCCTTCTGCTGCTCGCCGATTGCCGCTCCACCGAAGATCGAGAACCAGACCAAGCTCACCGACGTCGGGATGAGAATGACGCCGATGACGAACTGGCGGATGGTGCGGCCGCGACTGATGCGAGCGAGGAACATACCGACGAAGGGGGTCCACGAGATCCACCAGGCCCAGTAGAAGATCGTCCAGGACGAGAGCCAGGACTCGGTCTCAGGGCCACCGGATGCCGCCGAGCGCGCCGACATGCCGGCGATGTGTGCGGCGTAGTCGCCGAGAGTGGTGGGCAGCAGATTCAGGATCAGGACCGTGGGGCCCGCGACGAACACGAAGATCGCAAGCACGAGAGCCAGCACCATGTTGATGTTCGACAGCCACTGAATTCCCTTGGACACCCCGGACACTGCCGAGGCCACGAACGCAAGTGTCAGGATGGCGACGACAGCCACGAGCAGAAGCGTCCCCGCTTGGTTGACCCAGCCGAGAACCTCGATACCGGAACCGATCTGGAGTGCGCCGAGGCCGAGGGATGCCGCGGTGCCGAACATCGTGGCGAAGATCGCCAGAATGTCGATGACCTTGCCGATGGGGCCTTCGGCGCGGCGACCGATCAGCGGAATGAACGAGGAGCTGATGAGCTGCTTGCGGCCCATCCGGTAGGTGCCGTAGGCGATGGACAATCCGACCACCGCGTACATCGACCAGGGGTGCAGTCCCCAGTGGAAGATGGCCGTCGAGAGTGCGGTTCCCACAGTGGAATCGGTGATTCCGGGCGGCGGGGTGACGAAGTGAGTGAGGGGCTCGGCCACTCCCCAGAAGATCAAGCCGATTCCCATGCCGGCGCTGAACATCATCGCGATCCAGCTGACGGTGTTGAATTCGGGCTTCTCACCGTCTTTGCCGAGCGGAATCTTTCCGTAGCGACTGAGCGCGAGCCACAGCGCGAAGATCACGAACCCGGTGGCCGAGAAGATGAACAGCCAGCCGACGTTGGTCACGACCCAGTCGAGTACGGACGCGTTGACGGACTTCATGTTCTCGGTGCCGAGGATGCCCCACGCCAGAATCGCGATGACGATGGCGGCGGTGATACCGAACACCACCTTGTCGGTGCGCGGCTTGCCCTCCTCTCCGTGGTGGTAGACCTCGAGGGGGCCGTAATGATGAGGGGCATGTTTCTCGGATGAATCGTCCCGAGTTTTGTCGCCCCGGGGTTTGCTGTTCGTTGTCACATCGTTCTCCCTCCGGCTCTCGCCGAATAGGTGTGTCGCCCGTGCACGCAGCGTGGGTGGTCGGGTAGGTGCGCGACGCGTTGCTCTCTGCGCAACTTCGATTTGTATGAACCCGAACAAGACTGAGCCGACCCAGGGTCTATGTCAAGAGATGGCAATCCACTTCATCGCGTTCGCCACGGTTGATCGAAACTGACAGTGCCTCTGAACAGCGACTGAGCATGTGGAAATGCGAAAAGTTGCCCGAATTCGATACTCGCATTTAACAATCGATACTGTCCGGTAACTGATATATTAACTCGATTCCACTACCGCCGGCGGCCTAGAGCGCCGCTCCTTCACTATCTCAGGAGTATCACCATGCCGCAGCAGGTCCGCGCCGTCGTTGCCAAGAGCAAGGGCGAGCCCGTCTCG
>NZ_JASHKT010000110.1:0-207 GCF_030056855.1 Rhodococcus sp. IEGM 1354
ATTGGTGACCGAAGAGAAGGTCAGCAGCGGCTCGACCGTCGCTCGTGGCCACCTGAATCGAATTCTAGCCGCCCGGTCGTCTCGACCGGCGTCGCGCGGCGACGAAGTCCGGTGGTGGTGGTGGCCGGCGGGCGGAGCGGCGGGGTGGAGCGGGTGTCGTCCGGCGACGAGCGCTGGGGGTGACTCGGGGGGTTGGGTCGGGGCGCG
>NZ_JASHKT010000111.1:0-206 GCF_030056855.1 Rhodococcus sp. IEGM 1354
TGACGGTGCTGCACGCCAAGATCTGGCTCGGCCAGGCTGATCCGGATGCGTTGATCGCGCACGTCGAACACCACCGACCGGACGTGCTCACTCTCGTCGAGGTGACGCCCGAGGCCGACGCGAGCCTTCGATCCAGGCTCTCCGAGCAGTTCCCGTACGCCCACGTCAGCGCCGGGCCGGGTGGCACTGGAACCGGCATCTACCGC
>NZ_JASHKT010000112.1:0-206 GCF_030056855.1 Rhodococcus sp. IEGM 1354
GTCGTCAACCGTGCCGACTCCGCGGGAGCCGACCGGGCCAGGTGACCGAGCCTGCCCAGCTGCTCGTACCCAGCTGCCATAGCGGCATCGGATTCGTGGAGGGCAGCCAGGGCCTGCTCCGCCGATTCACGTCGGTCGCGCTGTGCCGCGAGCGCACCGGAGAGCGGTGCATCGAGGTCCTCGGCCCGGCGCACGGCCGCGGCCAG
>NZ_JASHKT010000113.1:0-206 GCF_030056855.1 Rhodococcus sp. IEGM 1354
TGCCCCCGGAGGTACTCGATGGCGCATTCGGTGGACTCGTACCGAAGGGAAAGGTCGTCGCCGTGTACTGCGGCTCGGGCGTGACCGCTGCGCATCAGCTTCTCGCACTGGAGTTGGTAGGTATCGATGCCTCGTTGTATCCCGGCTCGTGGTCGGGTTGGATCAAAGATCCGACGCGGCCGAGGGCGTGACACACCGGCGCTGAG
>NZ_JASHKT010000114.1:0-206 GCF_030056855.1 Rhodococcus sp. IEGM 1354
TGTATCAAGAGTTCTTTATGGTTGATCCCGCGATGTGCAAGTTCTTCTTTCTGTTCTTGTTTCTGGGGCTGCTCCGTGTCTGGGCGTGGCTCGGCACACAGCGCGGCCGGTGGGGGCACCGGGGCGCGGGGTGGCACGGGAGCGGCGACGCCCGAGCCGGCGGCCCGGCAGCGCGGCTGGTGGGGGTCCCGAACGGCGCCGGGGGC
>NZ_JASHKT010000115.1:0-206 GCF_030056855.1 Rhodococcus sp. IEGM 1354
ATTAGTCGGGCCTGTGGGTTTGTGCTTCTTTTAGTTGCGGAGCGCCGTGTGGCTGGTGAGTGGTGCGCGCGCGGGGAGGCGGGCCGGCTCAAGGCGCCTATGAGGCTGTCGGTCCGGCGGAAGCCCGCCTTCAAAGAGCAGCGAACAACGAATTTTATTTGATTTAGACCCACCAGAAACAACAATCCACCAGGCAATCCGCGCGG
>NZ_JASHKT010000116.1:0-206 GCF_030056855.1 Rhodococcus sp. IEGM 1354
GTGGTGCCCAGCGGGGTGTCCGTTGGGGGCCATGTGGTGGCGTTCGGGGGCGGGCCGGGGGGTGTCGTGGGCGTGCGGGGGGGTCGGCCCGTCGGGCGCCGGCGGCGCGCCCGCGTCGGGGCGCGCGCTGTCGGCTCGCCGCTGCGCGAGGTCACCGGCAGCGCCGCGCCGGTTGTTTTGTGTAGTGAGTTGTAGTTGATCTACAC
>NZ_JASHKT010000117.1:0-206 GCF_030056855.1 Rhodococcus sp. IEGM 1354
GGGCGGTGCCGGGCCGGGGGTGGTGGCTCTCGGGGGGGCCGTGCGGGGGGTCAGCGGCGGGGGCGGGGGCGGTTGGCGGGGCGCCGGAGAAATCCCGTCCGCACGGGGGTGCGGGGCGGGCGGGCGGCCGCGGGGGGGGTGGCCGTGGCGCTGGACGAGGGGGCGTCGGCGGGGGTGGTGGGGTGGAGGCGCGGCGACGCGGGGGG
>NZ_JASHKT010000118.1:0-206 GCF_030056855.1 Rhodococcus sp. IEGM 1354
GGCGTGGGCGTGGCGTTGGTGGTGGCGCTGACGGTGGTGGGGGTGGTCGCTGTGGGGTTGGGGGGGGGTGGCGGGGGCGGGACGGGGGCCGGGGTGGGGAGGGGGGTGCGGCGGGGGGGTTGTCATGGTGGTGCCTGGCGTGTGGTGGGGTGGAGGGGGTTGGTCTCGGGGGGGCTGGTGAGGCTGCAGCTGTCGGTCGTTGGGGG
>NZ_JASHKT010000011.1:0-121334 GCF_030056855.1 Rhodococcus sp. IEGM 1354
CGTTGAGTTCGCCGTCGGCGAACCATTTGGCGACGGGGGCGTCGGACCAGTCGAGGACTTCGGTGAACGGGGTGTGCCAGTGCAGCCGGCGAGCCTGCTCGGCCCAGAAACCGAGTCGATCCTTCTCCGCGGCGGCGTACAGATCTGCCTGAGCGTTCGCCTGCGCCGCGAACTCGGCCGACGGCGCGTAGGAGGCAACCGCGGTATCGTCGCTGCCGGAGGTACTGGTCGTCATCTCGAATAGCTCTCTTTCGTCCGATGCTTTTCGCCCATGAAACGGCACTTACAGGCCGGTCTCGAGCCCCTAGTGAGGGTAGTCACATGTGATGGCGATCGCACCGTTGCAATCGGCTGCAACCCCTTGATCTGCGGTGATCGGTTGTTTCCGCACGATGGACGGTCATCGGCGTCGTCGACGGGAGGCTGTCCCGGCGGCTCTGCCCGCACTGTGGGAAATCGACTTGCCGAAACGTTTCGATCATGTTTCCGACTTACTCGCCGGTCAACAAAACCCGGGGGAGTTCACATGTTCGTTTCAGGATGTGTCTAAAGTTCGTTCCATCAGATCGTTGGTACGGCTCACCGGCCGTGTCTTGCGGTCGCCCACGAATCCCCGGGCGTCGCGCCCGAGGAACTGAGCACGGACGACCCCGTGTTCACATCTGGATGGAGGATTTCCTTGCGTAAAACACGCATCGCGTCAGCTGCAATCGCAGTTGTCGTCGGAGCGGCGCTGGTGACGGCGTGCTCTTCGAGCGATTCGACCGGCGGCGGAGGGTCGGGAGACGGCTCCGGCATCATCAACGCGTGGAGCGGTGAGCCGCAGAACCCCTTGGTGCCGACCAATACGAGCGAGAACACCGGCGGCCGTGTCGTCGACTCGATCTTCGCCGGCCTGGTGTCCTACACCCCCGAGGGCGGTGTCGAGAACGAGGTAGCGGACTCGATCGATACCACCGACGGCCAGAACTACACCGTCACGTTGAAGGACGGCTGGCAGTTCACCGACGGCACGCCGGTCACGGCCAAGTCGTTCGTCGATGCCTGGAACTACGGCGCACTGTCGACCAATGCGCAGCTGCAGGGATCGTTCTTCGATCCGATTCAGGGCTACGACGAGGTCGCAGCCGAGAACCCGACGGTGCAGACCATGTCCGGCCTGAAGGTCGTCGACGACAAGACGTTCACCATCGAGCTCAAGCAGCCCGAAGCCGCGTTCCCCGATCGCCTGGGCTTCGCCGCGTACTACCCGCTGCCCGAGGTTGCGTACCAGGACATCGCCGCGTTCGGCGAGAACCCGATCGGCAACGGCCCGTACAAGTTCGCCCAGGAGGGCGCTTGGCAGCACAACGTGCGGATCGACCTGGTCACGAACCCCGACTACGCCGGTAACCGCAAGCCCGCCAACGGCGGCGTGAGCTTCATTCTGTACAGCAACCTCGACACCGCATACACGGACCTGCTGTCGAACAACGTCGACGTTCTCGACAACGTTCCGGCCTCGGCCGTCACCACCTTCGAGTCCGATCTTCCCGACCGCACGGTGAACCAGCCGTCCGCGTCGATCGAGACGTTCACGATTCCGGGCCGCCTCGCGCACTTCGGTGGCGAAGAGGGTGTGCTGCGTCGTCAGGCGATCTCCAAGGCGATCAACCGCGACCAGATCACCGAGCAGATCTTCAACAAGACCCGTACCCCGGCCAAGGACTTCACCAGCCCGGCCATCGACGGTTGGACCGGCGACCTCTCCGACGTCGGAAACGTCGAGTACGACCCCGAGGGCGCCAAGGCTCTCTGGGCCCAGGCCGACGCCATCGCGCCGTGGTCCGGAACGTTCTCCATCGCGTACAACTCCGACGGTGGACACCAGGAATGGGTGGATGCGGTCAGCAACAGCATCCGCAACACGCTCGGCATCGAGGCGCAGGGTGCGCCGTACCCGACGTTCGCTCAGCTGCGCACCGAAGCCACCAACCGCACCATCGCGACCGCCTTCCGGTCGGGCTGGCAGGGTGACTACCCGCAGCAGTACGGCTTCCTGGCACAGAACTACCAGACCGGTGGCAGCTCCAACGACGGTGAGTACTCCAACCCCGAGTTCGACCGTCTGCTCCGCGAGTCCGCAGGTGAGACCGACAAGACCAAGGCGCAGGAGCTGACCAACCAGGCTCAGGAAATCCTGCTCAACGACCTGCCCGCAGTGCCGACCTGGTACCGCAACGCAGCGAGTGGTTGGTCGGAGAACGTCACCAACGTCAAGATCGGTTGGGACGGAATCCCCATCTACAACCAGATCGAGAAGAACTGATCACGTTCGCTCCACTGCTGTAGAGACCGAGAAGGGCGGTAGGTCTTCCACCTACCGCCCTTCTCGTGTGCTCGCTCACTCCCGCATCTACGTTCGACGCCCCGCTGCAGCTGATCCTTGCGCCTCTGCGGTGACGTCCACCTTCCTCCAAAGGAGGTGATCCGATGCTCTGGTACATCGGACGCCGATTACTTCAGATGATCCCCGTGTTCATCGGGGCGACATTCTTGATCTATGCCATGGTCTTCTTGCTGCCAGGAGACCCCATCGCGGCATTGGCCGGAGACAAGGCGATCAGTCCCGCCGTCGCCGACCAACTGCGCGCCCGCTATCACCTCGACCAGCCGTTCATCGTGCAGTACCTGCTGTATCTGAAGGGCATTTTCACGTTCGACTTCGGCATGTCCTTCTCGGGCCGTCCGGTCAGTGAAGTTCTCGTACAAGCATTTCCGATCACCGCCAAGCTCGCCTCGATGGCCCTCGTGATCGAGGCCGTGTTCGGCATCGGCTTCGGTCTCATCGCGGGTCTGCGCAAGGGCAAGCTGTTCGACTCGACGGTCCTCGTCGTCAGCCTCGTCATCATCGCCGTGCCGATCTTCGTCATCGGCTTTCTTGCGCAGTTCTTCATCGGTATCAAGTGGGGTTGGGTGCCGCCGACAGTGGGAGGCAACACCAGCTTCACCAACCTGTTGCTGCCGGCATTCGTGCTCGGAGCCGTCTCGTTCGCCTACGTGGTGCGGTTGACGCGCACGTCGGTGGCCGAGAATCTCAGTGCGGACTTCGTGCGGACGGCGACGGCCAAGGGCCTCTCCCGCAACCGCGTCGTCAACGTGCACGTGTTGCGCAACTCGCTGATTCCCGTCGTGACGTTCCTCGGCGCAGATCTGGCCAGCCTCATGGGCGGCGCGATCATCACCGAGGGAATCTTCAACATCAACGGAGTCGGCGGCACCATCTACCAAGCCGTCATCCGTGGTGAGGCACCGACCGTCGTGTCCTTCGTGACCGTGCTGATCGTCGTCTATCTGGTCGCCAATCTCATCGTCGACCTTCTCTATGCCGCGCTCGACCCGAGGATTCGCTATGTCTGATCCCATCACCCCGAAGAGCGTCGACGCCGATCGCGCTACTCGCCAAGCACGTTTCGTCGAGGCCGACGAGGTCATCGACGTGTCGCAGACCGACGCTGTCGTCATCGACGACGCACCCGCCAGCATCTGGTCGGACGCGTGGCGGAACCTGCGCACGCGTCCCATGTTCATCGTTTCGGCCATCATCATCCTGGCCGTCATCGTGGTCGCAGCCGTGCCTGGCCTGTTCACCAGTACCGATCCGCGCTTCTGCGATCTGCAGTTCAGCATGCAGGGCCCGGGATCCGGACACTGGTTCGGTTACGACCGACAGGGCTGCGACATCTACTCCCGGGTGCTGTTCGGTGCTCGGGCGTCCGTGCTGACGGGAGTCGGGGTCACGTTCCTCGTGCTGGTCATCGGCGTCGTGTTCGGTGCTCTGGCCGGCTTCTACGGCGGCATCGCGGACTCGTTGCTCTCACGAATCACCGACATCTTTTTCGGTGTTCCGCTGATTCTGGCTGCCATCGTCCTCATGCAGCTGTTCACCGATCGCACGATCTTCACGGTCATTCTGGTGTTGGCGTTGTTCGGTTGGCCTCAGATGGCGCGCATCACCCGCGGTGCAGTGTTGTCAGCGAAGGGCAACGATTACGTAATGGCTTCGCAGGCTTTGGGTTTGACGCGACTGCGAACTCTGATCCGGCACGTACTGCCCAACGCGATGGCACCGATCATCGTCATCACGACAATTTCACTCGGTACGTTCATCGTGGCCGAGGCGACGCTGTCGTTCCTCGGTATCGGACTGCCTCCCACCGAGGTCTCCTGGGGCGGCGACATCAGTGCCGCCCAGGTCACCCTGCGTCAGGGCTCGACCATTCTCTTCTATCCTGCTGCAGCGCTGGCAATCACGGTGCTCGGCTTCATCATGATGGGTGACGCCCTGCGCGACGCCCTCGATCCGAAGGCGAGGAAGCGATGACGGATCCAGCACGCATCGCAGTGGAGCAGCCCCTGCTCGACATCCAAGATCTCGAGGTCTCGTTCCGATCCAACTCCGGTGCGGTCCCGGCTGTTCGCGGTGTATCGCTGACGGTCTACCCGGGGCAGACCGTTGCGATCGTGGGCGAATCCGGTTCCGGCAAGTCGACCACCGCACACTCGATCATCAACCTGCTTCCCGGAACCGGCACGGTGACGGCGGGCCGCATCCTGTTCGAGGGCCGTGACTTGGCGCAGGCCAAGGAGAAGGACTTCGTCGACATTCGCGGCAGCCAGATCGGTCTGGTTCCTCAGGACCCGATGTCCAACTTGAACCCGGTGTGGAAGATCGGCTTCCAGATCGAGGAGGCACTCGCTGCCAACGGCATCGCCAAGGGCAAGGCGGCGCGGGTTCGGGCAGCCGAGCTGCTCGAGGAAGCGGGACTCAGCGATTCCGAGAAGCGGGTCAATCAGTACCCGCACGAGTTCTCGGGCGGTATGCGTCAGCGTGCGCTCATCGCGATCGGGCTTTCGGCACGCCCGAAATTGCTGATCGCCGACGAGCCGACGTCCGCTCTCGACGTGACCGTGCAGCGTCAGATCCTCGACCATCTCGAGGGTTTGACGAAGGAACTCGGGACCGCCGTTCTGCTGATCACCCACGATCTGGGCCTGGCTGCCGAACGAGCCGAGCACCTCGTCGTCATGAGCAAGGGGCGGATCGTGGAATCCGGTCCGGCACTGGAGATCCTGCAGGATCCCCAGCACCCGTACACGCGCAAGCTCGTCTCCGCCGCGCCGTCTCTGGCGTCGCAGCGACTGAAGTCGTCGGTAGTGCGCAAGGACATCGTCGAGCATGCCAAGCAGGTGGCGGTCGAGGCCGTCACCGAGGAGACCGACTCGGCATTCGAGCCGGCCGCGGACACAGTGCTCGTGGTCGAGGGGCTGACCAAGGAATTCAAGCTCCGGGGCGGCAACCCGTTCAAGTCGTCCGTGTTCACAGCCGTCAAGGATGTGTCGTTCGGAGTCGCACGCGGTACCACCACCGCGATCGTCGGCGAATCGGGATCCGGCAAGTCGACTGTGGCACAGATGGTTCTGGGACTTCTCGAGCCCACTGCGGGTTCGGTGAAGTTCGACGGGCGCGACGTCGCGGGGTTGAACAACAAGGACGCGTTCGCATTTCGTCGTCGAGTGCAGCCGATCTTCCAGAATCCGTACGGGACGCTGGACCCGATGTATTCGATCTTCAGCACCATCGAGGAGCCTCTGCGCACCCACAAGGTGGGGTCGAAGTCCGAACGGGAAGCCAGAGTCCGTGATCTGCTGGACAAGGTGGCACTACCGTCGTCAGTTATGCGCAGGTTCCCCAACGAGCTGTCCGGCGGCCAGCGGCAACGTGTCGCGATCGCTCGTGCGCTGGCCCTCGAGCCCGAAATGGTCATCTGCGACGAGGCAGTGTCGGCTCTGGACGTGTTGGTGCAGGCGCAGATTCTGTCCCTGCTCAACGACCTGCAGGCCGAACTCGGATTGACGTACCTGTTCATCACGCACGACCTCGCAGTGGTCCGTCAGATCGCCGACGACGTGCTCGTGATGCGCAGTGGCGAGATCGTCGAGGCGGCGTCGACCGATGCCGTCTTCGACAATCCGCAGCAGGAGTACACCCAGAAGCTGCTCGCAGCTATTCCGGGTGGCTCGGTGCAGCTGGGCGCATAGCCGCGGTGGGTGAGGGGGTACCGTCGTCTGTCGTGACGGACCCCCTCGCCCCGCTGCTGGAATTGCCCGGAGTTGTCGATTCCGCCGAACGTGCTCGCGATGCCCTCGGTGCCGTGCATCGGCACAAGGCCAATCGTCGTGGGTGGCCGGCGACCGCGGCCGAGGCCGCGGTGCGGGCAGCTCGTTCGTCCTCCTCGCTGGAGGGCGGTTCGATGGATTTCCCTCGCGAAGGCGAGGAAGGCGATCCGATTCTGGCGGGTGCGCTGCGAGTGGCCGCTGCTCTGGACGGTGACGCCCTGCAGAACACGTTGTCGACGTGGAAGCGGGCACCGCTGCAGACGCTGGCTCGCTTACATCTGTTGGCCGCCGCGGATCTCGTCGACGACGCTTCCTCGCTCGGTCGGCCGCGCACGGACGCCGGCATCGGCGAGCGGCTCGATCTGCTCGCGCAGTTGGTGACGGGCGGAACCTCCGCGCCGGCTCCGGTGATAGCCGCCGTCGTGCACGGTGAACTGTTGACGCTGCGGCCTTTCGGAACTGCCGACGGCATCGTGGCGCGTGCTGCATCGAGGTTGGTGGCCGCATCGTCGGGATTCGATCCGCACAACCTGGGCGTGCCCGAGGTGAGCTGGATGCGTCGAGCGAACGCGTACCGGGATGGAGCTGCCGGGTTCGCGGAGGGCACGGCAACGGGAGTCGGCAGTTGGGTGATCCTCTGCCTTGGGGCGTTCGAAGCTGGTGCCGCAGAAGCGACTTCGATTGCCGAAGCTGCACAGTAGGAGTTGTGCGCACGTAAAAGGGCGGCGATGCCGACTTGCGTCGACGTCGCCGCCCGTTAGCACGGAGCGCCTGGTTACCAAGCGTGCACAGGTGGGCTGTGATGGACTACCACGTGGCCTCGGCGAGAACTCGACGGTGATGAGGTCATCCCTGCAACCGGTGCAGGGTTCTTGCTGATCACCAACGAATATCGCAGGCCCACAGCGCTTCTGCCATTAGGTGGCAAGCTCCGCGTGGGTGCCGGTGTCCGTGCTGGGAATCGCGGTCGGGAGAAGCGAACCTTCTCTTCCGGTTCGTCCTTGGCCTTCCGTTCTTCCGTACGTCATTTGTACCCCGTGACGCCGCTCACATCAAGGGTTTGGGCTCATCGTTTTCTGCGAAGTAGTCCGTAGGTGACGGCGCCGGCTGCTATCGCACTGAAACCTGCTGCTGCACTGGCTATTACGGTCCTCCCGGACGGATTCGGGATGCGGGAGCGCAGCGAAACGGGGTTCGAGAATGTCAGAATCGGCCAACCCGAGGACGAGGCCTCTTTGCGGAGCGCGCGGTCGGGATTGACGGCGGTGGGGTGCCCGACCGCCCGCAGCATCGGTACATCGGTGATCGAATCCGAGTAGGCGTAGCTCTTGGACAGGTCGTAATCGTGTTGTGCCGCCAGAGACTTCATGGCGTCGACCTTGCCCTCGCCGTAGCAGTAGAAGTCGACCTCGCCGATGTACTTTCCGTCGACGGTCACCATGGTCGTGGCCATGCTGTGGTCGGCACCCAGCAGTTCGGCGATGGGGTGCACGATCTCGTCGCCCGACGCCGAGACGACCACCACGTCGTGTCCGCGGAGCTTGTGGTCCGCGATCAGATCGGCCGCTTCGGCGAAGACGAGGGGATCGACGATGTCGTGCAGGGTTTCGGCCACCACTGCCCGCACTTGTTCGACGTCCCACCCGGCCGTCATGCCCGCAATATGTGCGCGCATGCGTTCCATCTGGTCGTGATCGGCACCGGAGAGCAGGAAAAGGAACTGCGCATAGCTGCTCTTGAGTACCGCTCGCCGGTTGATCAGACCTTGGTCGAAGAACGGCTTGCTGAAGGCCAGAGTGCTGGACTTCGCGATGATCGTTTTGTCGAGGTCGAAGAAGGCGGCGACGCGCGCTGCGCGTCGGCCGGCGGGGGCATCGTCGGTGTCTGCGCTGAGGGTCACGATTGTCACCATAGTGGCCGGTGGTGACCGGTGGATGTCGCGCTACTTCTCTACTCGACTCGCTCTGGACAAGTCCAAAAAATGCGACGGTTGAACTTGCAAACATGGACGTCCACGGGTGTAGTATTTTCCACGAGCCCGGTTCATTCCGGGCGGTGTTCAGCCCGACCCCCCGGGGCTGAACCAGACGACCCTCGCCTCCTCCCCCCTGGCGAGGGTCGTCCTCTTTTTCGGGGTAGGCCGAAAACTGGTACAGCGGTACCGGTATTCATCCACAGGGGCCGATCTATCCACATTTCCCCAAGTCGCGCGCCGCGCGAGCGAATTCTCGCGCACGCTTGGGTCCATGAAAATGGATCCGATTTCACGGCGGACGAATGCGAACGCGTCTATGTCGATCGACCATCACGGACTGCGTCAGGACGTGTATCGAATCGCCGCAGCCGCGGATTGTGTTGTGGAAGAGCAGAACTTACTGGTCGGTATCGGCTCGGCACGTCCGATTTGGGAATTCCCCGGAATAATTCTGATCGATTTTTCTTCTGCCGAGTCGGCACTCGCGGCCGGATTTCCGCGACGGCCCGGCGTCGTTCTGGTCACGGCGGCGTCGCCGACACTCGACGATTGGCGGACGGCCACAGCGCTCGGTGCCGAACACGTGGTGTCGTTGCCATCGGACGAGGACGCGCTCGTTCGCATCCTCGGTGAACCCGTCGTCACGTCGACAGGCGGCGGTGGCGTCATCGCGGTCGTCGGTGCCCGCGGAGGTGCGGGTGCGTCCACGTTTGCGGTGGCGCTGGGTCTGTGCAGCGGTCGCACGGAGCGGCGCACGCTCGTGGTCGAAGCCGACCGATACGGCAGCGGCCTCGATCTACTGCTCGGCTGGGAGGACGCCCCAGGTTTGCGATGGTCCGGCCTCGTCGTCGAAGGTGGGCGGGTCTCCGGCGACGCACTCCACGGCGCGCTGCCGTCGAAGAACGGATTGTCGGTGCTCGCACTCGGGCGATCCGAAATCCGGCGAACCGGACTCTCGGCCGTCGCCGTGGCCGCTGTGCTCGACGCAGGGCGCGCTGGAGGCGATCTCGTGGTGTGCGACGCCCCGCGTCACCCCGATGACCTCTCGGACGCCCTCTACGCCGCTGCCGACCTCGTCGTGCTGGTGCTGCCGGCGGAATTGCGCGCCGTGACGTCGGCGGAAGCAGTAGCGGCCGAGATCTCGAGTCGAAATGCGAACGTCGGATTGGTCGTTCGTGGGCCCGCCCCCGGGGGACTACGGGCCGCGGACATCGCCGCCGCCCTCGACCTGTCGTTGCTGACGACAATGCGGGCCGAGCCGGGATTGGCCGAGCGTCTCGAACGGGGCGGGCTTGCTCTCGGCCGCCGCTCACCGCTCGCGGCCGCGGCCACCGTCGTACTCGATACGTTCGCGCACAAGCCCGGTGGTCAGCGGTGGGCCGCATGAGCGCAGTCGTCACCGCTGATCTGCTCGACCGCGTACGAGATCGACTGGCTGCCTCGGCGCAGTCTCCGGTGCCCGCCACCGTTGCCGCGGCCATCCGCACCGAGGCAGGCGGAGTGATCGGTGACACCGATATGCTTGCGGCACTGCGGATTCTGCAGACCGAGCTCACCGGAGCAGGCCCGTTGGAGCCGCTCCTGTCCGAGCCAGGGGTGACCGATGTTCTGGTCACGGCACCGGATCAGGTGTGGATCGATCGCGGTAGAGGACTGGAACGCACCGGAGTCCAGTTCGTCGACGAAGCCGCGGTCAGGCGGCTGGCGCAACGGCTCGCGCTCTCGGCCGGTCGGCGATTGGACGATGCGCAGCCGTGGGTCGACGGCCGATTGCCCGGCGTCGGACAGGGAGCGTTCGGGGTCCGTCTGCACGCGGTGCTGGCACCGGTGGCGAGCGGTGGAACCTGCCTGTCGTTGCGAGTGCTCCGCCCGGCTACTCAGGGACTCGCCGCGCTCCGGGCGTCCGGTGCGGTGACCGAGGAGGGCTACGATCTGCTCGCGCGAATTGTGCTCGCGCGCTTGGCATTTCTGGTCGTCGGAGGTACCGGCGCTGGAAAGACCACCCTTCTGGCTGCTCTGCTGGGCGAGGTCGACCCGTCCGAACGAATCGTCTGTGTGGAGGATGCGGCCGAGTTGGCTCCGGCGCATCCCCATGTGGTGCGCCTGGTGGCCCGTGCTCCGAACGTCGAAGGTGTGGGCGAGGTGTCGGTTCGGCAATTGGTTCGCCAGGCACTACGGATGCGACCCGATCGGCTCATCGTCGGTGAGGTGCGCGGGGCCGAGGTGATCGACCTGATGACGGCGCTCAACACCGGGCACGACGGCGGTGCCGGAACCATTCACGCCAATTCGCCCTCGGAAGTACCCGCTCGGCTCGAAGCCCTTGCCGCACTGGGCGGAATGGGTCGCGACGCCCTGCACAGTCAACTTGCGGCGGCCGTGCAGGTCGTCCTGCACGTCCACCGGAGCGCCGACGGCACGCGGCGATTGCGGGAGATCGGATTGGTCGAGGTGGATTCGACGGGTCGTGTTCATATCGTGCCGGCGTGGTCCGCTGATTCCGACGCCGTGCCCGGGCAGCGCGGGCTGCACGAACTGCTCGCTCGGCGCTGTGGCGAGATGCGATGACGGCGGCGCTGTGTGTGCTGGCCGCTGCATTCACGCTGTGGCCCAGCCGCTCTCGACGACTATCGCGCCGCGGTAGAGGTGCCGTCGGGGTTCCTGGCTGGGCGTTCCCTGTGGCTGTTGCGTCGGTGTCGGCCGTGGGCGTGTTGTGGATCGGCGGTCCGTGGGGCGCGGCGGCTCTGTTCGTGGCGGGCGGTACCGGATGGCACCGACATCGCCGTCGCGCCGTACGTGCTCGTCGGACTGCCGAATTGGACTGGTTGGCAACTGGAGTAGAAGTGGTCATCGGTGAATTGCGGGTCGGTGCTCACCCGGCAACGGCCGGCGAGGTGGCTGCGGACGAGTGCGGCGGGATCGCCTCGGAGGCGCTGCGCGGTGCTGCGTCCAGATCGCGACTCGGTGGACGCGCTGCCGACGGGATAGCCGCGTCGGATCCGCTGTTGAACCCCGAACTGGACCGCTTGGCCGCGGCATGGCGGGTGGCCGACGAACACGGCCTCGCACTCGCCGAGTTGCTCGACGCCGTGCGCGAGGACCTGCTCGGACGTCGGCGATTCCGGGAACGAACCGAGGCGTCGCTCGCGGGGGCCCGCGCTACCGCGTTGGTGTTGGCCGGACTGCCCGTCCTCGGTGTCGCGCTCGGGCAACTGATGGGGGCCGATCCGCTGCGCATACTGCTGGGCGGCGGGCTGGGCGGAATTCTGCTCCTCATCGGCACCTCTCTCGGCTGCGCAGGTCTGCTGTGGACCGATGCGATCACCGGCAAGGTCACTACATGACGGGGGCGATCGCACTATGTCTGGCAACAGCTTTGGTCGTCGTCCCCGCTGCCCGTGGTGGTTTGTCGCGGGTGGAGGTTGCGGGGCTTTCGACGACAGATGCCGTCGACGATTCCGGACCCGATCCGCTCGCCGTGGCGACGACGTTCGACCTTCTCGCCGCCTGTCTGCGTTCCGGACTCCCGATCTCGACTGCCGCGGCGGCCGCAGCCCACTCCGCTCCGCCCGCATTCGGTATCGCTCTGCGCAAGGCCGCCGATCTGCTCGAGCTGGGGGCCGATGCAGCGACGGCGTGGGACGCAGTGGCGAAGGATCCGGAGACCGAGGCGCTGGCACGGATGGCGAGACGATCCGCCCGGGCCGGGTCGTCCATGGCGTCGGCGATGACGGAACTGGCTGTCACCCAACGAACTCGGGCCGAGGACGCGTCGGCGGCAGCGGCCGAACGGGCCGGTGTGCTGATCAGCGGACCACTGGGCCTGTGCTTTCTGCCCGCCTTCATCTGCCTGGGCATCGTCCCCGTGGTGATCGGACTGGCGGGCAATGTGCTGGGCGGCGGCGTGTTGTGACCGCCGTACAACGAATCGTCCGGTGCGGACACTCCGCGCCGGAGTACTGGGAGGGGAAGCGTCATGATGGGGAATGCACTGCAGGAGATCAAGACTCGAATCGCGTTGTTCGGCGTAGAGGACGACGGCATGTCGACCGCGGAGTACGCGATCGGCACCATCGCGGCCGCGGCGTTCGGTGCGGTGCTGTACACGGTGGTGACCGGGGACAGCATCGTGACCGCGCTGACGGGGATCATCGATCGAGCGCTCAACACAGCCGTCTGATTCCGGGCGGTGAGGACGGGGCTGTGACGGTGGAGGCGGCGATTGCCGTCGCGTCCATCGTTGCAGTGATCGTGGTGTGCATCGGGGCGATCGTGTCGGTGACGATGCACATCGGGTGTGTCGACGCTGCGCGGGAGGCGGCCCGATTGGCGGCGAGAGGGGATGCGACCCGGGCTGTGTCGGTGGGGGAGCGGGTTGCGCCGGAGGGTGCTCGGATCACGGTGCGCGAAGACGGTGAATTCTTCGTCGCGCAGGTGGAGGTGGCGAGTCCGCTGCCGGGACTGACGTTGTCGGCGGAGGCCGTTGCTGCTGCGGAACCGGTTGTAGCGGAATGAAATCAGGTGTGCGCGATGACGAGGGTGGGGCGACGGTGTTGGCGGCGCTGGCGATGTCGGCGTTGATCGCCGTCGTGGTGATGGTGATGCACGTCGGCTCGGCAGTGGGCGCTCGTCATCAGGCGCAGTCGGCTGCCGATCTCGCTGCATTGGCCGGGGCGGGGGCCCTCGATCGTGGGGTGGCCGATGCGTGCGAGACGGCGAAGGGGTTGGCGATGCGAATGGGAACGGAGTTGCGAGAGTGCACGATCGACGAGTGGGATGTGATCGTCACGGTGGGTCAGCCGGTGTTCCTCGGACGCTTCGGAATGTCCGACGCCACCGCGACGGCGCGGGCGGGGCCGGAGTGACCGGACGCCCGCCCGCTCGCCCGCCCGCTCGCCCGCCCGAATCCGCAAACGCGCGCGCGTTTGTCAGGTGCGAGCGGAATCGCCCCGTTCGAGCCGGCGAATTCGCGTGCGTTCAGCGAATGCGCACGCGTTTGCGGTGAAACCCGGCCTCGATCGCCGCCCGAGGACCCGAACCCGTGGCCGATACCTCGCCCCGGCCGCGAACCCACGGGTCGGGATGTCCGCAGCGGTCAGCTCGACGTGAACGTGCGGGCCCCGGACTGCAGGGGAGCGAATCGAGTCAGCTGAGTGACATGCTCCGGGGTCAGCTCCGCGAGGGAATTGACCTGCAGCAGCTGCATGGTGCGCACGATTTCTTCACGCAGGATGTCGATCATGCGGTCGACACCGGCGCGGCCACCGGCCATCAGGCCGTACAGGTAGGCCCGGCCGACGAGCGTGAACGATGCTCCCATTGCGATGGACGCGACGATGTCGGCACCGTGCATGATGCCTGTATCGACGGCTACTTCGAAGTCGGAGCCAACTTCCCGGACGACCTGAGGCAGGAGGTGGAAGGGAACCGGAGCGCGATCGAGTTGTCGGCCTCCGTGGTTCGACAGGATGATGCCGTCGACTCCCAGTTCGGCGAGACGGGCCGAATCTGCCACCGACTGAACACCTTTGACGACCAGCTTGCCGGGCCAGATCTCCCGGATGACGTCGAGATCCTCGAACGAGATGGACGGATCCATCGCCGAATTGAGCAGCTCTCCGACCGTCCCACCGGTGGAGGACAGCGATGCGAACTCGAGCTTGGCCGTGGTGAGGAAGTCCCACCACCACCAGGGCCGCGGGATGGCGTTGGCGATCGTCGACGCGGTCAACTGCGGCGGGATGGAAAATCCGTTGCGCTTGTCGCGCAGGCGTGACCCGGCTACGGGCGTGTCGACCGTGAACAGAAGTGTGTCGAAGCCTGCCTTCGCGGCGCGTTCGACCAAACCGAACGAGATGTCGCGGTCTCGCATGACGTAGAGCTGGAACCAGTTTCGCCCGTTCGGATTGGTGGCCTTGACGTCCTCGATGGACGTGGTGCCCAGAGTCGAGAGGCAGAACGGGATTCCCGCAGCGCCGGCGGCAGCAGAACCGGCGTATTCACCCTCGGTCTGCATCAGGCGAGTGAAGCCCGTCGGTGCAATGCCGAACGGGAGCGCGGACGGCCCGCCGAACACCGTCGTCGAGGTGTCGACGTGGGAGACGTCCCGCAGGATCGAGGGATGGAATTCGACGTCGCGGAAGGCCTGACGAGCCCGCGAGAGCGAGATCTCGGCGTCGGCGGCACCATCGGTGTAGTCGAATGCCGCGCGTGGGGTGCGTCGACGGGCGATGGTGCGGAGATCGTCGATGGTGAGCGCGGCGTTCAGACGTCGCCGACGCAGGTTCAGATCGGGCTTCTTGAACGAGAGGACCTCGCGCAGGTCGGTGGCTTTGGGCATCTGCCGGGTGATGGGCACGTCATGGTCTCGATTCTGTGCAGTGTGTCGGTGAGTGTGGGCAATGTCGGGTCAGGGGAGCATCCAGGCCAGTACCGAGCTCTGCAGTCCGACCAGTAGGCAGATGGCCAGCAAGAGGCCGAGACTCCACCAGATGACTTTTCGGAATATCTCGGACTCCCGTCCCACCAGACCCACCGCTGTCGCGGCGATGGCGAGGTTTTGAGGACTGATCATCTTTCCCACCACACCACCCGAGGTGTTGGCGGCAACCAGCAGGGTGGGATCGATGCCGGCATTGCTTGCCGCGGTCTGCTGCAGCGTCGCGAACAACGCGTTGGCGCTGGTGTCCGAGCCGGTGACGGCGGTTCCCAGCCACCCCAGAATCGGGGAGAGGTAGGCGAAGAATGCCCCGGTGCCGGCAATCCACGTACCGATGGTGATGGTCTGGCCGGACTGGTTCATCACGTAGGCGAGCGCAAGGACCGCGCCGACGGTGAGTGCCGAGAATCGGAGTTTGATCAGAGTGGTTCCGAACAAACGGGCGGCATCGGGAGCGCTGACGCGATAGACGGCGGCAACGATCACACCGCAGATCAGGAGCAGTGTTCCCGGCGTCGACAGCCATGTGAACTTGTAGATGGTGGTGGTGGCCGGTGAACCGGCGGCGGTGAGGATGTTGCCGTCGAGACCGGGCCACGGTACGGCGATGTCGGTCGATGCCAGGAATCGAGTGACCGGGGACCACAGTTTGGCCACGGAGAACACCGCAATGATCAGCAGATAGGGGAACAGGGCGAGCCACACGCGCTGCGCAGTCAGGGGAGCGGCTTCGAGGGTGCGGGTGGCGACGGGTGCCGGCGTGATCGGGGCCGGCGTGGTCGGAGCGGTGCCCGAGCTTCCCGATTCGAGGTCGGCATCTCGGGACAGGAGGATGCGTTCACGAGCCGCATCGGATCCGGTCGGCTTCCAGAACCGCAGAACGACGACTGCTGCGGCTATGCCCGCTAGCGAGGCGATGATGTCGGTCAGCTCGACCGAGATCCAGGTTGCACTGACCCACTGGGCAATGGCGAACACGACACCGACGGCCACGGCGACCGGCCACGTCTGTGCGACACCGCGTCGACCATCGGTGAGGAACGCGATGAACAGTGGTACGAACAGGGCGATGAACGGGGTCTGGTGGCCCACGTACGCGCCGATCTCGTGGTAATCGATGCCCGTCAGGTTGCCCGCGGTGAGGATCGGAATGCCGATGGCTCCGAACGCAACCGGAGCTGTGTTGGCGAGCAGTACGACGACGGCTGCGCGCATCGGAGCAAAACCGATGGCCAGGAGCATGACGCCCGTGATCGCGACGGGGGCACCGAATCCTGCGAGAGCTTCGAGTAGCCCGCCGAAGCCGAACGCGATGATGATGGCCTGGATGCGGGGGTCGTCGGAGATGGCGTCGATGATGCGGCGGAGGTCGTCGAATCGTCCGCTTGCCACCGTCAACTCGTACAACCAGATCGCGCAGATCACGATCCACACGATCGGGAACAACCCGAAGACAAAGCCCTGTGTGGCAGACAGCCCGGCCAGGTCAACCGGCATGTCGTACGCGAAGATCGCCACCGTCAGGGCGACGGCGAGTCCGGCCAATCCGGCGAAGTGCGCTTTCCATCGCAGGACGCCCAGCGCGACGAAGACCGTCAGCAGCGGCAGGCACGCAACCGCTGCGGACAATCCGATGCTGCCCGCGAGCGGTTGGAGTTCGGGTGTGTACACAGCTGCTCCTTCGTAGACCCTCATTGTTTGTGAGGTCTGACCTCACGACAAATGGTATGGATCACACTCGCCGCGGTCAAGAGGCTCAGCACACAGCGAAGATTCTGGTTGGATGGCGAGTATGTCTATCGATGCAGGACAGGGGCGGGAGGAACCGCTGCAGTGGAAGCCGGTCAGGCGGGCCCGCGCACACGAACTGGTCATCGATGCGATCGAAGAACGGATCATGGCCGGTGACCTCCGCGTCGGAGATCCACTACCGCCCGAGCGCGACTTCGCGGCTCAACTGGACGTCAGCCGCGCAGGGGTTCGTGAAGCGGTACGCGTCCTCGAGAGCAGCGGAATTCTGCGGTCGTCACCGGGATCAGGACCGGGGGCCGGCACCTTCGTTGCGGCTCTGCCGCGGCCGGCGCTCACTCGTCTCCTTCGCCTGCACGTAGCGCTCGCCAACTTCAGGATCGACGACTTGATCAGCACCCGAGTCGCTCTCGAGCGGGCAAGTGTTCACCTTGCTGCTGTCGCGCCTGATCAGGACAAGCTCGAGCAGGCCAGGAACGCAGTGGACATCATGGCAGCGCAGGGTGTCACCCGAGAGGTCTTCAACGACGCCGACACGAACTTTCACATCGCGTTGGCCGAGGCCTCGGGTAACGACTTCGTTGCGTCGCTCACCGCAGCGATCCGGGAATCGATGCGTGCGCCCATCCTCGCCGCGTTGTTGGAGATCGACGATTGGGACTCGTTGGCCGACACGCTGAATGCCGAACATCGACAGATCCTGGCCGCAGTCGAAGCCGGTGATGCGGAGCGTGCAATGAAGTCGGCCGAAGAACACATCCGATCGTCTGCCGCGGCACTGTCCATCCGCAACAAGACGGAGCCGTCGTAGCGCCGAATGTGGCTACGCGGCAGGGTGTCCAGGGCGGTGGTGTGTCCCCATACCGCAAACGCGCGCGCCTTTGCTGAAAATGGGTCGGATTCGCCGCCAAACCCCGGCAATTTGCGCGCGTATGACAAATGCGCGCGCGTTTGCGCCGAACCCGAGGCTCACGGCTCCCGAGTAATCGCCGCCAAAATAGCAGTCAGCACTCGAACGGCACCGTCTTTGTCCAGCGGATCGTTTCCGTTTCCGCATTTCGGTGATTGCACGCAGGATGGGCAGCCGGTCTGGCATTCGCAGGAGACGATGGCGTCCTTGGTGGCGGCGAGCCAGTCGGCGATGGCCACGTGCCCGCGGTCTGCGAAACCTGCTCCGCCGTCGTATCCGTCGTAGACGAAGACCGTCGGCAGGCCGGTGTCGGGGTGTAGAGCCGTCGACACTCCACCGATGTCCCATCGATCGCAGGTCGCGACCAACGGCAGTAAGCCGATGGCGGCGTGCTCGGCCGCGTGCAGCGATCCGGGGAATCTTTCGAACGGAACGCCGCTGTGCTCCAACAACTCCGGGGTGATGGTGTACATGACGGCGCGGGTGTCGAGGGTCTGGGCCGGCATGTCGAGTTCGATGGAATCGAGGACCTCACCCGAGAGCAGTCGTCGAAGATATCCCACCACCTGATGGGTGACGTTCACCTGCACCAGTGCGACGCGGACCTCGCCGTAGTCGACGGATTCGTGCACCGCGGTGATCGCGATGTCGGTGATCTCGCGGGCCGAGGTGTTCCACTCGGGTTGTTCGGCGTGCACCAGCGCGAGGCCGGCCTCGAGATCGAGCTCGTCGACCACGAAGGATTCGCCCTGATGTATGTGCACCGCACCGGGATGCGCTGTGGCAGGGGCACGGCCGCCGTCGACGGTGCCGAGCATGCGGCCGGACTCGCCGTCGACGATGGCGACCTGCACGCCCGTGCCGCCGCGAATGTTGACCGCACCGTGCGGAGACAGTTGCTGCCCCTCGGGGGTGATGAACCACCCGTGAGGACGCTTACGCACGTAGCCCTTGAGCTCGAGCTCTTCGAGTACGGATTCCGCGCTCAACGCCTCGGCCTCGGCGAGGGTGATCGGTAGTTCGACTGCAGCGCAGAGCAATTGGGGAGCGAGGATGTACGGATTGGTGGGGTCGGTGACGGTTGCCTCGACCGGCTTGTCCAGCAGGGCCGCCGGGTGATGCACCAGGTAGGTATCCAACGGATCGTCGCGCGCGACGAGCACCAGCAGTGAGCCCTCTCCGCGTCGTCCGGCGCGCCCGCCCTGCTGCCAGAACGACGCGACGGTCCCCGGAAAGCCGGCGACGATGACGGCGTCCAAACCGGCGATGTCGACGCCGAGTTCGAGTGCGTTGGTGGTGGCCACTCCCAGCAGGGTGCCGTCGGACAGGTCGCGTTCGAGTTTGCGACGATCCTCGGCCAAATAGCCTGCGCGATAAGCGGCGACGCGTCGGACCAATTGCGGATCGACGTCGGCGAGAATTCTCTGGGTCCCCAACGCAGTGACCTCGGCTCCGCGCCTGGACCGTACGAACGCGAGTGTTCGCGCACCCTCGATCAACAGATCCGCCATGATGCGCGACGCCTCGGCCCCCGCCGATTTGCGTACCGGCGCACCGTTCTCGCCGGTGATCTCCTTGAGCAGCGGTGGTTCCCAGAGTGCGACGGTACGCGCTCCGTGGGGCGAGCCGTCCTCGGTGATCTCCTCGCAGGGCGCTCCGATGAGTCGACTCGCTGCGCGTCCCGGCTCCGAAGTGGTGGCACTGGCGAGAACGAACACCGGAGACGCTCCGTAGCGCGCGCAGAGGCGTCGCAACCGACGCAGCACCAGGGCGACGTTGGAGCCGAAAACACCGCGGTAGTAATGGCATTCGTCGACCACCACATAGCGCAGGTTGCGCAGGAAACGCGACCATCGCTCGTGCGCGCCGAGGATGCCCAGGTGCAACATGTCGGGATTGGTGAAGATCCAGCGTGCATTGGTTCTGGCCCACTGCCGAATCTCGATCGGGGTGTCGCCGTCGTACGAGCTGGGAAACACCTCGGCGAGATCGTCTGACAGCGAACGCAACTCGTCGGTGATCGAGATGGTGGTGCGTAACTGATCGGCTCCGAGGGCCTTGGTCGGTGCGAGATACAGCGCCGTCGCCCGGGCATCGGCGGCCAGCGTGGTCAGAATGGGCAGCTGATAGGCCAACGATTTGCCCGACGCGGTACTCGTCGAGAGCACCACGTGACTGCCCTCGGCGGCGAGCGTCGCGGCCCGGGCCTGATGCGTCCACGGTTGTGCGATGCCCCGAGAGGTGATCACCTGCACCACTTCCGGGCCGACCCACGACGGCCAGGGGGCAAAGCTGGACGATCGAGCCGGCAACTCGGCGACGTGCGTGACGGGGCCGTCGTCGGCGGGGGTACCGGCCAACACTCGATCCAGCAGCCGCTGCCCGTAACTCCGGACATCCGCACCGTCGTGCGGATGCTTCTCGCTCACTGCCGGTCTCCATGCGTTCGTTCGATCTACTGGCCAGCGCTTCGGGCCTACGCGACCTGGGGTCCTCATGCTATCGCGGACCCGAAACGAGCGGCTCGAGCCCTGGTGAGAGCCGCATTCCACCGGTCCGGCGTTGTGTGTTGTTACAAGACGGGCAATTTGTTCGAAAAGGGTCGGTTTTCGACTGTTGCGAACGCGGAGTTCATGGTTCACTTGACGCGGTCGCAGCTTCTGTGTTCGTTCTACGCTTCGCAGGATCTTATGTTGCGGGCGCGGTACTGGGAGAGCTCGTCCATCAGGGGGAATCCTGAGGGGGATTCGTACAAGTGCAGCGGTCGGAACCGGCCCGATGGATCGAAAGTGCGCTCCATCGAATCCGGTGTTAGAAAGAGAAGGAAAAGCATGGCACAGGGAACTGTGAAGTGGTTCAACGCCGAAAAGGGCTTTGGATTCATCGCACCAGAAGACGGCTCCGCTGACGTTTTCGTTCACTACTCCGAGATCCAGGGCAGCGGCTTCCGCACCCTCGAGGAGAACCAGCGCGTCGAGTTCGAGGTCGGCCAGGGCACCAAGGGTCCTCAGGCAACGGGCGTTCGCGCAGTCTGATTCTTTTCTCTTCGGAGACGAGAACCTTCATCCCCCTTTCTCGATCGGCCGTGAAAAGCCGTTCGAGAAAGGGGGATGTTTCGTTCGTGGCGAACCACCAGGAAGAGTCGAAAGCAGTGTCTGCCGGTGTCGATGTCCTAATGTCCATGCTGTGAACCAGCTGTCCTTCTTCTCTGCAGAGTCGTTGCCGCCCGCGGTGACCGATCTCAGCGGACTGCTGGCTGCCACCGGCCATGTCGTCACGTCCTCGGGATCGGCGCGCATCTCTGTCGTCGTCGACGCGCAGTGGCGGGCCGATGCCATTGCCGAGTTGATCGAACAGTGCGGCCTGTCGGCAGAGCTGGGACGGTCCGAAGAAGACCGTCCTCTGGTCCGCACCGCGTCGGTTCCGGAACTGTCCGCGTTGGCGTCGCTGTGGACCAAGGGTGCGGTGAAAGCCGTGCCTCCCGGGTGGGTGCCCGGTTCTCGGGAGTTGCGGGCATGGGTGCTCGCGTCGGGGCGACCCGAGGCGGAGGGGGAACGCTATGTACTCGGCCTCGATCCGCACGCGCCGGAGACTCATGCGGTCCTCGCTCAATCGTTGATGCGCGCGGGCATCGCGCCGACTCTGATCGGCACCCGCGGGTCCAATCCGGGCCTCCGAATCACCGGCCGACGTCGGCTGTTGCGCCTCACCGAGAACGTCGGCGAGGCTCCTGCGAATATGGACGCCCGTACCAATTGGCCCCACGCTGAGTAGGAGGATGAATGACTGATCTGCGAGTATTTGCTCGACGTATGTCAGTCTGTTAGGAGTGGGGCAGGCAAATCTGCTTGTGAAAACGCACTAGGGAAGGTTCGGCAGCAAGGTGGCAGCACGTAACAACGGCTCGGGGGACAGCTCCGCCGAGCCGCGTCGTCTGGTCATCGTCGAGTCTCCGACCAAGGCCAAAAAGATCGCTCCCTACTTGGGGAGCAACTATGTCGTCGAGGCCTCCGTCGGCCATATCCGCGACCTGCCTCGTGGTGCTGCCGACGTGCCCGCCAAGTACAAAGGCGAGCCCTGGGCACGTCTGGGCGTGGACGTCGACCACGACTTCGAGGCCCTGTACGTCGTCTCGCCCGAGAAGAAGGGCAAGGTCGCAGAGCTCAAGAGCCTGCTCAAGGACGCCGACGAGCTGTATCTCGCCACTGACCCCGACCGCGAGGGTGAGGCCATCGCTTGGCATCTCCTCGAGACCCTGAACCCCAAAGTCCCGGTTCGACGCATGGTCTTCCACGAGATCACCAAGCCGGCGATCCTCGCGGCCGCCGCCGATACTCGCGACCTGGACCAAGACCTCGTCGACGCACAGGAAACCCGCCGCATCCTCGACCGTCTCTACGGCTACGAGGTCAGCCCGGTGCTGTGGAAGAAGGTCATGCCGAAGCTGTCGGCAGGCCGAGTGCAGTCCGTCGCCACCCGCATCATCGTCCAGCGCGAACGCGAGCGGATGGCGTTCCGTAGCGCCGAATACTGGGATATTTCTGCCACCCTCGACGCCGGGGCCGAGGCCAGCCCGCGCAGTTTCGGAGCTCGTCTGGTCAACGTCGACGGAAATCGCGTCGCCGCCGGCCGCGACTTCGGTCCCGACGGCAAGCTGAAGACCGAGTCGGTCACCGTTCTCGACGAACCGCATGCCCGACGCCTCGCCGACGCGCTCGAAGGTGTCGACCTCACCGTCGCGTCCGCCGAGGACAAGCCGTACACGCGCAAGCCGTACCCGCCGTTCATGACGTCGACCCTGCAGCAGGAGGCCGGCCGCAAGCTGCGGTTCAGTTCCGAGCGGACCATGCGCGTCGCGCAGCGTCTGTACGAGAACGGCTACATCACCTACATGCGTACCGACTCGACGTCGCTGTCCGCGTCTGCGGTCTCCGCGGCGCGGGCGCAGGCGACCGAGCTCTACGGCCCCGAGTACGTGCACCCCACTCCGCGGCAGTACACCCGCAAGGTCAAGAACGCGCAGGAGGCGCACGAGGCCATCCGTCCCTCGGGCGACGTGTTCCAGACTCCCGGTCAGCTGCATTCGGCGCTGCAGACCGACGAGTTCCGGCTCTACGAGCTGATCTGGCAGCGCACGGTGGCGTCGCAGATGGCGGATCTGCGCGGCACCACGCTGACGCTGCGCATCACCGGAACTGCGGGTACCGGCGAGGAGTGCACGTTCTCCGCGTCGGGTCGCACCATCACGTTCGCGGGCTTCCTCAAGGCCTACGTCGAGAGCGTCGACGACGAGGCAGGCGGCCAGACCGACGACGCCGAGTCGCGTCTGCCCGCGTTGAAGGCCGGCCAGGCGGTGACGGCCACCAAGCTCGATCCCGACGGTCACACCACCAACCCGCCTGCTCGATTCACCGAGGCGTCGCTGATCAAGACGCTCGAAGAGTTGGGAATCGGTCGGCCGTCGACGTATTCGTCGATCATCAAGACGATCCTCGACCGCGGTTACGTCTACAAGCGTGGCAGCGCTCTCGTGCCGTCGTGGGTGGCGTTCTCGGTGATTGCGTTGCTGGAAGCGCACTTCGGACGTCTGGTGGACTTCGACTTCACCGCTGGTATGGAAGACGATCTCGATGCGATCGCGGGAGGCCGTGAGCGGCGCGGAGATTGGCTGCAGAGCTTCTACTTCGGCGGCGAGACCGGTGCCGAAGGATCGGTGGCGCGCTCGGGTGGCCTGAAGAAGATGGTGGGCCAGAACCTCGAAGACATCGATGCGCGCACCATCAACTCGATTCGTCTGTTCGACGACTCCGAAGGACGCGAAATCCATGTGCGCGTGGGCCGTTACGGTCCGTACCTCGAGCGCATGGTCAAGAACGACGACGATCCGGACGGCGATCCGATCAGCCAGCGCGCCAACCTGCCCGACGACTTGCCGCCGGACGAGCTGACGATCGATTTCGCCGAAAAGCTCTTCGCCACACCACAAGAGGGCCGCAAGCTCGGTGTGGATCCGCTGACCGGTCACGACATCGTGGCGAAGGAAGGCCGTTTCGGGCCCTACGTCACCGAGATCCTGCCCGAGCCGGAACCCGAACCCACGCCCCCCGAGCCCGATATCGTCCCGGTGCCGTCCGGCAACGACGGTGATGGCGGCGGTGGCGTCAAGACTGCGGTGAAGAAGGCCGCGGCCAAGAAGGCTCCGGCCAAGAAGGCTGCTGCGAAGAAAGCCACCGGCCCCAAGCCGCGGACCGGCTCGTTGCTCAAGTCGATGGATCTGGCGACGATCACGCTCGAGGATGCGCTCAAGCTGCTGTCGTTGCCACGCGTCGTCGGTGTCGATCCCGAGTCCAAGGAAGAGATCACCGCGCAGAACGGCCGCTATGGCCCGTATCTGAAGAAGGGCACCGATTCTCGCTCGCTCGCCGACGAGGATCAGATGTTCACGGTCAGTCTCGAAGAGGCTCTGAAGATCTACGCCGAGCCCAAGCGTCGGGGCCGTCAGGGTGAGGCCAAGCCGCCGCTGCGCGAGCTGGGCGTCGACCCGATCAGCGAGAAGCCGATGGTGATCAAGGATGGCCGATTCGGACCGTACGTCACCGACGGTGAGACCAACGCGAGCCTGCGCAAGGACGACGAGGTCGAGACGATCACCGACGATCGCGCGTCGGAGTTGTTGGCGGACAGGCGTGCTCGTGGCCCGGTGAAGAAGAAGGCACCGGCGAAGAAGGCCGCTGCGAAGAAGGCTCCGGCCAAGAAGGCTGCCGCGAAGAAGGCTCCGGCCAAGAAGGCTGCAGCCAAGAAGACCGCCACGAAGACGACGGCGGCCAAGACGACGACGAAGAAGGCTGCTGCGAAGAAGGCTCCGGCGAAGAAGACCGACGGCGAATAGCCTGCGAACTCGAAGTTGTGGATGGAATCGGCAGCGATTATGTCCATAGCTTCGAGTTCGGCACTGTCCGGGAACAGTGCGCCGGGAGTAGTCGGTCCCAACCGTTAGGGTTGCCAGCATGGCGGGTGTGTTCGATCGTTTGGTCGGTCAGGAAGATGTCGAGGCCGATCTGACGGCTGCAGCGGTGGCTGCTCGTACGGGCGTCGACTCGTCGGCGATGACGCATTCGTGGCTCTTCACCGGCCCTCCCGGGTCCGGGCGTTCCATCGCCGCCCTGTGCTTCGCTGCGGCGTTGCAGTGCACCACCGAGGGCACTCCGGGGTGTGGGCATTGTCAGGCGTGTTCGACGACGATGGCAGGCACTCACGGCGATGTGCGACGCGTCATCCCGGAGGGTCTGAGCATCAGTACCAAGGAGATGCGAGACATCGTCTCGGTCGCGTCGCGTCGGCCGAGCACCGGTCTGTGGCAGGTGGTCGTCGTCGAGGATGCCGATCGACTCACCGAGGGTGCCGGGAACGTGCTGCTCAAGGTCGTCGAGGAGCCGCCCGCTCGGACGGTGTTCCTGTTGTGCGCTCCATCGGTCGATCCGCAGGACATCTCGGTGACGCTGCGCTCGCGATGCCGGCACGTCTCGTTGGTGACGCCCACAGTGCCGGCCATCGCGCAGGTGCTGCAGACCCGCGACAAGCTCGACGCCGAGACGGCGGAATGGGCCGCGTCGATCAGCGGCGGCCATGTGGGCAGAGCACGCCGACTCGCCACCGACGAGGACGCGCGGGCGCGGCGCAAGCGGGCACTTGCCCTGGCGTCGGCCGCGGCCCGTCCCAATCAGGCGTACCTCGCAGCCGAGGAACTGGTGAAGGCCGCCGAGGACGAGGCCAAGGAAATGAGTGCCACTCGTGACGAGGCCGAGACCGAGGAGTTGCGCACGGCCCTCGGAGCCGGAGGCACAGGTAAGGGCGCTGCCGGAGCATTGCGTGGCTCGGCCGGAGTGCTCAAGGACCTCGAGAAGCGGCAGAAGTCTCGCGCCACCAGAACCGGCCGCGACTCGCTGGACCGGGCGTTGATGGACCTGGTGGGCCTGTACCGCGATGCGCTCGCGCGTTCGTACGGATCGACCGCGACGGCCACGCACCCCGACATGGCCGAGCAGGTCGAGCGAATGGCGAAAGCCGTACCGCCCGAGGCTCTGCTGAAAAGTATCGAGGCGATCCTCGAATGCCGAGAGTCGTTGGCTGTCAACGCAAAACCGAAATTTGCGATCTATGCGATGGTCGCGACGCTCGGGGATGTCCTGCGCTAGCTCTGAATTTTCCGTCGGGCCCGTGAGGCGCGAAGATTGGCGACATTGCCGCACGTCTTCACGTCGTGCCACACGCCGCTGTTGTTGCGGGAGCGGTCGTAGAAGGCAGATCCACATGCCTCGTTCTTGCATCGCTTGAGTCGACGCCACGTGTCCGCTTGTTGGGCGAGAAGTACTTCGGACCACGTCTTCGACGCGATGTAGTCGGCCCCGGTGCCGGTCGGCATCAGTCGTACGGTGCCGTCGTCGCCCGGTACGAGTTCTGCTCGGACGGCCGGACGCGTGGGCAGGTCGCCGGCAATGGCCGCTTCGACATCCGAGCGCAGAGCCCGCAGCGTGGCCGCATCGTCGTCCGACAGCGTGGTCTCCCACACGAGCGAGGCTGCCTTCCCGTCCGCTAGGAGGTCGGGGAGGCCGTACGCGTCGATGGCTCGCGTGTTGAGCAGATTTTGAACCACCTGCAGTCCGTCGGGTGCCGGTGCGAGGTGAAAGCGCTCCGTCGGCGACTGTGACATAAGTGAACAGTATTTGACTATGTCGAACTGGTCAACTACTACTGACAGAGTCAAAAGCATTTAACCTCTGTCGTAAGGGTGAGTTCGATGGTGTCTGTTTCAGGAGCAACGGTATTGGTGACCGGCGGTCAGCGCGGTCTGGGCAAGGCGACAGTCGACGCATTGCTCGAGCGTGGGGCAACGAAGGTGTACGCGACTGCGAGGAGCCCGCGAGAGGACTCGGATCCTCGGGTGGTGCCCGTTGCTCTCGATGTCACCGACGCGGATTCCGTTGCTGCACTTGCCGATATCGCATCCGATGTGTCGATCGTCTTCAACAACGCCGGCGCTCCCGGAACGACACCGTTGCTGACGACGTCGATCGATGATGTTCGCGCGGTGTTCGAGACCAATGTCTTCGGCGCGCTGCGAATCGCGCAAGAGTTCGCTCCGATCCTGAAGGCAAACGGCGGCGGGGCGTTGGTCGACATTCACTCGGTGCTGTCGTGGCTCGGCGGTGCGGGTGCCTACGGGGCATCGAAGGCGGCGATCTGGTCGGCCACCAACTCGCTCCGGCTCGAGCTCGCACCGCAGGGAACCCTCGTTGTCGGGGTGCATCTCGGGTACACCGACACCGACATGATCGCCGAACTCGACGTCCCGAAGAACGACCCGCGCGACGTGGTGCGCCAGGTGCTCGACGCCCTGGAGGCGGGGGAGACCGAAGTGCTCGCCGACGACCTGACCAGGCACGTCAAGACGATCCTCAGCGGGCCTGCGGAAGGACTCGGCCTCGCGGGCTGACCTCCAGGGAGGGCGATTTTCGTTTCGACCCGATGCTCCGTTAGACTCACCAACGCCGAAAGGCACGCCGCCTTAGCTCAGTCGGTAGAGCATTTCACTCGTAATGAAAAGGTCAAGAGTTCGATTCTCTTAGGCGGCTCAGACTCAGCCCCTCACCGATGCAAATCTGTGAGGGGCTTTTTCGTATCCCGCTCCGGTGAGCGTCGGACTCGTCGGCCTCGCGGACCCCGCGACATCCATCACCGAACGAACAGGAACACCCACATGATCGACGCCGTCATCTTCACCAACTACTCCGATACCGAAACCCCCGTCCGAATCAGCACCATCGACGGACATCAGCACATCGGCAAGATCGGGGCCGTCGACAACAACGATGACGACGGTGGCTACATCACCGTCGCCCTCACCGAGGTCCCTACAGGGTCCCCTTACGTCACCGCCGTCATTGCTATCGACGCGATCACCGCCATCGAAAGCTGAACCGTAGATGGCCTGACCTTCCGCACCACCGTCGACGGGCACACTGGACGAGGTGTTCGCCTCCCTCGCTCCGGCCCGTCGTCGCCTCGTGTACGTCGCACTCGCTCTCGTTTTGATCGGGGTTCTCGCGGCTGTGGCGGCTTTCGTCGCATCGCGGTCCACGAACGACCCCGTCGCGAGCGTCGACCAGTCCGTTCCCGGCCCGGTGCTGTTGGTACCCGGGTTCGGCGGATCCACCGATGCTCTCGAGGTGCTTGCGGCGGAACTACGGGAGAACGGCCGCGACGCCACCGTCGTGGCCTTGCCCGATGGTGGCGTCGGCGACCTGACCGCACAGGCGCAGACACTGCGCGACGCCGTCGACGCGGCACTGACTCGGACGGGAGCGACCTCGGTCGACGTCGTCGGGTACTCCGCCGGCGGGGTGGTGGCCCGGATCTGGGCCACCGATCTGGGCGGTGCCGAGCAGGCCCGGCGCATCGTGACCCTCGGCTCCCCACACCACGGCACCCAGGTGGCGGGGCTGGCGGCCCAGGTCCTACCCGACCGATGCCCGATCGCCTGCCAGCAGCTGGCCCCGAACAGCTCCGTGCTGGCCGGCTTGAACTCTGGCGACGAGACGCCGGACGGGCCGCAGTGGGTGTCGATCTGGACCGAATTGGATCAGGTGGTGACCCCGCCGAACTCCGCCCGCCTCGACGGGGCGATCGACATCCCCGTGCAGAGCGTGTGCGCGGACTCGGCCGTCGACCACGAAAGTCTGCCCCGTGATCCTCTCGTCGGCGCGATGGTCTCGGCCCAGTTGGACGGCAGCTCTACCGTCGAGCTCGGCGCAGCCGACTGCAGCCGTCTCAGCTCGTGATGTCCTTGGTCGTGAAATTCGCCCACGCGGCCCCCAGGAGCACGACGACGTAGACGCCCTGCAAACCGACGCCGCGCACCAGGTCCCGCGTCGGCACCGGGTCGCGGAAGAGATCGACGAAGGCCAGCCAGTACCGCGTCGGCAGGTACGGCGCGATGGCGTCGGCGGCGTCCAGCGTCAGCAGTAGCGAGCTGGCGATGAGGAACGCCAACGCGCCCAGCGTTGCTGCGAGTGGCGAGTCGGTCAGGGTCGACAGGAACAGCCCCATGGCGGCGACTCCGAGCATCGACAGGGTCACGTAGAGCACCGCTATGACGGTGCGTACGGCGACCTGTTCGTCGGTCAGTACCGTGCCTGACACGCTCGAGACGCCGGCCAACGACGTGGTGTCGAACAGCGTCGTGCCGACGAAGTATGCGACGGCTGCCACGATGACCACGGCCAGCAGCACGAACGCGGCCACCGAGATCAGCTTCGCCACCAGTAGCTTGGTTCGTCCCACCGGGCGAGCCAGCAGGTAACGCAGGGTGCCGGCCTGGGCCTCCCCGGCGACGGAATCGCCGGCGATGACCGACACCGCGACGGGCAGAAACAGCGGGAGCACGATGGCGAGGGCGGCGAGTGGGAAGAGCTGTCCGTTGGTGGTCACCGCGGACAGGAACGCAGGGCCGTCGCCGGGACGCGGACCGACGTCGGTGAGGGCCAGCAGGCCCGCGACGATGGTGGGCAGCAGATTGAGCAGGAGGATGACGACCCAGGTGCGGGGTCGGCGAAGCATCGCGCGCAGTTCGACGCCGATCATGCGGTCACCTCCGACCGGGTGGAACCTGCTCGCGGGCCGGCGGGACCGTCGACTCGGTCCGCACTGTCGCCGGTGACCGCCAGCACCGACTGCTCCAGGCTCATCTGCTGCGGGCTCAACTCGCTCACTCGTACCCCGCCTTCGACGAGTAGTCGATTGAGCAGGGCCGGATCAGGGTGTTCGATCACGAGCTGCTGTCCGTCACGCTCGAGCACGGTGGCGTCCTCCACATCGGACAGGACCGTCACCGCGTCGGCGGGGTCGGGGGTGCGCACGAGCACTCGGCCCGTGGGTTGCTGGAACGCCGAGAGCTGATCCTGCAGAACGAGGCGACCTCGATCGAGCACTCCCACTCGGTCGCACAATTGCTCCACCTCGGCCAGCAGGTGGCTCGAGAGGAACACGGTGGTGCCCCGGGAATGCAAGTCCAGCAACAACTCTCGAATCTCGAGGATTCCCTGTGGATCGAGGCCGTTGGTCGGCTCGTCGAGTATCAGCAGCTCGGGTGTGCGCATGAGGGCCGCGGCCAAGCCGAGGCGTTGCCGCATGCCGAGCGAGTACTGCTTGACCGGCCTGCGTCCGACCCCGGCGAGGCCCACCTGCTCGAGGGCCTCGCCCACGCGGGCGGTTCGAGTGCGCCGGGAACCACCGGGGCCGGCCGCGTCGAGCAGCGTGAGGTTCCGGCGTCCGGAGAGGTTGGGGTAGGCGGCGGGGTTCTCGATCAGTGCCCCCACCCGCGGCAGCACGCTCGTGCGTCGCCGCGGCATCTCCTCGCCGAGCACCTGCATCTGCCCGGAGGTGGCCAAGACCAGACCGAGCAGCATCCGAACGGTTGTCGTCTTGCCGGAGCCGTTCGCGCCCACGAAGCCGTAGATGTCGCCGGCGCGTACGTCCAGATCGACACCGTCGACGGCCCGCACCGATCCGTAGCGCTTGGTGAGACCGGTCGTGCGGATCATGTGGCTGCTCCTTCGAGCTGCTGGGCGGCGGTGGCCAAGGTTTCTGCGGTGACGGTGCCGGAGAGCAGATATCGGCGGCGTTCTCCGGCGGGCTCGGTGATCAGGACGTTCAGCGGTCCGATCGACAGCGCCACGCTGTCGCCGGTGACAACTGCGCCGGGAGCGTCCCGCAGCTGCTCGACGAGCCCGCGCGCAGCGCGGCGCGGTAGGGGAGCGGCGATCAGCTCGGTCACGCCACGGCCGTAGATTCCGACGGAACCCGGTCCGTCGCGGTCCCTCTGATCCAGTCCGGACAGAGTCGACGGAAGACGGGGAGAGTCGATCCCGTCGGCGAACGAGGCGATGTCGAGGCCGTCCTGCTGCTGCACATCGGTTCCCGGGGGCGGGACGAAACGGACGGTGTCGGCGTCGGGCATCTCGGGTGAGAAGTCCAGGAACGCAGTGCTGACAACAGGGCGAGCGGCCCCGCCGGCGAGCACGTCGACCTGCAGTGGCAGCCCGCTGTCGGGGTCGACCCACACGTCGACCTCGGTGATCGTGCTCTGCGGCTCGGCGGGGGCAAGCCGCAGGCCAGGGGCGTCCCGGCCGGCAATTCGGCGAGTCGGCATTCGAGTGACCTCGTCGGCGGTCGCCTCACCGAGCAACCGCTGCCCGAGCTCCGGCGGCAGCAGGTCGGCCTCGCGCGGCAGACGCAGGCTCGGTTCGGGGACCGGGGTTGCCACGGCCGTGTTCTGTTCGTAGTCCCATCTCCACAGCAGAGCCGGGGACCGGTAGAGACCGCGCTCACCGGCGAGGCGGACGGTGTCGACGCGAAAGCTGTCCGGGGCCCGGTACCAGGCGCGCAGGGTCGTGGTGTCGCCCAACAGATCCGGTAGGCCGCCGAGTCCGTCGGTGACCGGCAGGGTGACGCCGCCGACCGCCTGGGCGTAGCCCGAATACGGTGTTGCGGTGGAGGACTGGACCCGAGACAGCAGTTCCGCCGCACCGATGTCCGACGCGGCGACGGGCAGGCGCTCGATCACCGAGGGCGTGGCGACGAGCACGGCGATGCCGAGCACCACTGCCAGCCACCGCCACTGTCCACGCACCTCATCGACCGTACGGACGTAGCCGATGTGCCGCATGTGCGTGGTACAAAACTTGCGGCTAGAGGACGAGCACGAACTCCGCGAGACCGTAACTCACACCGTTGATCTGGAGCGCGATCGAGTGCGGGCCGGGGTAGTACGTGCGCGTGGTCAACGGTCTGAACGAGTGTCGGCGCGCAACCTCGATGCTCTCGCCGGGCGCAACCGATTTGGTCGTCAGCTTGAACGTTTTCCCCGTCACCCCGCCGTTCGCCTTGGTGTGGTGTACGACGTAGTCGATCGCGATCTGTGCGGGCTCGACGCCGACGTTGCGAATTTTCGCGGTGAATCCCAGGCTCTCGCCGATCTGCAGCTCGGCTACGTCCACGGCAGGGCCCGTCACCTCGAGGTCGGCCGGGGCGAAACCCAGTAACGCGAGCGCGTCGGTGTTTCCCTTCTTGATCACTGTCCGAAGCGCATGGCGTGCGAGCCGGTCGGTGTTGGCGTCCGGCTCGCCCAGCCACCGCGCCGCGGTCCCGACGACGACATCCGGGATGTCTCGGCTGAAGTCGTTGAGATGGTTGGCAACCGACCGCCGCACGTAGTCACTGTCGTCTCGGTAGAGCCTGTCCAGAATCGGCACGGTCACGCCGGGGCGCGCAAGTATTTCGGGCACTCTCACCGACCACGGCAGATACGGTCGGGTGCCCTCCGACGCGAGGCGGCGTACGTGTTCGTCCGGTGATTGCGTCCATTCGGCGGCGATGGCGAGAGCCCGATCCAGATCGGTTCGGAGAAAGGTCCGGATGGCGAATTCGGAGGTCAGTCGGCCGGTCAGCTCGGCGAGCAGGGACATCCCGTCGTCGAACGCGGTCGCAGTGCGCTCGTCGACGGCCTTCGATGCGACGGCACTCGTCACGGGCCAGATGGACCAGCCTCGAAAGTCGGGATCCGCAGCGGCCAGTCGGATGGTCCGAGCGAACTGGGCGTAGTCGCCCGGCAGCCCTGTCAGTAGCGCGTCACGCAGCAGGTCGGCGCGTGCTCGGAGTGCGAGCGGACTCAACCCGTCCGACGACTCTCGAAGCAACGACAGATCCGCGTCCGGTGCGACTGTGCGGATGGTTCGAAACAACGTGTGGGCTGCGTCCGGACCGAGCAGTTCATCGGCGAAGGGCATGAGAGCTTCATACCCGACGCTTCGTGCTCGTTCGGCGGCGGACCGTACGTCCGAATCAGCCGACGCAACGCCCGATTCTGTGCCGCCCGATTGGCAGCAGTACGAAAAGAACTGCGATAACCTTCGCAGAGCACAATACGATGAAACACTGGTCAACTCGGGTGTTTGTCGACGTGAACATCGGTTCCGGTCCGATCATCTTGTGCAACGCGCTACGAACCTGGGGGTCGCTTCGTGCTCGTCGTCGACTCGAACCGACACGTGAGCCCGGTCTACCGATCCGATGAGGGGTCGCGGTGAGCGGCTGGCTCTGGGTGGTGATCCTCAACGGGATCACCGCTGCTGCGTACTCGGGGATCGTGCTGTTCATCGTCCGAGGGCTGTTGCGAACCGGGCAGTTCCGTAACAACCGGCTGGCGGTAGCCACCGCCGCGATCTTCACGACGTGCGCCGCCCACCACTTGATCCATGCGTGGCATCTGCGTTTCACCACCAAGTTCGACGACGTCCGAGAGCTGGTGACACTCGACCACGGCCGCCGAACGCGAGTTCGGTTGTCGGTCAACGCCGATGACATCGCTCACCGCTTCGAGGGCGGCACGGCACGTATGCCGGCTCGGATAGAAGCGCTGCGGCAATTGGCACTGGCCGGTTACCGAGTGGGGTTGACGATCGCGCCGATCATGCCGATCCCGCAGTGGCGCGAGCAGTACGCTCGACTGCTTGCAAATGTCTCCGACGCGTTGCGCGATGTGCCCGATCTCGATCTGACCGCCGAAATCATCACTCACCGCTTCACGCCGTCGAGCAAGGATGTACTGCTGAGCTGGTATCCGGGAACGAAACTGGAGATGGACGAGGGCGCGCGCACGGCGAAGCGAAACAAGTTCGGCGGCGTGAAATACGTCTATCCTAAGGACACGATGGCGGAGATGCGCAGCTGGTTCACCGACGAACTTCGCAGCGTTCTGCCGGATGCGCAGCTGCTCTACTGGACCTGAGAAACCCGGACTTCGACGTGACAGTCGAAGACCGGGCTCGTAAGGTGCTGCGCTACTTCATCTTTCCGAAGGTTGCGTCGATCTCGGCCATTTCCATCTCGGCCGTCTTCTGGATCAATTCCATCAGGTCGGTGTCGAGGCCCGGTGCGAACTCCTCGAGTCGCTCCGGCGCGATCTCGAGCGGGGCACCCTCGGGAGCCTGCTCACTGGCATCGAGATCGGTGCCGTCCTTCGAGGGCGACATGCCCTGGTAGATACGGCCTGCCTCGGATGCACCGGTGAGATCGAAGCTGTATTGCTTGCTCTGCAATCCGAGTTCGACCAGTTTGGCGACCTCGGGAAACTTTTCGGCGTTTGTCTTCGGAATGGGTAGCGTTTTCTTCCAGTCGACTCCGAGGGTCTCCAGAGCCTTTGCGTATCCGTTCTCGTGCGCCTGATCGCGCACGATGAGATACGAGATGGTCGACCGTGCCGCCTTGTTGTCGGTCATTTCGTACATCCGGCATTTCTGCAACCGACCGGTCGACTCCAGCATCAGGTTGTAGAGCAGGTCGAGTACCAGGTTTCCCGAGTTGTAGACGTAGCTGCCACTCCACGGATTGCCGACCGAGTCCACCGGAAGCGCTCCCTGTGAACCCACGAGGTAGTGATGGATGTTGCCTTGCGACAGCGCCAGATTCAGCGGGACTGCTCCGCCGGCACCGGGTGTGTCCAGCGGGTCCGAGACCTTGCCCTGGTACTGCGGAGAGCCGTCGAGCAGACGAGAAATAGTGGTGCCGATCAGCTCGACGTGACTGATCTCCTCGGTGCCGATTCCCTGGATGAGGTCGCGGTACGGCTTGGCCGCCGCCCCACGGAAGTTCATGGCCTGGAACAGATACTGCATCATCGTTCGCATCTCGCCGAACTGCCCGCCGAGACCCTCCTGAAGAGCATTCGCGGCAGCGGGATCGGGCTCGTCGGTAGGAATATCGTGAATGAGCGACTGAACGTGCAAATACATGGAAAACCTCCACCTCGTGACCAGCCGATTCGCTGACCTCTTCGAGTGGATGCCCGCAAAAAATCGATCGAACCCTGGGCCCTCGACTAATTCTCTTACCGTTTTCGGCGCATCGAAGCCTCGGATGGCGCTGCCGGCACCGGTTAATTCCGAGACGGCCATAAGTCGGTACTCGTGACACCACCGACCCCAGGAGCATCCATGGCGATTCTGACCTACAACTTGCATGTTTCCCTCGACGGCTACATAGAGGATCCCGACGGCAGCCTCGACTACTCGATGCCCGACGAGGAATCGCATCGATTCTCCAATCGACAGACCGTGGAGACGAGCGTCTTTCTGTTCGGCCGGCGGCTGTACGAGGCCATGGAGGACTACTGGACCGACCCGGAACGGGCGGCCGGCGACCCCGTCGAAGCCGAGTTCGCCGAGCTGTACAAGGCAACTCCTCGGGTGGTCTTCTCCGACACCCTCACCTCAGTGCCCGACGGTTGTCGGCTGGTGCGTAGTGCCGACGCCGTCGCGGAAGTGGAGCGAATGAAGCGAGAGACCGAGGGCACGTTGGCCGTCGCCGGCGCGTCGTTGGCCGCATCGTTGTTCGACTCGATCGACCAGTTCGAGCTCATTGTCGTCCCGACGATCCTGGGTGGTGGAAAGCCGTACTTCCCCGTGGGTCACCGACTGAACCTGGTGCTGGAAGAGCAGAAGCACTTCCCCGCGTCGGGCTGGATGTATTTGCGGTACAGAGTGGTTCGGTAAGCCGACCTCTCGTCCGGCCCGATCGCGCAGAATGGGCTCATGACATCCGGAGATCGTCGTCAGTGGTGGACCTTGCCCGCGCACCAGCTGTGGCTCGACACAGAATCGGCTCGGCTCCTCCGGTTCGGTAGCTCGCTCGAGCATCCTGCCGGGGGAGCGGCATGGTTGAACCACCGTGGACATGCCGACCCGAGTCATCCGGCCTTGACCTACATCACTGCTCGGATGGCGCACGTGCACTTCCTGGCCTCGATGCACGGGTATCCCGGGTCCGGTAGGAAAGCCGATCGAGTGTTCGACGGTCTACTGACGACGTTGCGGGACAGCACGAACGGCGGTTGGTTCGAGTCCAGCGCCGACGCCTCGTCCCCCGACGCGACGAAGACGGCATACACGCATGCCTTCGTGGTGTTGGCGGCAGCCGCAGCTGCGGCAGCGGGACACCGGAATGGACGGGATCTTCTCGACGAAGCCCTCGAGGTCGTGGATCGGCGATTCTGGGACGAGAACTACGGCATGTGCGCGGACACCTCGAATGCGGATTGGTCCGAGCTCGACGATTATCGCGGTATCAACGCGAACATGCATATGGTCGAGGCACTGTTGGCGGCTGCCGATGCGGGTGCGCCGGACGTCTGGCGGAGCAGGGCAGTACGGATCTGCGACAATGTGATCGGCTGGTCGCAGGTGAACGGCTATCGGATACCCGAGCATTTCACTGCCGGATGGGAGCCGTTGCTCGAGTACAACAGCGGCGACACCGCGAACCAATTCAAGCCGTACGGGGCAACGGTGGGGCACGGTTTCGAGTGGGCTCGGTTGCTCGTGCAGGCGAGTCTCGTGGCCGACAGCCCCGGCGGCCACGATTACGTTGCCGCCGCTGTGTCCCTGTATCACCGCGCGGCGCAGGACGGCTGGCAGCCCGGCCCGTCGCCCGGCTTCGTCTACACCACCGACTGGACCGGGCGGCCGGTAGTGACAGAGCGTCTGCACTGGGTGCTGTGCGAGGCGATCGCGGCGGCCGTGACACTGGGTCGTCGGACCGGAGAAGAACACTACGACAACGACTATCGCGCTTGGTGGGACCTCGCCGCCGACTCCTTCATCGACCTCGTCGACGGCTCCTGGCATCACGAACTCGACGCGGACAACATGCCCGCAGCCACGGTGTGGAGTGGAAAGCCGGACCTGTATCACGCGGTCCAGGCGACCTGGATCAGCCGATATGCGCCGAGCTCGAGTATGTTGGCGGCGCTGCGGGCCGCCACTCGGTAGCCTTCGCGTTCCAGCGCGAAACCTTCCGGTGGGTCTGTATTGTTTCCTCGTGCCCGGAGTGAGCAGACACAACACCGTCATCGACGTATCCGTCATCGTCACGGTCGTGGCGCTCGGTGTGGTCGCGGCCGGACTGCTGCATTCGCCGGAAAGTGAACTGTCGCCCGGAAATGCTGTGTCATCCGGAGAGGCCGCGCGCGACGGTGACTACTCCATCGTCTCCGAGCCCGTCGAGTATCCGGTGGACATTCCGGGGTGCTCCGAGGTCGAGTCGCCCCCGTCCAGTGAGGATGGACGCCTCATCTCTGTCATCGGAAGTCAGGCTCCGTCCTACGACAACCCCGCCTACCCGTGGTTGACCGCGAGTAAGGCAGGATCCATGACCGACGCCCTGCTGGGCGCGCTTCCTGCGGACGTCTCGGTCGTGTTGGCCGCCCCATCACAGTCGCTGACCTTCCAACCGGTGGACGATTTCGGCGGTAACGCGCCGGAGGGCCTCGAAGCCAGCACCAGTGCCCGCGGCGACCTGGCTCGTGCCGGGATTTCGGCGTTTGCCAGCGTCGACGTTCGACCGTCGTCGACGGGGGTTCCGGCCTGTGTCGCAGGCGTTCTCGACGCCCGCACCACCGAGCCCGACGGCACTGTGGTCGATACCGACGACAGTTGGTACGAGGTCGGCGGTGATCGCAGGAACAGTCGCAGAGCGACGGCGTATCACCCGGACGGAACTCTCGTCACCGCGAATCTCAGTACTACCGTCGGTCCCGACTTTCCCTTGGACACATCGGAATTGACCCGAATCGCGGCTCTGCCGGACCTTCGAGTGGGTTCACCGGCACCGGCGGGAAGCGCTGCGCCGCGCCAGGATTGCTCGGTCTCGCTCGCAGGGGAGGCGACAGCGGTGGATATCGACGAGGTGTCCTTGGACGCCGCGAACGAGGCGTTGACGACAACCTGGCAGGCGCTACCCGATGCGCCCGTCCTGAACCGGCCGATCGGGTCGCTGGTACCCGATCGCACGGGCAGGGGTGCCTGTACGGACATCGACGTAGTGAACTCCGATGTAGCGCTGTCGATTTTCGTATCCTCCGGCGCGGCACTCCCGGTGGCGAGGGACCCCTACGATCCGGAGAATGCGTACGGTCCGGTTGTGGAGCTGCGAACACTGCCCGACGGTTCGGTGCTCGAATCGTACGACGTCGATCTGTCGAGCAGTATGACCGCGGAGGACGGAACCATGCGGTTGGCGAGGTCGGTCACGCTGACGCGACCGTCCGGCGTGCAGGTGTCGGTTCGGTCGACGGCGGATTTCGTACCTGGAGGGGGCCGTTCGACACGGCCGGAACCGCTGCCACTCGAGCTACTGGATGCAGTGGCCCAAGCTCCGATCACGGAGTGGCCGTGAAGGATTCGACGACACGCACTGTTCTCGCTGCAGCCGCGGTGATGGTGGCAGTGGTATCCGTCGCCGCGGCTGCGGTCGTGCTGGTGAATGTGGACGTGTCCGTAAAGCCGTCGATGGACGATGCAACGACGTCGGCGTTCGACGAGATGCCGACGTTCTCGGAGGAGACGGAGACAATTGAGGCGCCGGCTGGGCCGGCGCTCGAGCCCGGTTGGCAGATCGACGCAGAGACCGTCTACGGCAGACAATTCGCTGCATTCCGTTCGCCGACCGCAAGCCTGACCTTCGATCTCGGGGTCACGGGTGTGATCGACGCCGGCGATGTTCTCGTCACCGCAATGGGCCTGCCGAATCCGCGGTCGTCTTCGCTCGATGCAGTCGAGTTCGTGGCCCTCGATGCCGCCGACGGCAGCGTTCGGTGGAAGAAGTCACCCGGCGCAGTCGACGAGTGTGCGAGTGTTCCCGTTCAGGGCGAGATCGTCTGTCTCGACACGTATTCCGACGTGCAGTCCATCGTCGTCATCGGCCTCGCCGGAGGGGATGCGCGACGCATGCCGATTCCGGAAGATTGGTTCGCGTACGCCCTCGAGAGCGATGGCACGTCTGTCTTTGTGCTCGAGGGCAATCCGGAGGACGGCGAATCGGTGTTGCATGGGGGTTCCATCGATGCCCTCGACCGGATGTGGTCGCGTCCGATCACGTCGTTCGCAGGGTGGGACGGAGTCAGTGACCAGCTCATCCATGCTGCTGATGGGCGTGGTGTGGTCACTCTCGGCGGCGAGGCGACGTTCTTCGATCCGACCACCGGAGCACCCGTCGATAGTCTCGACATGACCTCGGACGACACCATCGTCGACTCCACCGGCGCTACTGTGTGGGAGTTGCCGGATCCGTTCGATACGGACAAGGTCATCGGCAACACTCGTTATTCGATCGACGGGCCGGCGTATGTCGCGACGACGGATTCCGGTGAAGTGCGTTGGCACTGGACCATTCCCGATGGACGGGGTGGGTTCACCGACAACGGCACGATCGTCCAGACGCGGTCGGGTGTGTTTTTCCTCGGAACCGATTCGATGGTTCGTCTCGAATCGGTTCCGAGCTGAAGACGATCGGTTCAACCGCTCGACATCGCTAATCCCGGTGCGGAGTGCGCTCACCGGTGTTCGGGTCCACGTCGAACAGTTGGTCGGTGTTGTCGGGGGAGTAGACGACGGTGTCGACCTCCCGCGCACGTCGTCGGGCACCGTCGCGAACGGCGAAGAACGCGGCTGTGAATAGTACGACCACGGTGATGCCGGCGACGATCGCCCATCCCTCGAAGCCGCCCGCCAGAGCCGCGATCAGACCGCCCGCGGATGCGATTCCGGCGAAGATCAAAATTACGGCCAGCATGTTCTCGACTGCACGTGCCCAGCTCGTTTTCGAAGGCCTTTTCTCGACCATGGGGATGTTCCTCTCGCTAAGTTCCGTCGCCGAATACCCGAAACCCGGTCGTCTAAGCCCCGCGGTGCTACTGGGCCTTGCGTGCGCGGTACGCGGCGACCGCCGCGCGGTTGCCGCAGGTGGTGCTGCAGAAGCGGCGAGAGCGGTTTCGGGAGAGGTCGAGAACCAGCCCGTTGCAGTCCGGATCGGCGCAGACGTCGAAACGGGAGAGCTCGTCGGCTCGGATGACGTCGATCATGGCCATCGCAGTCTCGACGACGATGCGGGTTGCCAGTGGACTGTCGTCGGCGACGGCATGTATGTGCCAGTCGAGCGTGTCGTGCCGGACCAGTCGGGGCAGGGCCGAGGATTCGGCGAGCAAGCGGTTCACTTCGACCACGGCGTCGTCTCGACTGCTGGTGAGCAGAGCCCTCAGGGTAGGCCGTAGCGACCGCACCGCGTCGAGCTCGGCATCGTCGCCGTCGAACCGTCCGGAGTAGCCCTGGTCGGTGAAGAACTCGGCCAGCTCCTCGCGGGTGGTCAGCGTGTCCGGGTCTTCGGCGGAATTGACCAATGCCACGGCGGACAGAAGCGACAGTTCTGCGTCATGAGCAAAAAGCATGTTGACACCTTACCAATCCACTCCCTACTGTCACATGTCATGACGGCTTACACTCATGACGCGCAGGTGGATCGCGCAGCTGCACACGACGCTGCGGCACGGTCGCGTCGACTCTCGGGGCTCATGTTCGCGCTCCTGTCCGCGGCATCGTTCGGGCTCTCCGGCTCGTTGGCCAAAGGCCTGCTCGATGCCGGCTGGACCGCCGGTGCCGCGGTGACGGCGCGCATCCTGCTCGCGGCAGCGGTGTTGCTCATTCCGTCGATTCTCGCGCTGCGTGGACGCTGGGGCCTGTTGGCCAAGAATTGGAAGCTGCTCGTGGCCTACGGTGCCTTCGCGGTGGCCGGTTGTCAGCTCGCGTTCTTCAACGCCGTCGGCCGAATGGACGTGGGTGTCGCGCTGCTGATCGAATTCACCTCGCCCGTAGCCGTCATCGGCTGGATGTGGTTTCGCCATCAGCAGCGTCCCGGCCGACTGACGCTGGTGGGTGCGCTGTTGGCCGCAATGGGTCTGGTGCTCGTGCTCGATCTGATCTCCGGTGCCGACGTCGACTCCGTCGGCGTGCTGTGGGCACTCGGCGCGATGGCAGGGGCGGCCGTCTACTGGGTGCTCTCGGCCGACGAGAGCAACGGCCTGCCGCCGATCGTGCTTGCCGGAGGCGGACTACTCGCAGGTGGACTCATTCTGCTCGCCGCCGGGCTGGTCGGCATTGTCCCGTTCGCGGCTCCGCTCACCGACGTCACGTTCGTCGATGCCGTTGTCCCGTGGTGGGTTCCGATCATCGGTCTCGGAGTGGTGACCGCCGCTCTGGCATACGTACTCGGGATCGCGGCCGGACGACGCCTCGGCTCGCGGCTGGCGTCGTTTATGGGTCTGATGGAAGTTGTTGCGGCGCTTGTGTTCGCGTGGCTGTTGCTCGGCCAGGCTCCGGGACCGATCCAATTGGCCGGTGGCGCACTGATTCTGCTCGGTGTCGTGGTCGTCAAATCAGGTGAACGCGTCACCTCGGACGAACCGGTGGAGCCGCTGCAGAGCAGAGCATGACAACTGCTCAGCCGTCGACGCGTCCGAACACGACGGCGGCGAGAATGGTGTGCGCACTGGCGATCACGGAGTCGAGAGGTTCGCGTTCGGGGGACAGCAACCATTGCTGAGCAATGGTGAGAACCGCGCCCACCAGGCCCATCGCCAGTGTTCGACGGTTCGGCCCGGCCAGGCCACGGCTGGACCCGACGGTCTCGGCCACCTCTAGCACTGTTGCGGAGAACGAGGTGGTGGTCTTGCGATACAACGCGTCGACGGTGGGGGATACGCCGAGGATTTCGACGAAAGCGATACGAGCGGACTTGGGTTGCTCGGCGACGAAGGTGAAGAAGCCGGTGAGGGCTCCCCGGAGTACCTGTTCGCTGGAGTCGGTCTCGGCGGCCGCTCCGGCGAGGATGCTCTCGCGCATCGCGTCGGTGGCGCGGGCGTAGGTGGCCATCAGCAGGTCTTCGCTGTTGGTGAAGGACTCGTAGAAGTAGCGCTTGGTCAGGCCCGCTTCGCTGCAGACTTTCTCCACGCTCGCCGTTCGGTAACCGGTGGTGCCGAACACTTCGACGGCGGCGTCGAGCAGGCGGATCCGACGCTCCTGCTGCCGCTGCTGCGGATCGGCACCTCGATAGGTGCGGCCGACTTCACTGTGATGGGTAGTCACACACAGATCTTGACACCGCTCGGTATCAGATGCAAAGTGTTCGCAGACAAGCATTCGTATCGAGGGGGAGCACATGTCGGCGTCGACGCTACGGAACAAGGTGGTTCTGATCACCGGAGCAGCACGGGGAATCGGTGCGGCCACTGCACGCGACCTGGCAGGAAAAGGTGCCCGTCTGGTACTCGTCGACGTCGACGAGGCCCCGCTGCGTGAGCTGGCGACTCAGCTGAAGGCCGAGGCGTTCGTCGCCGACGTCCGAAATCTGGACGACATGCAGCGCGCGGTCGACGCAGGCATCGCGGCGTTCGGCGGCATCGATCTGGTGCTCGCCAACGCGGGTATCGCCAGCTACGGATCGATCCTGCAGGTGGACCCGGCGACGTTCCAACGCGTCATGGACATCAACGTGATGGGCGTGTTCAACACCGTCCGTGCTGCGTTGCCGTCGTTGATCGAACGCAACGGCTACATCCTCGTCGTCTCCTCGCTGGCCGCGTTCACTCCGTGCCCCGGCTTGGCCGCATACAACGCCAGCAAGGCTGCAGCCGAGCATTTCGCGAATGCGCTTCGGCTGGAAGTGAACTACCGAGGAGTCGATGTCGGCTCCGCGCACATGGCCTGGATCGACACCCCGATGGTGCAGGACGCGAAGTCCGATCTCACCGCATTCCAGGATTTGCTTGCCGTACTGCCCGGCCCGCTCGGCAAGACGATGACCGTCGAACAGTGTGTGGACGCGTTCGTCGACGGCCTGGCCAAGCGCAAGCGTCGTGTCTACGTACCGAGGTGGGTGGGTGCGGCGTCCTGGTTCAAGGCCGTCATCACCTCGCGCGTCGGCGATCGCAGCATGTTGGCGCACGTGCCGACGATCCTGCCCAAGATGGACGAAGAAGTAGCGCGCCTCGGTAGGTCCGAGAGCGCACGCAACAAAATCAGCTGACCCCCCACCGAAGGAATCGTTGACATGACTGCCGTACTGACTACCCCCGAGGTCGATGTCCTCATCATCGGTGCCGGCCTGTCCGGGATCGGGGCCGCGCGTCACCTCGGGCACGATCTGCCCGGGAAGACGTACACCATCCTGGAAAGCCGCGGGGCGATCGGTGGCACCTGGGATCTGTTCCGCTATCCCGGTATTCGCTCCGATTCCGACATGTACACCCTCGGGTACAGCTTCAAGCCGTGGATGGGGGAGAAGTCCATCGCCGACGGTTCCGACATCCGCAACTACATCGTCGAAACTGCCCGAGAAGCGGGCGTGGACAAGCACATTCGGTACCACCACAAGGTCGTTGCCCTCGAATGGTCGTCCGAGCAGCAGTTCTGGACGGTCACGGCGCAGCGTAGCGACACCGACGAGACCGTCACGATCACCGCGTCGTTCGTGTTCTCCTGCAGTGGTTACTACAACTACGACAAGGGTTTCAGCCCGGAGTTCGTCGGCCAGGAGAATTTCGGTGGGCAGGTGATCCACCCGCAGCACTGGCCCGAGAATCTGGATTACGCGGGCAAGAAGGTCGTCGTCATCGGTAGTGGTGCAACGGCAATCACGTTGGCTCCCAACCTTGCTCGTGAGGCCGAGCACGTGACGCTGCTGCAGCGCTCGCCGAGCTACATCCTCTCGCTTCCCTCGAAGGATCCGATCGCGCAGACACTGCGGAAGCGACTGCCGAAGAAGCTGGCGTACAGCGTGACTCGGCTCAAGAACGTGTCGATGGCCATGTTGATCTTCACGCTGAGCCAGAAGTATCCGGAATTCATGAAGAAGCGGATCCGGAAGCTGCAGGAGGGATGGCTGCCGAAGGGATACGACCTCGACACCCACTTCACCCCGTCGTACAACCCGTGGGATCAGCGCCTGTGCCTGGTGCCCGACAACGACCTGTTCCGCTCGATCCGCAAGGACGAGGTCTCGATCGTCACCGATCACATCGACAGCTTCACCGAGACCGGCCTGAAGCTGAAGTCCGGACAGCACCTCGACGCCGATATCGTCGTCACGGCAACGGGATTGAACCTGTCCGCACTCGGCGGCGCGACCTTCCGCGTCGACGGTAGAGATGTGGATCTGCCCAGCACCATGGCGTACAAGGGCATGATGCTCACCGGCATCCCCAACTTCGCTTTTGTCGTCGGGTACACCAACGCGTCGTGGACCCTGAAGGCCGACATGGTCTCGAACTACGTCATGCGCCTGCTCGCCCACATGGACGAGAACGGGTACAGCACCGTCGAGCCCGAACGCGATCCCTCTGTGAACGAGGAGCCGTTCCTCGACTTCGCCGCCGGTTACGTGCTGCGGGCCGTGGACAACTTCCCGAGGCAGGGCAGCGAAACTCCGTGGAAGCTGCGAATGAACTACTTCCGCGACCTGCCGGTTCTGCGGTACGGCAAGCTCGTGGACAAGGCGATGAAGTTCGGGCGGCCTCGGTCGAAGGTCGCAGTCGGTTCCTCACGGTAATAGCGATCGCTTCCTGACGGGAATAGATCGAGTACCCGATCGTTTGTTCCGGACATGAAAATTGGCATCATCGGAAGTGGATTCATCGGCGGAACGCTCGTGCGCCGGTTGACGGCGCTCGGTCACGAGGTTCGGTTCTCGAACTCACGCGACCCGGAGACTCTGGCGGAGTTGGCGTCGGAAACCGGATCTACCGCAGTATGGGCAGCGGACGCGGCGCAGGATGCGGACCTGGTCATCCTCAGCATCCCGCAGAAGAACGTGCCCGACCTCGCCGCCGGCATCGCCGGCGCGCGCAAGCCCGGAGCGCCGATCATCGAAACGAACAACTACTACCCGCAGCAGCGCGACGGGTCGATCGAAGACATCGAAGGCGGCACACCCGAGAGCGTATGGGTGTCGCAGCAGCTCGGTGAGCCGGTGATCAAGGCGTTCAACGGAATCTACTGGAAGCACCTGCTGAAGAAGGGTGTGCCGGCCGGGACCGACGGGCGCATCGCGCTGCCGATCGCCGGGGACGACGCGGAGTCGAAGAAGTTGGTGTTCTCGGTGATCGACGAGCTGGGCTTCGACCCGGTCGATGCCGGTTCCCTCGCCGAGTCCTGGCGTCAGCAGCCGGGAAGCCCGGTGTACGGCAAGGACTTCGGCGTCGACGAGACGGTCAAGGCGTTGGCCGAGGCGTCCCCGGAACGCTCCGCGGAATGGAAAGCTTGAGCCGAGCCGCTGAACTACCTGACGCGACCCTCGCGGAGTGTGCGCTCCGCGAGGTCGCGTAACGGCCCGGTCAGGGCCGAATCCCCGACCCGGCATGATTGCTCACCCACCGACACGCTCCATACGAAGGTGTCGCGGGCCTGCGACTCGGCCGGCTCGGGTGGGGGCGACTCAGCGAGGTACGGGCGCGCAGCCTCGACCAGCGACTGCCATTCCGGCTCGTCGGTCTCGACCACTCCGCGTTTGGACATCCCGGCGATCCCACCGGTTCGCAGTACCTCGATGCGCAGGCTCATGCCCCTCGATCACACCCGATCGTCGCTCGGCTCCCGTGTTGTCTGAACTCCCACGGTAGACCAACCGGTGGCCACGGCCTGTGCGACGTCGGAATCGGCACCGAATCGCTTCTGCGCTGCGAGCAGCGTCGCGGCGGAGAAACCGGCGAAGTCGACTGTCGGTGCCAGGCCCCCGACGGTCATCGTGTCGAACCAGACCTGCCCGACGCGGTCCCACGCCGGGCCGCCCAAAGTGGTTGCAGCGACGGCGAACGCGCGATTGGGAATGCCGGAGTTGATGTGCACACCGCCATCGTCCTCGGTGGTGACGACGAAGTCGTCCATGCTCGCCGGCTGTGGATCCTTGCCGAGTACATCGTCGTCGTACGCTGTGCCGGGCTCGAGAAGCGAGCGCAGCGCCTTGCCCTGCACTGCGGGCAGGAACAGACCTTCGCCTATCAACCACGACGCGTCCTCGGCGTTCTGCTTCGCGGTGTACTGCTCGACGAGTGCGCCGAAGACGTCGGAGATCGACTCGTTCAGTGCGCCGGCCTGGTCCTTGTACTCGAGCGGAGTGGTGTACTGCGTGAACCCGTGCGCGAGCTCGTGCGCGATGACGCCCAGCGAGATGGTGAAGCGGGCGAACACCTCTCCGTCGCCGTCGCCGAACACCATGCGAGAGCCGTCCCAGAACGCATTGTCGTAGTCCCGGCCGTAGTGCACCGTCGCATCGAGGGGCAGGCCGCTGCCGTCGAGACTCGAGTAGCCGTACACCTCGTCGAAGAATGCGTAGGTCGCGCCGAGACCGTCGTACGCCTCGTCCGTGGCGGCGTCGCCGGTGGCGGCCTCACCCTCTGCGCGAACCTGCCGGCCCGGAAGGTCGCGGGTCGCTTTCGCATCGGAGATGGTGCGTTCGAGTGTGCCTCCGGTGCGCGGCGCGATGGCGGTACGTGCCTGGACGACTTCTCGTCCCGCCCGCATCTCACGGTCGGCGAGCAGCGTAGCGCGGGCACCGGCTCCCTGCAGACGCTCGAGCAGAAACGGTGGAACTACACCATGCGAGTCGAGCCTGCGGAACGAGCCGGAATCGGTATCTGTCGTCATGTGCGGTGACCCCCTAGGTCCGTGGCATGTGCGGTGATGGTTCCCAGTGTGCCCGAGGGCACCGACACATCCGGGTCCACAGCACCGAGTTCACTCACGCAATGTCGACAGATCGATACTGTCCACCTCGCTCGGGGGACGCAGCGCCGTGACGGTCGCCCAGTTCCGGGCCAGCAGGGAGGCGTCGGAGTCGTCGTCCTCGGCGTGGATCTCGTCGAACCGAACGGTGACGAAATCTTCTCCACGATCGCCTATTTCGGCCTGCACCGCGCCGTACCGAGCCAGCGAGGCCGGAACGATACCGGCGAAATCCGACCGTGGAACGTCGGGAATGTTGACGTTGACGACCGCATCGACGGTCAGGTGCGAGATCATCCATGTCACCGCCAGATGCGCGACGTGTTCGGCGGTGTCCCAGTGCGACGGCCGAGTGGCGAGCGACGACAGCGCCATGGCGGGAACCCCGTGCGTCAGGGCTGTCAACGCCGCGCCGACTGTCCCCGAATGCAGAACGGCCGCACCGGTATTGGGGCCGTGATTGATGCCGGAGAGCACCACGTCGGGTGGGTCGCCGAATGCACCTCGAGTGGCGACGAACGCGATGAGGGCCGGCGAGGCCTGCACCGCATACACTTCGACACCGCGCAGCCCCTCGATCTCGGTCAGCTCGATACCGAGGTGATCGTCGACGCCCATCCCCGTCAACGATGCACTGGCACCGCTGCGTTCCTCGTGGGGAGCGGCCACCACGACGTCGAGGCCGGCGTCGAGCGCGACCCGCGCCAGCAGTGCGATGCCTGCGCTGTCCACACCGTCGTCGTTGGTGATCAGGGCTCTCATTTCTTGCCCGCCTTGCCGTACGGACGCACATCGACCGATTCGGTGAGTCCGAGAACCAGGTCTTTTCTGCCGCTACCGAGGCCGCGGCGGGTGACGTTGGCGGTGCCCGCCCCGCCGCCCAGGCGGAGCGCCTCCGGCATCGACATCCCCTGAGCAATACCGGCGGCGATGCCGGCGCTCATCGAATCGCCTGCGCCGTGGTGGTCGACCATCTGCAGACCCGGGGTGACGATCTCCAGCACGTCGCCGTCGACCAGCGCCAGGGCGGGGTCTCCCGCTCGGGAGATCACGACCACCTCGGCACCGTCGTCGTGCATCTTTCGCATGGCATCGATCAGGTGCTTCGGGTCCTCGGACTCGGCTCCGCCGTCGGCGATCAGATCCTCGTGGCTGACCTTGAGAACTGTGAGGCCGCCGGCGAGGGCGGCCAGCATGGTGGGTCCCGACAGATCGGCGACCACCGGGACTTTCAGTGCGCGCAGGTCGGCACTCAGCCGCTGGTAGACCTCCGGCGGCACGATGTCGTCGGCGTGCGGACCACCGAGAATTGCGACATCGCTGCGGGCACCGGTGGCCAAAGCTGCGCCGAACAGATCGTCGAGCGCGTGCCTGGCCAGCGGCGGCGGATCGACCGTGGCCAGCACCTCACGCTCTCCGCTACGGCGATCGTGCACGTAGGAACCACTTTCCTGGCCGATATCGACGGAGACGACGGAGATGCCCTCGCTCTCGACGATGCCCCGCAATACGGCACCGATCTCGCCGCCGAAAACCCCGGCCAGAGTGACGTCGAGCCCGAGCACCGACGCCATCCTGGCGATCCAGTGACCCTGACCTCCCGCGTGTACATGCAGTTCGGTACTGCCGTTCGGGGCGGCGTCGAGGGTCACCGTCAGCAGTGGGGACGGCGCGAAGACGAGCGCGCTGGGTGCGTGAGAGGAGGTGGACATCGTGAGCGAATGCCCGATATGTCAGGTCCGAAACGGCTGCAGCTCGAAAATGTGGACTCAGAATCGACGACGCAGGCGCATTCCGATAGGGCGGCCGTCGGGGTCGACGAACAGTCGATAGGCGAGTGCGGCAAGTCGCTGCTGCCAGACGGGCGGCACCGTGATCTCGTGCATTCGCAGTCGGCCGACGGGTCGAGACTTCGCGGACGGGTTGCGGTGCCAGTTGTCCAGGGCGCTCGCGCTCGCCGAGACCACGTCGAAGAACTGCTGCGGATCGACGAGGTCGGCGTCGTCGCCGTCGGCTCGTCCGAGGTGTTCGCGTATCAATTCGAGTCGGAGATTGCGGGCGTGTGTTCTGGCGCCGTCGCCGAGGCCTGCTGGGTCCAGCGGTGCACGGTCGTCGCGCTGCTCGTCGACAATGGCAGCGGTCAGCTCGGAATCATGCGTCCAGGAGCGGCGATTGAAGTTGTCCGACCCCACTGCCGTCCACACGTCGTCGATGATGCAGACCTTCGAGTGCACGTATACCGGTATGCCGCGGTCGTTCTCGATGTCGAGTACCAGTACGCGATCACCGCCGGCCGCGCGGATGACGCCGAGCGCCGCCGAGTGTCCCAGCAGCGCAGAGGGAATGGTCAAGTTGCTGTCGTCGTCGAGGTGCTTGGGGACCACCACCACCAACCTGAGGTTCGGCTTGCGGCGCAGTGCCGCGGCGAACACACGTGCGACGTCGACGGACCACAGATATTGGTCCTCGATGTAGATCAGCTCGGTCGCCCGGTCGAGAGCTTTGGCGTACGCGCGGGCAGCGCTGCGCTCGCCTCTCGTGGCGAACGGGTAGGCGGGTCGTCGACGCGGGTAGGTGCGCAGTAGCTGCACCGAGCACGTGCCCTGCGGCTTCGGGGCTTCCGCCGCGGGAGGGAGTTCCGACGGTTCGCGCGTGACTCCGCGCAGGAAGTCGGGTATGGCGTGCCACGGAAGGCGCGAGAGCGCCGCGGGATCCTCCCAGCGTTCGCGGAAGACGTCCTCGACATCCCGGACTGCGGGTCCCTCGATCTGCACCTGAACGTCGTGCCACGCCGGGATCTCGCCGTACTCGGGCGGGAAGGGGCGCGAGACGGGATCGCCGAAGTGATCGGCGTCGTCGCGCCGAGCCCGGGCCAGATCGATACCGCCCACGAACGCGACGTCGGGCAGATCTTTCCTGCCGTACCGCACGACCACGAACTTCTGATGGTGGCTTCCGGTCACGAGCACGCGCTGGTCGAGAATGACCTCACCGCCTGCCTCCTCCAGCCGCAGTGCGAGCTTGCGGTTCTTCGGACCGGTGAAACCGAGGGTCTCCATGTGGGACCGCCACACCATGCCCTTGACGACACCACCGCGGTGCGCGACGGCGGCCAGGGCATCTTCCACGGTCACGCCGTCGTCGGTGAGGAGCTGCTCAGGGTCCCCGCGCCAATCGGTGAAGAGCACCAGATCGTCGCGCTCGGTCTGCTCGAGGGCCCGTGCGAGTGCGGCGAAGTAGGTCTTGCCGTGCACCAGGTTCTCGACGCGGTTGCCCTCGGTCCAGGCCGAGATGCGGGTGTCGTCGTTGCCTCGCTCGGGCGCGGTGAGGAACCACGGGTGCGCCGGGTCGAAGTCGCGCTCGGGGGCGATCAGAGCGGAGGTGGACCGGCCGAGTTTCTCGGCAACTCCGTCGACGACGCGCCGGATGCGCTGCACTATCACGCACGCATCATTTCACCCGGTTTGAAGGCGAGAGTGGGCGGGCACCCCGGCGATATGACTCAGGTACCCAACGTCACGCTCAGAAACGGCAAGCAGATCCCCCAGCTCGGTTTCGGCGTCTTCCAAATCGACGCCGACAAGACCGCGAACGCCGTCGAAACGGCGCTCGAGATCGGCTACCGACACATCGACACCGCGCAGATGTACGGCAACGAGAAGCAGGTCGGCGAGGGCATTCGCAACTCCGGCATCGACCGCGAATCGGTGTTCGTCACCAGCAAGCTCAACAACGGTTTCCACCGGCCCGACGACGCGCGCTCGGCGTTCGACAAGACGCTCAGCGACCTCGGAACCGACTACGTCGACCTCTTCCTCATCCACTGGCCGCTGCCCACCCGCTACGACGGCGACTTCGTCTCCACCTGGAAGACGCTGGAGGAGTTCGCCGCCGACGGCCGGGCCCGCAACATCGGCGTCTCGAACTTCCAGCCCGCTCACCTCGATCGCCTCGCCGAGGAGACCGAGACGGTGCCCGCTGTGAACCAGATCGAGGTGCACCCGTACTTCGTCAACCACGACGTGTGGGCCTACGGCCGCGAGCATGCCATCCCCACCGAGGCGTGGTCACCGATCGCTCAGGGCAACGTCCTCGACGACGCGGAACTGAAGCGAATCGCCGACGCCACAGGCAAATCCGTTGCGCAGGTGGTGCTCCGCTGGCACATTCAGCGTGGCAACATCATCTTCCCGAAGTCGGTGACGCCCGAACGAGTGAAGGCCAACTTCGACATCTTCGACTTCGAGCTGAGCTCGACCGACGTCGATGCGATCACTGCACTCGACAAGGGCGAGGAAGGTCGGAACGGCCCGAATCCGGATACGTTCGACATGATCCCGGACTAGAACGTAACACTGTGGGCCCGAACGTCTTCGGACGTTCGGGCCCACAGTGCTGTTCGGTCGGCGGTCGGGGCTTCAGGCCTTCAGGGCCGATCCGGTTGCGGCGATGACCTGTTCGGTGGTCACCCCGGGTGCGAGTTCGGCGAGCGCGAGTGTCCCGTCGCCGACGACGTCGATGACGGCCAGGTTGGTGATGATGCGGTCGACGACGCCCTGGCCGGTCAGCGGCAGGGTGCACGCGTCGAGGATCTTCGGGTTACCGTCGCGGTCGGTGTGTTCCATGACCACGATGACGCGTCGAGCCCCGTGCACCAGGTCCATCGCGCCGCCCATGCCCTTGACCATCTTGCCGGGGACCATCCAGTTGGCGAGGTCGCCGTTACGGGAGACCTGCATGCCGCCGAGGACGGCCGTGTCGATGTGCCCGCCTCGGATCATGCCGAAGCTCAGCGACGAATCGAAGTACGACGCACCGGGATTGACGGTGACAGTCTCTTTCCCGGCGTTGATGAGGTTGGCGTCGACTTCCTCCTCGGTGGGGTAGGGGCCGGTGCCCAGGATGCCGTTCTCCGAATGCAGAGTGACCTCGACCTTGTCGGTGAGATAGCCCGGGATCAGCGTCGGCAAGCCGATGCCGAGGTTGACGTACTCGCCGTCGACCATCTCGGCGGCCGTACGCTCGGCCATCTGGTCACGGGTCCATCCTGCGGTCATGCTCGAACTCCTGAACTGACAGTGCGCTTTTCGATGCGCTTGTCCTGTGGACCGGTATGTACGACGCGTTGGACGAACACTCCGGGAAGATGCACCTGGGCTGGGTCGATCTCGCCCGGCTCGACGAGCTTCTCCACCTGAGCGATGGTGATCTTGCCTGCCATCGCTGCCAGCGGGTTGAAGTTCATCGCCGTCTTGTCGAACACGAGATTACCTGCAGTGTCGCCGATCTCGGCATGCACGAGAGCGAAATCGGCGTTGATCGCCTCCTCGAGCACGTAGCGCTTGTTACCGAACGCTCGCGTTTCCTTGGGCGGTGACTCGATCGAGACGGAACCGTCGGCGTTGTAGCGCCACGGCATTCCGCCGTCGGCGATGGGGCTGCCGACCCCGGCGGGGGTGAAGAAGGCGGGTATGCCGGTGCCACCGGCGCGGAGACGTTCGGCCAGCGTGCCCTGCGGTGTCAGCTCCACTTCGAGTTCGCCGGCGAGGTACTGCCGGGCGAACTCCTTGTTCTCGCCGACGTACGACGCTGTCACGCGGCGAATACGTCCGGCTGCCAGGAGAATTCCCAATCCGTAGCCGTCGACGCCGCAGTTGTTGGAGAACACCTCCAATTCGTCCGCGTCGGTGCCGGCGATGGCCTCGATGAGGGCATCGGGGATGCCGCACAGGCCGAAGCCGCCGACCGCGATGGTCGCTCCTCTACCGATGTCCGCCACCGCGTCGGCTGCGGAGTCGTAGGTCTTTCCTGTCACGTGAACTCCTGATGTGTTCGTTGAGCAAACGATTGGTCCAGTGAACTCGACCTGCGGGCATTGCGGACGTTTTAGGGAATTCTGCTCGATTGTCGAACATGAAGTGCGTCGGCGTTCGCTCAGTGGACGTACAGTGGTGCGGTGACTGTGCTCGACGCCAATGCCGGCGTCATCGCCAAAGTGTGTGCTCTGCTCCGTGCTGCCAGTGCGGCGGAGGCAGTCGGGACCTCGACCACCGAGTTGGCGAGGGCCGCCGGCGTTGCGCGGCCGACGGCGCATCGGCTGTTGACGGAATTGGCCGACGAGGGATTCGTCGACCGCGATACGGGAACCGGACGGTGGGCACTGGGACCGGAAATCTATCTCCTCGGCTCCATTGCCGCGTTGCGCTACGACGTCACCGATCAGGCCCGAGATATAGTGCAGGACTTGGCAACACGGAGTGGTGAGAGCGCGTTCCTGTCCGCGCGTCGGGGCGGTGAGACGGTGTGTCTGCTTCGGGTGGAGGGCAGCTTCCCGCTTCGGTCGCATGTGCTGTACGAGGGTATCCGGTTACCGCTGGGGGTGGCCTCCGCGGGCTTGGCCGTCCTCGCTCATCTTCCGGACCGGGAGGTCGACGACTACCTCGACGGCGTCGATCTGGTGCCCGAGTGGGGAGCCGATCATTCGGAGTCGGCGATTCGCCACCGAATCGAGCTGACGCGGTCCTCTGGATACGCCGTCAACCCGGCGTTGCTCGTGGAAGGCAGCTGGGGACTGGGCGCAGCGGTGTTCGACCGTGGACGCAGGCCCGCATGGGCGTTGAGTCTGACCGGTGTGGAAACGAGGTTCCGAGAGGACAGACGGCGGGAGTTGGGAAAGATGCTGCTCGACGCCGCGCATCGGCTCACCCTGCAGGTGGGCACCCGTCCCGATCCGCTCTAGCCGTCCAGTTCTTCGAGAATGTCTGCGGCGTCCTGACTTCCGCCGGCTGCCAGCCGCTGCAGTTCGTCTCGATCCTCGCGCTCTCCGGCGCTTTCGACGAGCATGTCGACGGCGTCGCTGTTGCCGGCTGCGGCAAGTGAACGCAGGTCGTCGACGGTGCCCTGCTCCACCAATTCGTCGATCGCGTCCTGGTCACCGCCCGCAGCCCGTGCACGTAGTGCGGTCAGGTCGGATGGCGTGGATTCGGTCATGTTCGGAGTCTAGGTCGCCGGTGCGAGGCGAGGAACAATTCTCACGTACGCGATCATGCCGATCAGCTCCACCAACGTCTGCGTAACCACGACGACTGCGGCGAGGGAAAGAGCCGGCGGCAGCGCGAGCGCCAGAGGCAGCACCACCAGCGAGTTCCGGGTCGCACCGGAGAAGATCAAAGCCCGGGTCGCGGATACGTCCTGGTGGGTGACCCGAGCCGTCGCGAGTCCCACGACAGCCATGACGACCAGAAACGCGACGAAGATCGGCACTGCTGCGATCAGCTGAGATCCTTCGCTGCGGACCGCGTCGACCTGAGATGCGACCACAACTGCGAGGGTTGCCATCATGATCGTCACCATCGCCGCAGCCATGGCGTCCATGATGCGAGTGCCGAGGCGTCTGCGTCGTGCCAACCATTGAGTTGCCGCTGCCAACGTGAGTGGCAGCGCGATCAGCAGGAAGAACGCCTCGACGAACGGTGCGACGTCGATGATCTTCACCAGCTCGGGTCCTACGAACAACCACAGATACAGCGGCAAGAACGCGATCTGCAGCAGCATCAGCAACGGAGCAGCGGCGAGAAGTCGTTCCGAAGCAGCCCCGGCCAATCCGCTGAAAACGATGACGTAGTCGATGCATGGAGCCAACAGAACCAGAAGTATCCCGACGAGCACCGCTTCGTTACTCGCAACGAACCGGGTGAGACCGAACACGACGATCGGAACGAGTACGAAATTGAGCACCACGACGCTGAGCAAGAAACTCGTGTCGCGAAGCGATACACCGATGGCGGAGAACGGAACTGCGAGGAACGTCGCGTAGAGCAAGACGATCAGCACCGGATTGATGGCGATCTCGAATGCGGGAGCCGATGCCGGTGCCGCCAACCCGACAACAACTCCGGCGGCCAACGCCAGTAGATACAGCGGGATCTGGAACTTCTCCAGCCACGCCACTGCCGAACCGGTCACGTGGTACTCGTCGGTGAAGTGCAGAGGGTGGGCACGTACCGAGGATAGGCGTTGTCGGATATTCGGGGCATGTGGCTAGGCGTTCCCGATCAGGGTCACGTCGGTGCGACGACCTGGGGTTCGAAGGGCTCGGCGTTCTTGTCGGTGGGTCGAGATAGTCTTCTTTCAGTTCGAACGCATGTTCTTCGATTGCGGGTCACCGGGGGGTGAGAAGAATGGCTGCACCAGTGGTGTCGTTGGATGCGTTGACCGCTGCCGCGCGGGAAGAGAATCGGCATGCGGCTCGAAAGATCGCTGCCTGCTACGACTTCCACCTCACCTGTATCGCCCAGGATGCGAAGCATCGACACTACAGCCGGTACGGACGCACCGAGATGGCGGTGGCGTTGGGGTGCTCGGCGACGGTCGCCGAGACCTACATCTCTGTCGGGGTTGCCCTGCACACTCGACTGCCGCTGGTGAAGAAAGCATTCGAGGCCGGTGAGATCGACCTTCCGCGAGTGAGGGTGGCGTGCCGGATTCTCGACAACCTCTCGGACGACATCGTGCGGTCGGTCGAGGACGAGATCGTCGAAGCCGCGCGCCGACTCTCACCGGGGCCGTTGGAGAAGGAGATCTGGGACATTCTGCTGCGGGTCGCGCCGGAGGAAGCAGCGGCGTTGCGGGAATTCGCGAAGAAGTTCCGCAATGTTTCCTACGCCCCGGCCGGTGAATTGGCCCGGATCCGAGCAGAATTGACCGCCCCCGAAGCCGCCGCCGCATGGCAGCTCCTGGAGGAAATGGCCGACACGCTGTGCCCGAAAGACCCCCGCGGTAAGCAGGAACGACTGTGTGATGCGTTCATGGCGCGGATGCACGGAGAACCCCGGTTGGTATGCCTGTGTCAACGTGAAGACTGCCCGAAGAAAAATGCAGAGCTGCCGGATCGTCGGGTGCCGTTGACGATGATCACCGTCGACATCGCAACCCTCATCGGGCTGCTCGCGAATCCGGCCTATCTGGCCGGGCACGGTTCCATCGACCCCGACCTCGCTCGGGAACTAGCCCGCAACAGTCAGTGGCAGATTCTGCTCACCGAAGCAGTCACCCTCGCCGAGACACTGGGGCTGGCAGTGCAGAACCCGGAAACCGGGGAATGGGAACAACGCTCGACTGATACAACTGCCGAGCCGAACACGACAGAGCCCGAGCCGGCACAGTCGAACTCGGCAGAATCGAATACAGCGGAAACGAACGCAGCGGAATCGAATACGCCGGCAACGCAGACGGATACGGGCACGGGCACCGCAGCAAACACAACGGCACCGACGGCTGACATAACGGACAAGACAGCACCAGCGAACAAGGCAGCACCAACAACTCACAACGACAATGCAGAGTGGGTAGACGGTGCCGACCTCGATCCCGCGGGTAGCCCGCAGTCGGGCACCGACACAGTGACCAGATCACACACCCCGGAAACAGACAACGGCACCGAGCAGGCAGCATCGCACGCAGCGAGCCCTGCGCCACCGGACCCAGACCCGCACCCCAGGCCAAGTTCGAACCGAGCCTCGGGTTCGGCTGCAGGAGAATCCGGTTCGACCACCACCGACACACCACCCGAGCCGACCGCCGACCCCGACACTCGGCAACGGCGTCGGAATGCCTTGGCGTCCGCTGCAGCCCTGTTCTGTACCCACACCCCTGTCGGCAGGGGCACACGGCACAGCTCTGCCCTCGACCTATCCTCGGCGGTCCGCCCCGACAACCCGACGATCCGCCCCGCGGGCCGCACCGCACAGCGCACTTCCTCCGGCATCTACCTCGGCAATGCAGCCCTCGCCGCAGCCTTGGAAGCCGCCATCGCCGCCGACCCCGCCCTCGGGAAATCCGTAGCACGTGACCCCCTGACCGACCGAGCCCTGATCTACCGGCCCGACGCCCTCACCGCCGCCGCGGTCCGGCTACGCGACCGGCACTGCCGTTTCCCCGGCTGCCACCGACCCGCGGCACGCTGCCAACTCGACCACGTGATCCCGTTCGACCATGCCAATCCACTAGGCGGCGGCTGGACGACAGTCGACAACCTCCAATGCCTCTGCGACTACCACCACAGCGTCAAAACCGGCGGCTACTGGAGAGCAGTCATGCTCCCCGGCGGTGCCATCCTGTGGACCTCGGCATCGAAGACCACCCGAATCACCCTGCCAGCCAAAGGAACCGCAGTACCCATCATCGGCAACGACCTCCGGCCACACATCCCCACCCAACCCAGACGATCCGGCATCATCGCCTACCCCGACCCATCGGACAACGAACAGCCGGAGACGGACGACACGGCAGCACCGCCCTTCTAGAGGCCTCGTTCTTAGATACAGCGTTCAGTAGTCGAACGCCTCGAACCTGACGTCCTCACCAGCCAACCACTCCAGAACTGCTGCGTGTAGAGGAGGCGCAGCGCACACATAGAACTGCCTTCGCCCCACGTGGCCAACGGCTTTGACGTCGGCCTCGGTCATTCGTCGTATGTACGTCCGGGCTCGGAGCTGTTCGAGAGTGCGTACCTTGGCATGCCCGTCGGTGTCCAACTGTCCGGTGATGAACACCGTGATCGCCATCCCCAAGTGGCCGACCTGCTCGATGACGTCGACAGCGAGAGCCAGGTCCTCTGCGCGGATGCTCCACAGCAGGGTCAGCGCGAGTCCGGATTCGTGGGCAGCGTGCGCTTGCGCCATGAATGGCGTGATTCCGATCCCCGATGCCACGACCACTACGTCGTCGGTATCGGGCTGCGTATCGGCATACCTGGTGTCATCCTCGCCGCCGAAACCCATGACAGTGACAGTCAGGTCCGACCCTGGAGTCCATCGCGACAGCAGGCGGCTGACCGGTCCGTGCTCGCGAACGGTTATCTCGAACATATTGCTGCCCGAAGTGCTCGGTTCGCTGGACACCGTGAACGTTCTGACGAAGTCGTCGTTGAGGGAGCTGGGGTCGTGATCACGCATGTGCGACCAGCCACGATCGAGTCGATCCGAGAAGTCGAGGGTGACGTGTTGCCCTGCACGCCATCGCACCGGCGTCGACGATTCGCCCGGAGAAAGTCGGAATGTGTAGCGCGATATCGTCGGTGTGATCGGCAGCTTGTGGATCAGTGAGGCAAGCATTCTGTCCGCTGATCTGGGCCGCCGGCCCGAGTCTCCCACTTCGCGGGCCAATCTTCGAACCGGCGGGTTGTACGGCGACGGGTCGAGTAACGTGCCTCGGAACGCAAGGCCGTCTCGCACGAAGCGCACTGCCTCGATATCGATCCGTACAGCCATACTGCTATGTGGCAGAACACTTTCAGCGGCCTCGCCGATCAGTACCTCGGCACGTCCCGCTAGAAAGAGAATGTCGCCTGTATCGAAATCGGGAAAGGCGACTCCCACTGCCCGGTCGGAAGTGATATTCCCCAACGTCTGGTAGAGGCGGTTCCCCGAGTACTCCGGGTACACCAGGGCCACGCCCTCCGTGTCGGAGTTGCTGAATACCCGGACGAATCCTGGTGCCCCACCGCGAATGTTGGTGTCCATGCTGTGGGCACCGTGTCGGCTGGAGATGAGGAACGTGTCGGATCTGCCGATGAGAGCGAGGGCGTCGGCTGGTAGTGGGAGTGAATCGGTGATCAACTGCGGAGATGATTCGTGGGGTGTTATCGCCCGCTTGTTCAGATATTTGGGGCAGTTTCCGAGGGCTTCGTCGACTGCGATATTCACCTGCACGTCGATAGGTTCGCTGGACTCCGAAGGCGTTGTGTTCGTTCGCCTTTCCATCGTCATCCCGTCGTGCAGCCGTCCTGCGATCTTGACCCGGCCCCTGTGCTCGAGATCGACGACGAGGCCCGAGACCAGCTTTCCTCGTCCGTTCGTGGCTTCGTCGCCCACGAGACCCTCGAGCACGGGGTCGGTACCGGTCCATTGAGCGCCCGGCTCTGCGGGGCGAGGTTCGAGCCGGGTCCGAAACCTCACTCGGAGAACACTGTCCGCGGCCGCGGTTGCTGTTCCAGGAGCACCTCCGAGCAGCGTTGTCCACACACGGCCGTCGATGCCGATCGTTCCGAGCGCCACGAGTGGGCTCCGGCTCATCCAGGGTCCGTATGCGGCGGGCAGCCCTGGGACAGTGGGGTTGTCCTCGTACGGCACCTGCAGAAGACGGTGCATCGTCTCCTCCCCTGGATGCCACTGGCTCGGCACGTGGTCGTCATCTGTTCGCATGACGTCTGGCCCTTCTCGGAGGCTGTTGGCATACATGGCTATTGGGAACAACTGGTGCGAATCGAGAACGAGTTCTCTATCAGGCTGCGTGTCGCGCCCCGGAAGATCGATGAAGGAAGGTGGTGATCAGGGTGGCGACGTCGTCGAGGTGGCTTTCGAGGAGAAAATGGCCCCCGTCCAGTAGATGAATCTCCGCGTCGGGAAGATCACGCAGGAACGCGCGCGCACCGTCGGGTCCGAAGATTTCGTCGTTCTTGCCCCAGACAGCAAGGAGCGGGGGACGAGAATCGCGAAAGTAGCGCTGCACCGCGGGGTACAGGCGGACGTTCGTCGGATAGTCGGCGAACAGTCGCAGTTGGATCTCGTCGATGCCGGGGCGGGTGAGCAGCGCGTGGTCGTGGATCCAAGCGTCGGGGCTCAGGAGCGTCGGATCGGAGACACCGTGGACGTATTGCCATCGGACCGCGTCGAGTTCGAGTGCTTTGCGCAGCGGCGCAGCGGTCTCCGGTGTGCGGTTGTTCGCGTAGGTCCACAGCGGTGCCCAGAACGAGTCCACGAACCCCTCCTCGTACGCGTTGCCGTTCTGGGTGACGATGGCAGTGATGCGATCGGGATGGCTCAGGGCGAGGCGCCATCCGACGGGTGCGCCGTAGTCCTGGGTGTAGATCGCGTACCGGTCGAGACCCAGCTGCTCGAGGAGGTGATCGGTCACTGCGGTGAGCGCGTCGAAGGTGTAGTCGAAGTTGTCGACGGATGGAGCTGACGAGTATCCGAAGCCGATGAGGTCGGGTGCGATCACGTGAAAATGCTTGCTCAACAACGGGATGAGGTGGCGGAACATGAACGAGCTAGAGGGTGTTCCGTGCAGCAGCACGATGGTGGGATCGGCCGGATTGCCGGCCTCGCGGTAGAAGACTTCGAGTCCGTCGACTGTGGTGGTGTGGTGATGAACGGCGACCATGGATAACCCCTATGGGTAGTTGATGTGGTTACTCCCATGACCGAACCACGGTGGCCGTAACCTGTCAAGCGGTCTATGATGGTTACATGAATTCCGAGGAGGCACGGGCGATCGACGAAGCACTGCTGATCGACCTGCTCAACACCACGCCGGTGGTGGATGATCAGCCGATAGATCTCCTGGCGGACGATGCAGACGGTCGAGCCTGGTTGAGTGCACGCGGCGGGACCGGAAGCGCCGAGGAGCTTCGGGTGTGTCGCGCTGTGCGTGATGACCTTCAGCGGGTGGTGCGGGCGGAGATGTCACCGTCGTCGCTGAGTGCGTACCTGGAGGGCCTCTCACGCGTGCCGGTGTTGACCGATGACGCGCTCGAGTGGAATTTGCAGGTGTCCGAGGATCGTCGACTGGCCGGACGAATAGTGCTGGCCTGGGCGGACATTCGTGAGACTCTTCCCGGCGCACTGCGTCCGTGTGCGAATGACGAATGCCGTCTGTTTCTCCTGGATCGCTCGCGTGCGGGCACCGCGAGGTGGTGTTCGATGGCCACGTGTGGCAACAAGATGAAGGCCCGGCGGCACCGTGCTCGCGCGGCAGGCGACTGAATTCAGCGCGCAGCAGTGGGCGAGTGGGCGATCACCCCGTCGTGAACACAGTGCTGGCCGGCGCGGGGTGTGCCGTCTCCTGCTCGGGCGCAACACGCTGGCTTACGACCGACCGATCGTGGGCTCGCCGTACAGGAGGTGAGAGTCGCCCTCGGGCGCTAGGACCCGAGGGCGACCGAGGCTGGGGGTGTCAGACCAGGTTCCGAATGTGGTCGCGCGTGAATTCGATGCGCTCGTCGACGCGGCCGTCGCCGACCTTGTTCACCCACTCCGGATCGGAGAGCAGCGCGCGTCCGACGGCGACCAGATCGAACTCGCCGTCGTGGAACTGACCGGCCAGCGCATCCAATCCCGTCACACCGGAGGCCGCGTCCTCCGACCATGCCGAGGTGAACACCGAATCGAGTCCTACGGAGCCGACAGTGATGGTCGGAACGCCGGTGAGCTTGCGCGTCCAACCGGCCAGACCGAGTTTGCCGTCCACTCCGTCCAGTTCGGGGAATGCCGGGTCCCAATGCCGACGAGTCGAAGCATGCAGTACGTCGACGCCTGCGTCGACCAGCGGTGAGAGGACGCGATCGAGCTCGGCCGGGTTCTCGGCCAGGCGCGCGTCGAAGTGATTGCTCTTCCACTGCGAGAAGCGGTACACGATGGCAAAGTCCTCACCCACCGCGGCGCGGATCGCAGCGACCACCTGCGCGGGGAAGCGGGTGCGGGCCCCGAGCGATCCGCCGAATTCGTCGTCACGAAGATTGGTTGTGGCCCAGAGGAATTCGTCGAGGAGGTAACCGTGAGCGCCGTGCAGTTCCAGGCCGTCGAAGCCGGTGTTCTTCGCGTTGACGGCAGCCTGAACCCAGTGCGAGGTCAGTTCGTCGAGGTCGGCGTCGGTGAAGGCGCGACCGACCGAGGAGCCGTCGAGAGCGATGCCGGACGGGCTGACGGTGGTGACGTCGGGGAACAGGCGTGGCTCGGTGCCGCGCTCGACACCCAGGTGCCACAACTGCGGGATGATCGCGCTGCCCTCGGCGTGGACCGCGTCGACGACGCCCTTCCATCCTTCGAGGCTGGCGTCGCCGTAGATCCTCGGTACGCGGGTGTGCGGTCCTGCGGCGGGGTCGGGGATATACGTGCCCTCGGTGATGATGAGGCCGGTGCCGCCTGCCGCACGTTTGCGGTAGTACTCAGCCACGTCCGGGCCGGGGATGCCGTCGGGCGAGAACGCCCTCGTCATCGGGGCCATGGCGAAGCGGTTACGCAGCTTCAGCGACTTGACCTCGAACGGCTCGAAGAGCCCGGCGGTGGACAGGTGCGGTGTTGACGTTGCAGTTTCGGTCACGCCTGCGCACAACCTGGTCGGACTCCGAGCTATTCCCCCTCCCGGACTGTTAGCGTCGAAGCACTATGAGCCAGTCGCCGCTGATATCAGCTTCCGAATTACACGATCTGTTCGAGATGGGTCGCGGCCCAGTGGTCCTGGACATTCGGTGGACGCTCCAGAACGGCAGCGACAGAGCAGGTTACGAGGCGGGGCACATCCCGACCGCGCAGTTCGTCGACCTCGGTACGGAACTGGCGGCACCGCCGGACGACGGGAGTGGAGCCAGCAGGAACGACCCAGATGATCGTGGCCGCCATCCGCTGCCCGATGCGGACACGTTCGTCGCGGCGATGCGAGGAGCCGGAGTCGGCAACGATTCCGCGGTGGTGGTCTACGACGCGGGGCCGGCAACTGCGGCTGCGCGGGCCTGGTGGTTGCTCCGCTACTTCGGTCACCGGGATGTGCGCGTCCTCGACGGCGGGTTCGCGCGATGGGTCGACCAGGGATATTCCGTCGGCACCGAGCCCTCGATCGTGGCGGCCGGATCGTTCACGGCGCGGCCGCCGCTGGCTCGGGTCCTCGAAGTCGAGGACGTGCTGGAATTCGCACGCGAGAACGTCCTGCTCGACGCCCGCGCACCCGGGCGATTCCGCGGCGAGGTCGAGCCGGTCGATCCCGTGGCCGGCCACATCCCCGGGGCGATCAACAGGCCGACCACCGACAACGTCGATTCCGACGGGCGCTTCCTGCCCCCGGAGGTACTCGATGGCGCATTCGGTGGACTCGTACCGAAGGGAAAGGACGTCGCCGTGTACTGCGGCTCGGGCGTGACCGCTGCGCATCAGATTCTCGCACTGGAGTTGGTAGGTATCGATGCCGCGTTGTATCCCGGCTCGTGGTCGGGTTGGATCACCGATCCGACGCGGCCGAGGGCGTGACACACCGGCGCTGAGCTGGCTATTCATTCAACCAGGGTTGAACTTGAATCTGACTTCAACTATACCTGGGGAATGAAGGTTGCAGGCAAGGTCGCCATCGTCACCGGAGGTGGTGGCGGAATCGGCGGAGCCATCGCCGCCAGACTCACCGAACACGGCGCCCGCGTCGTCGTCTCCGATGTGGACGAGTCCACCGCCCGATCCGTGGTCGACGCCATCGAGCGAGACCGGCCGGGCACAGCCGTCGCTGCCGCGGCCGACGCGTCGGACATCGGAGATATCGAGCGGCTGATCGCGGTCGCCGAAGAGTCGTTCGGTCCGGTCGATCTGTATTTCGCCAACGCCGGCATCAGCGGCGCCCCCGGGCTCGACGCCAGCGAACAGGACTGGGACCTGTCTTTCGACGTCAACGTGCGCGCACACATCCGCGCTGCCCAGCTGTTGGTGCCGGGTTGGCTCGAACGTGGTGAGGGCTACTTCGTCAGTACGGCCTCCGCAGCCGGCTTGCTCACCCAGATCGGTTCCGCGACATACGCGACGACCAAGCATGCCGCGGTGGGATTCGCCGAATGGCTCAACGTCACCTACGGCAATCGAGGCATTCGCGTCAGCTGCCTGTGCCCGATGGGTGTCAATACCAAGCTGCTCTACGAAGGCCGTGAATCGGGAGATGCGTTGGGAGCGGCCGCAACTGCCGCCGTACTGAGCGCGGGCGCTGTGCTCGAGCCGCTCGACGTCGCCGACGTTGTGCTCGACGCGATGGACCGGGAGCAGTTCCTGATCCTGCCCCACAAGAACGTACTGGACATGTACCGCAACAAAGGTGCCGATTACGACCGGTGGTTGCGCGGCATGCGCCGCTACCAGGACAGCTTGCTCGACAACCAACAGGGGAACTGAACGTGGCATTTTTCGAGACCAGCGACCGCGCCAAGAAGTACGAGTCGGATCTGTTGGAGTTCATGGACTCTTACGTCTATCCGGCGGAGGCGGTGTACGAGCAGCAGATGCTCGAAGCCGGTGACCCGCACTTCCATCCCCCGATTCTCGAGGACCTGAAGAAGGAAGCGCGCTCGCGTGGACTGTGGAATCTGTTTCACCCGCACCCCGAGTGGGGCCCAGGCCTGACCAACCTCGAATATGCTCCGCTGGCCGAGATCATGGGCCGCAGCCTGCTCGCCCCGGAGGCCTGCAACTGCAACGCACCCGATACCGGCAACATGGAGGTGTTCACCCTCTTCGGTACCGACGAGCACAAAGAGAAGTACCTGAAGCCGTTGCTGGACGGCAAGATTCGTTCGGCCTTCGCGATGACCGAGCCGGACGTCGCCAGTTCCGATGCCACCAACATCGCGATGAAGATGGACCGCGACGGCGACGACTTCATCCTGAACGGGCGCAAATGGTGGACGTCGAACGCGATGCACAAGAACTGCAAGGTTCTGATCGTCATGGGCAAGACCGATCCCGAGGCAGCAACGCATCGCCAGCAGTCCATGCTCGTCGTGCCCATCGATGCGCCCGGCGTCACCGTGCTGCGCAACCTGCCCGTCTTCGGCTACGTCGACCGAGAGGGCCACGCCGAGGTGCTGTTCGAGGACGTGCGGGTGCCGGCGAAGGACGTGTTGAAGGGGCCGGGTGAGGGGTTTGCGATCAGTCAGGCTCGACTGGGGCCCGGCCGCATCCATCACGCGATGCGGACCATCGGCGTCGCGGAGCGCGCGCTCGAATTGCTCTGTCGCCGTGCGGTTTCGCGGGTGACCTTCGGCAAGCCGGTCGCCATGCGTGCGAACATTCAGGACTGGATCGCCGAGGCGCGGATCGAGATCGAGAAGACGCGGCTGCTCACGTTCAAGGCGGCGTACCTGATGGACACCGTCGGAAACAAGGAAGCGCGCACCGAGATCGCAGCGATCAAGGTCGCTGCGCCCGAGATGGCGCTGAAGATCATCGACCGCGCCATTCAGGTGCACGGCGGCGGCGGAGTCAGCAACGACTTCCCGCTGGCGATGATGTACGCACACGTGCGGACGCTGCGGCTCGCCGACGGTCCCGACGAGGTGCACAAGATGTCCATCGCGAAGATGGAGCTGCGCAAGTACATGTGAACGTAGCTCACCTCAGGAAGGCCAGCGACGGTCTGGGAGCCGTAGCCGGCTAGCTCTCTGGTGACCAGGACGGGTCGCGTCCGATGAAGGCCATCAACCTGTCCTGAGCGGATGCATTGTCGTCGACGTTCACGGCGGGGCCGAACTGCCCGCTCTCGCGGAGCACACGATCCATCGGTTCCATGGCGATCAGCGCTGCGGCGCAACGCTTTTCGCCGAGGTCGGGTTCGCGTCCCAGGGCTTTGGCCAGATCCCAGGTGTGCATCCACACATCGGCGGTGTAGAACCGGTCGATCGCGTCTTCGACCGGCATGTCGCCGATGTGCGGATTGCTCAGGATGCGGCCGGCGGGGGCGTCGAGGATGGCTTGGATATCGGCGACGTGATGCGCCCACGCGGCGGCGGGGTCACGCGCCACGTCGAGTTCGGTGAGGTCGACCCCCTCGACGCCGCCGAGGAATCCGCGTGACCAACCGACGAGATGTTCGACGACACCCAGCGCGTTCCACTCCGGTACCGGACTGGGCCGAGACCACGCGTCCTCGGATGCGGATTCGACCAACGCCGTGAACGCGGCGGCGTCCCGTGCATGCTGCGCGGCCGGTCCCGTCAACAGCGCATCGAGTTTCTCGTAGCCCTCCCTGACTCCTACATCCATTCCGCTGGAGAGCATCCCGTCTCGGGTTGCGAAGTCGGACAGGACGCTCAGCACCCTCAATCGCGTGCCGCCGTCGTCGCGGGCCTCGAAAGCCATGGTCTCGAGGGCGACCGAATCCGGATCACCTTCGTAGGTGAAGGTCCACACGATCCGCTCGTTCGCGCGAACCTCGTGAAAGCTGCCGAAGAACGACGCGATCTCTTCGCCGTCGCGGTCGTTCGCGAACGACCATGCGCCGCCGGTTCGCGCATCCCAGGCGATGATTCGCGTCGTCACCGACCGTGGACCTACCCACTGCCGATACAGATCTGGGTCGACATGCGCGCGAAACACCTGCTCGGGCGACGCGTCGAACTGCCGGATGATCTCGATTGTGGGTACTTTGTGGTCCGCTACTATCTCGGTTTCGTGCTCGGTCATGACACGTCCTTCTGAGAGTCCTCTTGTGTTACAACGTGATCCAGCAGGTCGTCGAGTCGGCGGTAGCGCTGCTCGGCCTCCTGGCGATAACGCTCGATCCACTTCGCCATCAGTCCGAACACCTCTGCATCCAAATGCACCGGTCTGCGCTGGGCGTCTTTGCTGCGCGTCACCAGCCCGGCGTCCTCGAGCACTTTCACGTGCTTGGAGACTGCCTGCAGGCTCATGTCGTACGGCTCGGCCAGTTCGCTGACGTTGGCGTCGGCACCCGCAAGCCGAGCAACCATGTCACGCCGAGTGGGGTCCGCCAACGCTGCAAAGGTTCGATTGAGCTGCTCGATACGGTCGTCCATGGTCACCCACCTCCTCGAATACAGCCAAGATATGCCCCTCGAGCTGGGTAGTCAACCAATTGGTTTACTAGGATCACAGAAGGGTTGACAGCCTGCTGTCATGCGCGCAGTATTGACAGCATCCTGTCAATCGATGTGAGGACCGTTCCATGATCACCGTTGCGCTGTATGCCACCGACACCATGGCCGATTGGGAGTACGGCTACCTCATCGCCGGGCTCGCGATGGCCCGCGAGCAGAATCCCGACGCCAACCGGTTGCTCGTCGCATCGGAGTCGGGGGAGGCGGTGACGACGATGGGCGGCCTGAGGATTACCCCCGACGTTGCGTTGGCCGATCTTCCGCCCGTCGACGCGCTGATCCTGCCCGGTGCCGGCACGTGGGAATCCGCCAACGAGGCAGCGTTGAAGTTGGCCGCCGAACTCGTTGCAACGGGCACTCCGGTCGCAGCAATCTGCGGGGCAACCTACGGGCTGGCTCGGATCGGCCTGCTCGACGACCGGCCGCACACCTCGAATGCGGCCGAATTCCTCACTCAGGCTGCGGAATACCGCGGAGCCGAGCATTACCGCGAGGAGAAGGCAGTGTCCGACGGCACCGTCATCACCGCGGGGGCGACCGCACCGATCGAGTTCGCCAAGCTGGTGTTCGAGCGCCTGAACGTGTTCCCGCAGAACATCATCGATGCATGGTACGGGCTCTACACGACGGGGGAGCGCAGGTTCTACGACCAGCTGACGGGCGCATGAGCCGACGAACGCCGGAGGGGTATGCACTCACCGAGGTGGTCCTGCCGGTATTCGAGCTCAACGGCGAATTCCTCGCTGCCGCACAGGACATCACCGAACCGACAGGATTGACGCCGGCCTGGTGGCAGGTTCTCGGGGCCACTCTCGACGAGCCGCTCTCGGTGGCCGATATTGCGCGACGCGTCGGTCTGGGTTTGGCGCGGCAAAGTGTGCAACGAACCGCAAACCTGTTGGTGGACAGGGGCTGGGCCGTCTACAGCGAAAACCCGAACCACAAGCGAGCGAAGCTCCTCGAGCCCACCCCGAAGGGACGCGAGACCGTAGCCGCTCTGCGAGATGCTCAACACGCGTGGTCGGACGCGGTGGGCGCCGCGGTGGGTGAGGACGAATTGCGTGCATTTGCACAGACTTTGGAGAAGATTGTTGCGGCATCCCGCGCCTACCGTGGTGGCCGTGCATAATTCGGGGATGTCAGCGCTCGCGATCGTTCTTTCCGGACTCCTGGCCGGTTTGCTCTCGCAATCCGACGGGGTCGATATCTTCGGCGACACCAGCGTCGGGGGCGTGGTGTTCTCCAGCGGCGGAGGGGGAGTCGCCGTTGCAGTGATTCTGGCGTCGGGTCTGGCTATGCTCGTCCGTCGGCGCAGTATTCTGGCCGGCCTGTCCATCGCTGCGGCCATTGGTGCCGGGGTGACGGCCCTGATGATGCCCTCCGACCTCGCCGAGGTGGTGGCAGGCGGAGTTCTGTTGGGATGCACTGCAGTACGGGCGAACGGCGCACGAGCTCGGCAGGCACTGCTGATCGGGTCGTTCCTTGTCGGCCTACTCGGTTCAGGCGCGGTCGAGGCCTTGCAGCATCCGAGCATCCCGCGTCGCTACGCCGACTACCTCACCGAATCCGATATCGGCACACCGGTTGTCGTTCCGGTGTTGTGCGTACTGGTCGTAATTGCAGTGGCCTCGGCAGCTCGTGTCGACCGCAGCGACGACCATGCGCCACCGGAACGGAGCATCCGACCGGTCGGGGCGATACTACTGATCTCGATCGGTGGCTTGCTGCTCAACATGTTGTTCGTGCAGATGCTGTTTCGAGCTGAAGACGGCTTCGGTGGAAGCTGGTACTTCGGCCTCGTCGTCGTACCAGTGTTGTTCGGTGCCGCCGCTCTGCTACCGGGTCGCGGAGGCATTCTTGTGCTCGCCGGGACAGCCGTGTTGCTCACCTCGACCACCACCGCTGGGGTGGGCAGCGATGTGTCGGACGGTATCCGGGTGCTCGGTCTCGTGGCAATCACGGCAGTTGCGGTGACAGTGGGCGCGGCAATCGGGCTGCGCTGGGGTCGACCGATCGTCGGCTTCGCGACCCTGGCGGTGGTGTGTACGACCGCGCTGTTCGAGCGCCCCCCGTGGGACAACGTGCACTACGCGGCAAGTCTGGTGATCTTCCCGGCCGCTGCGGCCTATCTGTACGTGGCGTGCACGCCCTCGACCCCCACGCCCTTGACCATCGGCCTCGCGGTACCGGTGGCGATCACGGTGCCGATGGTCGTCACCTACGGTTGGACTGCGTACACGCCACTCACATCCGCCCTGCACAACTCGACGTGGCCCAGCGCCGAGCTGTGGCTCTCGACGGGCGCGGCAGTGGCGACGGTGGTCCTCGCAGGCGTCGGGACGCGGTTTCTCGGTCGTCGGCCGCTTGTGAATTGAACACCGGAGTACCGTTTTCTCACATGGCTTACAGATACCTCGGAAACAGTGGACTGAAGATTTCGGAGATCACCTACGGCAACTGGTTGACCCATGGATCGCAGGTGGAGAACGACATCGCGACCCAGTGCGTGCGTGCGGCCCTCGACGCAGGCATCACCACATTCGATACCGCCGATGTCTACGCCAACGGGGCTGCGGAAACGGTCCTCGGGGATGCGTTGAAGGGCGAGCGTCGGGAATCGCTGGAGATCTTCACCAAGGTCTACTTCCCCGTCGGACCGAAGGGCCCCAACGACACCGGTCTGTCCCGCAAACACATCCTCGAAGGCATCGACGCGTCGCTGCGCCGGCTCGGTACCGACTACGTCGACCTCTATCAGGCGCATCGCTACGACGTCGAGACTCCTCTCGAAGAGACCATCGCCGCATTCGGCGACGTCGTCCGTCAGGGCAAGGCCCTCTACATCGGCGTATCCGAGTGGACGGCCGATCAGCTGCGCGCCGGCCAGGAACTCGCCCGGCAGAACGGGTTCTCGATCATCTCGAACCAGCCGCAGTACTCGGCGCTGTGGCGCGTCATCGAGGATCAGGTGATCCCGACGTCGAAGGAACTGGGCATTTCGCAGATCGTCTGGTCGCCCATCGCGCAGGGCGTTCTCACCGGCAAGTACCTCCCCGGACAGCCCCTGCCCGATGGCTCTCGCGCCAAGGACGACAAGGGCGGCGACAAGATGATCGCGCGCTACCTCGACGATCGGACACTCACCCGGGTGCAGGCACTCAAGCCGATCGCCGACGATCTCGGAATCACCATGGCGCAGTTGGCCGTTGCCTGGGTGCTGGCCAACGACAACATTTCCGCAGCGCTGGTCGGGGCATCGCGCCCGGAACAGATCGGCGAGAACATCAAGGCGTCCGAGGTCACCCTGGACGCCGATGTGCTCACCAAGATCGACGAAGCTCTCGGTGACTCGGTCGAGCGTGATGCAGGCAAGACCGGATCCCCGGAAGCCCGGTTGGTCTAGAAATTCGTCGCCCGGTCCACGTTTGACGGGGCGGAGCTGCGGTACTCGGCGTTAATGTGGACCATGCGCTCACCACTCCGTAATCGCAGCACCGCCCCGGCTCCCGCATCCCCAGCCCGGGTGGTGGTGGTCGGCGGCGGGTTCGGCGGCTTCTACGCACTGCGCAAGATGCAGAAGTTGTTGGGCGCGGACCGCGCCTCGTTCACCCTGGTTGCGCCCAACGACTACCTGCTCTACAGTCCGCTGCTGCCCGAAGTCGCCACCGGTGTGCTGGATCCCAGAGACATCGCAGTGTCGACGCGGCAGACGTTGCGGCGCACCAAGTTGGTGCTGGGACACGTCACGTCCGTCGACTTCGAGAATCGTCGGGTACGCGTCGCCGGGTCCGATGGGAGTTCGGAACTGGAGTGGGACAAGCTGATTCTGGCCCCGGGTTCGGTGACGAGGCAGTTCGACATCCCCGGTGTCGCCGAGCACGCACACGGTCTCAAGACCCTGAGCGAAGCGGTGTTCATTCGCAACCACGTGTTGAAGCAACTCGATGCAGCCGACGAGCTGCCCGACACGCCGGCGGGTCGAGCCGAACGCAAGGAGCGGCTGACCGTCGTCGCCGTCGGGGCCGGATACACGGGCACCGAATTCGTTGCGCAGATGCAGAATTGGATTCGCGGTATCGCTACCCGGTGGGCGACGGTCGACCCGTCGGACATTCGGTGGTTGCTCATCGATCTCGCGCCCGCGGTGCTACCGGAACTCGGCGAGCGACTCGGCAAGGAAGCCATGGCCGTCCTCGCCGCTCGCGGCGTCGAGGTTCGACTCGGGGTGTCGGTGGAATCGGCCACGGCCAACGCGGTGACGCTGACGGACGGCGACGTCGTACCGACACGCACCCTGGTGTGGGGAGCGGGCGTGGCTTCGAGCCCCCTCATCGCGCAACTCGGCCTGCCGACCGAGAAGGGGCGGCTGGTGGTCAACCCCGACCTCACGGTTCCCGGCGTCGACGACGTCTGGGCCATCGGCGACGCCGCCGCGGTGCCCGATCTCGCCGCCGACCCGTCGAAGCCGACGCCGCCCACCGCGCAGCACGCGCAGCGGCAGGGTACAGCCGTCGCCAAGAACGTCGCCGCGTCCGTCGGTGTCGGCACTGCTCGACCGTATCGACACAAGGATCTGGGACTGGTCGCCGACCTGGGCGGATTCGACGGTGTGGCAAAGCCTTTGGGCGTACCGCTGACCGGGGCCGTTGCGAAGTTCGTCGCGCGCGGTTATCACCTGTATGCCCTGCCCACCGCCTCCGCCCGGGTGCGTGTGGCCACCGACTGGCTCTACTCGACGGTGTTGTCCACCCGCGTGGTCAACCTCGACCAGGTGCGCTCCGAGGATGCGTTGATCGCCAAGGCGCAGGGGACCGGCGTGTACGACTAGGCACCCATGTGCGCGGAAACTCGTAGCCCACTACGAGTTTCCGCGCACGACCGTCACCGAAGGTGATGCACCTCCTGCAGCCCGTAGACCGGGGTGTCGATGCCCTCGTAACGCGCCTTGATCTGCAGCGCCAGGTACAGCGAATAGTGGCGTGACTGATGCAGATTGCCGCCGTGGAACCAGAAGTTCTCCTGCTGCGTCGGCTTCCACATGTTCCGCTGTTCGCCCTCCCACGGACCGGGATCCTTGGTGGTGTCCGAGCCCAGGCCCCAGCACTTGCCCACCTTGTCGGCGGTCTCCTGGTCGATGAGATCGGCGACCCAGCCGTTCATCGAGCCGTAGCCGGTGGCGTAGACGATCAGGTCGGCCGGCAGTTCGGTCCCGTCCTCGAGTACGACGCCGGTCTTGCTGATCCGTTCCACCTGTCCGGCAACGAGTTTGATCTTGCCATCTGCAACCAGCTCGGAGGCACCGACGTCGATGTAGTAGCCCGAGCCGCGGCGCAGGTACTTCATGAACAGACCGGAACCGTCGTCACCGAAGTCGTGCTGGAAGCCTGCCTTCTCGAGGCGGTCGTAGAAGTCCTTGTCCTGCTCCGCGATCTGCTGATAGACCGGGATCTGGAACTCGTGCATGATCCGGTACGGAAGCGACGCGAACGTGAGATCGGCCTTGGCCGTGGTCATTCCTGACTCCACCGCGCGCTCGGAGTACAGATCGCCGAGTGCGATCTCGCACAGCGAATCCGACTTGACGATGTGCGTGGACGAACGCTGCAGCATCGTGACGTCGACGCCCGTCTCGTACAGCGCCTTGCAGATGTCGTGCGCCGAGTTGTTGGAACCGACGACCACCACGCGCTTGCCGACATAGGCGTCGGGACCGGGGTGTTCGCTGGAATGGTGCTGCTCGCCCTCGAACTCGTCCATGCCGGGGAAGTTCGGAACGTTCTTCTTGCCCGACATTCCGGTGGCCATCACCAACTGCTTGGGCCGCAGGATCACTTCCTCGCCGTCGCGGTCCACGACGACGGTCCACTCCTTCGCGGTCTCGTCGTAGGTCGCGGACTTGGCGGTCGTCTTGCTCCAGTACGGAACCTCCATGACCTTGGTGTACATCTCGAGCCAGTCGCCGATCTTGTCCTTCGGTGCGAACACCGGCCAGTTCGGCGGGAACGGCAGGTAGGGGAGATGGTCGTACCAGACCGGGTCGTGCAGGCACAGTGACTTGTAGCGTCCCCGCCACTGATCTCCGGGGCGCTCGGCGCGGTCGACGACGATGGCCGGAACACCCAGTTGGCGGAACCGGGCACCGAGAGCGATGCCGCCCTGCCCGCCCCCGACGACGAGGACGTACGGCTGCACGCTGTAGCCGAGCTCCTTCTCCTCCATCTCCTTCTTCTCGGCCCAGTTCTGGGTGTCGGCATTCGAGCCGTGCACGGCACCCTTGATACGGGACTTGCCCTGCCGCTCCTCGTATCCCTTGAGTTCCTGCATAGTCGTCAGCAGCGTCCACGCCACGTCGTCACCGGTCTCGGCGTCGGTCGTCAAACGCAGGTGTCCCTTGCCGCGGCTGGTTGCGGTCTCGAATGCGATCCACGCCGAGACGACGCCGTCTGCTTCGTCGGGGGTCTCTGTGGTGTGAAATCCCGTCGGGTCGGTATCGGCGAGCCTTTCGCCGAGCATGTCGGCTACGCCGTCCCGGCCTTCGACGGTCTTGAGGTTCCAGGTGAAGGTGACGAGATCACGCCAGAAGCTGCTGACGGCGAACATGCCGGCAACACGAGGGATGTCCCGCGCGACCAGCGCGTCCTCGAACTTCGACAACCAGGCGTCGACCCGTTCCTGCGGGGTGTGCGTGCGGGTGATCGAGTCGGGCTCGATGGTCTGGGTCATGAAAACTCCTTGCGATGAAGAGGTGTCGTGTATGTGACCCAGCACACTCTCGTTACGGGGTCGGGTCGAGAGTTGCAGGGGGTTGCACTTCACGGTGAGCGCTATAGTTCGAGAAATTTCCGGGGGGGAAACATGATTCGTCGTCTTACCGCTGCTCTGGTGCTGGTCGTCGTGACCGGGTGCTCGTCGGCGTCGCCTACCGTCGACACCGGTACCCGGTCGCCGGCGGTCCCGTGCATCGACTCCGTCGGCGAGAACTCGACGCTGGCCGTCATGGGTGACGCATTGCTCCTTACGCCGTACCTGCGTGTGCGGGGACAGGTGCGTACGGCGTTGGAGGAAGAGTTCTACTGGCGTAACAAGCAGCCCGACGACCCCATGGACGCACGCCGCCTGAGCGCGTTCGTTCCCGGTGGCAGCAAGACTGCGTTGCTTTACGCCAACACACCTGTCGGCGGAGACGCAGCTTTCGCTGCAGCCACCTGCAGTCTCGAATTCGACTGGAAGGCGGGCCTGTCGTCCGGAGAGTTCGAGGCGGCGATGTCGACTCCAGGGTTCTTGCGCGGCCTGGGTCGTCGACTCTGCACCGATATCGAGATGTCGGGCAATACCACCGACTACCTCGCCAGGGCCGATGAGAAACTGGCCGAATTCGAGGACAACGCTGCAGGCAAGGTCGACTTCATGAGGGCGATGCACCAGAACTCGCTGAAGGACCGCCTCGACTTCCTTGCCTCCCCCGAGGAACCCGGCGAACTGCCGGAGAACCGACGAATCGCCCGACATGACGTCATCGAACTACGGGACATCATTGCGCGACTGGAGAGCGAAACCGATGGACACCTGCTGCAGATCGAACGGGATCGGGTCGAATTCATCAGAGCCGCACTGACATTTCAGTGTCCTGCGCTGAGCGACTGATCGGGCTGCGAGAGCTTGTTCAACCCCAACGACTGGAATCCGACGACGTAGATCAACGTCCACAGGACCAGCCAGTCGACGAAGCCCAGTGCGTTACCGGAGATCCCGGCAGCGACGACGGGCTCGTGAAGCATGTGCTCGGCAAGAACGTAGTAGTAGGCCAGGAACGTGCCGATGGCCAGCGCGAAAGTCAGTACTGCGCGTCCCGCCGCCGGGAAGCGATTGCCGAAGCCGTTCGCCCAAAAGATCATCCAGAATGCCCAGCAGACTCCGATCTGTGCCGGGAACTGGTTGATCACCGTTCCGAGTTCTGCGGTGGCTTCCGAGCCGACGAGTAGCTTCGCGAGCGGAACCATCAGGAAGTAGATCGCCGTGCCGAGCGCAGCGTTGCCGACGGTGGCCGCCAGTGCGGTCCGTCCGCCGCCGCCAGCCAATTTCCAGGGCCAGTTGTCGAGGGTCTGGCCGGTCAGGATCACCGAGACGACGATCGAGTAGAACCAGCCGAGTGCGGTGTCCACGGACATCAGGGGATCGGTGGCCGAGAGCGAGACCGACGGCAGTCCGAACACGAAGTACAACGCGAGGGTCGGGACGGCGACGAATGCGATCTCGCACAGCCCGATCAGCGGTTGCTTCATGCGCAGCACGGTCCACGGCCAGTGCTGCCAGTTGAGGACCACCATGACCCAGGTGCCGAATCCGAACAGCACGAACAGCGCTCCGGCGAAGTAGCCGAGCCCGCCGTCACGAGAACCGGCGAAGTCCGGGTACAACGCCCCGAGGCCGCTGCCGAGGATCCAGGTGACGGCAACGGCGAACACCGCCGTCGAAGTCAGGATCGCGAGCCCGCGCATCGGTTGCTTCAGAGAGTCGAATCCGGCGAATTCACAATCGAATCCGATGAACACGATGAAGAGAATGGCCCAGAACAGCGCGGCGTTGAACGGCAGGGGATAGAAGTTCCAGGGACTGGTGGTGGGATCGGCGAGCACATACCAGGTAGCCAGCGACACGGCCGTGACCACGGCGAGGTTGGCCAGTCCGAATATGAGCCAGTTGCCCTGTGTTGACGCCGTTTTCGGCTCGTCGAGGGGTCGGTCTGCGGTTGCGGTCATGGGGTCTCTTCTCGGTGGGGCGACAGGGTCGCCGTCACTATGAGCTGAATCACAGCCAACCGTCAGGGTTGCGGGAGGTTGCAGTGCGGCCGATTCGATGCAACGCACTGCAACCCTGTCGGAAGTGGTCGTCGTCACATAAACCTGTGTGCATCCAATTCAGTCAGGAGTGAGAACCGATGCGTGCAGCTGTGTATTACGGCCCGAACAAGGTGGAGATCACCGACGTACCCGAGCCGAATCCCGGTGCGGGGCAGGTCAAGGTCAAGGTCGGGTTCAACGGAATCTGCGGAACCGACCTACACGAGTACTACGCCGGCCCCATCTTTATCCCCACCTCGCCGCATCCGCTGACCGGCCAGGAAATGCCCCTGGTGCTCGGACACGAGTTCTCGGGCACGGTCACCGAGCTCGGCACGGGTGTCACCGGCATCTCGGTCGGCGATCGCGTTGCCATCGAACCGCTCTACCGCTGTGGACACTGCGGACCCTGCCGGGCAGGTAACTACAACATCTGCGCGCAGATCGGCTTCCACGGACTGATGTCCGACGGCGGAATGGCCGAATACACCGTGGTCCCCACGGACATGATTCACGCCCTACCCGACAACGTCTCCCTCGAACTCGGTGCCCTCGTCGAACCGATGTCGGTTGCCTATCATGCTGCGACACTGGGTGATCCGAAGCCCGAGGACACCGCGATGGTGTTCGGAGCCGGCCCCATCGGCATCGGCCTGTGGTTCGCGTTGCGCGGCAAGGGACTCGACAACGTCTACGTCGTCGAACCGTCGCCGACGCGTCGCGCCTCGATCGAAGCGCTCGGTGCCAAGACCCTTGACCCGACGGCAGTGGACGTGCCCGCGTTCATCGCCGATCTGACCGACGGCAACGGGGCCGACGCCATCTACGACGCGGCCGGTGTGCAACCGGCCGTCGAGACCGCGCTGGGCTGCATCGGTGCTCGCAAACCGCTCGTCAGCGTCGCGATCTACGAAAAGCCGCTCACCACACCGCTGCAGAAGCTCGTCATGAACGAATCCCGCATCCAGGGATCGCTCTGCTACACCTCCGCCGACTACGAGGCCGTCATCGACCTGATGAGCCAGGGCCACTACGACACGACGGGCTGGGTGGACAAGATCACGCTCGACGGCGTCATCGACGACGGATTCGAGGCGCTGCACGCAGGCACGAAGATGAAAGTTCTGGTCGACCCCTCGACGGGTGCACCCGCATGAGCGCGGTGTTGGTGACAGGGGCCGGTCAGGGCATCGGACGGGCGATCGCGTTGCGGTTGGCCAACGACGGGCACGACATCGCGTTGGTCGACCTGGCCGAGGACAAGATCACCGGCGTGGCCGACGAGGTGCGTCGAACAGGCTCGAAGGCAACGACATTCGTCGCCGACGTCAGTGATCGCGATCAAGTGTTCGCGGCCGTCGAACATACCCATCAAGCGCTCGGCGGCTTCGACGTCATCGTCAACAATGCCGGTATCGCACAGGTCGCGCCGCTCGACGACGTCCGCCCGGAAGACACGAAGAAGATCTGGGCCGTCAACGTCGACGGTGTGCTCTGGGGAATTCAAGCTGCGGCAGCCACATTCAAGGCGCTCGGCCAGAAGGGCAAGATCATCAACGCTTCCTCGATCGCAGGCCACGACGGGTTCGCGATGCTCGGGGTCTACAGCGCAACGAAATTCGCGGTCCGGGCATTGACCCAGGCTGCGGCCAAGGAGTACGCCTCGGACGGCATCACCGTCAACGCGTACTGCCCCGGCGTTGTCGGCACCGACATGTGGGTGACCATCGACAAGCGCTTCGCCGAGCTGACCGGTGCCGCCGAGGGGGAGACCTACGACAAGTTCGTCGGCGGTATCGCTCTCGGTCGGGCGCAGACTCCCGAGGACGTCGCCGCGTTCGTCTCGTATCTCGCCGGACCCGACTCGGATTACATGACCGGACAGGCACCGTTGATCGATGGTGGTTTGGTCTACCGGTGACCCCGCATGAATCCGCTTTGTGAGCTGGAGCACAATTGACAGCGATGACGCAGTCGACAGGCCCTGAACCTGCGCTGGCGGCCGGCGAAGACCCGCGCCGCTACGCGCAGATTCTCACTGCCGTGTACGACGCGACCATGACCGGCGGGAAGTCTCCCGCGCGTCCCCGCGAGGTCATCGGTGACTCCTGGCGGCGGTTGCAGACCCTCGGTATCGACCCGGAACTGGGCAATCCTGCCGAGAGACAGATGGACGCGTCCGATCTCGAGTTCAGTCGACGGGAATCGGGGTTGTTCGACATTCTGGACGACCTCGCCCGTGGCCTGGAATCGGTGGTGCAGGACGGCGACAACATCCTCGTCGTCGCCGATCGGCACGGCCGCGTGCTGTGGCGCAGTGGATCGACAGCCGTGCTCGACCGCGCCGACAACCTCGGATTCGTCGAGGGGGCCAACTGGGCCGAGGACTCGGTGGGTACCAATGCCATCGGGACAGCACTGGTCTCACGCCGTGCTGTCCAGATCTTCTCGGCCGAACACTACGTACGCAGCCATCATTCGTGGACCTGCGCCGGAGCGCCCATTCGCGATCCGCGTACCGGCCAGGTGCTCGGGGCCATCGACGTCAGCGGGCCGGCCAAGACGGTGCACCCCACCACCATCGCCCTGGTCGACGCCGTGGCGAGGTTGGCGGAATCCCAACTCCGCGAGATTCACCGAACCACTCTGGATCGACTGCGTTCGGTGGCCGCACCGATGCTGGCGCGCCTGCAGTCCCCGGCGCTGGCCGTCGACGCGAACGGGTGGGTCGCGGCCGTCGAATCGGTGGCCTTGCGCAACCGCATCCTGCTGCCCGAGGATCTTGCGACAGGCCGCTTCTGGCTACCGAGCCTCGGCGTGTGCGACTTCGAGCCCCTGCCCGGTGGATGGCTGGTGCGACCCACTTCTCATGGTCGTTCCGCAGGCTCCACTCCTGGCGACTCGGCGGGCTCGTTCGTCGCGGACTCCGGCAACACGACGACAATTCGCATCGACCTGCGCGACTCGCAGAAGCCCCGTGTCGAGGTGCGCAGCGAGGTGGGGGAGTGGACCCACGAGCCGACGCCCCGGCACGCCGAAATTCTGTACCTGCTGGCCATCCACCGGCAGGGACGCACGGCGTCGCAGATGGCTGCCGATCTCTTCGGCGACGACGGCCGAGCGATCACCGTGCGGGCCGAGATGTCGCGCCTGCGCAAGCACCTCGCCGGCATCATCTCCACCCAGCCCTATCGGCTGGACGAGTCGGCGACGGTCGACGTGATCACGCCTGCGGACATGAACAGGTTGCTACCGCATTCCTCGGCCCCCGCTATCCGAGCCGCACGGGGCTGAGCCGTAGCGCAGAATCGGGGAATGAACCGCCTCGCCCGCATCCTCGACGCGTCGGATCCCGGGCAGTTACGGCTCCGCGGTGCGTCGGCTACGACGCTGACGGTGCTGCTCGCGATGGTGGTCCTGCTGCTCGGTACCCGCGCCATCGGCCAGCCCGTGACCGTGGCGATGCTCGGCACCGTGGTGGCGATGCAGGCGTCGGCGTCGGTCAAGGACAAAGACCAGCACGCTCGGCTCGTCACGACCGCCCTGATGGTGCTGCCTGCCTCGGCGGCAGTGACGGTCGCGGCGCTGCTCTCGCGGCTCGGCGCGGTGGCCGACGTCGGATTCATCGCGGTGTTGTTCGCGGCCGTGTGGGTGCGCAGATTCGGGCCCCGTGGCACCGCGCTCGGCATGGTCGCGTTCATCTCGTACTTCTTCGCGTTGTTCCTTCAGGCGACCCCGGGGCAAGTGCCGATGCTGATCGCGGCGATCCTCGGCGGAGTGCTCATCGCTCTGTTCGTACGGGTGGTGGTCTTTCCGGACCGACCGATCGTGGAGGTGCGGCGGCTGCTCTACGCCATGCGAGCGGTATCGGTATCGGTGCTCGCGGCGGCATCGGCGCGTGAGGACCGTGATCTGGAACTGTTGCGGCGCAGGCTCGATCGGCTCGGAAACACCGCCCTGATGATCGACGACTGGCTCGATCGGCACGACGCGGGGCAACTGCTCAGCGTGACGAGTACCGATCTGTCGCTGCGTGTGTTCGACGCTCAGATCGCCACCGAACAACTCGTCAGCTCGCTGTGGGCTCTCGATCCCGCCAAGCCGTGGCCGACAGCACTGGGGCAAGCGACCACCGCGCTGGGATCGTGCCTGCAGAACGCCCCGTCCGCCGAGCAACTCAAGGCCGCCCGACGGTTGGCCGCCACGGCGGCCGAGCGCGCCGACCCGTCGACCCCCGCCGGTATCGCGACGGTGTCCGCCCAACGAGCGGTGCAGGCACACATCGCCATTCATCACATCACCACCAACGCCGTGGCCGTCGCGTCGAGTCCCCGGGCGGACAGTGTGCAGCCGGCGGACAAGGGCACGCCTGCCGGGCTGAACCCCAGCACCAAGGCGGCAATCCAGGTTGCCGTCGCCACCAGTGCGGCAACGGTATTGGGTGAACTGGTTTCGCCGGACCGCTGGTACTGGGCCGTGCTGACGGCGTTCCTGGTATTCACCGGGGCGTCGACGCGCGGCGAGATTCTGACCAGAGCCGGCCAACGCATCCTCGGCACCATGGCGGGAGTGCTTGCGGGAGTGGTGATTGCGGCACTCGTCGGCAATCACCAATCCGTTCAGTTGGTGCTCATCGTCGTCTGTGTCTTCTTCGCGTTCTACCTGGTGACCGTGGCGTATGCGCTGCTGTCGTTCTTCGTCACCATTCTGCTCGCGATGCTCTACGGGCTGCTCGGCACGTTCAGCATCGAAGTTCTCGAGCTACGGATCATCGAAACTGCAGTCGGTGGAGCCGTCGGAATTGCGTCCGCCTATTTCATCTTCTCGACCGGGACGCGAAAGACATTGGTGGACAAAGTCGATACGTATCTCGATCAACTGGACGCCCTGATCGACACCAGCGTCGAATCGGTGATCACCCCAGGAAACGCCACCGACCTCGTGGCGTCGACGCGCACGCTCGACAACGCGCTGAAGGAGGTCGTGACGGCGGGGAAGCCGCTCGTGCTCGGGCCGACGACCCGCAGCCGGCGAGGGGCGAAGCGATTACTGCGGGTGCTGACCGTCAGCGGCCGATCCGCACACGCACTCGCACGAGCCGGCGTGCTGGCGTCGCGTGCCGAACCGGAGTCGGCTCCCTCGGCCGATACTGCCCACGCCCTGCGCGACGCTGCGGCGCTGGTGCGTGAGACCGCCCGGCACGTGGAGGCCGCGATCGCGGGCAAGCGGGTGGATCAGCCCGAGAAGGTCACCGACACAACGGTGTTGGACGTGTTGCTCACCAGCGCGAACTCGCCCGGCCCGGTGCGGGTCGCGGTGCGGGCGCTGAACATCATGAATCGGACGCTCGCGGACGTCCTGACCCGAGCTTGACCTTCACACGGTGACAAGGTCTTGGCTGACGGCCATGATCGAATTACTTCGGCACCAGAACTCTTCCGTGCGGCTTCGGGCCGCGCTCGACATCGGAATATCGAAAGACCCAGAATCCCTCGACGCACTGCTCGAGCGCTGCGCCGTCGAACCGGATTTTCAGGTGCGAGAGATGTTGACGTGGGCGCTGATTCGTCTCCCCGCTGCATCGACGGTGCCCAGGCTGATGCACGAAGTGCGTGCCGGCGGCGCGCAGGCTCGTAGCCAGGCGTTGCACACGTTGTCGAAGGTCAAGGACCGGGCGGCCTGGCCGGTGATCACCGAGCCGCTCATCTCCGACTCCGACGACGAGGTGGCCCGGAGCGCGTGGCGGGCGGCGGTCGTCCTGGTCCCCGGCGGCAGCGAGCAGTGGTTGGCGACGACGCTGTCCACTCAGCTGGGACGAGGCGGGCGGGAGTTGCAGCGCAGTCTCAGCCGCGCACTGGTGGTACTCGGGTCGGTGATCGAGCCGATGGTGCGCGAGGCCGCGTCGAGCAAGGATGTTGCTGTTCGCGCGCACGCACTGGCGACGGAGTCGCTGCTCCGAGACCCCGACAGCGGATGGGCACTGTTCGAGGCCCGGCGCGTCGATGCACTTGGCGCAGCCGACCCGACGGGGTGAGATAGGCAGATGTTGATCGGTGAGGTGGCGCGGCGGTCCGGAGTCAGCGCGCGCATGCTGCGGCATTACGACCGGCTCGGGCTCGTGCAGCCGACCTCGCGGAGTAGCACCGGCTACCGCGAGTACTCCCCGGCCGACGTTCGTCGCCTGTTCCACGTCGAATCCCTGCGATCGCTCGGGTTGTCGCTCAACGACGTCGGGCGTGCACTGGACGATCCGAGCTTCGCGGCGTCGGGACTCGTCGACGAGCTCGCGGCCCTAGCCGAGGAACGCATCGCACGAGACACCGAGTTGCTGACGCGGTTGCGCCGGATCGGGAGCGCCCGGCCGGAGGATTGGGAGGACGTACTCGGTGTCATCGGCATGCTCGGAGACCTGGACTCGGTGAGCGCGGGGAAGCGGCAGTCGGCGGCGTTGGCATCCGTCGGAGATCGCCCCATCCCGGCCGAGGCTCTGGCCGAGGCGGTGCTGCGCGAGCCCGCCACCAACGTCGCCGGCGCGCTGCGATGGGCACTCGCGCAGACCGGGAGCGACGCCGTCGCGGCGCTGCGGGAGGGCCTCGACTCACCGGATCCCGAGGTGCGTCGCCGCGCCGTCGATACCGTCGTCGAGATTCCGCATCCCGACGCCACCGACGTGCTGCGGGAGGCGCTGGGTCACGAGGACGGTCAGGTGCGACGACTCGCGGCGCTGGAACTGGGTGCCCGAGGAATCGTCGACGCGATTGCGGTGCTGATCGAGATGGTCCACGAGGGAACGAACGATGTGGACGCGGCAGACGTGCTCGGTGAGCTCGGATATGCAGACTCCACGGTCGCGGCCCTCATGGACGGCCCGAGAGAGATTCCGGCGCGCCTACGGGTGACCCAGGCGCTGGCCAGCATTCCGGGTCCGGCCGCGACGCAGGCTCTGCGTGACCTGGCTCAGGACCAGGACCGCTCGATCGCACTGACGGCGACGTACCTCCTGGACCGGAGAGAACGGGCCGCTTCGGTACCGTCGGAGTCATGAAGGCACTCGGACTGCTCGCGGCACTGTCGATCACATTGGCCGCGACTGCCTGCTCCACCTCGACCACCCCGGCCGCACCCGCCGAGCCCGCTGCCGAGAACCAGGTCACCGTCGCCGATCGGATGTTCACACCGCAGACCTTGACGATCACCGCGGGCGAGACCGTGACCTGGGTGTTCGCCGACCGCGCGATGGCGCACAACGTCGTCGCCGACGACAAGTCGTTCCGCAGTGAACTGATGCAGTCGGGGCAGTTCACCCATACCTTCGACACGGCGGGCACCTTCACCTACCACTGCACCCCGCACCCCGACATGACCGCGACGATCATCGTCGAACCGTGATGGACTGCTAGTCATGGCAACCCGGACGCGCGGCATCGCCGCACCTCTCGGCGTCGGCCTGGCCGCAGTCGGCGGTGCTGTGCTGCTGCACGTCCGCGATCCCCGAACCTCGACGTACCTGCCGTGCCCGTTCCACGCCCTCACCGGACTGTGGTGTCCGGGTTGCGGTGCGACCAGGGCTTTCGGCGACCTCACTCGCGGAGACATCGTGGCTGCCGCGTCGAGCAACGTCGTGGCGGTGGTGCTCGGTGTCGTCGCGATCGGTGTCTGGGCCGCGTGGCTGCGAGCACGATGGACGCAGACGCCACTGACGCTGCCTCGTCCCAATCGCCCGACCGTCGTCGTCGGGGTTGCCCTATTGGTCTTGTTCACCGTGGTGCGCAACACTGCGTGGGGCACCGCCCTCGCCCCGACCTGACATCCCTAGGAGGCTGCTGTGCTGCTGCAAATCTTCTCGATCATCGTGCTGCTGGGCGTGCTCATCGCGCTCATCCCCACGGCCCGACGCGTCTTCAAGAAGGGTGACGACGAATGAGCGACTCACTGCGAGATCGGGTGCGAGCGAAACTGCTCGCCCAGATCGCCGACGACGGAGGCACGGCAGCCGAGCAGGCAGAGGGCGACGACCCCCGCCTGAACGCACTGCGCGACGACCTCGAAGCACTGGACGCAGCCCCCGACGGAGACCCGGTGATCGACGACATCGCCGCCAGACACTGGGTGCCCTGACCGCTGGCTCGTCGCGACTCCCCCTCGGTGAGTCAATGTGACATGTGGTGGCCTTTTCGGGGGTCAATGTCACGTTGAGTGGACCGTCTGGAGAGGTCGAGTTGGGTGTACTGCTGAGGCGCATCTAGTATCTATGTTGTGTCCGAGACGAGATCTGCAGCCGATACGGCGTACCTGACTGTCAAGGAGCTCATCATCTCGGGGGAACTTCCCGGTGGTGAGCTCGTCAGTGAAGGGGAGATCGCGACGCGGCTCGAGATCAGCCGCACACCGGTCCGCGAAGCATTCCTTCGCCTCCAGGTCGAGGGATGGATGCGCCTCTATCCCAAGCGTGGGGCGCTGGTCGTCCCGATTGCCGTGGGTGAGGCGGAAAGCGTCGTCGACGCGAGGCGGCTGGTCGAGGCCGGCAGTGTTCGCGCCTTCGTCGGCGATGCGGGTGCCCGTGCACGAGTGGTGGAGGAGCTACGCGACAACCTGCGAATCCAGGACAAGCTCGCAGTCGACGGCACCGCAGCAGAGTTCAGTGCCGCCGACGCAGATTTTCATCGCACCGTCGTCCGCGCCGGCAACAACCCGTTGCTCGACGCGTTCTACGACGGACTTCGCGAGCGACAGCGACGGATGACAGCGGCATCCCTGACCCGTGATCCGGGTCAGATCTCCCGCATCGTCGACGACCACCGCAGACTCGCCGACCTGATCGAAGCCGGGGACGCAGACGAATTCGAGCGAGCCGTCGAACAACACATGCTCAGGGTGCACGGCTTGCGCACAGACAGAGGGGGAACACGATGACCGAGGCAATGATCGACGACGACGTCCGAGAGACGACGGCCAAACGCTGGCTGTTGGTTGCCGTCGGCATGTTCGCCGTCGCCTGGGGCGGCAACGAATTCACACCGCTGCTGGTGATGTATCGACTCGACCACGGCTTCTCTGCCGTGGTGGTCGACACGTTCCTGTTCGCGTACGTTCTGGGCATCATTCCGGCGATGCTGATCTGTGGTCCACTGTCCGATCGACTCGGACGACGCCCGATCATGTTGCCCGCGCCCGCAATTGCCGCGGCCGGGTCCATTCTTATCGCCCTCGGACCCGACAACGCCTACATGCTCTTCGGCGGTCGTGTGCTCAGCGGTATCGCGCTCGGAATCGGCATGGCCGTCGGCGGCAGCTGGGTCAAGGAACTCTCCGGTCGCGACGCCACCGCCAAGCCCGGTGCCGGAGCGCGCCGCGCCGCGATGTCGTTGACGGCGGGATTTGCCCTGGGAGCCGGCGTCGCCGGTGTGCTGGCGCAGTGGGCACCCTGGCCTACGCATCTCGCGTACAGCGTGCACGTGCTGATCTGCATCGCCGCGTTCGTCGGCATGCTGTCGGTCCCGGAAACACGCAGCGCCGCAGCCTCATCGGGGAGGAAGAGCCTCGTCGACGATCTCAAAATTCCGTCGGCGTCGCATCGACGCTTCCTGTTCGTCGTGTTGCCCTTGGCCCCATGGGTTTTCGGAGCGGCCAGCGTCGCCTATGCGGTGCTGCCGTCGCTGATGGCCGACGCGTTGGCCGACGAGCCCGGTGGCGGTTACCCCGTCGCACTGTCCGCTGCGATGGCGGTGATCGCCCTCGGCTCCGGATTCGCGATCCAGGCTGTCGGGCGTCGGATCGACACACCCGCCAATGCGCGCGGCGCTCTGGTTGCGCTGTCTCTGTTGGTGGTCGGTATGGCTGTCGCGGCGTGGGCGGCGTCGGTGCTCACCATCGCCGCGGCATTGATCGCTGCGGCGGTGCTCGGTTGCGGATACGGCATGGCGCTCGTCTCGGGCCTGCAAGAGGTGCAACGCATTGCGGGCCCCGACGATCTCGCCGGCCTCACTGCGGTGTTCTATTCGCTGACGTACCTGGGCTTCGCGGTGCCTGCCGTTCTGTCGGCGCTCACCGAGACCTGGCCAGGGGTGGTCACCTATCCGATCATCTTCGGATTCGGTGCGTTGATGGCGGCACTGTGTGGCCTGGTGGTGCGATCGAAGACGTCCGCTCACCTGCCCTAGGGTCGTGCGCGTTCTGCGTACCTGGAGGGACGCACAACGCGCACGAGGGGAGGCTAGGATCAGCGCCATCATGGTGCAGTCCTCGCGCACGGTCCCGCCGTATCGGGTGCCCCCGACAGTCTTGATCGCTGCTGCCACGGTCTGGAATCGACGCGAAGCCTACTGGTTTCTCGTCGCAGTGATCGTGCCTGCTGCCTGCTGGTCCAGGTATCCCGCGCTGGTGCCCTACATGTTCGCGATCGTTCTGTTTGGGGCTCTGGTGTTTCGCTGCCGACGGATCGCCTCGTGGGTGTCGATGCTGCGCTGGGGAGTGATCGCACACGTCGAGACCGTGGACACCGCACTGCGCGGCGATCACAACCTCCGGCTTGCACACGCCACCGGGTGGAACGTCCAACGACGTTGGTATACAGGACCGTTGACGGAATCCACGGTGCGCTACCGAGCGGGCGATGCGCGCGGTCACCTGTTCGCTCGGGGTCTGCCGTTCACCACCGGGGTGGTGCTTGCGCACTCCAAGCAGCCGTCGTCTGCCATGGCCGTCAGCGACTTCCCCTGCGATCTGCAACTGGACGGCACGGGATGCTGGGCGGCAACGTTCCCGCAAGGATTCTGGCGACAGGCATCGGTGACGGTCGCGCTCTACGGCTACGCGATTGCCGGGTTGGTGGTCTCGCTCGGGTATCGCTGACGACAATCGGCTCCCCAGACTCGGAAATATGCTTCCGATCGGAGGCACATTTTCCGAAACCGGGGAGCCGATTCGAGCGCCGGGCCTACGGCAACGACGGCAATTGCGTGTCCACAAGCCATGCGTCCCACAGGCTTCGGGGGCAACCGAAGCGAGAAGCGAGGTCGGTGAAGTCTGCGGTCGCCACGGTCGAGTAGCGGTATTTCGAGGTCCATTCCTGGATCAGGCCGAAGAATCGTTCGTCGCCGATGGTGCGTCGCAGTGCGTGCAGGGCCAGAGCGCCCCGCTTGTAGACGCGGTCGTCGAAGATGCGGGCGGGCCCGGGATCGGTGAGCTGCAGATCCATGTCGAGCCCTCGCTGAATGGTGTGAGCTCGCTTGGCCTTGTCGTGAGCTGTTGCGCCGCCCGAGTTCTCGGCCCAGATCCACTCCGAGTAGCAGGCGAATCCTTCGTGCAGCCAGATGTCTGCCCACTTGCCGAGGGTGAGGGAATTGCCGAACCACTGGTGCGCCAATTCGTGTGCAACCAGGCGCTCGTAGTACCGGGAACCCGAACAGTGGTTGGCACCGAAGATGGACAGGCCCTGCGCCTCGACCGGGATTTCGAGATCGTCGTCGGTCACCACCACGGTGTACGACGCGAAAGGGTAAGGGCCGTAGAGCCGTACGAAGGTGTCCATCATCTGGGGTTGACGGCCGAAGTCGTGGTCGAACTGAGCTCGTAGCCGCGGGGGCGTGATCGCGTTCATCGGCACCGGCCCCGGGCTCACGACGCGATGCTCGTACGGTCCGATCTGGATGGTCGCGAGATAGCTGGCCATCGGCTCGGGCTGCTCGTACACCCACGTGGTCCGGCTGGCCCGAGTTTGCTTGCGTACCAACGTGCCGTTGGCCACCGCGTAGTACGGCGAGTCGGTGGTGATGGTGATGCCGTAGCTGGCTTTGGACACCGGGTGGTCGTCGCACGGAAACCACGACGCGGCACCGTTCGGCTGACTCGCGACGATCGATCCCTCGGTGAGCTCTTCCCAGCCGACCTCGCCCCAGAAACCGTTGATCGGCTTGGGAATTCCGCCGTACGCCACCGTCACCACCAGTGCCGCTCCGGACGCGATGGGCTTGGCCGGTGTGATCTTGAGCTTGCCGCGCTGGTGGCTGAACTTCACCGAACGTGAACCGTTGACCGACACCTTCGACACGTTCATCACCGGTCCGAGATCGAACGCGAACTTCGACACCGTCGCCGTGGTGACCGCAGTGATCTTCGCCTTGCCCGTCAACCGGTTGCTCTCGACCTTGTACTCCAGGTCGAGTTCGTAGCGCGAGACGCGATAGCCGCGGTTGCCGTTCTGCGGAAGATACGTATCGATCGGATTGTCACTGGAGTCGACATCGAACACCGGTGCCACGAGCCTGTCCGGCATTGAAGATCACCCCTCGTTTCGGTCGTCGCGAATCCGCGGAAAGGGATCACCCTTCGCCCACGGCGCAATCGGATTGCCCTGCCACCGAGTATGCGCGGGAACCGTATCGCCGCGCATCACCAGAGAGGCAGGCCCCACCGTCGCACCATCACCTATACCCGATGCAGGCAAAGCGACACAGTGCGGTCCCAGGGTTGCGCCTCTGCCGAGATCGACGGTGTCCATGGACATGATCCGATCATGGAACAGGTGCGTCTGCACAACGCACCCTCGGTTGACCGTCGCACCGTCGGCCAACGTCACGAGGTCTGCCTCGGGGAGCCAGTACGTCTCGCACCACACACCTCGCCCGATGTCCGCCCCAAGCCACCGCAGCCACATGTTGAGCACCGCGGTGCCCTCGGCAGCGCGCGCGAACCACGGTGCGGCGACGGTCTCGACGAACGTGTCGGCCACCTCGTTGCGCCATACGAACGAACTCCACAGAGGATGGTCGGTCTTGCCGATCCGGCCGACCCACAGCCACTTCGCGGCCGCCGACACAGCCGCAGCCACGAAGCCGGCGACGAGCAACACGACACCGCTAAGCGCGGCAGCAAGCCAGTAGCCGATCGAGTCGGCAATCGCGGTCAGTCCGAACAACACGCCGAGCCCGATGCCGAACGTCACGACGACGGGGATCAGGCGGCACGTCTCGACGAGCGCACGGGCAATCTTCAACTTCCTGGGCGGGTCGAACGTGCGCGACGAGTCGGCACTGCCTGCCGCGCGGCGCAACCGAACCGGAGGGCTACCGAGCCACGACGAGCCCGACTTGGCCTTGTCCGGCGTGGCGGACAGCACCGCAACCAGACCGTTCTTCGGCACGGTTCGCCCCGGACCGGTCATGCCGGAGTTACCGAGAAACGCCCGCTTGCCCACCTTGGCGTCGCCGAGGTGCATCCAGCCGCCGCCGAGTTCGTAGCTCGCGACCATGGTGTCGTCGGCGAGGAACGCACCGTCGGCGACCGTGGTGAACTTGGGGATCATCAGCACCGTCGACGCCTCGACGTCCTTACCGATTTTCGCACCCAGAAGTCGGAGCCAATGCGGTGTCAACAGTGACGCGTAGAGCGGGAACAGGAAGGTGCGCGCCGAGTCCATCAGGCGTTCGGTGGCCCAGACCTGCCAGCCGATGCGGCTCCGTACCGGGTGGTAGCCGCCGACGAGTCCGATACCGAGCAACCGCACCGCGACGACGGTGATCAGCGCGAACACCGCCAACGACACCAGAGTGGCGACGGGCAGCATCACCAAGCCGCGTTGGAAGGCGTCGAGCACGGAGTCCGCGGTGTGAATCCACCAGCCCATCAACACCAAGCTGACGCCGATGGAGAACAAGGCCATGCCGGAGAGGAACAGCGACGCGACGCCGTACGCGAACACCCACTTGGTGGCGCGCGGAGGTGTTTCCGCCGGCCACGGATGATCGGCCTTGCCCACCTTCTGCGCGGGCGAGCCGGACCACATCTGGCCGGCCTTGACTCGTCCGACGACGGCCGAGCCGGCTGTGACGACAGCGTTCTTGCCGACCTTGGTGCCGGGCAGCAGCGTGGAACGCGCGCCGACGGTGGCACCGGCACCGATCTCGATGCCGCCGATGTAGACGAGGTCGCCGTCGATCCAATGGCCGGACAGGTCGACCTCGGGTTCGATGGAGCAGCCGTCGCCGAGTTCGAGCATGCCGGTGACGGGCGGCAGGGTGTGCAGGTCGACGCCCTTGCCGATCTTCGAACCGAGAGCGCGCGCGTAGTAGACCATCCACGGTGCACCCGAGAGGTTGGACGCGCCACTCGCATCGGTCAATCGCGTTGCCGCCCAAAGTCTTATGTGCATGCTGCCGCCGCGTCGATATGCGCCGGGTTTCAACCCCGCCAGCAGTATCCGTGAACCGATCACCGAGATGGCCATGCGCCCGACCGGGGTGATGAACAGGACGAATGCGAGCAGAATCCACCACCACGACAGCGTCGGAGCCCACGGCACGTCGCCGAACCAGGCCATGACGTTGAACAGCAGGCCGAGCCAGGTGACCCACTGCAACCCGGTCAGCGTCGTCAACGGAACGGTCGCCAGAATCTGGGCCCATTGCGCGGTACGAGACGTCGGTGCCACATCGCGGGGGATTGCCTCCACGACAGGCTTCAGGTCGTCCAGATACTGTGCCAGAGAACCCAACCGCGGGTGGTCGTAGAGCTGCGCGACGGTGATCTCGGGGAACCGCTCGCGCAGTGCCGTCACCAGCTGAGCGGCCGACAGCGAACCGCCGCCGTTGGCGAAGAAGTCGGCGTTCTCGTCGTTGACCTGCGCGCCGAGGATGTTGGTCCACAACTCGGCAACCCACCCGGCGGTACCACCGAGCGCCGACGCGCCTGCCATGCCGGGCAGCGGCCACGGGAGCGCATTGCGGTCGACCTTGCCCGAGGTACGGGTGGGCATCTCGTCGACCAGCGCGAGCCGCGGTACGAGCGCCGACGGCAACTGCTCGGCCAGCAAGGCGCGCGCGGCCTCCAGGTCGAAGTCGGGATTGGTACTGGCGAGATAGCCCACCAGAACCGAGTTGCCCGCAGCGGTCTTGCGGACTGCCGCGGCCGCACCGCCGACGCCCGGAAGTGCTTGCAGCGCATTGTCTATCTCGCCCAGCTCTATGCGTCGCCCACCGAGCTTGACCTGGTCGTCGGCGCGGCCCTGGAACAACAGTCCCTCGAGCTCGAGCTTCACCAGGTCGCCGCTGCGATACGCCCGGTCCCACCCGAGAGAGGGCATGGGCGCGTACTTCTCGGCGTCCTTGGCCGGATCGAGATACCGGGCGAGGCCGACGCCGCCGATGACGAGCTCGCCTACTTCGCCGACCGCCACCGGAGTGCCCGAGGCGTCGACGACTGCCAGATCCCAACCGTCCAGCGGTAATCCGATGCGGACCGGGCCCTTCCCGTCCATGATGGACGCGCACGCGACGACCGTCGCCTCGGTGGGGCCGTAGGTGTTCCAGACTTCCCGGCCTTCGACGGCGAGCCGCTCGGCCAGCTCGGGTGGGCATGCTTCGCCACCGAAGATCAACAGCCGCACCGCTTCCAGTGCCACCGCGGGCCACAGTGACGCCAGCGTCGGCACCGTCGAGACGACGCTGATGTCTCGGGAGACGAGCCACGGACCGAGGTCGAAGCCGGATCGCACCAGGGAGCGCGGGGCGGGCACCAGGCAGGCGCCGTGCCGCCACGCCAGCCACATCTCCTCGCAGGAGGCGTCGAACGCGACCGACAGGCCGGCGAGCACTCGGTCACCCGGTCCCAGCGGATCCTTCTGCAGGAACATGCGAGCCTCGGCGTCGACGAACGCCGCGGCGTTACGGTGGCTGACTGCAACACCTTTGGGGGTTCCGGTCGAACCCGAGGTGAAGATCACCCACGCGTCGTCCTCGGGTGTGGGCGGCTCGGGCACCGGAGTACCGCCACCCAGTTCAGGCGCATTCTGTTTCGGCGCGGTGCCGGCTGCGATACCGCCCGCAGTGACGATGGCCGTCACCTGCGCCTCACCGAAGACCAATTCGGCGCGCTCTTCCGGATCGTCGGCGTCGACGGGTACGTACGCAGCCCCGACGTCGAGGATCGACAGAATCGCGACATAGAGCGAGAAGGACCCCGACGGCATCCTGATGCCGACGCGGTCGCCGCGTCGGACACCGGCGTCGGCGAGCCACTGGGCCCCCTCGGCGATGTCGTCCAGCAGTTCGGCGTAGCTGACCGACACCGTCCCGTCGTCGATCGCGGGTGCATCCGGAAAACGATCGGCTGTCTCCTGCAGTACGTCGATCAGTGTGCGGGCCGGCGGGGCAAGGGGCGAGCGGAGAAACGCGGCCGGAGCAGGTGCGATATCCGTGCTCGAACCCGGCAGATCGTTCTCTTGGTGCACAGGCAACCGGGTGTCCTTCTCGTTCGTTGGCAGATGACTCATGTGGTGCTGAGGAAAAGCAGCGCCGTTGGTTATCTCACGTTCTGTTTGCCAGCAGGTGAACGAGCGCGCCTTCCCACCGCGGAGATCCTACTGCTGTCTCGGCGTGAGCCCCGGCTTGACAAAACCGTGGCGGGTTTGCCAGTGTCTTGACCACGGTCACGAGTACCAGCATCGAGCCCCGGCTTGCTGGTCGGCAACCCTCCTTCGCGGTGGGGTGCTCCGGGTGACGACCAGGCTGACGCCGGAGAACCGGCGCGGCAAGCGCGGACTCGTTCACGAATCACTTCCGTTGCGGGTCCCTCGAACGTGAGGGCTTGATCTGTCATGACGTCTGTACTTTCCCGTCCCTGTGCTCCTTTTGCCCCTGTTTCCGGCACGGAGTTGCAGGTTCCGCTGGTCCACGGTGGCACGTGCACCTACGCCAACTTCGACTACGCGGCCAGCGCGCCCGCGCTGTCGGCGGTGACGAATCGGATCGCGGAGTTGCTGCCGTTCTACTCGAGCGTGCACCGCGGTGCCGGCTACGCGTCTCGGGTGTGCACCGCGGCATACGAGAAGGCGCGCGAGACCGTCGCTGAGTTCGTTGGGGCACAACAGGATTCCGTGGTCGTGTTCACACGCAACACCACCGATTCGCTCAACCTGCTGGCCGCGTGCGTGCCGGGGGAGACCGTGGTGCTCGATATCGAGCACCACGCGAACCTGCTGCCGTGGCGCAATCGCCGAGTGGTGGTGGCAGCATCGACGCTGGCCGAGACGCTCGCCCGGCTCGACGCGGAGTTGGCTGCGAAACCTGCTGCGCTACTGGCCATCACGGGGGCATCGAACGTCACCGGCGAAGTGCTCCCTATCGGGCAACTGGCCGATCTCGCGCATCGGCACGGTGCTCGGATCGTCGTCGACGGCGCACAGCTCGTTCCGCACCGTCGAGTGGACATTGCCGCACTCGGTGTGGACTATCTGGCGTTCTCGGGACACAAGCTCTACGCCCCGTTCGGCGCGGGTGTGCTTGTGGGAAGCCGTGATTGGCTCGACGCCGGCGAACCCCACCTGGCCGGCGGTGGTGCCGTGCGCAGTGTGACGATCGAGCACACCGACTGGGCTCCCGCACCGCAGCGACACGAGGCAGGAACGCCCAATGTGCTCGGTGTCGTCGCGCTGGCGGCGGCGTGCGAGGCCATCGCATCGTTCGACGAGGACGCCGCGACCGCACACGAGCGGGAATTGTCCACCCGATTGCGAGACGGGTTGGCCGCACTGAAGGGTGTCGAACTGCTGCAGGTGTGGGCAGACGCGCCCGACGTCGTCGGCATCGTCACGTTCACCGTCGCCGGCTACGACCCCGGTGAAGTGGCGGCGTACCTGTCGGCCGAACACGGCATCGGAGTGCGCGACGGAAAGTTCTGCGCCCACCCCCTGCTGCGCCGACTCGGTCATGCCGACGGTGCCGTGCGGGCCAGTATCGGTCTCGGCAGTTCCTCGGCCGACGTGGACCGACTCGTCGGCGCGTTGGCGGCGTTCGTCGAGTCCGGTCCGAACTGGAATTACGCCGAAGAGGCCGGGTGGTGGAACCCCGTTCCGGACCCTCGGCCGTTCCCCGCCCTGGCCGACGGGGCCGCCGGGGTTGGATCCCCGTGCAGCCCCACAGACAGTTAGCATGGCGTCATGACCGTGAGTGTCGTCTTTCGTGGCAATCGCCACTGGTGCAACAGGTATGTCGATCTGTGCCGCACTGCGTCCGGGTCGTGTTCGAGTTCGGCTCCGCTCCGACCGCATGCGTATCCCGACCGACGAATCAGGACCACCACTCATGTCGCACAATCACACCCGCATAGCCATCGAATCCGATGACGTCTGGACCGAACTGACCGCTGGGCCCGAGGTGAACACCGTCAGGATCGTCGCCTCGGACCTGCGGGAAGCTCAGCAACAACGCGCCCGGTTGCACGCAGAAGCCGTCGACCGCGGTGAATCGGCCGAGAACCTCGCGGTCTTCCTCGATCTCGAGATCTACGTCGCTGCCGACGCCAGGACAGCCCGTCGGGAATTCGCCGCACTCGACGCGCCGGCGGGCCCGTCGTCGATCCGCTACGTCGGTACCCCGTCGGGACTGGCGAGTTTGATCTCCGACGTCACCGCGGCCGACGTCGCGGACGGCGTGACGCTGCAGGTACACGGCGAGATCGAGCGGCAGGCGACGTTCCTGGTCGCAGGAGTGTTGCCGCTCCTCGAATCGCGCGGCACCCGCCTCGACACCGACGTCGTCGACGCGATCCTCGGCGCACCCCGAATCGCCCCGACCCTCGCCTCGTAGGTCGTTCGAGCTCAGGTAACGTCGATCGCCAGACCAGCGGTGATGCGCAGCAACTCGGTGTACGAGGAGCGGAAGATCGTGTCGATGTGCCCGGCTGCGGCCCACAATTCCGGGTGGGCCGCCAGGTCCTGATCGACGAACGTATCCAAGTTCGTCGGATGGCCGACCGGAGCAATTCCGCCGATCGGCTGACCGGTGGCGTGCTTGGCGGTACGCAGATCGGCTCGGGCGAGTGTGCCGCCGAGACGCTCACCGGTGTGCTCGAGATGAACATTGTGAGCCCCGGACACCAGGAGCAACACCGGCTCGTCGTCGAGCAGAAACACCATCGACTTCACGATCGCACCCACCTCGACGCCCAATGCAGCTGCGGCATCGGCGGCGGTGTGGGTGCCCTCGGGACTGTTCACCACCACCCCGTGATGACCACGAGAAATCAGGGTGTCGGCAACATGGGCTGCATTCGGATGAAGTAGCCGGGACATGCCCCAACCCTATTGCCACACGACCGTTTACGCAGAGAGCTTGCCCAACTGGGTCATTCCGCAGGCTCCACTCCCGCCTTAGTGGGTCATTCCGCAGGCTCCACTCCCGCCTCCTTGGGTCATTCCGCAGGCTCCACTCCCGCCTCCTTGGGTCATTCCGCAGGCTTCACTCCCGCGAGATCACCGAACAGTCTCAATCGCGCCATCCCGCCGTCGGGGAAGATGTCCATTCGCACCTCCGACACCGGGATGTCGTGGTCGAGAACGAAGCGATGCCGAGTGTCGGGCTGCAGTGTCGTTCGCGGCAGGAGTTCGATCCAGTCGCCGTCGCCCAGTCGCCCTTGCAGGGACGCCGCGCCGGGGGCGTTGCCCAGGAAGCAACTGGTGTCCAGCTCGGCCAGCCGGATACGGCCCGTGCCGGCGAGCTGCACCTGCACCCAGTCGTTGGCGTCGTTGCGTCGACGCGAGGTCTCCCAGCCTTCGCCCATCGAGCGCGGCGGGCCGGGGAACAGCAGATTGTTGGGGGAGCTGTAGAACATGTTGGAGCAGGCCGACACGTATGCGCCGTTCTCGAGCGCGGCCAGGTCGACGGGCCCGACGGCGAGGAACTTCGGGTCCGGGACGCCGCGGCCGAGTACTCGCAGCCGAGCGACGCCGCCGTCCGGGTAGATGGACAGCTTGACGTGCGTCCACCGGGCGTCGGACGCGACCTCGAATCGGTTCTCGCTATCGCCGTCGACGGCACTACGGGCGACGATGGTCGTCCACTCCGTGTCGTACAGCTCGGTCGGTGACGGGAATCCGGTCACCTCGGCGGCCTCGATCGAAATTTCCGGCGGGTAGTTGCCGGTGAACCACGACGTGTCGACGATGACGGCCGATACGACACCGGCAGCTCCGAGTCGCACGATCGCCTCGTCGTAGCCGGCCTCGCGTCGGCGGCGCGTCTCCCACCCGTCGTAGATCTGCCCCTTGTGCCCGAACGTCGCGGTCGAGTAGTCGGCTTTGCCCGGTGTGATCAGATTTTCCTTCTCGGCGAACGTCTCGTCGTTCGCCCACACCACTGCGCCACCGAGTGTGCGGACAGCGAGATCGGGCATCGGCAGAGGGAAGGTGGCAGTCATGGGATGCCACTTTACTGGCTCGGCATCGATTCACCGGCGCTGCGACGACGGCGCAGAACCGCTGCCGCAGCCATCAGCAGCACGCCGATCAGGATGTAGAGACCCAGTCCGAGTGCCGGCTGCCCGACCCCCGCACCCGAGAAGTACACGATGCTGCGCACTCCTTCGGTGCCGATGCCCGGGGTGATCCACCGGCCGATCGACGCGTACACATGCGGCAGTACGTTGGCCCCGAAAGCGCCTCCAGCGCTGGGATTTCCGAGGATGACGAACAGCACGATCGCCGCCGGTACCGCAGCCACTCCGATCAGGGCTCGCAGGCCCATCGTGAACAGTCCGGTGGCGAAGACGACCCCGGTGCCCAGCACGGTGAGCGGAAACCAGTGTCCGGCAAAGGTTCCGAGTACGTGGGTGGTCAGCAGTGCTCCCAGTGCGCCCGAGGCAATCGAGTACGCGGCGAGAATGCCGACGTGGACACAGGTTTCGCGTCGGGTCGTCGGTGCCCCGATGAGCAGACCGAAGGCGGCCGCGAGGAGGTAGCCGCCGACGACCCAGCCCACCGACAGGTAGAAGCCGGACAATCCTCGGTTGTCGTGCACCCCGACCGGGATCTCGTCGCGCACCACGAACTGGCGTCCCTGAGCGGCATCGACCTCGGTGAAGATCGATTCGAGGGCCGTCGCCACCGAGCTGCCGGCGGCGCTGGCGGTGATCAGTGTGTCGGTGCCGCTCGAGCCGACGACGTAAGCACCGAGGATGTCCCGATCGCGGAGCAGAGTGCGAACCTCGGCGGTATCGACTGCCGTACGCGCGTCGAGCGGCGCACCGTCGATGGCGTCGAGGCGGTCGGCGGTCTGCTGGTCCAGGCCGGCGGGAAGCCCGGCCTCGGTCACCACGGCGATCGGAATTGCGTGGGGAGTCGGCTGATGGAACGCCGACACGTAGCTGAGGATGAAGCCGAGTTGCAGCACCAGCACTGCGGCGGCGAGTAGTGACATCTTGCGCATGAAAGTGCTCCTGAACATGTCGAGACCCGAAGACCTTGTCGATACCCGAGGTATTCAATACTCTAGGTATCGTGAATGCCGAGCAGCAAGAAGAGTGGCGATCGACACAGCCACAGCGCAGGCCGCAGCGCACCGATGTGCGAGAACGACTGCTCGCCGCAGCCGCCGACGAGTTCACCGAGCGTGGATACGCGGCGGCAAAGCTCACCGACATTGCCGATCGGGCCGGCTTCACGAAGGGGGCCGTGTACTCCAACTTCGATTCCAAGCAAGGGTTGTTCGCCGAACTGCTGGCACAGCGCTCACTCGATCTCGCCGCCCGCGTACTCGCTCACGTGTCCGACCTGGACCCGCAGGCAGCTGCGGGAGCCGGCGGCGGCGAAATCGCGTCCTGGGTGGTCGCCGAGCCGCGGTGGCCACTATTGACCGTCGAATTCGGGATTCTCGCGGGCCGAGACCCGGTGGTTGCCGAGCGCTACCGCACCGACCGCCGAGCCCTCCGCTCCGAGCTCGAGCGACTCATCGCCGATCGAGCGGTGCAATGGGGTGTGGGGGAGGCGTTCGATGCTCGACGCCTCGCGATGTCATTGGCTGCGTTGATCTCCGGATTGGCCGTCGAACATTCGGTGGATCCTGAGGAGGTCGACCGGTCCGTCATCGCCGATGCCGTGTCGGAACTGTTCGCCGGAGCGATAGCCAGAGCACATCTCGATTGAGGGCTGCGCGACCGGGTACTCCGGGTTCATGAGTGCTCAGAATCCAGAACCCGACGAGACTGCCGGCCTCGAAGCGGGCGGTAGCGTGACGCCGGGCGATACTCCTCCGGCCGAGACAGGAGTCGGTGGGCCCAACCATGAACCGCCGCAGCGCAGCCGAGTGATGCCGATCGTCGTCATCGTGCTGGTGGCACTGTTGGCGATCGTGATCGCGGGTGGCCTGATCGGCCGAGTCGTCGGCCTCTTCGGCTGACCCGCGCGGTTATCAGTACGGCGGCCAGCCGCCTTCGGGACCCAGCAGTCGGCCGAGACGACGGTGATCGATCTCGACCAACTCCCTACGCATGACCATCCGTTCGGTCGATTCGTCGTTGTCGAGTCGATGGCCGAGCTCCATCAGCACGTCCCTGGGCTCGAAACCGTCGGGAGACATCATCAGGCTCGAGACGTAGCGCCAGCCGAATTTCGATTCGTACGCGCGCGCCGCGGTGCCCAGGGCGCTACGCGATTCTGCGTCCATGGCCGTGCACATCTTGTTCGGCTCGGGCAGCGTCGCGGCCAAGGCGTCGATGTCGTTGTCGGACAACTCGTTCAGCTCGGCGGCCGCCGCGGTGAACAACTCGTCCCGCGATCGGTACGGGCGGCCGTCGGCGAGACGCGAGGCCCAGGCGACCGAGCAGCAGCACTCGTAGAGCGCGTGGACTGCCTTGCGACGCGGCAGATCGTTGAATGTCTCGAGCCCCAACCCCTGATGCATCAACATGCATGAATGATGGGGGACCGGAGTTAGCCATTGCCATAGCTGAGCAGGCTCTTAGCGCAGACGTTACTCGGCGTAACACGCCCTGTGGGTACCGCTGCGTCTGCCGCTAGGCTCGCAGGCATGACCGAACGGAACTGGACCGCATTCTCTGTGGACATCGCGGACCACATCGCGCACGTGACACTTCTCGGGCCGAACAAGGGCAACGCCATGGGCCCTGATTTCTGGAGCGAATGCCCAGAACTGTTCGCCCAACTCGATGCCGATCCAGAGGTGCGGGCCGTGGTTCTCGCGGGCTCCGGAAGGAACTTCACCTACGGTCTCGACCTGCCGGCCATGGCCGGAACGTTCGGGCCGCTGATGGCCGATCAGGCACTCGCGGGCCCCAGGACGACGTTTCACGACACCATCAAGACGATGCAGAAGGCCGTCAACGCCGTGGCGGACTGCCGCAAACCCGTCGTCGCCGCAGTGCAGGGCTGGTGCATCGGTGGCGGCGTCGACCTCATCACCGCCGCCGACGTGCGATACGCCAGCGCCGATGCAAAGTTCAGCGTCCGCGAGGTGCGTGTCGCGATCGTCGCCGACATGGGATCTCTCGCTCGGCTCCCCGCGATCATCGGTGACGGCCACATGCGTGAGCTCGCGTTGACCGGCAAGGACATCGACGCGGCGCGCGCGGAGAAGATCGGACTGGTCAACGACGTGTTCGAGGACCACGATGCCGTTCTCGCGGCCGCCCGCGAGTGCGCCGCCGCCATCGCCGCGAACCCGCCCCTGGTGGTGCAGGGCATCAAGACCGTCCTCGACCATTCCCGGTCGGCGAGCGTCGACGACTCGCTGAGATTCGTTGCGGCCTGGAACGCGGCCTTCCTCGCCTCGCACGATCTCACCGAGGCCATCACCTCGGTGTTCGAGAAGCGTCCGGCCCAATTCACCGGTAGCTGACGTGGTCGAATACGCCGAAGAGCTGGGTACGCAGCTGCTTCGGCTACAGCGGATTCGAGAGCGGAACATCGCGCAGATCTCGTCCTCGGGTGGCGTCGACGGTGCTGCCTACGTGTGCCTGTTCCGCCTGCTGCGCGACGGACCGATGCGGTCCAGCGAGCTCGCCGCGATGGTGAACTCGGACCCTTCCACGGTCAGCAGACAGGTGGCCCAGCTGGTCGAGCGAGGGCACGTCGCGCGGGTACCCGACGAACGGGACGGGCGGGCATTCGTTCTGGCCGTCACCCCGTCCGGCGAGGAAGCCGCAGCAGCCATCCAGCAACGCCGCACCGAGAACCTCGGACGAGTCATCGAAGGATGGGCTCAGGAGGATCGGGCGACGCTGGTCGGTCTGCTCGACCGATTCTTGACCGATTACGAGACCATCAGACCGGACCTGCCCACTCAACGCCCGGGTAACGTCTGAGCCTCGGACTGCTCGGAACGGACGGAGGGAACGCGGTGCCAACCGATCACGACCTACCGTCCCCATCGTCCGAGATCGGACCCCGATCGGGCTCGATCCGGCTCGAGCGTCGCGTGGCCAGGGGCATCGCAGTCCTCGTCCCGTCGTTCGGCGTGATCGGCGCGATCGTCATGATCTCGGACGACGGCCCGGTCGGCACGACGGCCGTGCTGATCTGCACGATCGTGCTGCTCTCCACTCTGCCGGTGGGAGCGTGGTGGTGGCTACGTTCGGTGGACGCCTCGCACATGCCCGGATGGTTCGTGATCTATGCGGACGTGGGCGTTTCGGGGCTGTTGCTGACCTTCGCGGATCGGGACCTGGCTCTGTACGGTGCTGCCCTGTTCTCGGTGATCGGCACCTACATCGCGTATTTCTCCCGACGCAACGTATTGAAATTTCACACGGCTTTCGTCAACGCCGTCATTCTGCTGCTCGCGGTACTGGCGGTTTTCGAGCGGCCGGACGATCCGGCCTCGATCATCGCGCGGGCCCTCATCACAGTGCTCGTGGTCAATTCGGTGCTCGCTTTTCGCGCTGTCATCCAACGCCAGCTCGACCTCGCCAACACCGACTCGTTGACGGGCCTGCTCAACCGGCGTGGTCTGGAGCTGCGGCTCGAGCGGATGCTGGGCAAATTGGACGACGACCGATCCGTGGCATTGATGGTGGTCGATCTGGACCAGTTCAAGCGGGTCAACGACACCTTCGGTCACGCGATGGGTGATCGGGTTCTTCGCCGAACAGCGCGGCGGCTGAGCGCTGTCACCGGTACCCGTCCGTGCGTGGCGCGGACCGGAGGTGAGGAGTTCACGATTGCCGTCCCGGTCGACGCCGACTCCGCGAAGCACCTGGCCGACGACATCCGCGAGGCAGTGCACGATCCAGGCGACGACGTGCCGGTGACGGTCAGCATCGGGGTCGCTGTACTCGATGCCGGTCGGTGGCGAGCGGCCGATTCGTCCTACGAGTCCGCCGAGTTGATGCACAACGGACTGCTCGACGCCGACGCAGCGATGTACGAGTCGAAACACGCGGGTGGAAACAGAGCAACGGTGTACAGCGGCACCTGACATGCCGGTGTACACCGTTGTTCGTTCCAAGGAAACGTTCTGGGGAGAACGATTCGAGCCGTCAGCGCAGAGCGCTCTTCGGGTCGTTCCACAACTGGTCGGTGAAATCCTCCAACGCGACGAGCACGATGGTGTCCTCGGTGCGCCGAAGAATCGACTTGCTGGCCCGCACCTGAACGATGTCGCCGGTCTTGTCGGTCATCCGCCACAGGGAGTCCGCACGGGTGGCGACGGTGGTCAGGAACATCTCCGCGACGTTCACGCCCTCCGGAGCTCGATCCGGGAAGATGTCGTGCAGGTGAAAGTCCTCTCGTTCTGTGCGGTCGAGTCCGAACAGATCGTCGAAGGCCTCGTTCGCGAACACGATGGCACCGGTGGGATCGACAGCCAGAATCGGTACCGGGATCCGGTCGAGAACGACGGTCACCGGCAGATCGGGGAACTGGGTCGGGTCCGATATCGGCCGCGACTCCAGATTGCGCCGATCACCGGCGGTGCCGTTGGAAGTGCTGTCGGTCATACGTCTCCCCAAACTGTGGTTCGTCGGCACACTGCCGAAACGAGGTGTTGTGATGCCGAAAGGATCAGTGACCCGGATTGTCCGTCAAACGCTTGAAGGACGCAGCGATTTCGGCCTCGGCTTCTGCGCGACCCACCCAGTCTGCACCGGTGACGTGCTTGTTGGGTTCGAGATCCTTGTAATGGACGAAGAAATGCTTGATGGCGTCGAGCTCGAAGGTCGAGACGTCGCTCAGATCCTGGATGTGATCCCAGCGGGTGTCGCCGGCCGGCACACACAGCACCTTGTCGTCGCCGCCTGCTTCGTCGACCATCTTGAACATGGCCACCGGGCGGGCCTCGACGATCACACCGGGGTACACCGACTCGGGCAGCAGCACCAGCGCGTCGAGCGGATCGCCGTCCTCGCCCAGGGTGTTCTCGATGAAGCCGTAGTCGGCCGGATACGCCATCGCGGTGTAGAGGTAGCGGTCGAGGCGAACACGTCCGGTGACGTGGTCGACCTCGTACTTGTTGCGCTGCCCCTTGGGGATCTCGATGGTGACGTCGAACGACACGTGCAGTCCTCACTGTCTTGGTTCGAACCCGACCGGGCTCGAGTGGTTTGCGAATGTCTCTATGGTGGCGGCGCAAGGCTACCGGACCCGAGGATACTGTTGACTCGATGATCATGGGTACGACCACGGCAATGACGGAGGAACGGTGGCGGGGCTGACACGGCGATTCCTCGGTCCCATGGCGGGGCGCAGACGCAGGAAGAAGCGGTTGATCCTGACGCTGTGTGCGGTGTTCGTCGTGGTCCTCGCCGTCACGACCGCCGCGCTGGTGCTGCCCAGGGTCTCCAAGAGTGCCGACACCGCGATCGCACCCCCACCCGAGACGGTGCTGCCCAACCCGTCGATCACCGCGTTCCCGGACTCCGCCCCGGCACCGAGCGCAGCCGGTCTCGCAGGCGCGCTGGCACCCGTGGTGGACGACGCCGCGCTCGGCACCTTCACCGGAACCGTGGCCGACGCGCAGACCGGCCAGATCCTGTGGTCGCAGAATCCCGACACGCCCATGACTCCCGCATCGACGACCAAGGTGCTCACGGCAGCGGCCGCGATGCTCGCGCTTCCGTCCGACCATCGCGTCGCGACCCGGGTGGTCCAGGGCAGCGGGGAGGGCAACATCGTGCTGATCGCGGGCGGCGACCCCACGCTCACCGCCCTGCCGGTGGGTACGACCGGGTTCTATCCGGGTGCGGCACGCATCGACGACCTGGTGGAGCAGATCCGCCGCAGCGGGACCGCAGTGCGCAGCATCAGCGTCGACACGTCCATCTACTCCGGCGACACGATGGCCCAAGGCTGGTTCCCGGCCGATATCGCTGCCGGATCCATCACCCCGATCGAACCGATCATGCTCGACGGCGGCCGATCGAACCCTCTCGTCGACGAATCGCCGCGCAGCACCACGCCTGCCCTCGATGCCGGCCGCGCTCTCGCCGCGGGACTCGGCGTCGACCCCGCTGCGGTGACGACGGGCAGGGCGGCGGACGGTGCCGATCAGATCGCATCGGTGCAGTCGGCCCCGTTGCGAGATCGGCTGCAGCAGATGATCTATCGGTCCGACAACGTACTCGCCGAAGCGGTGGGCCGAGAACTCTCGCTCGAGATGAACACGGCGGCAAGCTTTTCCGGGGCGGTGGCGTCCATCGGCCAGACCCTGTTCTCGGCCGGCTTCGACATGGCCGGTCTGGCGTTGCAGGATGCGAGCGGACTGTCGGTCGACGGCAGGATTCCCGCGCGCCTGCTCGATCAGGTGCTGACGTCGGCAGCCGGGAGCGGTCAACCGGCACTGCGGCCGATGCTCGACTACCTACCGGTCGCCGGTGCCACCGGAACGCTGTCCGATCGGTACGCCTCGGGTGATCGCACCGGTGCCGGCTGGGTTCGCGCGAAGACGGGAACCCTCTCCGCTGCAAGCGCTCTGGCGGGATACGTCGTCGACGTCGACGGTCGGATCCTGACGTTCGCCCTGATGTCCAACGACCGGCCACCCGATGTCAGTCGACCCGCCCTCGATGCCGTCGCATCGACCCTGAGAATGTGTGGTTGCCGATGAGCACCGAAACAGCAACCGCCGACGACAAGGACGCCACGTCCGGGTTCGCCGGCGCAGTCGACTGGGCGGTGGCCGCGAAGGCCGGGGCGAAATTGGCCCGCCCGGGCCCGGCCACGTCGCGATACACAGCCGACGCAGTCGTGGAAGAGCTTGCCGCAGCATCGATTCGGGCCGAGGGGCCGGTGCGGGAGACGACCGGTCTGGCCGACGGTCTGCCGGTGCCCGACGCCCAGGTGGTCGATCGAGCAGGATGGATCGCAGCGGCGGCCGCGTCGATGAAGCACCTCACCGGGGACGAGAACGAGGCACCCCCGTCCGGTCTGCTCGGTGGCAAGCCCGCCGGGTTGCAGGCCGGTGCCATGCTCGCGTTCCTGTCCAGTGCCATTCTGGGACAGTACGATCCGTTCACCGGTGAGAGCGGCACCCTGTTACTGGTCGCACCCAACGTGATCGCCGTCGAACGAGCACTTCGCGTCTCACCCAGTGACTTTCGGCTCTGGGTGTGCCTGCACGAGGTGACCCACAGAGTGCAGTTCTCCTCCGCGCCGTGGCTCGGGCAGTACATGCGGGAGAACGTCGGATTGCTCTCCGACGGCACCGACGAGCCGATGTCCGATGTCCTCACTCGATTGAGCGGTGCTCTGAAAGCCAGGAAGAACCCCGGCGGATCCGCCGAGGACGCCGGCATCATCGGTCTGCTCCGGGCGACCCAGCCCGAGCCGCAGCGGCAGGCGATCGACCGGCTTCTCGTTCTCGGAACACTGCTCGAAGGTCACGCCGACCACGTCATGGACGCCGTCGGACCGGCCGTCGTGCCGTCGGTGGTGCAGATCCGCCGCGCATTCGATCGGCGACGCCAACGCAAGGTCAACCCCGTGCAACGCGTCGTGCGCACACTGCTCGGGATGGACGCGAAGATGGCGCAATACGTACGCGGCAAGGCATTCGTCGACCACGTCGTCGGCTCGGTGGGAATGGAACGCTTCAACACGGTGTGGACAGGGCCCGACACCCTGCCGTTGCTGTCGGAGATCGAGGACCCGGATGCGTGGGTCGCGCGAGTCCTTGGCTGAGGCTGCAGGACGACCCGGACTTCCCGAGTCGCCGGCGTTGCTGGAGGTTCGGCGTGCGGTGCGGGGTTGGTTGGCGGCGCATCCCGGCCCGGTAGCGGTGGCGCTGTCCGGTGGTGCGGATTCGCTGGCGCTCACTGCGGCGACGGCAGCCGAGGCCCCGAGCGTGACGGCACTGATCGTCGATCATGGGCTGCAGGCGGGATCGGCCGAGGTGGCTGCCGTCGCCGCCGAGCGTGCCCGGTTGCTGGGCGTCGCCGATACGCGGGTGCTGACGGTGACCGTGGCGGGTGCGGGTGGGGTGGAAGCCGCGGCTCGCCGAGCGCGATACGACGCATTGGACGCCGCGCGCGGCGGTGCCTCGGTGCTGGTGGCGCACACTCTCGACGACCAGGCGGAGACGGTGCTGCTGGGCCTCGGTCGCGGCTCGGGGCCGCGGTCCATCGCCGGAATGGCAGCGTTCGACGACCCGTGGGGTCGACCGCTCCTCGGGGTGCGACGCGCCGTGACGCGGGCCGCGTGCTCGGAGCTGGGACTCGAACCGTTCGAGGATCCGCACAACTTCGATCCGGACTTCACCCGGGTGCGGCTACGCCACGAGGTGCTGCCGTTGCTCGAGGACGTGCTCGGTGGGGGCGTCGCTCCGGCTCTGGCCCGAACGGCCGAGCAGCTGCAGGACGACGGCCGGGCGCTCGACGCCATCGCCGCGTCCGTCGTCGATACGAACACCCGCGAGTTGGACGTCTCGGCGATCGAATCGTCCGAGCCTGCGATCCGCCGCCGAGTGGTGCGGCGCTGGCTCCTCGGCCGGGGTGTGACGTCGTTGTCGGACCGGCAGATCCGCGCTGTCGACGCGCTCGTGGTCCGCTGGACCGGGCAGGGCGGGGTCGCGCTGCCTGGGGGAACGCCGGAGGCGAGGTTGGTGTGCTCGCGTCGGCATGGCAGGCTGAGCGTCGGCCTGGAGAACGAATGAAGGGAAACCCCGTGTACGAGGGCGACATCGAATCGGTTCTCATTTCCGAGGAACAGATCAAAACACGGACCGCGGAACTCGCAGAGGAAATTGCCAAGCGGTATCCCGAGGGTGCTCCCGAAGGCGACTTGTTGCTGGTCGGCGTTCTCAAGGGCGCGATCATGTTCATGACCGACTTCGCGCGGGCCCTGCCCATCCCGGCGCAGCTCGAGTTCATGGCGGTGAGCTCGTACGGCTCGTCGACGTCGTCCTCCGGCGTTGTCCGAATTCTCAAGGACCTCGATCGCGACATCACCGGACGCCACGTGCTGATCGTCGAGGACATCATCGACTCCGGCCTGACACTGAGCTGGCTCAAGCGCAACCTGGCGACCCGGTCGCCCGCCTCGCTGTCGGTGGTGACGTTGCTGCGTAAGCCCGACGCGATCAAGGTCGACGTGGAGGTCGCCAACGTGGGCTTCGACATCCCCAACGAATTCGTCGTCGGCTACGGCCTCGACTACAACGAGCGATACCGTGATCTGCCCTACATCGGTCTGTTGGACCCGAAGGTGTACAGCTGATCGGAGTTGCTTCGGTTCCGCCCGTGTCGCTGCGCTTGACCGTCCGTGAATGGACCATTGCCGCGCCGAGACGTATGCAATGGTCCATCGATGCGGATAGTGTGCGGCGAGATACGGGGAACTGCCGGGGGAGTGCAGTCGTTGGAGGGGAAGAAGCGTCGACGCCGACAGGCGCGTGGACGCAGAGCGCCAGGTAAGAGCGAGTCCGATGTCCGAGTCTCGCGGTAGCCTGGAGTATCCGGCGGGCAGGGAGCAGCCAGCGCGCGGGAGCGGACTGAAAGGACACGGCCGAGTCGGCTGAAGCTGTATGAATCGGAAGACAGTAATACGAAATCTCGCCATCGTTTTCGGCATTCTGTTGGTGATCTATGCCTTCAGCTACTTCGGTAACGACACGCGGAACTGGACGTCGGTCGACACCTCGGTGGCGATCGCCCAGCTCGACGACCGCAACGTCGAGTCCGCGCAGATCGACGACCGTGAGCAGCAGATTCGGCTGACCCTCAAAGAGGCCTCCGACGCCACGGACAACGAGAAGCAGATCATCGCGAAGTATCCGGACTCGGCGTCCGAGCAGATCTTCGACAAGGTCGACTCGCAGGGCTTGAACAGCTACAACACCACCGTCACCCAGGAGAGCTGGTTCAGCTCGTTCCTGCTGCTCATCCTCCCGATGGTGCTGATCCTCGGCGTGATCATCTTCGTGATGAGCCGTATGCAGGGCGGCGGCCGCGGCGGTGTCATGGGCTTCGGCAAATCCAAGGCCAAACAGCTGACCAAAGACATGCCGAAGACCACGTTCGCCGATGTCGCGGGCGCGGACGAGGCTGTCGAAGAGCTCTACGAGATCAAGGACTTCCTGCAGAATCCGGCTCGCTACCAGGCCCTCGGTGCCAAGATTCCGCGCGGCGTCCTGCTGTACGGCCCTCCCGGAACCGGCAAGACCCTGCTGGCGCGCGCCGTCGCAGGCGAGGCGGGCGTCCCGTTCTTCACCATCTCCGGCTCCGACTTCGTCGAGATGTTCGTCGGCGTCGGCGCATCCCGCGTGCGCGACCTGTTCGAGCAGGCCAAGCAGAACAGCCCCTGCATCATCTTCGTCGACGAGATCGACGCCGTCGGCCGCCAGCGCGGTGCGGGCATGGGCGGCGGACACGACGAGCGCGAGCAGACGCTCAACCAGCTGCTCGTCGAGATGGACGGCTTCGGTGAGCGCACCGGGGTCATCCTCATCGCCGCCACCAACCGACCCGACATCCTCGACCCGGCCCTGCTGCGTCCGGGCCGCTTCGACCGTCAGATCCCGGTCGGTGCCCCCGACCTGGCCGGCCGTCGAGCCATCCTCAAGGTGCACTCGGCCGGCAAGCCCGTCGCGCAGGATGCCGACCTCGAAGGTCTGGCCAAGCGCACCGTCGGAATGTCGGGTGCAGACCTGGCCAACGTCATCAACGAAGCGGCACTGCTCACTGCTCGTGAGAACGGCACCGTCATCACCGAGGCGTCGCTCGAAGAATCAGTCGACCGCGTCGTCGGTGGCCCGCGTCGCAAGAGCCGCATCATCAGTGAGCACGAACGCAAGATCACCGCGTACCACGAGGGTGGACACACACTCGCCGCGTGGGCCATGCCGGACATCGAGCCCGTCTACAAGGTGACCATCCTCGCGCGCGGCCGCACCGGCGGCCACGCGATGACGGTGCCGGAGGACGACAAGGGCCTGATGACGCGGTCGGAGATGATCGCGCGCCTGGTGATGGCCATGGGTGGACGTGCCGCGGAAGAGCTCGTGTTCCACGAGCCGACCACCGGAGCGTCCTCGGACATCGACCAGGCCACGAAGATCGCCCGCGCGATGGTCACCGAGTACGGCATGAGCAGCAAGCTCGGTGCCGTTCGCTACGGACAGGAACAGGGCGACCCCTTCCTCGGTCGTTCGATGGGGCAGCAGTCCGACTTCTCGCACGAGGTCGCACGTGAAATCGACGAGGAGGTGCGCAAGCTCATCGAAGCCGCGCACACCGAGGCGTGGGCCATCCTGAACGAGTACCGCGACCTGCTCGACACCCTTGCCTCGGAGCTGCTCGAACGCGAGACGCTCACCCGCAAGGATCTCGAGAAGATCTTCCACAGCGTCACCAAGCGCCCGCGCATCACTCTGTTCAACGACTTCGGTGATCGCAAGCCGTCGGACAAGCCGCCGGTCAAGACTCCTCGCGAACTCGCAGCCGAGCGCGGCGAGCCGTGGCCTCCGGTGCCGCCGGCACCGAAACAGCTTCCGCCGCAGCAGTTTCCGCAGCCCAGCTACGCCGGGTCGCCGCAGCTGACCAAGGGTGGGCAGCAGAACGGCAACAACGGCTACAACGGCGCGCCCAGCAACGGCGCACCCGGCACCGGCGAGCTCGGACCGAACACGGGTGCCGGTCGACGCAGCGCGCCTCCCCCCGGCGACTACAACGGCGGTAGCAACAACGGCGGCGGCGGTTACAACGGCGGCGGCTACAACGGCGGCGGTTACAACGGCGCTGCCAATGGCGGTCCTGCCAACGGAAGCTACGGGCCGAACACGGGCGGCGGATACTCCGAGGGCTATCGCCGGCCCGAGCCCCGACCGGGTCCCAATGGTTCGGGCCCCGATTACGGCGCCCCCGCCGGCTGGTCGGCACCCGGCTGGCCGCCGCGCGATCAGCCACAGGTGCCGCGCTACCAAGGCCCGTCCACGCCGCCGGCCCAGAACCAGCCGCCGCGTGAGCAGGACTCGGATCAGGGCTACCGTCAGCATCCGACGTACCAGCAGCCGCAGTCCTACCAGCCGCCCCAGCCGCAGCAGTCGTACGACCCGCAGCAGCCGCAGCAGTCGTACCAGCCGCCGCAGTACCAGCCGGATCCGTTCCGGCCGGACGCCGGGGAGCAGGGTCGCACGTCCCGGCACGAGCCTCCCTACGGCGAGAATTCCGAGGGCGCGCCGGAGTCGACTCCCACGTGGGAGGTACCGGAAAGCTCGCACAACTACCCGCTGCCCGGAGACGATCGACCCGCTCATGGTTCGTCGGAGGAGTCGCAGCAGGGTGAGCGCAGCGACGGTCACGGAAACGACGACGCAGGCCCACGCACCCAACGGTGGGAAGGACCGGGCGGCTCACACCGCTAGTCCGATCATTAGGCTGACTGGGTCGACCGTGACGGTCGACCCAGTGCGTCGTTTCGAACCTGTGCTGTTGTCCGTCGGCGAGCCGTTCACACCGAGCAGCACGCCCGCCCAGCTGTCACATTCTCGGATCCCAACCGGAGGTACGTTCTCGTGTCAGTCAATCGGACCGACGAGTCAGGCGACTCGGCAGAAGTCCCAGCAGTCGTGCAGTCTGCCGTCCCGCAGCAGGGAATCGCGGAGCCGGTGGCCTATGCCACGGGCGCGGTGTTCGACCAGCCCCGCGCGGAGGCTGCGGTACGCGAGTTGCTCATCGCTGTCGGTGAGGATCCCGATCGCCCGGGCCTGCTCGATACCCCGGCTCGTGTCGCCCGGTCCTACCGGGAGATCTTCGCCGGCCTGTACACCGATCCGGACACCGCGCTGAACACGACCTTCGACGAAGGCCATCAGGAACTGGTACTGGTTCGCGACATCCCCATGTACTCCACGTGCGAGCACCACCTGGTCTCGTTCCACGGCGTCGCTCACGTGGGGTACATCCCCGGCAAGAGCGGCAAGGTGACCGGTCTGTCGAAGCTGGCCCGCGTGGTGGACATGTACGCCAAGCGTCCCCAGGTGCAGGAGCGGTTGACCAGCCAGATCGCCGACGCGTTGATGCGCAAGCTCGATCCACGCGGTGCGATCGTCGTGATCGAGGCCGAGCACCTGTGCATGGCGATGCGCGGGATCCGCAAACCCGGTGCCAGCACCACCACCTCGGCGGTCCGGGGTCTGCTGCAGTCCAGCGCGGCATCGCGTTCGGAAGCCTTGGACCTGATCCTTCGGAAATGACGGTTCCGGTCCCCTCGCGATGATTCTCGCGCGCTCCGTTCCCCCTGCTCCCATCGTCATGGGCGTTCTCAACGTGACGGCCGATTCGTTCTCCGACGGCGGTCGCTACCTCGACGTCGACGCGGCCGTCGAACACGGTCTGGCGATGCATCGGCTCGGAGTCGACATCGTCGACGTCGGTGGGGAGTCCACGCGCCCCGGGGCGGACCGCGTCGACCCGTCGATCGAGGTGCAGCGCGTCGTACCGGTCATCTCGGCGTTGGCCGCGGAAGGCGTGAGCACCAGCGTAGACACGATGCGCGCACACGTCGCCGCTGCGGCGATCGAGGCCGGGGTGTCGATCGTCAACGACGTCTCGGGCGGTCGAGCCGACCCAGCGATGGCCGGCGTGGTCGCGCAAGGCGGGCTGCCGTGGATCCTGATGCATTGGCGGGCCGCCGACTCGACGTTCCGACACACCGGTCCGGCCGATCATTACGACGACGTGGTCACCGACGTCCGCCGAGAACTGCTCGAGCAGGTCGACCACGCAGTGAGCGCGGGGGTCGACGCGTCGCGGATCGTGCTGGACCCGGGCCTCGGATTCGCCAAGAACGCAGAGCACAACTGGCAGCTGCTGCGCGGACTGCCCACCCTGGTCGAGTCCGGTTTCCCGGTTCTGGTGGGTGCCTCCCGCAAACGTTTTCTGGGCTCGCTCCTCGCCGAACCGAACGGTTCGCCGCGTCCACCGGACGGCCGGGAGATCGCGACGGCCGTCGTCTCTGCTCTCGCCGTCGCCGGCGGCGCATGGGGAGTGCGGGTGCACGACGTTCGGTCGTCACTCGACGCGGTGGCCGTCGTGCGGGCATGGCAGGGTGGTCGCGCATGAGCGAGATCAACAGTGCCGCCGCAGGGACTCGACGCGGCGACCGCATCGAATTGCGCGGGCTCACCGTCCGCGGCAATCACGGGGTCTTCGACTTCGAGAAGCGGGACGGCCAGGATTTCGTCGTCGACATCACCGTTTGGATGGATCTCTCGCCCGCGGCCGAGACCGACGATCTGACTCGAACGCTGCACTACGGCGAATTGGCCGAACGTGCCGCGGCGGTCGTAGCGGGCCCGTCCCGGGACCTGATCGAGACGGTCTCCGCCGAGATCGCCGAGGTGGTGCTCGGTTACGACTCCCGAGTCGACGCGGTGGAGGTGGTGCTGCACAAGCCGTCGGCTCCCATTCCCCTGACGTTCGGCGACGTTGCCGTGGTGGCCTATCGGGAGCGAAAGTGAGCCGTGCAGTGCTGTCGATCGGCAGCAACATCGGCGACTCGATGAGCCACTTGCGTTCTGTCACAACGGAATTGGGTTCACGCGTGGTGGCGTGCTCGGCCGTCCATCGATCTGCTCCGTGGGGTGGCGTCGAGCAGCAGGACTTCCTCAACGCGATCGTGGTGGCCGACGACGACGCCTACGACCCGTGGGACTGGTTGCGTCTGGCGCAGCAGCTAGAGGAGGCAGCGGATCGCGTTCGAGTGCAGCGTTGGGGACCGCGCAGCCTCGACGTCGACGTGATCGTGTGCGACGACGTCATCAGTGAGGACCCGCGCTTGATTCTTCCCCATCCCCGTGCGCACGAGCGCGCGTTCGTACTGCTGCCGTGGCTGGACGTCGAGCCCGACGCCACTCTTCGGGTCGACGGGGCGGACGTGCCGATATCCGAGCTGCTCGAGCGTCTGAGTGCGGACGAGCGCGCGGGAGTCATCCGTCTCGACGGCGACGGTGATCGACTGTGGTGACCAATCCCACCAAGATCTGGGATGTCTTGGGTTTGTTTCTGATCGCCGCAGTGGGCACGTGGCTGCTGGTGCGGGTTTTCTACGGTTCGTTTCCGCCGATTCCGGTGTACGCCGGAGCGTCGCTGTATCTGGTCGCCGTGGTCGAAGTGGTGACCGCGGTGATCGTCCGCAACCGCATTGCCGAGCATCGAGTGGGTACCGGTCTGCACGACCTGCATCCGTTGACGGTCTTCCGGGCGCTGGTGTTGGCGAAGGCGTCGCTGCTGGTGGGAACCGCTCTGGTGGGGGTGTGCGTCGGCTTTCTGGTGTACGTACTGCCGCGAGCGGCGACAGTGCGAGCGGCGTCCGCGGACCGAGCCGGAGCAATCGTGGCCCTCGTCGCGGGCCTGGCCGTCGTCGCCGCCGCCGTGTGGCTCGAGCAGTGCTGCCGCACCCCGGAAGATCGTGACGACGAGCGCTCCCGATAACGTATCCGTCCCTCGATCGTTACCTTCGTTGTGTACGTGATCGGTCGGGGATGACCGGATGCGACCGACATGCCGGTTACCCTTGAGAACATGACAGATCAGACTCGCGCCAAGAAGGGACGCCGAAAGCGGCGTAGTGCGAGCCAGCTGTTCCTCGCGGCGCTCGTCGTGTTCGGCATCGTCGCCAGCGTGCTGTTGTTGTTCAGCGAGAGCGTTCAATGGATGCGCGTCGGGGTGCTCTCGGCGCTGTGGGCCGCGGTGATCGGTGCGTTCGCGATGACGAAGTACCGCAGGGAAGCGGCCGCGGACCAGACCAAGGCCAAGGATTTACAGACCGTCTACGAGCTACAGCTCGCCCGCGAGATCTCGGCCCGACGCGAGTACGAGATGAGCGTCGAAGCCCGGGTGCGCAACGAGACGCGGTTGGAATCGGACGAGGTCGCCGCGCTGCGTAACGAACTGGCCGCGCTGCGCCAGAACCTGCAGGTGCTCTTCGAGGGCAATCTGCCGACCGAACGGGTCGCACTGCGCGCCGAGGCGATGCGGATGCAGGAACTCGGTGGCCGCGGATACGACAGCTACCAGCCCGCCCCGTCCGGGTTGTACGTACGAGGAGGCGGCAACGGCAACGGACCCGGCTTCAACGGCGTGGGTACGCCCTACGACGAGCCGGTCACCGCCGAGACGTCGGTGGTCTATCCCGAGGATCCGGACGGAATGCCCCGCGCGACGGCGGCACCGGACACCGATTCCGGGTACGCACAGGACGCGTCCGCCGAGCAAGGTTCTGTGCCCGAGGGATACGACGACGTCACCGACGCCGGGCAGGACGACCGCGCCGAGCCGCCTGCCGCGCAGGCTCGCCCCTACGGTGCCCCCAGGCCTGCCGGTCGGGTGAGCCCGCCCACCTCGCCGTTCACCGCCTACAACTTCGAGCAGACGCGTCGACCCGCAGCCGAATCCGAACCCGTGGACCAATCCGAACCTGTGGACCATCCCGAGCCTGTCGACTCCGTACCTGTCGAGGAGGTGCAGCCTCAGCAGGCCCCCGAGTCCGAATCGGCCGAGGATGCGGCCACGTATCCGGAGTCTCGCCGCACGCTGCGAGATTCGGCCGATGCGTTCTTCGCCGCCGACCGCATCGACGACACGCCTGCCGAGGAGCCGGCGGACGCACCTCGACGTGGACGTAGGCGCGCCGAATCCACCGAGGAGGCGTCCGGCGCGCACTCCAACGGCCGTTCCGTGGCCGAGATCATGGCCGGGCTGGCAGGCGGCGATTCGGCCGATACGACGACCACCGACGCGGGAACGCGTCGCCGTCGCCGACGCGCAGACTGAGAACCAGATCACACCGGTTTCCCATGGCACGTTCGGTGCCGCTGTCGCTAGTGTTCCCTGCAGGACGTCTGGTACCCGCGGAGCGGGACTGGAACGAACGAGAGGAAAATTTCGGTGACCTCATCAGGGTTCACTGGTGGTCTGTCTCCGGCTCGCTTGACCGTCGGTGTCGTCTCCGCCGGTCGGGTCGGAACGGCATTCGGTGAGGCGCTCGAACGCGTCGGACACGTTGTCGTCGGTGCCGCCGCGGTATCGGACGCATCCATCGCGCGAGTACGTGATCGATTGCCCGAGTCGCAGATTCTGCCTGTCGACGAGGTTGCCCGTCGCGCTGAACTGCTGATTCTGGCGGTGCCGGACTACGAACTGGCCTCGATCGTGGCCGGTCTCGCGGCGACCGGGGCGGTCGCGCCGGGCAAGTTGGTGGCGCACACCTCCGGCGCGAACGGCGTTGCGGTATTGGAGCCGTTGGCTGCCCTGGGCGCGGTGCCGTTGGCGATACATCCGGCGATGACATTCAGCGGCGGACCCGAGGACACCGACCGGATGACGGCGGCGTGCTTCGGCATCACTGCGGGCGACGAGATCGGGTACGCGGTGGCCCAAGCACTCGTCCTCGAGATCGGCGGTGAGCCGGTCCACGTGCCCGAGAACAACCGAGCGCTGTACCACGCGGCATTGGCCCATGGCAGCAATCACCTCGTCACGCTGGTGGTCGACGCGGTCGAGGCGCTACGAGTTGCGTTGGCCGGTCCTGGTTTTCCTGGATCCGACGCCGAACGTGGTGTGCCCGAGCGCGTTCTGGCTCCGCTGCTCGAAGCTGCACTGGACAACGCATTGCGCAACGGGCAATCCGCGTTGACCGGCCCGGTGGCCCGAGGCGATGCCGCGGCTGTCGGCAAACACCTCGAAGTGCTCGAGGCCGTGGATCCACGGATCGCCGCCGGGTACCGTGCGCTGTCGTTGCGGTCCGCCCAACGCATCGGTGCCGCAGCCGATCTGATCGAAATTCTGGAAGGGAAGCGATGACCCTCGCGGGCAGCTACACGAAGGGACAGTTGACGGTTCACCACGATCCTGCGGTGATCACGTCGGTGTCCAAGGCCCTACGGGGCGTCGGCAAGCAGGTCGCTCTGGTGCCGACCATGGGCGCATTGCATGCCGGCCACCTGCAGTTGGTGCGTCAGGCGAAGCTCACCGGCGCGGTCGTGATCGTGTCGATTTTCGTCAATCCACTGCAGTTCGGTGTGGGGGAGGACCTCGACGCCTATCCGCGGACACTCGATGCCGATGTCGAACTGCTCCGCGGTGAGGGCGTGGAACTGGTCTTCGCGCCGTCCGCGTCGGATATGTATCCGTCGGGGCCGCGCACCACGGTCCACCCCGGGCCGCTCGGTAGTGAACTCGAAGGTGCCAGCAGGCCGACTCACTTCGCCGGGATGCTCACCGTCGTGGCCAAGCTGCTGCAGATAGCCGCTCCGCATCGGGCGTACTTCGGGGAGAAGGACTACCAGCAGCTGACGCTGATTCGTCAGATGGTGCGAGATCTGAATTTCGATGTCGCGGTCATCGGAGTCCCGACGGTCCGTGAGCAGGACGGTCTGGCTCTGTCCTCGCGCAACAGGTATCTCGATGCCGAACAGCGTGACGCTGCGATGGCGTTGTCGGCTGCACTCGTGGCCGGGGCGCACGCTGCGGCCGGCGGAGTGGAGGTCATCATCGCCACCGCGCGTGCCGTCCTCGACGAGGCACCACTGGTGCAGGTCGACTATCTGGAGGTGCGCGACCCGCATCTCGGCCCGGCTCCCGAACGCGGAGACGGAAGACTGCTCGTGGCAGCCAAGGTGGGCACCACGAGATTGATCGACAACGTCGGTGTCGCAGTCGGCACCGGTTTTCTCGAGTACCCCGACGATCCGAAGAGCTGAGGGCACAACATGTTTCGAACGATGATGAAGTCCAAGATCCATCGCGCCACCGTCACGCATGCAGACCTGCACTACGTGGGCTCGGTGACCGTCGATCAGGAGCTGATGGAAGCAGCCGATCTGCTCGAAGGTGAGCAGGTCACCATCGTGGACATCGACAACGGAGCGCGGCTCGAAACCTACGTGATCACCGGTGAGCGCGGCAGCGGTGTCATCGGAATCAATGGAGCTGCAGCGCATCTGGTCAACCCGGGCGATCTGGTCATCCTGATCGCCTACGGGGTCATGAACGAGCAGGAAGTCACCGACTACGCGCCTCGGGTGGTGTTCGTCGACGACAAGAACCGGCCGGTCGAGCTGGGCAGCGATCCGGCTCATGCGCCTGCGGGTTCGGGTCTGATCACGCCGCGCGATCTGCGGGCCGACTCCGTGCTGGTCTGAGACGATGCTCCTCGCGATCGATGTACGCAACACCAGCACGGTGGTCGGGCTCTTCACCGGCACCGGGGATCACTCGAAACTGCTGCGCGACTGGCGTATTCGCACCGATCCCCACGTGACGGCGGACGAGCTGGCGTTCATGTTGCGAGGGTTGTTGGGCGAACAGGCCGAGCAGATCACCGGGGTGACGGCCCTGTCCACGGTGCCGTCCGTGCTGCGTGAGATGCGGACGATGCTCGTACGCTATTGGGATCACGTGGTGCACGTGGTGGTCGAACCCGGTGTGCGGACCGGGGTTCCACTTCTGGTGGACAACCCGAAAGAGGTCGGGGCCGACCGCATCGTCAATACCCTTGCCGCGCATGACCTGTACGACTCGGCATGCATCGTGGTCGATTTCGGCACCACCACGTGCGTCGACGTCGTCTCGGCCAAGGGCGAGTTCCTCGGCGGAGCAATCGCGCCCGGTCTCGAAATCTCGGCGTCGGCCATGTCGACGCGCACTGCAACGCTGCGTGAGGTCGAGATGGTGCGGCCGCGATCGGTGCTGGGAAAGAACACCGTCGAGTGCATCCAGGCGGGCACCATCTTCGGTTTCGCCGGCCTGGTGGACGGGCTCGTCGGACGCATCAGACGTGAGGTGCCGGAGGTCAAAGGGTCCGACGTCGCGGTCATCGGTACCGGAGACATCGCTGCGCTGATCCTGCCCGAATCGACCACCATCGAGCATCACGAACCCGACCTGACGCTCGAAGGACTTCGATTGGTCTACGAACGCAACATGGCAAAGCGGCGGCCACGCTGAATGTTTCGGCGGCGGCCACGCTGAATGTTTCAGCGGCGGCCACGCTGAAGGTGTCGCGCTGAGGGTTTCGCGCTGAGGGTTTCGCGCTGACCGTTTCCAGTCGGCGCTAGCGCATCGGGCGTTCGTGTGTCAGAATCGTCGGCGTGATGACGTGCATGGCCACCCAGGAGTGTTGTCGAGGCTGACCGCTGCCTCGTTCGTTACACACCCCTGGAGTAGAGCTTCATGCTTTCCACACCTGTATTTTCTGTACCCAACCGACCCCTTTCGACCTCGCGGTCGGTCTCGACGTTGCCGACGCGGCTACGTCCACCGGACCTGCTGCGCATCACCGATCAGGGCGCATCGGACGTCCTCGAGGGGCGATTCGACCACCTGCTTCCCGGCGGTGGACGGTGGCCCACCGACGAGCGTTTGGCCACCCGCCTGCACTCCGACGACGATCTCGACGTGTGGTTGATCAGCTGGGTTCCCGATCGGTCCACGGAACTGCACGATCACGCCGGCTCGCTCGGCGCACTGACCGTCCTGAGCGGGTCCTTGCTCGAATATCGCTGGGCGGGAACCGAATTGAAGCAGCGTCGGCTCGAGGCGGGTGACCAGGCGTCGTTCCCTCTGGGTTGGGTGCACGACGTGATGCACAGTCCGTCCTCCGCCACGCCCGGACCCACCCTCAGCGTGCACGCCTACTCGCCGCCGTTGACGGCGATGTCGTACTACGAAGTGACCGAACGGGCCACGCTGCGTCGCACCCGTAGCGAGCTCACCGACGAACCCGAGAAGGCGACCCGATGACCATCGTCGAAATGCTCGAATCCGCACGCGAGACCATCGATCGCATGACAGTCTTCGAGCTCCGTGACGCCGTCGACCGCGGCGCGGTCGTTGTCGACATTCGGCCGCAGGCGCAGCGCGCCGTCGAAGGAACTCTGCCGGGCGCGCTGGCCATCGAACGCAACGTTCTCGAATGGCGTCTCGATCCCACCAGCGATGCGCGGCTGGCGATCGCCACCGACCACGACGTCGAGTGGATCGTCATCTGCTCCGAGGGGTACACCTCCTCGCTCGCGGCCGCGTCGCTCAAGCTGCTGGGTCTGCACAAGGCCACCGATCTGGTCGGCGGCTATCAGGCCCTCAAATCGGCCGGGCTGCTCGGAGTATTGACGCAGGCCAAGCACTGCGTTCGTGAAGCAGAGGCCGTCGCAGCGCACTGATCGTCCTGACAGTCCTGGACTGTAAAGTGTCTGCGCGTGAGTGATACAGCTTCTACCCAGCCGGCCGACGACACCCCGGAGCAGCTACGGATTCGTCGCGCCAAGCGCGCTTCGTTGCTTGAGCGCGGGGTCGAGGCGTACCCGGTGTCGGTTCCGCGGACCCATTCGCTGCTCGAGATCCGCACCCAGTTCCCCGAGCTCGACGCCGACACGACAACCGGCCTGATCGTCGGGGTCGTCGGGCGCGTCATCTTCGTCCGCAACACCGGCAAGCTGTGCTTCGCCACGCTGCAGGAGGGCGACGGTACCCAACTCCAAGCCATGATCAGCCTGGCAGGCGTCGGGGAGGACGCCCTCGCAGCCTGGAAGTCCGATGTCGATCTCGGTGACTTCGTGTTCGTGCACGGCGAGGTCATCAGTTCTCGTCGCGGTGAGCTCTCGGTGATGGCAGACGCATGGCAGATCGCGTCGAAGTCGTTGCGGCCGTTGCCCGTCGCGCACAAGGAACTCAGCGAAGAGACGCGTATCAGGCAGCGGTACCTGGATCTGATCACGCGTCCGGAGGCCCGAGAGACCGCCCGCAAGCGCATCGCCGTCGTTCGTGAACTTCGTAACGCACTCGAGCGACGCGGCTTCCTCGAAGTCGAGACCCCGATGCTGCAGACGCTGCACGGCGGTGCGGCGGCCCGGCCGTTCGTCACCCACTCCAATGCGATGGACACCGATCTGTTCCTGCGTATCGCGCCTGAGCTGTTCCTCAAGCGCTGCGTCGTCGGCGGCATCGAGAAGGTCTTCGAGATCAACCGCAACTTCCGTAACGAAGGTGCGGACTCCTCGCACTCGCCGGAGTTCGCGATGCTCGAGACCTACGAGGCCTACGGCACGTACGACGATTCGGCGAAGATGACGCGGGAACTCGTCCAGGAAGTGGCCATGGCCGCGCTGGGATCCACCGTCGTGACGCTTCCCGACGGCACCACCTACGACCTCGGTGGCGAATGGACGACACTCGAGATGTACCCGTCGTTGTCGGAGTCGCTCGGATTCGACGTCACCCCCGATACCACCGTCGACGAGCTGCTCGCGATCGCCGACAAGGTGGGCGTCGAGGTGCCGCGCAAGGACGGCGTCCCGATCTACGGCCACGGCAAGCTCGTCGAGGAACTGTGGGAACACCAGGTGGGCGACGCGTTGACCGAACCGACGTTCGTTCGTGATTTCCCCGTCGAGACGTCGCCGCTGACGCGTCAGCACCGCAGCAAGCCGGGCGTCACCGAGAAGTGGGACCTGTACGTTCGCGGATTCGAGCTGGCGACCGGCTACTCGGAGCTGGTCGACCCGATCATCCAACGCGAGCGTTTCGAGGACCAGGCGCGTCAGGCCGCAGCAGGCGACGACGAGGCGATGGTGCTCGACGAGGACTTCCTGGCCGCCATGGAACAGGGCATGCCGCCGACCACCGGAACCGGCATGGGAATCGACCGTCTGCTGATGGCGTTGACCGGCCTGGGTATCCGCGAAACGATCCTGTTTCCGATCGTCAAGCCCTCCCAGGCTTGATCGGGAGGTAAAGCGCTGTTCGCCAGCAGCGGACATCGGATGGGAAACGTTTTGCATAGTGCCTGCGTTATGAACAGTAAGCAGGCACGGCAGTCCGAATCAGCGGGCGGTTGCGCAGCATTTCAGGGGTGGAGGGTCGGCGTTCGTCACGTCGGCCAACTACAGTGAGAATCAGTCTTACCTTCAAATGCACAAGCGACCTCAGCGTATGGACACTGCGGCGCTAGAAGAACTGGTGGGCGAGCTACCACCCACCAAGAAGTGAGGGAGAGCGATGTTCGAGAGGTTCACCGATCGCGCGCGGCGTGTTGTCGTCCTGGCTCAAGAAGAAGCCCGGATGCTCAACCACAACTACATCGGCACGGAGCACATTCTGCTCGGCCTCATTCACGAGGGCGAAGGCGTCGCCGCCAAGTCTCTCGAGTCGCTGGGCATCTCCCTCGAAGGAGTACGCAGCCAGGTCGAGGAGATCATCGGCCAGGGCCAGCAGGCTCCGTCCGGTCACATCCCGTTCACCCCGCGCGCCAAGAAAGTACTCGAGCTCAGTCTGCGTGAAGCACTGCAGCTCGGCCACAACTACATCGGCACCGAGCACATCCTGCTCGGCCTGATCCGCGAAGGCGAAGGCGTCGCAGCTCAGGTTCTGGTCAAGCTCGGAGCCGACCTCAACCGGGTACGCCAGCAGGTCATCCAGCTGCTGTCCGGATACCAGGGCAAGGAGCCGTCCGAGAGCGGCAGTGGCCGCGGCGAGGCGGGTACCCCGTCCACGTCACTGGTCCTCGATCAGTTCGGTCGCAACCTCACCCAGGCCGCGCTCGAAGGCAAGCTCGACCCGGTCATCGGTCGCGCGAAGGAAATCGAGCGCGTCATGCAGGTGCTCTCGCGTCGTACCAAGAACAACCCTGTTCTCATCGGCGAGCCCGGTGTCGGTAAGACCGCAGTCGTCGAAGGCCTGGCTCAGGCCATCGTCAACGGCGAGGTTCCCGAGACACTCAAGGACAAGCAGCTCTACACCCTCGACCTCGGCTCGCTCGTGGCCGGCAGCCGTTACCGCGGTGACTTCGAGGAGCGCCTGAAGAAGGTGCTCAAAGAGATCAACACCCGCGGCGACATCATCCTGTTCATCGACGAGCTGCACACACTCGTCGGCGCAGGTGCAGCCGAAGGTGCCATCGACGCAGCGTCGATCCTCAAGCCGAAGTTGGCTCGTGGCGAACTGCAGACCATCGGTGCCACCACTCTCGACGAGTACCGCAAGTACATCGAGAAGGACGCCGCACTCGAGCGTCGTTTCCAGCCCGTCCAGGTCGGCGAGCCGACCGTCGAGCACACCATCGAGATCCTCAAGGGTCTGCGCGATCGCTACGAGGCACACCACCGCGTCTCGATCACCGACGGTGCACTCGTCGCTGCCGCCACTCTGGCCGACCGGTACATCAACGATCGGTTCTTGCCCGACAAGGCAATCGACCTCATCGACGAGGCGGGCGCGCGGATGCGCATCCGTCGGATGACCGCGCCGCCAGACCTGCGTGAGTTCGACGACAAGATCGCCGACGCACGCCGGGAGAAGGAATCGGCCATCGACGCACAGGACTTCGAGAAGGCTGCGAACCTGCGCGACAAGGAGAAGACCCTCGTCGGCCAGCGCGCCGAGCGGGAGAAGCAGTGGCGCTCCGGTGACCTCGACGTCATCGCCGAGGTCGACGACGAGCAGATCGCCGAGGTCCTCGGAAACTGGACCGGCATCCCCGTCTTCAAGCTCACCGAGGAAGAGACCACTCGTCTGCTCCGCATGGAGGACGAGCTGCACAAGCGGATCATCGGTCAGGTCGAGGCAGTCAAGGCCGTCTCGAAGGCGATCCGTCGTACCCGTGCAGGTCTGAAGGATCCCAAGCGCCCGTCGGGCTCGTTCATCTTCGCCGGCCCGTCCGGTGTCGGTAAGACCGAGCTGTCGAAGGCTCTCGCGAACTTCCTGTTCGGCGAGGACGACGCGCTGATCCAGATCGACATGGGCGAGTTCCACGACCGCTTCACCGCTTCGCGTCTGTTCGGTGCTCCTCCCGGATACGTCGGCTACGAAGAGGGTGGCCAGCTCACCGAGAAGGTCCGCCGCAAGCCGTTCTCCGTCGTCCTGTTCGACGAGATCGAGAAGGCCCACTCGGAGATCTACAACACGCTGCTTCAGGTCCTGGAAGACGGTCGCCTGACCGACGGACAGGGACGCACGGTCGACTTCAAGAACACCGTGCTCATCTTCACCTCGAACCTCGGTACCGCAGACATCTCGAAGGCTGTCGGTCTCGGCTTCTCCTCGGGTGAAGGCACCGGCTCGAACTACGAGCGCATGAAGCTCAAGGTCAACGACGAGCTGAAGAAGCATTTCCGCCCCGAGTTCCTGAACCGTATCGACGACATCGTCGTGTTCCACCAGCTCACGCGAGACGAGATCATCCAGATGGTCGATCTCATGCTCAACCGAGTCGAAGGTGCGCTCAAGAACAAGGACATGGCGATCGAGGTCACCGAGAAGGCCAAGTCGTTGCTGGCCAAGCGCGGATTCGACCCCGTCCTGGGTGCGCGGCCACTGCGTCGCACCATCCAGCGCGAGATCGAGGACGCGTTGTCGGAGAAGATCCTCTTCGGCGAGATCGAAGCCGGCCAGATCATCCTGGTCGACGTCGAGAACTGGGACGGCGAAGGCGCAGGCGAGGACGCGAAGTTCACGTTCCGCGGCGAGAAGAAGGCCATCATCGTCCCCGACGAGGTCCCGGTCGATCTGGCCAAGGCCGCCGGAGACAGCGACAGCGAGTAAGTTTCACAGTTCACGCCAACGGGCGATCCTCTTCGGAGGGTCGCCCGTTGTCGTATCCTCACCTGCCCCGCTCGCCCGCCCCGCCCCGCCCCCGGCTGCCGAAAGGCCCCCCGCCCCCCGTTCGCGTCAATGGACCCCTGCAGCGCTCAGACGCATGTGCACCGCTCCCCAGAAGTTGGACTGAGTAATTCAGTTCCAACGACTGGGGAG
>NZ_JASHKT010000012.1:0-111652 GCF_030056855.1 Rhodococcus sp. IEGM 1354
AGGCCCTCGCGGCCTAGGCTTTGCATTAACGGTCCAACCCACGGGGTCCAGTGCAGTGCAGTGGTCCATTGACGCGTTCGGGGGCGAGCGCGATCAGCCGAATCCCAGTTGATGCAGGCGTTCGTCGTCGATGCCGAAGTGATGGCCGATTTCGTGGGCGACGGTGATGGCGATTTCGCGTCGAGCCTCGTGTTCGTCGTCGACCATGTCGAGGATCGGCTTGCGGTAGATCGTGATGACGTCGGGTAAGTGTCCGCTGTATTCGTAGCGTTCGGTCAACGCGATGCCCTCGTACAACCCGAGGATGTCCTCGGTGGGGTGTTCTTCCTCGACGAGGACGACCACGTTGCTCATGAAGTCGGTGAGTTCTCGCGGCAGTGTGTCGAGGGCGTCGGACACCGCTTCTTCGAAATCGACGCGGGTCATGTGCGTGGGGATGTCAGCCTCCGGTGGTGATCGGAGCGGCACCGGGCAGCGGGGTCGGGAGGGCGCGGCCGTCGGGGGCTGCAGGCGGCGGCACGGGTGCGGCACCGTTGATGAGGATGTCGCCCTTTGCGCTGCCGACGATGGTCGCGAACCCACCGGAGTCGAGTTCCTTGCCCACCGAGCAGGTCACCTGACGGCTACCGGCGAGCCAGCTCGAGACGTCGATGGTGTCCCAGAACAACGTCAGGGTCTTGTCGCGGAGGGCGTTCTCCGAGCCGAGGTATCCGTTGACGGCGTCGGTGCAGGTCTTCTCCAGGTATGCGTCCTGGTCGCCCTCCGACGGATGGCCGCCGGGGAATTGCTGCGTGAGGTTGATCACCGATGCCACCTCGAACGCGTGGGGAGTCGAGCACTCCACCGGATCGGCAGGCACGTTCTGGTTGATTCCGATGCACGTGCCCGTCGGCCACACCTTGGACTGGTCCTGGTCGAGGATCGAACCGGTCATCTCGAGCAGCGCACCGGTGTTCGACGGCATCTGTACACCGCACCGCAGCGTGCGCTCGCCCTTGGACCATCCGGCCTGGCTGGGGAACATCAGGCCGACGCCGTAGCGGCCGTTCGGGTCGAACTTGGCACCGACGTAGCCGTCGACGGCGGCGGTGCAGTGCTCGTCGCGCAGTTCACCGAAGCGCAGCGCTCCTGGGTAGGGCGCGCCGGGGCCGAATTCGATGCCGGGGTAGACGCTCATGTCGATGTCGCGGGCCACCTCGAAGCGGTGGGCGTCGGCGCACGGCACTTCGCTGAGGTCCTGACGATCGGTCTCGGGATCGTCGGTGGGCGTCCACTGCAGGCATACGCCCGGGTCGGCGGCACCGAAGGACTTCGCGGACACCGGTCCTGCGGTGGCGGGGCCACTGGCAGTCGAATGCGTGGTGATCTTCTCGGGAGTCGAGAATCCGCCGGACAGGAACACTGTTGCCCCCGCGGCCAGGACTGCACCGACGGCCACCATGGCGAGGCCGCGTCGAGCAGTGGTGGCCGAGAGAGTTCTCCGACTCTCGCTCGTCGTGGGGTCTGGTTCTGTAGCGGACATCGCCCTCCATCATGCCCGAGTATGTTCGGTCGACATGAGCGACCCAACGGGTGACGACGACCTCAGTGAGCTGGCCGGTCGACTGTTCGCAATGGCACGTACCGGTGACGCCGTCGGTCTGGCGAGTTACGTCGACGCCGGAGTTCCGGTGAATCTGCACAACGAGTCGGGGGACACCCTGCTCATGTTGGCCGCCTACCACGGTCACGCCGATGTGGTTCGGGTGCTGGTCGAACGCGGTGCCGATGTGAACAAGGCCAACGACAAGGGTCAGAGCCCACTCGCGGGTGCCGTGTTCAAGGGCGAGGACGACGTGGTGCGGCTGCTCGTCGACGGCGGAGCCGACCCGCGCGGCGGCCACCCGTCGGCGATCGACGCAGCCACGATGTTCGGACGCGAGGACTACCTGGGCTTGCTCGGCAAGTAAGGTTTGCTCTCGTGATCGACCTGAAATTGCTTCGCGAGAACCCCGACGCAGTGCGCGCCTCGCAGCGCACCCGAGGCGAGGATCCCGCTCTCGTCGACGCTCTTCTGGATGCCGACGCCTCCCGCCGCGCCGCTGTGCTGGCCGGGGATCAGCTGCGTGCCGAGCAGAAGGCGCTGGGCAAGAAGGTCGGCAAGGCATCGGCCGAGGACCGTCCCGCGCTGCTCGCCGGGGCATCGGAACTGGCCGCGAAGGTCAAGGCGGCGCAGGCAGCCGAGACCGAGGCCGACGCAGCTCTCGACGCGGCTCACCGGGCGATCTCCAACATCGTCGAGGAGGGAACGCCCGCGGGCGGCGAAGACGACTTCGTGCTGCTCGAGACCGTCGGCGAAATCCCCGAGTTCGACTTCGAACCGAAGGATCACCTCGAACTCGGCGAGTCGCTGAACCTGATCGACATGGAACGCGGAGCCAAGGTGTCGGGCTCGCGTTTCTACTTCATGACCGGTTACGGCGCGTTGCTGCAGCAGGGGCTGCTTCAGCTCGCCGCGCAGAAGGCAGTCAAGAACGGGTTCACGATGATGATCCCGCCGGTTCTCGTGCGGCCGGAGATCATGTCGGGAACCGGGTTCCTCGGCGCACACGCAGACGAGATCTATCGCCTCGAAGCCGACGACCTCTATCTCGTCGGAACCTCCGAAGTTGCTCTTGCGGGCTACCACTCGGGTGAGATCATCGACCTCGCCGACGGCCCCAAGCGCTACGCCGGCTGGTCGTCGTGCTTCCGCCGTGAAGCGGGCAGCTACGGCAAGGACACGCGCGGCATCATCCGCGTCCATCAGTTCGACAAGATCGAGATGTTCTCGTACATCAAGCCCGAGGACGCGGCGGCCGAGCATCGCAAGCTCCTGCAGTACGAGAAGGAAATGCTCGCCGCAGTCGAACTGCCCTACCGCGTCATCGATACCGCAGGCGGAGACCTCGGGTCCTCGGCTGCTCGCAAGTTCGACTGCGAAGCATGGGTCCCCACGCAGAAGGCATACCGCGAGCTCACCTCGACCTCGAACTGCACGACCTTCCAGGCCCGACGCCTCGGCGTGCGATACCGCGACGAGAACGGCAAGCCTCAGACCGCCGCAACCCTCAACGGCACCCTCGCCACCACGCGGTGGATCGTGGCGATCCTCGAAAACCACCAGCAGGCCGACGGCACCGTCCGGGTTCCCGAGGCACTCGTGCCCTTCGTCGGTACCGATGTCCTGAAGTAGTTCTCGATCAGGCGATGTCGCCGATGCAGTAGCCCTCGCCGCCGATCGCCAGCAGGAACGTGCGGTTCTGGTACACCCCCGAGGCGTCGATGATGTCCGCATTGACCTGCGTGTAGACGCCGTTCTGAGCCGTCACGAACACACTGTCGGGATCGAACGAGGTGATGCTCGGCAGAATTGCCGGGTTCTCGGCCAGAGGTGGGGCAGTAGGAGACCCGGTGCCGTTGGGATCCCACGTGCCGCGGCTGTCGCACACCAACGGGTAGCTCTCCTCGACGTCGCCCCGATTGACGGGGATACCGGCGATGCGTCCCAGATAGCGATCGACGGTGTACACCGCGTCCGTCGCGTCGAACACCGGCGTCGTTCCGGTGGGATAGACGATAGGGCAGGCGTAGCCCGACGCGATCTCGCCGCGTTCGATGGCGACCGTTGCGGTGGGTCCGGTCCACGTCACCGCGTACTGACCGTCGACGGCGGGAGCCGCCACCGCAGCGAGGATGGCACCGGTGTCGACATACATCGTCGGGATGTCGGTGGGCGGTACGGTCCAGCACCTCGCGGTGACGACACCTATGCCGCCGCCGGTCAGATCGTTGACGAACGGCCGGAGCGCCGCCGCGGCCGCGGGATTTCCGGGGGCTTCGCCGACGGGCGGACCCGGTGGGATGGGCGGCGGTGCCGGGGTGGTGGCCGTGGGCTCCGGGGTGCTCGGCTCGGCGGCATTCGCGGACTCGGCGGTGGACTCGGCACTGCCGCTGGACGGGGCTGCGGCCTGATCGGATGGGATCCCAACCGCGGAATCGCAGGCACCGACCAGCGCAATCATGGCGATCAGCGGCAGCGCGGTTAGGCCGACTCGGCTGCGCCGCGGTGAAGCCGCTCTGTTCTTCACGTGAATTCTCTCCCCCGTAGCTTCTCGAACTGCGCACGACCCGACCGCGCTCCTGGCCGGACCTTTCTCCGACCCCGTCCACCGACTACGCTAACCGACTGTGGAACCCGTCTACCGATCAGTCATCGGCATCGCACGCACAGTGTTCGCGTTCGAGGGCCTGAAGTTCGAGGTAGAGGGCGAGGACAACATCCCGGCTACCGGTGGCGCGGTCATCGCCGTCAACCACACCGGATACATGGACTTCACCTACGCCGGGCTGCCGCCGCGGCGAGTGAAGCGATACATCCGCTTCATGGCCAAGAAGGAAGTCTTCGACAACAAGATCTCCGGCCCCATCATGCGTGCGCTCAAGCACATCCCCGTCGACCGCGGTGCCGGTGCGCAGTCGTACAAGGCAGCCGTCGACAGTTTGCGCAAGGGCGAACTCGTCGGCGTGTACCCCGAAGCCACCATCAGCCGGAGCTTCGAGATCAAGGAATTCAAGTCCGGTGCAGCTCGGATGGCCATCGAGGCCGGTGTCCCCATCATTCCGACGGTCATCTGGGGTGCACAGCGCGTGTGGACCAAGGGCTACCCGAAGCGATTGGGCCGCACCAACACTCCGATCTCCATTGCCGTGGGTGAACCGATTGCGCCGGTCGGGCCGCCGAACGAACTGACCGACAAGCTGCGGTCGGTGATGCAGAAGATGCTGCTCGAGCTTCAGGAGGGCTACCACCACGAGCCCGGCGCGTACTGGGTTCCGGCCCGACTCGGCGGCAGCGCCCCGACCCTGGAGGAAGCCGACAAGCTCGACGCCCAGGACCTGGCGGCACGTGCAGCCAAGCGCGTCGAGTAGCCGGCGCGCATGAACCTCCGCGGTGAACGGGTCGTGTTGCGGCCGATCACCGCCGAGGACGTGCCGGAGCTACGCCGAATACTGCACACCCCCGAGGTGCATGCACGCTGGGGTGACGAGGACGCCGACGAGAACTGGCCGTTCGACAACCATGAAGAAACCCGCCTGATTGTCGAACTGGGCAGCGCAACAGTCGGATTGATCCAGTACGGCGAAGAGACCGATCCGATGTACCGGCATGCGTCGATCGACATCTTCCTCGATCCGGCTGTACACGGCCGCGGCGTCGGAAAGGACGCGGTAGGCACGCTGGTGCGTTACCTGACGGTCGATCTCGGTCATCACCGCCTGGTGATCGATCCGGCCGCCGACAACGCGATAGCGATAGCCTGTTACAGCGCAGTCGGTTTCGAGCCGGTCGGGATCATGCGCAAGTACGAGAAGGGCCCGAGCGGCTGGCACGACAGTCTGCTGATGGACCTGATCGTCGAGTAGCTGACATGTTCAGGGTTGCAGGTGTTCACGCGTTCAGGGGGAGAGTCAGGCGAAATCGTGCGCCCGAAGGGCCTGTGACACAGGCGAGTTCGCCGCCATGGGCGCGCGCCAATGTTCGAGCGATCGACAGCCCCAGTCCGACGCCGCCGGATGCGCGGTCACGGGCGGAATTCAGCCTGACGAGTCGCTCGAAGATGCGCTCACGGTCTGCCTCGGCGACACCGGGTCCTTCGTCGTCCACGGTGACGACTGCTTGGGTATCCCTGCCGACCGCTACCCGAATCGTGCCGCCGGATGGGGTGAAACGACCGGCATTGTCGAGCACGTTCGACAGGATCTGTTCGATGCGTCCGACGTCGATGCGAACCGGAACCGACTGCGCCGCATCGATATCGAACCGAATGTCCGGCATCAGCAATGCTGCCCGCTCCACCGTACGGCGGGTGACGTCGACGAGGTCGGTATCGGTCGATTCCAAGTCTGACGTGTTTTCTGCGCGAACGGAATCGAGCATGTCGCCCACCAATCGTGACGCCCTGCTCGATTCCCCGACCAACAGCTCGCTCCACCTACCCACCCGATCGGGGCGATGCTCGGCGTCGCGCTGCAGCGACTGAGCCAACGCCGAGATGCCGGCGACCGGAGTACGCAGCTCGTGTGCGGCATCGGCCAGAAAGCGCCGCATGTCCTCCTCGGCGAGGCGGGCTGTCCGCGCCGCTGCTGCCTCGCGGCGCTCCGCGTCCTCCAAGGCATCGAGCATCTCGTCCACGGCTGAGGCAGTACGGCCGAGGTCGGTGTTCGGTTTGGTGGGAAGCAGCCGTCTACCCCTGTCGCCGTTGGTTATTCGGCGGGCAACCGATGTCATCGAGTCCAGCGGGGACAGTGCTCGCCGCACGGCAAAGGTCAGTGCAGCGGCAGCCAGCAACAACGTGACAGCACCTGCCCCCAGCATCAGGATGCGCAGTTGACGCCGAACATCGGCGATGGCGGTGGTATCGCCGAGGAGCGACAGCGTCGAACCATCGGGCAACGGTTCGGTGATCTCGAACGAATCGGACGGGGGCGCAGGAGGATCGGGCGGACCGGGAGTTCTCGACTGGCCCGCAGGCGGAGCTGGGGTAGCCGGGCGGATGTCCGGCCCCGGTGGTCCGCTGCCGGGAGCGCCGTACACCGTGCCGTCCGCAGCGGTGACCCGAACTCGGATAGCGTCGCCCTGCAAGGCCTGCACCAGATCCCCGGACCCGACGCCGCTCTCCACGAGCTCGACGGCACGAGTTGCCCGATCCGACAACCGCGCCTCCAGATCACGCCGAAGCTGTTGACCGAGAACGACATCCACCGAGGAACCGACAATCACCAGCAGTGCCGCGAACAACACGACGACGGTGGCGACCACCCGCATCCGAAGCGACGGAGTCGGCGTCCGCATCACTGTGGAGCCCGCAATGCATAACCCAAGCCGCGGACGGTATGGATCAACCGCGGCCCATGCGCTTCCATCTTGCGACGCAACGCACTGATGTGAACTTCCACCAGGTTCCCGTCGTACGCGCCGTAGCCCCAAACCGATTCGAGGATGGAGGTTTTGGAGACGGTGCGTCCGCGCTGTGCGATGAGGAACGTGGCCAAGCGGAGCTCCGTCGCCGTCAGATCGAGAACCTGACCTGCCCGAGTGACAACTCCGGCGGGCTCGTCGACCAGTAGATCACCGACCTGAACCGCGTCGGACGAACGACCGCGACGCCGCAGCACGGATCTGGCGCGGGCGACCACCTCGTCGAGCTGGAACGGCTTGACCACATAGTCGTCGGCACCGTCGCCGAGTCCACGCAACCGGTCGGCCAGCTGGTCTTTCGCGGTGACCATGATGATGCCCGCATCGGTGCTCTGCCGGACGACGTCGATGAGAGCGAACCCGTCCCGTGCACCGGGCAGCATGACGTCGAGGATCACCACATCGGGACGAAATCCTGCCATCGTGGTCTCGAAGTCGTCGCCGTCGGGCAGGGACACGGCGGTGAAACCCGCGTCCTCGAACGCGGCCACCAGCGCTTCCCTGATGGGTAGCGAATCCTCCACCACCATCACCCGGGGAGCGGAACTGTATGTCATGCCTCGATTGTCACCCACCAGCTGAAGTGATCCTGAAGATGCGCTCGGCTTCAGGGTGACTTCAGCTAGCGGCGGCAGTGTCGGAGACAGACCGAAACAGTCCGAACAAGGAGTCAACGTGAACGATCAGACCCAACCGATTCCCGCCGCATCGAACCCCGAGCCCGGCACCGCTCGGGAGAACAAGCCCAAGCGGTGGAAGGGACGGGTGCCGCTGGCCGCGACCGCAGCAGCGGGACTTGCCATCGGAGCCCTGGTGACCGCGGCTGTGTTCGCAGCCACCGGACCCGACGCCTCGCCAGGCGTGTCGACCGTGGCGTCGTCTTCTGCCCTCGGACAGCGAACCGATGGCGGCGGTGGGGCGGATGTACCTGCGGTGCCTGATGCTCCTGCCACTCCGGATTCCGGCGACGGATCGACGGTCCCTGCGGTTCCGACACCACCGGGACCCGCGGACGGTACAACACCGGCCGCGCCGGATAACGGCGCAACTCCGCCGCCACCGCCCGCGAGTGGTCCGGGCAAGGGCGGCCCAGCTGAAGGCGGTCCGGGCAGGGGTGGGCCGGGCGCAGGTGGCCCGGGAGCGGTGTGCGCACCAGAAGACGGAGCGACGCCGCCCGCGCCGCCGGCACCGGCCGATGGCGCAACTCCGCCCGCGCCGCCGGCACCCGCTGACGGTGCAACGCCTCCCGCGCCGCCGGCAGCTCCGTCCGGTTCCTGACCTCTACCGGCCCCCGCACCTCGTCGGTGCGGGGGCCGGTGTGGGTGGAGGCGCGACTTTCGAACGCGCCCAGGTTTTATCTCCCGCGGTACGCGGACGCCAGCGCGGCGTACTCGTCGAGGATTTTCAACGATTCGTCGTGCGGCGCGGTCGGCAGCATGAGCGCAAGCTGCCCGAATCCCAGTCCTTCGCAGGCTTGCCAGTACTCGGGGTCCGCGGGGGTGCCGAACTGGAGCAACGGAACGTCGTGCCCGAGTCCTTCGCGCATCTGATCGATGCGCTTGGACATGACATCGACGGGCTGTGGGTTGGCTATCCACCCGGCGTCGTGCCGGATGACGCGCTTCACCGTGGCGTCGGAGGCACCGCCGATGAATATCGGGGGGTGCGGTGTCTGCACCGGCTTGGGACGGAGGTAGGAGGGTTCGATATCGACGTGCTTGCCGTAATACTCGGCCGGCTCGTTCGTCCACAGGGTTTTGATTGCCTCGATTTGTTCGTCCAACAGCGCTCCCCGCGTCTTCGGGTCGGTGCCGTGGTTGCGGATCTCCTCGAGGAGCCAACCAGCGCCCACACCGAATCCGAACCGACCCCGCGAGATCAGGTCGATACTTGCAGATTCTTTTGCAGTAGTGATGGGATCACGCTGAATGAGCAAGGCGATACCGGTGACCAGCTCGATCTTCGATGTCACCGCTGCGGCCGCTGCCAAAGTGACGAAGGGGTCGAGTGTCCGGTAGTAGAAGTCGGGCATCTCTTCGCCCGTAGGAAACGCCGTCTCCCTACTGGCCGGGATGTGAGTGTGCTCGGCGACCACCAGCGAGTCGAATCCACGCTCCTCGATGGCGCGAGCCAGCGACACCGGGTCGATCCCGTCGTCGGTGACAAAGGTGGAGATTCCGATCTTCAAGGCTGTTCCTAACGTCGGGTGTTGCCCGTGCAACTCGTAACCGGGTGTACGTCGCTGTTCGGCCAGGTCGAGGTGACCGGGCGTGAAGTGGGATGACCGCCAGGGTCACTCCAGGATGATGACGGGGAGTTGCCGGTCTGTCTGGGACTGAAATTCGGCGTACTGAGGGAAGGACTCGACGGCCAGTTTCCACCACTGCTCACGCTCGGCCCCATCGAGCTCGCGGGCGTTGAGTGTGACAACTTTCGTTCCGTCCTGCACCGTGACGGTGGGGTTTGCCTTGATGTTGTAGTACCACGACGGGTTCGTGGTGCCGGCACCGTTGGAGCCGACCATGGCGTACTTGCCGTCGGCTTCGACGCGCATCAAGGGCACGTACCGCTTCTTGCCGGACTTCGCCCCGGTGATCGTGAACAGCACGACAGGCAGACCCTGATACTCGGCACCCTCGGTGGTGCCCTGCTCGAGAATCTGCTCGGTCAGCTCGCGGACCCAGGACTTGGGGCTCAGCTCGGTTTCGGTGGCGGTCTCGTTGTCAAGCACGTGGGCGCCAACAACCGCCATGGCCGGAAATTCCCGATACGTCTCGCTCAACGAAACTTTGCCCCTTCTCCTGGTAATTCCACCCCTTCCACACCGGGGATCGGGGCATCGATGCGTGGGCAACGCGTGGTTGGCCGCGGGCGCAGATTATCGCCGAAGACATTTTCGAGTACATCCGTGTCGGACGTGCATCCGATACGCGATCGGGCAGGCTGGGGTCTTCGCTTCGATAGCAGGGGCGACACCGGTATCGAAGCTCCGCTCCGGGAAGGCCGTGAGAATCGAGGAAAAAGAACGGTAGACGGACAGTGATCACTGCCCGGGATTTCCGCGCAGGCTGTCGTCGCGCTGAATCGGGTCATCGATCGCGGTTGGACAGATACACCGCGAAAATAGCCGTCGAGCCGAAAAAGGCTCAGTCGGCGGGACGGGCTTGATCAGCCTCTAGAGCAACGGTTTCCAGCTCGGATCGGTACCGATCCCACCAGGCTGCGTCGCCGTCGGCCATGTTCTCGTTGCCGAGGCGCAGTCCGACGGAGTTGTCGATCAATTCGCGCAGTATGTCTGCGTGTCCGGCATGTCGATTCGTTTCGGCAATCATCTGGACCAGGACTCGGTGCAGCGTCACTTCTTGCTTCTCCACCGGCCAGTGCAGGACGCGTCCGAACGAGTCGAGTTCGTGGGCGTCGATGGTCTTGTCGGAGTGTTCCCAGGCCTCCCGGTACAGGGCGACAATGGATTCCGACGATTCTTCGGCGGTGGCCCACATGTCGGAATTCAGCCGGGCCATGCCTTCTGCTTCCAATTCCGCGAAACGAGCTGGAAACTCCCGGCCGAACGTGAGGCCGAAGTAGCCGTATTCGACGATCGCGAGGTGCTTGACCAACCCCAGGAGGTTGGTTCCCGTCGGCGTCATCGGTCGCCGCTTCTGGTATTCGGTGAGTCCGTCGAGTTTCCACAGCATGTTCTTGCGCGCGATACGCAGGTACTCGTGCAGATCGTCTTTCATCGGTATCAATTCATCGAGGCGTGCCACACGAGGGCTGCGGCCAGTGCGCCGAGTCCGTTCAACGCCCAATGCAGGGCGATGGGCGCGATGAGACTCCCGCTTCGACTGCGCAGCCAGGTGAAGACGACCCCGGCGGCGGCGGTCGCGACGACTGCGAGCGCGATTCCGACGATCTGCCCGAACAGCCCGCCGCCGAGAAATCCGCTGAGCCCTACGTTCCCGGCAGTCAGGCCGAGCGAGGACGCGATGTGCCACAGACCGAAGAGCAGGGACCCTGCCGCGAAGACTCCGCGTGCGCCGTAGATGCGGCCCAACGTGCCGTGCAGTACCCCACGGAACGCGAGTTCTTCCGGGATGACCGTCTGGAGCGGGATGACGATCATCGAGGCGACCAGGGCTGCAGAAATGGTGGCATAGCGATCGGCCATGAAGAAGGGCCGCGTCAGCGGCAGCAATGCACCGATGGCGATGACGGTGACAACGATGCCGACGGCACCGAGTGCATAGAGCGAACCCGTCTTCCACTGCTTGGGTGAGAGTCCCAGCTCGGCCCATCCGAGTCCGCGACGGTTCGACAGGATCACCAGCAGAACGGCGGCGATCGGAACCGTCGCGATACTCGCCCACACCGTGGTGAAGTGCGCGATGAGGTTGGTGCCCACGAGCACGAGAACCACGATGGCGACGTCGAGGTAAGCGCGGACGGCCCGACGAGGTGCGACGCTCCCGGCTGGGTTGACAGCAAGCATTGGATCGAGTGTACCGGCGTCAGCTGATGGCACCCGGAGAATCGAGGCTTCTGTCGAGGCCCTTGCGGTCGTAGAGAAGGGTGAACAACAGCCCGAACACGAGCCCGATGAGCAGCCCGAGAGACGTCATACCCACCGAATGCAGCAGGCCGGCGTCGGGCGAGGCGTTGAAGTACAGGATCGATCGGGTGCCGAGGAAAATTTGATGCATCGGCTCGAACTGCGCCAGCCACGTGAAAATCGGCGGACTCGCCTCGAGGGGAATCGTGCCACCCGAGGACGGCAGTGCCAGGATGATGAAGACGATCAAGTTGATCAGCAATCCTGCTGTGCCGAATGCGGACATCACCGCCAACGCCGTGAATCCGACGGCGGTGATCGCGAACGCGCCGTACATCCACAGGGTCCATGCATGGGTGATGGGCATGCCGAGCAGATGGCTGAGCAGTAAGTACAGGCCGGACACGAGCATGGCCAGAACGAACATCACCAGCCACTTGACCAGCAGGGTCTGGAACCGGCTGATCCGGGTGGGTCCGCGGTGGATGTACTTCGGGCCGATTTCGGTGGGGGTGAACCCCAGTAGGCCGTCGACGAGGGTGCTGACAATGGTCGCACCGGTGAATCCCGCCAAGACGAGTAATAGCGCGTAGTAGAACGCAGACAGGCCACCGCCGGTGCCGTCGGGCAGTGGATCATGCTGAGCAACAATCACATCGATCGGCTGGGCGAGAGTGAGAGCACTCGCACCGGCCAGCGGAGTATCGCCGAGTTGCTGGCGAACCTGATCGGTGATCTGTTGGCCGACGGTCTGATTCACCGATTCGAATGCAGGAGTGGCAACTCCGGTCACGAGCGACATCCCGAAGCTGCCCGCCCGCGGATTGGTGTAGACGGTGATGATCGGCTTCTCGATATCACCGGGAATGATGCTGCCCTCGGCCAGGATTCCCATTCTCTTGGTGAAATCACTGGGGATGACGATGGAGCCGTAGACCTCGGCCGTGGACAGCAGCGATTCGGCCTGTGCCGGGCCGACCTCGCGGAACGCGACCTTCTCGGAGTCGACGTTCTGGATCAACCCGTCGACGATGTCGTTGCCGATATTGCGTTGCTCGCCCGCAAGGGTGTCGCCCTCGTCCTGGTTGACGATCGCGATGGGTAGGTCGTGCAAGTTGCCCCGCGGATCGAGAACGCCGCCCAGATACAGGGCCGCGAGGAACGACATCAACGCCGAGACAACGAGGATCGGAGCGAGCCAGAAACGCGGCGAACGAAGCACGTCGGCCATCGACCGAGGGGTTCTGTCGGAGGTCACCGGATCAGTGTCCCAAGTTCGGCTCCTGTGTGCGCGGTAGTTCGACCCCTGCTAGGAAGTCTCGCCCTTCTGGACAGGTCGGCAGAATGCGCGCCGGACAGTGGCGGCAAGGGCAGCCCGTCGTCGGTCGTGGTCCGTCTCGGGCTCACTACGGTCGGCGGTGTGAATGATGGCCGCCTGAGCCCACGTGCCGGCCAACGCAATCAACATCGACCAGATATCCGCGGCGTCCACGTCGTCCACCAGCAGCCCGGCGCGTTGAGCGCCGGCGATCATGACGAATTTCTCATCGTCGTGTCCGGGTCTGCGGTCGAACAGCGGCCCGGTCGGAGTTCGCTCCAGCCGGGCCCACGTCAGCAGACGTACCAGCGTGGGGTCGCCGAGGTACATGTCGTAGAGCTTCACCGCGTACCCGGGCAGGTCGCCGGGAGTGAAGGCGATGTTCTCGATATCGGTATCTACTCGCGTATCGAATGCGACGTCGAACAAGGTGTCCTTGTTGCCGAAGTAGCTGTAGATCAACGATTTGTTCGACGCGGCCGTCGCCGCGATTCGGTCCACTCGTGCTCCGGCGATGCCGTGCGTCGCGAACTCCTCGGTAGCGGCGGCCAGCAGTCGAGCTCGGGTAGCCGTCGAATTGCCCATGTGAGAACCATACATTTCCAACTGGTTGGTTGAAAACCGTCTGACGACCCGCTACCGTTTCCAACCAGTTGGTTACTTCTGAAGGGATACGAACATGCGAACAGCTACCGGATACCGAGCCGTCGACGAGACCGCGCCACTCGAGCGGTGGACATTCGACCGGCGGGATCTTCGCGACGACGACGTTGCCGTTCGGGTGACGTACTGCGGGGTGTGCCACACCGATCTGCACTCGACGCGGAATCCAGGTGACTTCCCGGTGGTGCCCGGGCACGAGTTCGTCGGGGAGGTGATCGAGATCGGTTCCGGGGTCACGGACTTTGCCGTCGGCGATGCGGTAGCCGTCGGGAACATCGTCGACTCGTGCGGTCGGTGCGATATGTGCACGGTGGGTCAGGAGAATTTCTGTCGAGAGTTCCCGACGCTGACCTACGGTGGGCGCGACCGACATGACGGAACTACCACTCGCGGTGCGTATTCCGACGAGTACGTGGTTCGCGATCGGCTCGTCTACCACCGCCCGGGAAACCTCGACCCAGCGGCAGTGGCACCCCTGATGTGTGCCGGCATCACCGTGTGGGAGCCGTTGCGCCGCTGGAACGTCGGCCCTGGCGTGAGGTTGGGGGTGGCCGCAATCGGCGGGCTCGGCCATCTGGCGGTCAAGCTGGGCCGCGCACTCGGGGCGGATGTCACCGTATTCACCACCAGCGCAGGCAAAGCCGCCGATGCGAAGAAACTGGGTGCTCATCACGTGGTTGTCTCGACCGACGACGCCGCGATGAACGCACTGGCAGGTGGTCTCGATCTGATCATCGACTGCGTGCCCGTCGAGCACGATCTCGCGCCGTACCTACGCTGCCTCGCGCTCGACGGAACGCTCTGCACCGTGGGCTATCTCGGCTCCACCACCGTCGACTTCATGGACCTGCTCATAGGCCGTAAGAGTCTGGCGTCGGCGGGCAGTGGTGGACGCCGATACACCCAGGAATTGCTGGATTTTTGCGGCGAACACGGCATCGTCGCCGAGGTGGAGACGATGCCGTCCGCTCGAGTGAACGACGCTTTCGATCGGTTGGCAGCCAACGACGTTCGGTACAGATTCGTCCTCGATATGTCGGATCTACGCAGCCAACCTATGTGAGTGGAACCTCGTAGCAGGCTACGAAGTTCCAGTCACATGCGGCGCAGCCGCTCTAGGCGGTTGCGCGACGCGGCAGCTTCCAGTCCGGGCGTACCCAGTGGCAGGTGTATCCCTCGGGGTACTTCTGCAGGTAGTCCTGGTGCTCGGGCTCGGCTTCCCAGAAGTCTCCTGCCGGGGTCACCTCGGTGACGACCTTGCCCGGCCACAGCCCCGACGCGTCGACGTCGGCGATCGTGTCCTCGGCGATGCGCTTCTGCTCGTCGTTCAGGTAGAAGATCGCGGACCGGTAGCTGGCGCCGATGTCGTTGCCCTGGCGATTCTTCGTGCTGGGATCGTGGATCTGGAAGAAGAACTCCAGCAGATCGCGGTAGGACGTCTTGGTGGGGTCGTAGACGACCTCGAGGCCCTCGGCGTGATTGCCGTGGTTGCGGTACGTGGCGTTGGGAACCTCGCCGCCGGTATACCCGACGCGGGTGGAGACCACTCCCGGGAGCTTGCGGACGAGCTCTTCGGCTCCCCAGAAGCACCCTCCGGCGAGGATGGCGGTTTCGGTGGCTGCAGACATCGTTACTCCTTAGGCTCTATCGATCGATACATGGGTTCCAACGAACGAGCGGCCGTCATAATTCCGAGTCGTGGGTGCGTTCGCCGACCTCGAGGACCAGTTTGCCGGTGTTGGCACCGTCGAACAACAGATTCAGCGTCGAACCGAAGGCGGTGATTCCGCCGATCTCGATTTGTTCGCGCGCGGTCATCTTGCCGCTGGTGAGCAGCTCCGACAGAGCGTCGACACCTTCCTGGTAGCGATCGAGATAGTCGAAGATGATGAACCCGGTCATCGACGCGCGGTTGATCAGCAGGGAGAGGTAGTGCGCGGGGCCGGGCTGCGGTTCGGTGGCGTTGTAGCCGGAGATGGCCCCGCACAACACCACTCGCGCTCCCTTGCGGAGACGCGAGAGAGCCGCGTCGAGAATCTCGCCACCGACGTTGTCGAAGTACACGTCGATCCCCTTCGGCGCAGCGGCCTTGAGGCTCTTGTACACCGACTCGTTCTTGTAGTCGATCGCCGCATCGAAACCGAGTTCCTCGGTGAGCCATGCGCACTTCTCGGGTCCACCGGCGATGCCGATCACTGTGGCTCCCTTGGCTTTCGCGATCTGACCGGCGATGCTGCCCACGGCCCCCGCGGCCCCCGAGATGACGACGGTATCGCCCTCGGTCAGCTTGCCGACGTCCATCAGGCCGAAGTATGCCGTCAATCCGGGGAAGCCGAGGGCTCCGAGCCACGTGGGTGCCGGTGCGACGGATTCGTCGACCTTCTGCACTCCAGTGCCGTCCGACAATGCATGCTCGGTGACGCCGAAAAATCCCGAAACAATCTCTCCCACAGCGAAATCGGGGTGATGCGATTCCAGCACCCGTCCCACGGCATGCGCGCGCATCACCTCACCGATGCCGACGGGAGGCACGTACGAGCGTGCGTCGTTGAGCCAACCGCGCATGGCGGGATCGAGGGAGACGTAGTCGACGGTGACGACGAACTCGCCGTCGCCCGGAGTGGGGATGGGTTCCTCGGTGAGATCCCACGTCGACTCGTCGGGACGCCCCACGGGGCGCTGAGCCAATCGGATCTGACGGTTCACGGATGTCATCTACCGTTCCTTCCACGTCGAAGACAGTTCGGTTCGACACTAGGGCAGAATGACGTCACGATGACCAACGCGCCGAACACCACCCGCCTCGCCCCTCGCCTCGTCGCAAGCGATGTCGATGGGACCCTGCTCGACCAGCACGAACGGGTCAGCGAACGCACCAAGCGTGCTGTCGCAGCCGTCGTAGCGGACGGAGTGCCGTTCGTGCTGTCCACCGGTAGGCCGCCGCGGTGGATCCACCCCGTCGTCGACGGTCTCGGATACGCGCCGATGTCGGTGTGCGCCAACGGTGCGGTCATCTACGACGCGGCCACCGACCGGGTGCTCAGTGCCGAGACCCTGGACGTCGAGACCTTGCAGTGGCTGGCCGACGTCGCCTACCGCGCGCTGCCCGGGTGCGGTCTCGCGGCCGAGCGCGTCGGCCGATCGGCGCACGACGCGGCCACGCCGCAGTTCGTCAGCTCGCCCGGGTACGAGCACGCGTGGCTCAACCCCGACAACGTCGAGATGTCCGAGGACGACGTGGTCGACGTGCCTGCGGTGAAGCTGCTGATCCGGCTCTCGGGATCGACCAGCGGCCACATGGCAAACATTCTTTCGCCGCTGATCTCCGGCCGCGCCGACCTGACCTTCTCCACCGACAACGGGCTCATCGAACTGTCGGCCCCGGGCGTCACCAAGGCGTCGGGCCTGGCCAAGGTAGCCGAGACACTGTCGGTGGACGTCGCCGACATCGTTGCCTTCGGCGATATGCCGAACGATGTGCCGATGCTGTCGATGGTCGGACTCGGCGTTGCCATGGGCAATGCACATCCGGCTGCCGTCGCGGCCGCCAACGAAGTGACCGTCACCAACGCGGAAGACGGAGTGGCGCAGGTACTCGAACGCTGGTGGTGACGCCAGTACAGGGGCGCATCGAACACGACAAGGGCCGAGTCACCACGGTGACTCGGCCCTTGTCGACTGTCTGAACTCAGCCCGCGGGTGCGGGCTCCGGTGCCGGAGCGGGCTCGGCAACAGGTGCCGGCTCCACCGGCGCGGCGACCGGCTTCTGCATTTCTGCGTTGTACGTGTCGTTGTATGTCTTGATCACCGTGGTGACGATTCCGGTGAGCTCGTTGAAGATCAACGAACCGTTCTCGAAGTCCGTGCGGAAGCCCTCCGGCACCTTGAACTCGTCGGTGAGCGGCAGACCGAGGACGCCGTCGACGCCGCCCTGCTGCAGGTACTGCTGGAAGATCTTGCCGATGACGGCCACGGCCTGGCCGGCCATGTTGGTGATGATCTCGCCGTTCTGGAACTGAGCCTTCTCGCGGCCGCCGCTGACCTGAACCAGGCCGCTGACCGGTACGCCGAGAGCGCCGGTTTCGCCGCCCGAGGACAACCACTTCTGCGCGACGGGGCTCGTCGACGCCAGGCGCTGCAATTCTGCGACCAGGGCCGGGATGTTCTCGCCCAGAGTCGAACTGACGTCGGTGCCCGGGCGTGACGGTGCCGGGTCGGTCACCGCGGTGTCCGGTGCGGTGGCATCGGGCGCGGTCTCGGGTGCTGCCGGTGTGACGTCGCCGCCACCGCCGAGGTTCGCGGCCGCGATGTCGCGGATCTCCCCGAGCCTGGCGTATCCGGCGTCACCGGGGCATTCGGTGTTGCCGACGTCGCGGTGACCGAAGATCACCGGCAGGTCGACGGTTTTGCCTTTGCCGATGAACGTGAAATCCGTTCCCTCGGAGGTCATCGTCGTGGTCCCCTTGGGATCCAGACCTGCCTTACCGAGTCGCCAGCCGAGGAACTTGCCGACCGAATCGACGGTCTCCTGCGACGGATCCTGAGTGGAGTAGTCGCCCATCATGGCCACTCCGACGGTGTTCTCGTTGAATCCGCCCGCGTGCGCACCCTGGACCGGCTTGTCCAGGCCGCCGGCGCGACCCTCGAAGATCTGGCCGTACTTGTCGACGAGTGCGTTGTAGCCGATGTCGCACCAGCCGAGCGTCTGTGCGTGGTACGCGTAGATGGCGCGGACGATCTCGGCCGACTCGGACTTGGAGTAGTCGTTGCTGCCTGCGGTGTGGTGCACGGTGGCACCGCCGATGAAATCGTCGATTGTCGGGTTGGCACAACGGATCGACTCGTCGGCACCCCACTGGGCGCGGGTGATGACGTTGGGGCCTGCATCGCCCGCCACCGGAGTGGCGAGGTCGCTCAACGCCGAATCGGCGGGGGACGTGCCGGGGGTGATGAGCACGGCGCTGATGTCGCTCACTGCCGACGCCAACTGCTCGGCCGACACCTCAGGAGCGGCTTCGGGCGCAGCGGGCTCTATCGGTGCCGGATCCTGTTGGCGCAGCGGCTTGCTCGACGACGCGGGTGTGTAGCCCAATGGCTGCTCCGCAACGGCGGGAGCAGCTGCAGGTGCCGTGGCATCGGAAGGCAGCGGAACAACCGGGACCTCCGGAACCGGCGGGGTTGCAAAGCTCTCGGGAGCAGCGCTGCTCGTCAGCGGAGTCAACAGCACCTGCACGGCCTTGGTGAGTCCCACGAAGATCGGTTCGGTGCCCTGCTTTTCCGCAGCGGGAACGGCGTCGCTCGCAGTGGTATCCACCGGTGCGGTCTGCAGCCACGGGCCCCAGGATCCGTCCTCGAGCTGCCGGCGAACCTGTGCAGACGCACCGTTCAGTTGCTCGGAGGTCAACGCCACCATGCTGAACGGGGTGTCCTGCGAGATTTCCTTGACTGCGGCTCCGAGCGGCGGCCCGGTGGGGTCGGCAGCCTCAGGATTGACCGGTGCCGAGGCGTCCACCCTGGGAATCGGTGCCTGCGCGGTCGCGCCACCCGGTGCGGGTGTGGTCAGGCCCGGAATGTCGGGGATCTCGATCGGCGGGATCACGATGGAATCCGGCAGCGGCAGGTACTTCAGATCGGAGAGCCGCAGATCGGGCAGCGGCAGGCCGGTGAGCTCCTGCAGCGGAATGACGATGTCCGGTGCTGCGCTCAGCGCGGTCTCGACGATCTTCGTCGGCACGGTGACCGGGGTTGTCTCGTTGGCCGGTCGAACTCCGGTGGTCGTGCTGTCTGTCAGCCCTGCGACCGCAAACGGGGTCGCGACGGCGAGTAGTGCGACAGCACCGAGAACGATCGACGGCTTCGTTCGACGGTTCGGCAAGGCGGTACTCCCTGGTTGTTGGTAGGTACGCGTCTTAGGATCTCCACTGCTGAACAACATGAATCACATCAGCAACATGAGTCCCATCAGACACAAGGCTAAACCTTAGCTTGACAGTTAGCCATCCACGGGAAGTTCCGTTGGCGCGGCGCGTCGGGGCTTGCATTCCTGGGTCATTCCGCAGGCTCCACTCCCGCCCCCTACGCTTTCCATCTGTGACTGTGCACTTCATCGGAGCCGGACCCGGAGCGGCAGACCTGCTCACGTTGCGGGCTGTCGAGTTCCTGCGATCCAGTCCGGTGTGTGTCTACGCCGGTACCTACATCGACGACGCCATCCTCGAACATTGCTCGGCCGGTACTCGCCTGGTCGACACCGCGAAGCTCGATCTCGACGCCATCACCGCCGAACTCGTCGCAGCCGACCAGCGCGGGGACGACGTCGCACGCCTGTGCTCGGGCGATCCGTCCCTCTACTCCGCGATCGCAGAACAGTCGGCTCGACTCGACGCCGCGGGTGTGCCGTGGGACGTCACCCCGGGAGTGCCCGCCTACGCGGCCGCTGCGGCCACGTTGGGCGTCGAGCTGACCGTTCCCGAGGTGACGCAATCGGTGGTCCTCACTCGCGCGCAGGCCCGCTCGACGGCGATGCCGGACACCGAGGCGCTGGCCAACTTCGCCGCCACTCGCGCGACGTTGGCTTTGCATCTGGCCATCACCCGCACCCGTGTCCTCGCCGACGAGTTGGCGCAGTTCTACGGCTCGGACTGCCCCGCCGCGGTCGTCTTCCATGCCAGCAAGCCCGACGAGATGGTTCTGCGCGGCACTCTGGCCGACATCGCCGACCAGGTCGAGGCCGCCGGCCTGCGTCAGGCCGCAGTGATCCTCGTCGGGCCCGCTCTGGCTCGACGCATCGTCGCCGAATCCCACCTGTACGACGCCTGCCGGGAACGCTCGTGAAAATCCATCTGATCGGCATCGGCGGTGGCCACCCGGATCAGGTGACGGTGCAGGCCGTCGAGAAGCTGCGGGCCGTGGACGTGTTCATCGTGGCGGACAAGGGTGCGTCCGTCGGCGATCTCGCAGCAGCCAGGCAGGAGATCCTCGAGCGCCACCACGGTGGCAGCTACCAGGTCATCGAGGTGCCCGACCCGCCACGCGACCGGTCTCCCCGGCAGTACGAGACCGCGGTCCTGGACTGGCACGACGCCCGCGCCCGGGCGTACGCCGACGTGTTCGACGGGCTCGCCGACGGCACCGTCGTCGGGTTCCTCGTCTGGGGCGACCCGGCGCTGTACGACAGCACGATCCGTGTCGTCGAGCGGGTCGCTGCGCTGCGCGGCGACATCGAGTTCGATGTCACACCCGGCATCTCGAGCGTGTCCATGCTGGCGGCGAGTCATCGACTCGTGCTCAATCGCATCGGGGGCCCGATCGTCATCACCACCGGCAGGAACCTGGCCGGCGACGTCGCAGCCGGGCTGGACAACCTCGTCGTGATGCTCGACGGCAACCTGGCCTGCAGTGCGCTGACCGGCGCAAGGTGGGGCATCCACTGGGGAGCCAACCTGGGTACGGCCGACGAGAAGCTCGTGGCCGGGCCGCTCGACGACGTACTCGACGATATTCGCCGCGCCCGCGCCGAGGTCAAAGAGGCGCACGGCTGGGTGATGGATACCTACCTGCTCCGACGCCTGCCGGGTTGACACCCGACCGGCCGGGCGGTGCCTGGCGGGGTGGAGCCGTCACGATCGTCGGATACCCTGGTTGCCCGTGACTGCTGTAAGCCCCGAGACCACCTCTTCCGACGCCACCGCGACCGGCCGCTACGACCTCATCGTCGTCGGATCCGGGTTCTTCGGTCTGACCGTGGCAGAACGGGCGGCATCCCAGCTGGGCAAGCGTGTTCTCGTTCTCGATCGGCGACACCACCTGGGCGGCAACGCGTATTCGGAGGCCGAGCCCGAGACGGGTATCGAGATCCACAAGTACGGTGCGCACCTGTTCCATACGTCCAACAAGCGCGTGTGGGACTACGTCAACCAGTTCACCGACTTCACCGGCTACCAGCACCGCGTCTTCGCGCTGCACAACGGTCAGTCGTACCAGTTCCCGATGGGTCTGGGGTTGATCTCGCAGTTCTTCGGAAAGTTCTTCTCCCCGGCCGAGGCGCGGGCGCTGATCGAGGATCAGTCCAGTGAGTTCGACTCCAAGGACGCGCAGAACTTCGAGGAGAAGGCGATCTCGCTGATCGGACGTCCGCTCTACGAGGCGTTCATCCGGGACTACACGGCCAAGCAGTGGCAGACCGACCCGAAGGAACTGCCCGCGGGCAACATCACCCGGCTGCCGGTGCGTTATACCTTCGACAACCGCTACTTCAACGACACCTACGAGGGCCTGCCGATCGACGGCTACACCGCGTGGCTCGAGAACATGACACGCGACGAGAAGATCGACGTCCGCCTGAACACCGACTGGTTCGACGTTCGCGACGAGTTGATCGCCGAGAGCCCGAACGCCCCGATCGTCTACACCGGGCCGCTGGACCGCTACTTCGACTACTCCGAGGGCGAACTGGGTTGGCGCACAATCGATTTCGAGACCGAGGTGCTCCCGGTCGGCGATTTCCAGGGAACGCCGGTGATGAACTACAACGACGGCGACGTGCCGTTCATTCGTATTCACGAGTTCCGTCACTTCCACCCCGAGCGCGAGTACCCGACCGACAAGACGGTCATCATGCGCGAGTTCTCCCGCTTCGCCGAGAGCGGCGACGAGCCGTACTACCCGATCAACACCCCCGACGATCGACAGAAGCTCGAGGCGTACCGCAACCGGGCGAAGGCCGAGACGGCGTCCAACGGTGTGCTTTTCGGTGGTCGACTGGGCACGTACCAGTACCTCGACATGCACATGGCCATCGCGAGCGCATTGAACATGTACGACAACACCCTGGCCCCGCACTTCGAGACCGGCACCGCCTTGGCGGGGGACAAATGACCGCCAAGCACCTGCTCGAGGACGGGGTGGCAGACGTCGCGCCGGTCCTCGGGAAATCGCTGTTGCAGCGTGTACTGCTGCCCCGTTCGGGTGAGCCGCTCGACGTGCGCACGCTGTACCTCGAAGAAGCGACCACCAATGCCAAACGCGCGCACTCGCTCTCGCGTACCTCGCTCACCATCGGCGGCGAGTCCGAGGTGTCGTTCTGCACCTACTTCAACGCATTCCCGGCGAGCTACTGGCGGCGCTACAGCATCCTGAAGTCCGTGGTGCTGCGCGTCGAGGTGTCCGGCCACTGCCGGATCGACGTCTACCGGTCCAAGGCCGACAGCTCGCGCATCCACGTCGAGGGCCGCGAAGCCGTGGACGGCGATGCGGCGCAAGAGTTTCTGATCGACCTCGGCCCGTTCGAGGACGGCGGGTGGATCTGGTTCGACATCACCTCCGACTCCGAGGTGGTCCTCGAGAGCGCGGGTTGGTACGCGCCGATCGAGGCTCCCGGCGAGGCGACCGTCGCCGTCGGCATCCCCACGTTCAATCGGCCGACCGACGCCGTCAAAGCGCTTGTCGCCCTTGGCTCGGACCCGTTGGTGCTCGACGTGATCCAGGCCGTCATCATGCCGGATCAGGGCACCCGCAAGGCAAAGGACGAGCCAGGCTTCGACGAGGCCGCAGCGGCCCTCGGCGGGCGTCTCGCGATCCACGACCAAGCCAACCTCGGCGGTTCCGGCGGCTACAGCCGGATCATGTACGAGGCGCTGAACAACACTGCCTGCCAACACATTCTGTTCATGGACGATGACATCGAGATCGAGCCCGACTCGATTCTGCGGGCGTTGGCTATGTCGCGTTTCGCCAAGGTACCCACGCTCGTCGGCGGCCAGATGCTCAACCTGCAGGCGCGCAGTCACCTGCACGTCATGGGTGAAGTGATCGATCGCGGGAACTTCATGTGGACGGGCGCGCAGAACGTCGAATACGACCACGACTTCTCCGAGGATCCGCTGCGCACCAGCAAACTGCTGCACCGACGCATCGACGTCGACTACAACGGCTGGTGGATGTGCATGATCCCGCGCGTCGTCGCCGAGGAACTCGGGCAACCGCTGCCGCTGTTCATCAAGTGGGACGACGCCGAATACGGGCTGCGCGCACGCGAAGCCGGCTACCCGACGGTGACGCTGCCGGGTGCCGCGATCTGGCACATGGCGTGGAGCGACAAAGACGACGCCATCGACTGGCAGGCGTACTTCCACCTGCGTAACCGTCTCGTTGTCGCGTCGCTGCACATGCCCGGTGACGGCAAAGGCCTGGTGCTCGACACGATCAAGGCCACCGTCAAGCACCTGCTGTGCCTCGAGTACTCGACGGTCGCGATCCAGAACCTCGCGATCCGTGACTTCCTGGCCGGTCCCGAGCACATTCTCGACATCCTGCCCACGGCACTGCCGACGGTGCACGCACTGCGCAAGGAATTCCCCGACGCCGTCGTCGTCGGCAGTTCCACGGAGTTGCCGCTCGCATCCGGTGAGGAAGTCGGAGCCGTCGGCTTGCCGACCAACCCGATCTCCAAGATCCGTCGTCTGGCAAAGGGCTTGCTGCACAACGTCAAGCCTGCGCACGAGCAGCACCACGAGCGTCCGCAGCTCAACGTGCCGACTCTCGACGCACGCTGGTTCCTGCTGTCCCAGGTCGACGGGGTCACCGTCACTACAGCGGACGGCCGAGGCGTCGTCTACCGCAAGCGCGACCGCGCCCAGGCCGCGGCGTTGCTCAAGGAAGCGCTGTCGTTGCGCAAGCAGTTGGCAGCCGAATTCCCTGCCCTCAAGGCTCGATACCGCGACGCCGTGCCGCACCTGACCAGTAAGGAAACGTGGGAACGTGTCTTTCGTTACCAGGCGTAAGAGCCAGACCGAGGCACCGACCGAAGTGCGCATCCTCGAAAAGGTGCAGGCCACGGTCGGCAGTGCCCCCGGTGCGATCACGGTCGCACGCGGGATGTCGCACTTCGGCGAACATGCCCTCGGCTGGGTGGCGATCGCAGGCATCGGCGCTGCTCTGGACGCGCCGCGGCGGCGTCAGTGGGCGTCGGTGGCCGTCGGTGCCGTCGGATCGCATGCCGCGTCCATCGTCATCAAGCGCATCGTGCGCAGGCCGCGTCCCCACGATCCGGCCGTCCGGATCAATGTCTCGACGCCGAGCAAGCTGAGTTTCCCGTCGTCGCATGCGACATCCACCACAGCGGCTGCGGTTCTCCTCGGCCGCGTGACCGGGCTACCGTTACCGGCGGTCCTCGTCCCACCCATGTTGCTCTCGCGCTTGGTGCTCGGAGTCCATTACCCCACCGATGTGCTGGCCGGATCTGCACTCGGCGCGTTGACGGCTGCTGCCGTCGTGAAGTTCGAAGGAGACAAATGAGCGAGGATGCCGCACCCGTAGGCGCACCGCCGAAGAATCTGGCGGACGGCATCGTCAAGGCGCTTCGTCCGCGTCAGTGGGTCAAGAACGTGCTGGTCCTGGCTGCGCCGCTGGCGGCAGGCTCGGTCACCGATCGCGACGTGCTGCTGTCCGTCGCGCTCGCGTTCATCGTGTTCTGCTTCGCCGCCTCGGGCATCTACCTCGTCAACGATGCGCTCGATGTCGAGGCCGACCGCGCACACCCCACCAAGCGATTCCGTCCGATCGCTGCTGGTGTACTGCCGGTCAACGTCGCCTACGGGATGGCAGTGGTGTCCCTCGGCCTGGCCATCGGACTGTCGTTCATCGCCAACTGGAAACTCGCCCTGGTCATCGGCGTCTACATCGCGGTCCAGCTGGCGTACTGCTTCGGCCTCAAGCACCAGGCCGTGCTCGACATCTGCATCGTCTCGTCCGGCTTCCTGCTCCGCGCGATCGCCGGTGGCGTCGCTGCCTCGATCCCTCTCTCGCAGTGGTTCCTGCTGATCATGGCGTTCGGCTCACTGTTCATGGCGGCAGGCAAGCGCTACGCCGAGCTGCAACTGGCCGAACGCACCGGGGCGAAGATCCGTAAGTCGCTCGAGAACTACACCACGACATATCTGCGCTTCGTGTGGACGCTGTCCGCGACGGCCGTCGTCATCTGCTACGGCCTGTGGGCATTCCAACAGGACGCCGAAACGGACTCCAACTGGTTCGCCATCTCGATGATTCCGTTTACCATCGCAATCCTGCGATACGCAGTGGACGTGGACGGCGGCGAGGCAGGCGAACCCGAAGAGATCGCGTTGGGAGACAGGGTTCTCCAGCTACTCGCCATAGCGTGGATCGGAGTGGTTGGTGTCGCTGTCTACCTCGCCTGACCAGCGAGACGCGCGAGATGACACCCCGGCACCGGCGGTCTCGACCAGGGCGGTCTTCTGGGTCGGGGCCGTCGTCACCGGTGCCCTGTTTCTCTGGGGTGCCTGGGAACGTCGCTGGATCGCCGACGACGGCCTGATCGTCCTGCGCACTGTCCGCAACCTGTTGGCCGGTAACGGCCCGGTGTTCAACGCGGGCGAGCGCGTCGAGACCAACACCAGCACCATCTGGACGTACCTCGTCTACGCGGGTAGCTGGCTCAGCGACGGCCGGCTCGAGTACGTGGTCCTCACGATCGCGCTCGTGCTGTCCACGGCGGCCGTCGTCATCGCGATGATCGGCACGTTCTCCCTGCGTGGGCGCACTGCTTCGCGCACCCTGTTCCTCCCCGCCGGCGTCCTGGTGTACATCGCCGTTCCTCCTGCCCGCGACTTCGCAACGTCCGGACTCGAGACCTGCCTGGTCATCTTCTGGCTGGCGATGCTGTGGTTGCTCATGGTCCGCTGGGGCCAGCGTCGCAGCGGTGGCGTCGAACTGCTGCTGCTGGCTTTCTTCGCGGGCCTGGGACCACTCGTCCGCCCGGAGCTGTCCATCGTGTCGGTACTCGCACTGGCGATGATCTTTCTCGCCCCGCAGACGTGGTTGTCGAGGCTGCGCGTATTTGCATTCGCGGGGGCGGTTCCCGTGCTCTATCAAATTTGGCGCATGGGCTACTACGGCCTTCCGTACCCCAACACTGCAGTGTCCAAGGACGCCGGCGGTGCCAAGTGGTCGCAGGGGTGGGCGTATCTGACCAACTTGATGGGACCGTACCTTCTGTGGCTCCCGCTGGTGCTGCTCCTGCTCGGTGCGGCCCTGTCGGTGACACGAGTGCGCCCGACGCTGCCCAGAACAGTGGGCGGCCTGCTCGCTGCGTTGCGCACACCGACCGCTGTCGTCGTTTTCGTGCTCGTCAGTGGATTGTTGCTCGCTGTCTACGCAATTCGAGTCGGCGGCGATTTCATGCACGGGCGAACATTGTTGCCCGCCCTGTTCACGCTGCTGTTGCCCATTTCGGTATTGCCCGTCGCGCTCCCGTCGCGATGGTCCGGTGATCGTGCGACTGCTGTTTTCGTCGCGGATGTACTCGTCTGGGGTGGGATCGTCGTCTGGGCAGTACTTGCCGCGAATACGACGGGAATGCCGCAGGGCTCGATCGTCGGACGAAGCGGAATCGTCGACGAACGTGCGTTCTATTCGCTCAACACCGGGCACGCTCATCCGATCCTGGCGTCGGACTATCTCGATTATCCGCGGATGCGGGCGATGGTTCAGGCGATCGACGACACCCCGGACGGCGGATTGCTCCTGCCGTCCGCGCAATTCACCTACTGGGATGTCGTTCCGCCGCCCCTCCCGATCCCCGAAGGTGGTTTCGGTCACACCGTCTACTTCCTCAATCTGGGGATGACGAGCATGAACGTCGGCCTCGACGTGCGGGTCATCGACCAGATGGGGCTGGCGTATCCGTTGGCTTCGCACACCGAGCGCCTCGAGAACGGCCGCATCGGTCACGACAAGAACCTCTTCCCGGACTGGGTCGTCGCCGATCTGGGACTGGTCGGTATCCATCCGTACCTGCCCTGGTACATGGACGAGGACTGGGTGACCGAGGCTCAGGTGGCGTTGACCTGCCCGGACACCCAGGAAATGCTGACGTCCTACCGAGCGCCGTTGACGAAGGATCTGTTCGTCCGGAATGTGAAGCGTTCGTTGTTCTATGCCGGTTATCGATTCGACCGAGTGCCGAAATACGAAATACAGCGATGTGATCTTCCGGCACCTGTACTGAAGGCCGATAATTAGCCGACAGAACACGAGAAGATCACCGGGTTGCGCCGATTCGGTCTCGACGCGAAGATGAGCTGTCTCGATCCTGTAACGGACGACGTACTTCGTGCGATAAGTGCGGAGGATATGTATGCGCCAGACCCTGGGTCGGGCGCATACATGATGAACTTGCGAGATCAATCGTTGATTGCGTAACCGATGTGACGAAGCTGCTGAGAGGTCGAGTGCATGCTGGGTAGATGGAAGAGCCGGTCCGGGGACAAGCGAGCGGGCTCCTGGGGACGCCGCGCTGCGACGTCCATGCTGATGGCAGTGGTGCTACCGCTGGGCTTGGCCGTGGCGGGCGGTGGCGCAACTGCCAACGCAGCGTTCGACGGCAACGCCATCGACGTCTGGACGGACTCGAGCATGGGCCCGATCAAGAGTCGGGTGTGGCGGGCAGCGGACGGTAACACCAACCGCGTCGTCTACCTGCTCGACGGTCTGCGCGCCACGACGGACATCTCGGGCTGGGAGCACGAGACCGACGCCGGTGCTGTGTTGGCCGGTTACAACATCAACGTCGTCGAGCCGGTCGGTGGGCAGTCGAGCTTCTACTCGGACTGGTACGCACCGTCCAACTTCAACGGTCAGAAGACCACCTACAAGTGGGAAACCTTCCTGACGCAGAACCTCCGCGAGAACCTGCGCGCCAACTACGGCTTCAACCCGAACCGCAACGGTGTCATCGGCATCTCGATGGGCGGCTCCGCCGCCCTCACGCTGGCCGCGTACCACCCGGATCAGTTCAGCTACGCCGGTTCGCTGTCGGGCTACCTGAACATCTCTGCGCCCGGTATGCGCGAGGCGATGCGTCTGGCTCTGCTGGACTCCGGCCGCTACAACATCGACGCGATGTGGGGCCCGCCGTGGGATCCGGCATGGCTGCGCAACGACCCGTTCGTCTTCGCGCCTCGCCTGCGCGACAACGGCACGCGCGTGTGGGTTTTCGCAGGTAGCGGTCTGCCCGGCGGTCTCGATCGCCCACGGAGCTTCATCGATTACTACAACACCGCGAACGGTATGGGCCTCGAGGCCATCGCCCTGGCGAACAGCCGCGCCTTCCAGATCCGCATGGCGAGCATCGGTGCCAACAACGTCACGTATGCGTTCCCGGCCGTCGGTACCCACCAGTGGGGTTACTGGGGCGAGCAGATCCGCGTCATGGCACCGGACCTGAGCGCCAACATCGGTAACTGATCCACCCGGCAGCGTTTCGGACGCAGTCCCCGCTTTCGGCCCTGTAGTGATAATTCACGACTTTTCAGGGCTGTTCAGCGGGGACCGCGCAGGATAGTCTCCTGTTTCAGAAACTCGCAGAGGCGAAACTGGGACGCTGATCACAATTTTGCCTTGGAACCGCTCGATGGAATAACCTCCATCGAGCGGTTCGCCTGTTATGCAGCAGAACCACAGCGTTTCGACACACCACAGCTTCACCCCGGCCTCATGGGCCGTCAGTCAGCCCTGTTCGATTGCCGGGGGCCGCTACGACAGCGGAGACCGCGTAGATGAGAGAGAGCACGATTCATGCGATTTGCCGGCCTCAGCAGTAACCCGAAGGCGTCATCACGCTGGCGTCAGCGCCTGCTCGGCGTGGGTGCTGCCGCACTCGTTCTGCCGATCGCAGCCGGTGTCGTCGGCGGCGCAGTCGCAGTCGCTGCCCCCACTGCCATCGTCCACCAGACCCCGGCCGGTGGCCGCGAGGATCTGATCGTCCCGTCCGAGATGGGTCCGATCAAGGTCCAGGTCCAGTGGGCGGCGCGCGGCGGAAACGCTGCTCTCTACCTGCTCGACGGCCTGCGTGCCCGCGACGATCGCAACGCCTGGACCTTCGAGACCAACGCGCAGGATCAGTTCGCCAACGACGACGTGACTCTGGTCATGCCCGTCGGTGGACAGTCCAGCTTCTACAGCGACTGGTACACCTCGTCGAACTTCAACGGCCAGGAAGTCACCTACAAGTGGGAGACGTTCCTGACGCAGGAGCTCCCGGCGTTCCTGGAGAACTACGGCGTCTCGCGCAACAACAACGGTGTTCTCGGACTGTCGATGGGTGGTTCGGCTGCCCTGACGCTCGCCGCGTACCACCGCGACCAGTTCAAGTTCGCCGGCTCGCTCTCGGGCTACCTGAACATCTCGGCCCCGGGTATGCGTGAGGCAATCCGCATCGCGATGCTCGATGCCGGCCGCTTCAACGTCGACTCCATGTGGGGACCGCCCTGGAACCCGGCCTGGCTGCGCAACGACCCGTTCGTCTTCGCGCCCAGGTTGCAGGGTCTGTCGCTGTACATCTCCGCAGCCAGTGGCCTGCCCGGCCAGTTCGACCACCCGGCCGCGCCGATCGATTTCTACAACACCGCCAACGGCATGGCTCTCGAGGCACTCTCGCTCGCCAACACCCGTGCATTCCAGATCCGCATGGGCACCCTGGGGATCCCGGCGACCTACAGCTTCCCGGCCAACGGAATCCACGCCTGGCCGTACTGGGGTGCCGAGCTGTGGAAGGCACGCACCCAGATCCTGGACGCGCTGAACGCCTAATTCGGTTCCGTAACGTGCTCTCCGACAATGCCGCCCCACGCTCTCGCGTCGGGCGGCATTGTCGGTTCGAGCGCAGGCCCTCCGAGCCTCCCCAATTCACATTCGCACCACCAGTCACAGCGAGTCTGCTGTTCGTGGCCATCGGGCACGTGTAGAAAGACATACGAAGCATGTCTCGAGACGAGACCTTCGGTCGTCACAGGAAAGAGAGTCACCATCATGCGCACTGGGCTTGTTCGGTTCGGTCGTACCCCATCGGCCGGCACACGGGCTCGGCGAGCGGCAGCAGCAGTCACTGTCGCCTCCGCGCTGATGATTCCCTTCGCGACGACGACCCTGGCCACTGCAGCCCCGGTTGCTCATGCCGCCCCGATGGCGCAGACCGGCCCCGCCTACACCCAGACCGGTGGAGCGACCGTCACCTCGGTGGACTGGCTCTCCGATCGCCGCGTCGCACTGTGGATCCAGTCGCCGTCTATGGGAACACCCATCCAGGTGCAGCTGCTGCTCGCGCGTGACTGGAACATCAACCCGCAGGCCACGTTCCCGCAGGTGTACATGTTGGACGGACTCCGGGCGACCGACCAGGAGAACGGCTGGACGGCCGAGACCGACGCCGAGGCGTACTTCGCCGACAAGAACGTCAACGTCGTCCTGCCGATCGGCGGACAGTCCAGCTTCTACTCCGACTGGGTCGATCAGGACAACGGCAAGAACTACCAGTGGGAGACGTTCCTGACCAAGGAGCTGCCGCCCATCCTGGCCAAGGACTGGCGCAGCACCGACAACCGCGGCGTCGTCGGGTTGTCGATGGGTGGCACGTCGGCGATGTTCCTCGCGGCTCGCAACCCCGGCTTCTTCAAGTTCGCCGGCTCGCTGTCGGGCATCCTGACCACCACTTCGCTCGGCATGCCGCAGGCCATCCAGTACGCGATGACCGACGCCGGCGGCTACAACTCCAAGGCCATGTGGGGCGCACCGTCCAACTCGCTGTGGGCCCAGCACGATCCGTACCTGCTGGCCGACAAGCTGAAGGGCGTCAGCCTCTACATCTCGAGCGGCAACGGCTCGACCGGCCCGTACGATCAGCCGTCGCCGATTCCGGGCGTCAGCACCAACTACGCGGGTATGGGACTCGAGATCCTCTCGCGACTCACCTCGCAGACCTTCGCCACCAAGCTCAACCAGCTCGGAATCCCCGCGCAGGTCAACTACCGCCCGTCGGGCACGCACTCGTGGCCGTACTGGCAGTTCGAGCTGCACCAGCTGTGGCCGCAACTCGCTACGGCACTCGGCGTCGAGGTCGACAAGCCCGCCTGCAGCGTCGCGGGCATGATCGGCAATGCGAGCGGCGCGAACTCGTGGCTGGGTCCCTGCCTCACCGCGGAGTACAACGTCGCCGGTGGTCGAGCTCAGGACTTCACGTTCGGTCGGGTCTTCTTCACTCCCGACACCGGGGCGCAGGTGGTTGCCGGCGCTATCGGCGGCATCTACCAGGGCAACAAGGGCCCCGAGGGTGCGCTCGGCTTCCCGAAGACCGGCGAGATCGCCACTCCCGACGGCCGCGGACGCTTCAACGCCTTCCAGAACGGCATGGTCTACTTCACGCCGCAGACCGGAGCCCATGTGGTCAAGGGGGCCGTGCTCGACGAGTGGGCAGCCCAGGGCTACGAGGGCGGCCCACTGGGATACCCGGTGCTCGACGAGGTGGCAACACCCAACAAGCCCGGCTCCGTGCAGGGCTTCGAGATCGGCGCGATCTACACCTCGCCCGACGCCGGTGTGCATTCGGTGCAGGGCATGATTCTCGGCAAGTACGGTGAATTGGGCTGGGAGAGCGGACCTCTCGGGTTCCCGAAGTCCAACGAGATCGGCCCCATCCGGGACGGCGGACGGTTCAACCAGTTCGAGACCGGCAACATCTACTGGAGCCCGGTCAGCGGAGCCTGGTCCATGCCGTACGGCCCGATCTTCGACGCCTGGGGGTCGGTGGGCTACGAAGGTGGCCGCCTCGGCTACCCCACCAGCGATCAGTTCGACATCGACGGTGGCGGTAAGCAGCAGAACTTCCAGTTCGGCATCATCACCGTCAAGGACGGCGTGGCCACGATCGCTCCGTGACCGGAGGCAGTCACGGCTTCAGAGTTCTCTCAGAGCGTGGCTGTACGCTCGCCTGCGACCCGACGACCGAAGGATTTCGATCGATGACGCGTAACTCTCTGGCCAGAACTCTGTCACTCGGCGTGCTCGCCGTGGCGGCGAGCTCGATGCTGGTGGCGTGTGGAAGTGACGACTCGACGGCAACCGGAGCGCCGACCAGCACCACCACGGCAGCTGCGACGACGACCGAGGCGAGTTCGTCGACGTCGGCGGCCGAGAGCACCACCACCACCGTCGCTCCGACCACCAGCCCGGGGGAGGCTGCGACGGCACCGCCGGAGCAACCCCAGGCCGTGCCGGACGACTTCCCGGGGCCGACGGAGAGCCAGATCGACGACCGTGGACAGAGGTTCCTCGCCGAGCTGAAGAGCAAGGGCGTCACTCCGGCGGGCAACGGTGACATCGCGGTGTCGACGGCCAACTACATCTGTGCCGCGCAGGCGCAGGGCGTCGCAGCCGACGAAATCACGACCTACGTCACCGCGAACGTCGGCGTCGAGGCGAGTGCCGCCGGAACGCAGATGAACGAGACCCAGGCCGCGCAGGCCGCCCAGACCTACATCGCCGCCGCGCAGGCGACGTACTGCAAGCCGTAGCTCGCGCCGATGGCAAAACGTAAGCGCAGAGTTCTTCCGGTCATTGCCTTTGCGGTGATTCTCGGTCTGATCATCGTTGCCCTGTGGTACTTGCTCGCCGGGCGCTTGCCATCCGGTCCGGGCCCAGTCCCGCCCCCAGGGCCCGAAGAGCCGACGTCGCAGCCGGCGGACTGCCCCGACGTGCAGGTCATTGCCGTTCCCGGGACGTGGGAGTCCTCGTCGACCGACGACCCGTACAATCCGACCGCCAATCCGGTGTCGCTGATGCTCAACGTCACGCGACCGCTGCAGGAGCAGTTCCCCGGATCTCGTGCGGACGTCTACACGGTGCCCTACGTCGCGCAGTTCTCGAACCCCATCGCGCTGCCGCCGGACGGCCAGCAGTCGTACAACAACAGCCGCACCGAGGGCAAAGCCGTTGCGGTGCAGAAGATGTCGGACGTCGCGGCGCGATGCCCGCTGACCAACTTCGTCATGGCCGGCTTCTCTCAGGGAGCAGTCATCTCCGGTGACATCGCGGCCGACATCGGCGCGGGCAACGGACCGATCTCCGCCGATCGTGTCCTCGGCGTCACCCTGATCGCCGACGGCCGCCGCGACGGAGTGTCGGGTACCGACGTGCCGGGACCGCTCGACGGCGTCGGAGCCGAGGTCGCCCTCGGGGGACTCGACCTCCCCGGCATCACCATGACGGGGCGTCGGGACGGCGGATTCGGCGCGCTCGACGACCGGACCAACCAGATCTGTGCGCCCGGCGACCTCATCTGTGCGTCCCCGTCGGATGGCTTGTCGCTGCGCAACATTCCGCAGAGCATCCAAATTCTGATCGGGGCCGCGGGAAATCCGGTGCACGCGTCGTACAACAGCTTCGTCGTCGACGGTTCGGGTACGACCGCGACGCAGTGGACTGCAGCGTGGGCGGCCGATCTGATCGAGAATGCGCCGACGCCTCCTCACTCGTGATCGGGTCTCGGGGAGCGCAGTGACCGGTGTCATGGATAACGGACAGGTCACAACGCGGCGTGTCGCCGACTGGTGCAGGGCACAAACCTGTGGTCTGCGACCCCCAGCCGGTGGGATCCGCTCCTGCGAGCGGCTAGAGTGGCGCCTTGGACCTGCGCGGATCGGCCCCGGCCGACTGCCCCGCACGGTGTGCCCAGACCCCCGGTACCGACCACTTCAGACCCTAGGTGCCGGCCGCTCCAGACCCCAGAGGAGATCATTAGATGAGTTCCGCCGAGGCCGCGACCCCCGGGCCGCGCAAATTCCGCTTCGCTGCAGGCGGAGAGGGAAACGCGGAGGAGGGCGGGGCTCGGAAGTTCATCAAGCTGGCTCAGCAGGCCGAGGAACTGGGTTACGACAGCTTCATGATTCCCGATCATCTCGGTAATCAGGTCGGGCCGATCGCCGCGCTCGGAGCTCTCGCCGTCGCCACCGACAAGATTCGGCTCGGCACGGCGGTGCTCGCAAACGGCTTCCGCCATCCCGCAGTGCTCGCCAAGGATGCTGCGACCATCGATGTGCTCTCCGGCGGACGGCTGGAACTCGGACTCGGCGCGGGCTGGATGCGCGAGGAATACGACAAGGCCGGCATCACCTACGACCGTCCCGGCGTCCGCATCGAGAAGCTCGCGGAGACGCTCGACATTCTCGACGTGTTGCTGCGCGGCCAGGAATGCAACTACGAGGGCAAGCACTACACGATCACCGGTCTCAAAGGCAGCCCTCGTCCGCGTCAGGGACCGCGTCCGCCGATCTGCATCGGCGGCGGCGGCCCCAAGATGCTCGCGCTGGCGGCCAAGCACGCCGACATCATCTCCGTAGTGCCGAGCACCTCGAAGGAAGGCAAGCTGCTGCTGTCGGGCATGACCATCGAGAAGACCCTCGAGCGCGTGGAGCTCATCCGGGCTGCCGCAGGGGATCGGTTCGACGACATCGAGCTGAACTGGGCGATCACCACCATCGTGGTCACCGACGATCGCGAGCAGATGGCCGAGATGGCGCTGGCTGCGCTGGACAACGGCTATCCGCCCAACGTCGACGTGGACGTCAAGCTCACGGTCGAGGACATTCTGTCGTCGCCGTACCTGGCATTCGGAACGTACGAGGAAATCGCCGATCAGATCCGTAACGTTCGCGCGCGGACGACGATGTCCTATGTCGGGGTTTTCCCCACACAAATGGAAGCATTCGCTCCGGTTGTCGACTTGCTGAAAGGCGAGTGACGCAGGCGTGTGTCGGTAACATGGAGTCGGCCTCTAGGTCGACCGAAACCGACACCGCTGGAGTTACCACTTAGTAACATAAAACGCTGTTCGGTGTCTGCATCGATGAACGTCGTCAATGCAAGGCCAGGTCACGCACGATGTGTGGCAGCGATTCGTGTCGGAGGAGATTGAAGCAAATGAGCCACACGTTCGATGATTTCATCGATGAGAACGGCCACATCACCATCGGTGAAGGGCAGACACTCGTCCGCCACGTCGAGGCGAACGTCGAAGAGAATGCCGACACGCTCGCGTACCGGTTCATGGACTACTCCCGGGAACGGGACGGTGAAGCGCACGAGTTGACCTGGTCACAGTTCGGCAAGCGGCTGCGCGCTGTCGCCGCTCGTCTGCAGCAGGTCACCGAGCCCGGTGACCGCGTGGCGATCCTCGCTCCCCAGGGCCTCGAGTACGTCATCGCGTTCTTCGGTGCGATCTACGCGGGCACCATCGCGGTGCCGCTGTTCGATCCCGACGAGCCCGGCCACACCGACCGCCTGCATGCCGTCCTCGGCGACTGCAAGCCCAGCGCGATCCTCACCGCCAGCAACTCCGCGGCGGGCGTTCGTGCGTTCTTCCGCGCGCTCCCCGCTGCCGAGCGGCCCCGCATCATCGCCGTCGACGCCGTTCCGGACAGCGTCGGCGAGACGTGGGTCGAGCCCAAGGCAGGGTTGGACGACATCGCCTACCTGCAGTACACGTCGGGTTCGACGCGGACACCGGCCGGCGTCGAGATCACGCACCGCGCGGTCGGCGTCAACGCGCTGCAGATGGTCGACAGCATGGAGATCAACTACGACTCGCGCGGCGTCACCTGGCTGCCGATGTTCCACGACATGGGTCTGCTCACCGTCATCCTCCCGGCCCTCGGTGGCAAATACATCACGATCATGAGCCCGCGCGCGTTCGTGCAGCGGCCGTGGCGCTGGATCAAGGAACTCGCCGCCGTCTCCGACGGAGCAGGCACGTTCGCCGCGGCCCCGAACTTCGCGTTCGAGCACGCCGCCCAGCGTGGACTGCCCAAGAACGGTGAGAGCCTCGACCTGTCGAACGTCATCGGCCTGATCAACGGCAGCGAGCCCGTCACTACGTCGTCGATGAAGAAGTTCAACGAGGCCTTCGGCCCGTACGGTCTGCCGAAGTCGGCGATCAAGCCGTCGTACGGCATGGCCGAGGCCACGCTGTTCGTCTCGACGAGCAAGCACGCCGACGAGGCCAAGGTCGTGTACGTCGACCGTGTCGAGCTGAACGCAGGCAACTTCGTCGTCGTCGCGCCCGACGCTCCCGGAGCCATCCCGCAGGTATCGACCGGAACCGTCGCTCGGAGTCAGTGGGCCGCGATCGTCGACTCCGAAACCGCCACCGAGGTGCCCGACGAGCACGTCGGCGAGATCTGGCTGCACGGCGAGAACATCGGCAAGGGCTACTGGGGTCGCGAGACCGAGACCAGCGAAACCTTCCACAACAAGCTCGTCCACCGCGTCGCCGACGGTTCGCACGCCACGGGTGCCCCCGAGGGTGCCAACTGGATGCGGACCGGAGACTTCGGCGTCTATCACGACGGCGAGCTCTACATCACCGGCCGCGTGAAGGACCTCGTCATCGTCGACGGCCGCAATCACTACCCCCAGGACATCGAGTTCTCGGCACAGGAAGCCAGCAAGGCATTGCGGCCGGGCTTCGTGGCGGCGTTCGCGGTACCGCTCAACCAGCTGCCCGACGTCGTGTTCGAGTTCAGTGGTGCCGCGTTGACCAAGGATTCGGACGACAGCTCCGAGCAGCTCGTCATAGTCGCCGAGCGTGCTCCCGGCTCGGGCAAGGCAGACCCGGCTCCGATCGCCGACGAGGTTCGTTCCGCAGTCTCGGCGCGGCACGGCGTCACGGTCCGCGACGTGCTGCTCGTCCCGGCCGGATCCATCCCGCGTACGTCGAGCGGCAAGATCGCCCGGCGCGCCTGCAAGGCCGCCTACATCGAGGGCACCCTGCGCGGCGGTTACCAGCAGACGGCATTCCCGGACGCCGAACTACCCGACTGATCTCTGGGCCTCCCGTTCCTTCGATACATAGCTTGGTGAGTAATGGCTGAACAAGAGACAGACAAGATTCAGAGTGCCGACGGGACGGACCTCACGGTCGCCCAACTGCGGGATTGGCTGCGCAACTGGGTTGCGGACGCGACCGGTCAACCTGCGTCGGCCATCTCCGACGACCGTCCGATGGAGGAATTCGGTCTGTCCTCTCGCGATGCCGTCGCCCTGAGCGGTGAGATCGAGGAGCTGGTGGGGGTCACGCTGACCGCCACCGTCGTTTATCAGCACCCCACCATCGCCTCGTTGGCCAAGATCATCATCGAGGGCGAGCCGGACGAGCCGGTCGGCACCGTCGACGATGCGTTCTACACCAGCGGTGGCCAGTCGGGCGACGCCCACGACATCGCGATCGTCGGACTGTCGTCGCGCTTCCCCGGCACCGGTCACACCCCCGAGGAGATGTGGTCGCTGCTCATCGAGGGCCGCGACGGCATCACCGACCTGCCCGAGGGCCGGTGGAAGGAATTCACCTCCGATCCCGTCATCGCCGCAGCGGTCGACGCGACGGTCACCAAGGGTGGCTACCTCGACGACGTCAAGACCTTCGACGCCGAGTTCTTCGCGATGTCGCCCAACGAGGTCGTCAACGTCGACCCGCAGCAGCGTCTGGCGCTGGAACTGACCTGGGAAGCGCTCGAGCACGCGCACATCCCGGCCAGCTCGGTCAAGGGCAGCCAGGTCGGCGTCTTCATCGGCAGCTCGTCCAACGACTACCAGCTCATCGCCGTCAGTGATCCGGCCGTGCATCCCTACGCGCTCACCGGCACCTCCACCGCCATCGTCGCCAACCGCGTGTCGTACTTCTACGACTTCCGCGGGCCGTCGATCGCCGTCGACACCGCCTGCTCGTCGTCCCTCGTGGCCGTTCACCAGGCAGTGCGCAGCCTGCGCACCGGCGAATCCGATCTCGCCGTGGCAGGCGGGGTCAACATGCTGCTCGCCCCGCCGATCACCGTCGGCTTCGGTCAGACGGGCGTGCTCGCTCCCGACGGCCGAATCAAGGCCTTCTCCTCCGACGCCAACGGCATGATCCGCTCCGAGGGCGGCGGCCTCGTCGTACTCAAGCGACTCGAGGACGCCGAGCGTGACGGCGATCAGGTGCTCGCCGTCATCGCCGGATCCGCGATCAACCAGGATGGCCGCTCCAACGGACTGCTCGCGCCGAACCCCGACGCGCAGGCCGACGCACTGCGATTCGCGTATCGCGACGCCGGCATCAACCCGTCGGGCGTGGACTACATCGAAGCGCACGGCACCGGAACCATCCTGGGCGACCCGATCGAGGCGGACGCGCTCGGCCGGGTGGTCGGCCGTGGCCGCGACGCGGACAAGCCGGCATTGCTGGGCTCGGCGAAGACCAACTTCGGACACCTCGAATCTGCCGCAGGCGCAGCAGGTTTGATCAAGGTCGTGTTGGCGATGCAGGAGAACAAACTTCCGGCGTCACTGAACTACGTGGGCCCCAACCCGTACATCGACTTCGACAAGGCACACCTGAAGGTCATCCCGGAGGCCACCGACTGGCCCCGGTACACCGGCAAGGCCGTCGCGGGCGTCTCCGGCTTCGGGTTCGGCGGCACCAATGCGCACGTCGTCGTGCGTGAGTACGTACCGGGTGAGACCTCGGCCGAATTCGATCCCGCTGCAGTGGATCCCGAGGCCGCCGTGGTGGAGGGCGTCTACGAGGAACAACTCGATTCCGAGACGACCAGCCCGGTTGCCGAGGCCGAGACCATCCTGGCCGAGTCCGAAAATGCGCCGCAGACAGTCATTCTCGCAGTGTCTGCCGCGTTGCCGTCACGCCGTAAGCGCGCGGCGTCGGAACTGGCCGACTGGCTCGAGACCGAAGAGGGCAGCACGACGCCTCTCGTCGATGTCGGCCGCACGTTGGCCCGCCGTAACCACGGGCGTTCGCGCGCAGTGGTTCTCGCGTCCACCACGGCCGAGGCCATCGCCGGCTTGCGGGCCATCGCGGCGGGCAAGCCGGGACCGGGCGTGTTCTCCGCGGACTCGCCCGCATCCAACGGGGCAGTGTGGGTGTTCTCCGGATTCGGCTCGCAGCACCGCAAGATGGCATCGCGTCTGTACCGAACCAATGCCGTGTTCGCCGCCGAGGTGGACAAGGTGGACGAGCTGCTCGTCGACGAAGCCGGCTACTCGATCCGCGAGATCATCCTCGACGACTCGCAGACCTACGAGTTCGAGAACTCCCAGGTCGCGATCTTCGTCATCCAGATCGCCTTGGCCGCAACGCTTCGCGCACACGGTGCCGAGCCGTCGGCCGTCATCGGCCACTCGATGGGTGAGGTTGCCGCGGCGTACGTTGCCGGTGGCCTCAACCTCGAAGACGCCGTCCGCATCATCTACGCCCGCTCGAGGCTGCTGGCCGAGGGGCAGGACGGCCTCGGTGCCGCCTCGCAGGGTGCCATGGCACTCGTCGAGTACACCCCGGACGAGGTCAAGACCCTCACCGACCAGTTCCCCAATGTGGAGCCCTGCGTCTACGCCGCGCCGACGCACACCACCGTCGGTGGACCGCGCGCCGAGGTCGAAGCCCTCGTCGAGATGGCCGAGGCCGCAGGCAAGATGGCCCGACTACTCGACGTCAAGGGAGCAGGCCACACCGCAGCGGTCGACGTACTGCTCGGTGAGCTCGCCGCCGAGCTCGCCGGAATCGAACCGAGCAAGCTCACCGCCGGGGTCTACTCCTCGGTCGATCGTGAGGCGCACTACCGCGTCGGACATGCGGCGATCCACGGCGTCGACTACTGGACCAAGGGAATGCGTCACCCGGTCTGGTTCACCCAGGCCGTCAATGTTGCTGTGGGAGATGGGCACACGACGTTCGTCGAGCTCGCCCCCAATCCCGTCGCGCTGATGTCGGTCGCTGCTACCGCATGGGCGGCCGGCTTGGCCGACGCCACGTTGATTCCGACGCTCAAGCGCAAGGAAGACGAGGCTGACACGTTCCTCGCCGCGCTGGCGCAGCTGTACGTGCACGGTCACGCGCTGGAACTGGCGACACTGTTCGAGTCCGGTCCGTACGCCGCAATTCCGCGAACTGCGTACTTGCGCAAGGAGTTCTGGCTCAACTCGCAGGTCAGCTCCAGCGGTAACTCTCGCGTTCCCGGTGCCCGGGTGGCACTGCCCGACGGCCGTCACGTCTGGGAAGTCCAGGCCTCGGCCGTCTCGGGATTCGATGCCTTGGTCACTGCCGCTGCCTCGCAGGTGTTCTCCGATGTGGCCCTTGGTGTTTCGGTATCACACGCTGCAGTGCCGAAGGTGGGCACTGTCGTCACCACACTGACCTCGCACCTCGGTGGCGCGTCGGTCCAGGTCCATGCACACGAGGGCTCGGCGTTCACCCTGCTGCACGAGGCCGTCGTCACCTCGGGTGACGCTCGGCCGGAACCCGTTGTCGCGGTGGAGGAGCGATCTTCGTCTCCGATGGAAGAGCTGCCCGAGGTCGTCGAGACGTTCGGTGATCGCTGGGATCCGAACGGCAACCAGAAGCTCGAAGATCGGTTGGCGATCATCGTCGCCGAGTCGATGGGCTACGCGCCCGAGGATCTGCCGCCCGAGGTTCCGCTGATCGAACTGGGACTCGATTCGCTCAGCGCCGTTCGGATCAAGAACCGTGTCGAGTACGAATTCGACATTCCCACAGTGCAATTGCAGGCCGTGCGTGATGCGAACCTGCGCGAGGTGGAGAAGTACCTGCGCTACGCGATCGAGAACCGGGACGAGGTGCAGGCGCTGGCAGACAAGCAGGCCGCCGAAAAGGCTGCCGAGCAGGCCGCCGACAGTGGCGCGACTGCCCCCGACGCAGCCCTGGAGACGGCCGTCGCCGCACCTGAGACCACGGTGCCGAGTGCGGAATACCAACCCGCACCGGTGGCCGCAGCGCAGACCGACCTGGGCGGCAAGGAAGCGTTCGCCGAGGCCGCCGGATCCGATGTGCCCCCACGTGACAACGCCGAGCGGATGACGTTCGCGACGTGGGCAGTGGTGACGAAGGAATCGGCCAAGGGCATCTTCAACACCCTGCCGATCCTCGACGACGAGACGGCCGAGAAGTTGGCCGCTCGCCTGACCGAGAGGGCCGGCGGCGAGATCACCTTCGACGACGTACTGGACTCGGAGACCATCGAGCAGCTCGCCGACAAGGTGCGCCCGCACCTCGAGGACGGCGAGATCGACGGTGTCGTGCGCAATCTTCGGGCTCGTCCCGAGGGCTCCACGGCCACATCGGTGTTCGCGTTCCACTCGGCCGGAAGCTCCACCGTCGCCTACGAGCCGCTGCTGCGGAAGTTGCCGGCAGGCACGCCCATGTACGGCCTCGAGCGCGTCGAAGGACCCATCGCTAAGCGCGCCGCGGAGTACGTGCCGTTGATCAAGGCGATCCAGCCCGAGGGACCGTACGTGTTCGTCGGATGGTCGCTCGGCGGCATCCTCGCCTACGAGGTGGCGCGTCAGATGGAGGAGGAAGGCATCGAGGTCGCCTACGTGGGACTGCTCGATACCGTCATGCCCGGGACCAAGATCCCCGATACCAAGGACGAAGTCCGCAAGCGTTGGGAGCGGTACGCGGAGTTCGCGAAGAAGACGTACAACGTCGACTACCCGATCCCGTACGACAAGTTGGTCGACTCCGACGACGAGGGCCAGATTCGGATCATCACCGATCTGGTCAAGCTCAGTGGGGCAAAGATTCCCGGCGGCATCATCGAGCATCAGCGGACGTCGTGGCTCGACAATCGGGCTATCCAGACGGCCGAGCTCAAGGAGTACGGCGGGCACGTCACGCTGTACCTGGCCGACAAGTACCACGACGACGCGATCGCCCTCGAGCCCGCATACGCCACCCGCGAAGAGCACGGTGGTTGGGGACCGGTGGTGAAGGACCTCGAGATCGTCTACGTCGGAGGCGACCACCTCGCGGTCGTCGACGAGCCGTACATTGGAAAAATTGCGGCCCATCTGTCGAAGACGCTCGAGAACATCGAGTCTGCAAGAACCGGAGCGTAGATTTTGAGTGGCACCACTGCGGAGAAGCTGGCCGAGCTACGGGCGAGGCTGGAACTGGCCAAGGAACCGGCCGGCGAGATCGGCATCGCCAAGCGCGCCAAGAAGGGCATACCCAGCGCCCGAGATCGCGTGAACTCGCTGCTCGACCCCGGCAGTTTCGTCGAGATCGGCGCGCTGGTGAAGGCCCCGAACGATCCGGGTGCCCTCTACAGCGACGGCGTCGTCACCGGGCACGGAACCGTCGACGGCCGTCCGATCGCCGTGTTCTCCCACGATCAGACCGTGTTCGGCGGAACCGTCGGCGAGATGTTCGGCCGCAAGGTCGCCGGCATCATGGATTTCGCGATCAAGATGGGCTGCCCGGTCGTCGGCATCAACGACTCCGGTGGAGCTCGCGTGCAGGACGCCGTCACCTCCCTTGCGTGGTACGCCGAACTGGGTCGACGCCATGAGGCGCTCTCCGGCCTGTGCCCGCAGATCTCGTTGATCCTCGGCAAATGCGCCGGTGGCGCGGTGTACGCACCGATCAACACCGACATCGTCGTCGCCACCGAAGAGGCGTACATGTTCGTCACCGGGCCGGACGTCATCAAGTCCGTCACCGGAGAGGACGTCAGCCTCGACGAACTCGGCAGTGCCCGCGTCCAGGCCATCAACGGCAACGTGCACCACGTCGCTGCCGACGAGAAGGCCGCATTCGACTGGATTCGGAACTACCTGAGCTACCTGCCGTCGAGCTGCCAGGAAGAGGCACCGGTGATCAACCCGGGGCTCGAGCCGGAGATCACCGAATCCGATCGCACGCTCGACTCGTTCATGCCCGACGCCGACAACGCCGGTTACGACATGCACGACATCATCCTGCGCATCTTCGACGACGGCGAGTTCCACGAGATCGCCGCCCAGACTGCACAGAACGTCATCACCGGCTTCGCCCGCGTCGACGGTCGACCGGTGGGAATCGTCGCCAATCAGCCGATGCACCTATCCGGGGCACTCGATGCCAAGGCAGCGGACAAATGTGCTCGGTTCATCCGCCTCAGCGACGCCTACAACATTCCGATCATCTTCCTCGTCGACACACCCGGCTTCCTGCCCGGCGTCGACCAGGAAACCCTCGGCGTCATCCATCGCGGTGGCCGCTTCATCTTCTCGTTCGTCGAAGCGACGGTGCCGAAACTGACTGTCGTGATTCGTAAGTCGTACGGCGGCGGATACGCGGTGATGGGCTCGAAGCAGCTCGGATCCGACATCAACCTCGCCTGGCCGACCGCCCGCATCGCCGTCATGGGTGCCGAAGGTGCCATCAACATCATGAGTCGCAAGCAACTCGCCGAGGCAGGCGAGAACGCTCCGGCGTTGCGCAAGCAGCTCATAAACTTCTACAACGAGCATGTCGCAACCCCCTGGATCGCCGCCGAGCGTGGCTACATCGACGCCGTCATCGAGCCCTCGCAAACGCGCCTCGAAATTCGCAAGGCTCTGCACATCCTGAAAGACAAGGAAGTACACAAGAGTCCGCGTAAGCACTCCTTGCTGCCGATCTAGCGAACCGCGCCCGTCTACGTCGGGGGTCGCTTCGCTCCCGTTCGCGTCAATGAACCACTGCACCGGTCAGACGTATGCGGAGGTCCATTCACGCATCCGCTGGTTCGGTGTCAATGAGCCACTGCACCGGTCAGACGTGTTAGATGGTCCATTCACGCGGTTGATTCGCGCGGAACCATCACCACATCCGGTCGCGGTCTGGCGAGAGCGTGCTGATAGTTCATACGCAAGTCGTCGAGCACCTGGTTGGGCCGATCGCGGATGTCTTGTGGTGAATGGGACACGACGATCAGTCCGTGGGCCTGCATTCGGTTGCGCCGGGCTTGGGTCCGTTGGTAGTCGGCCGGTGACAGATGGTGCGCGATGGAATCGATTTCTCGGGCCAGTCCGACGGCGTCGATCCACCCGTCGGTGTTGGCGATGAACTCTCCGCTCCGGGCGTAGATGTCGCAGTTGTGTGTCATCGCAGGCAGACCGCTGGTTCGGTACAGTCGCTGGTCTTCGAGTTCCGCCACCGAGTGCGCGTTGTCCCACAAGTCGCTCAATACACGGCGAGTGAGCGCGCTGTAGCGACGTGGCCCCTCGGCCAGTTCGCGAGCGATCTCCTCGATGGATACGCTCCCTCTTTGGAGCACCTCGGTCAGCAGGGTGATGCATCGCGCCTCGGATTTCGCGGCCCGTGTGGCGTCGACCAATGACCGCACCAGAGGGGCAACTCGAATGCTGCCCTTGGTGATCGGCTCGGGAAGCCGCCACGTCCGCTCTGCTCGGACGAAGGACACCGATGCCCGACGCATCTCCGCGGGTAGCAGTAGATGAACCTCCCCGGCGGATCCGTTGGTGCCATATCCGAACGAATCGAGCCCGACGCAGCCGGTGATCATGCTCTTCGGGCCGCCGTATGCGAGCGCCGCGGCTGACCGCTCCAGCGTCGACGGATGACCGTTACGCAGCAGCACGACACCCGGCAGCAACCGCTGCCACGGACCGCCGGCCGCGCATCTGCTGTCGATCGCTGCGTCACTCACGCGCGCTTCGCGAAGCTGCCGGCGCGTCACGACGCCGGTCGAGCTCAGCTCGAACAATGAACCCGCGTTCCATAGTCGTCTTCTCATGCCCGAAGAGTGGAATTCGGCACCGACACCTTCGTTGCGTTCCGGCGCTGTCGCCCGGTGTCTGTGGATAGCCGCCGAGCCTGTGGATGGATCGGCCTACCAGTCCCGATCCGGACGACGCTGTCGGAGTTGGATGCTAGGGCGCGCCCGCGAAGGATAGGAGAGCGTCCGCAGTCGTGCACCCACCGGAAGGTGAATGGACCGTAGACGCGCTCAGACGTATGCAAGGGTCCATTGACCCACAACGGGCCGAGACATGAATGGACCCTTGCACGGTCGAGACGTGTGCAAGGGTCCATTCACGCGGGGCGGGCGGCACCACGCGGAGCGAGCGGGCGACACCACGGAAAGGGGCTGGGTGGGCTAATTCTCGAAGACTCGCAGCTGTCCGTCTTCGTAGAATCCCGATCGCGTGGCTTCTCCGGTTTGCAGGTCCGCGGGTACGGCGTTGGGGTAGTACTGCTCGTAGCGTTCCAGTGAGCCCCAGTCCCTGGCCCAGTCGTTTTTGAGGTAGGTGGGGACGGCGACTGGTTTGGCGAGTAGTTCGGACCATCCCAGCGGTCCGCCGTTTTCGCCGGATTGCCAGGTGTCGGTGGAGCTGACGGCCAGTGGGCGGTCGGGGAGGATGCGGTAGCCGGGTACCTCGGCGACGCCGTAGCGGTGGTCGAACGGTCGTTGGCATGGGAACTGAAGTCCGACGGCCCAGTCGAGCAGAACGGGCTGCTCACTGCCGATCATGGTGTTCAGATTTTCCATCACCGGTACTCGCGGCGGGGTGAATGCGAGCCATTGGTCGCCGGTGAGGTTGGGGTCGTTGGCGACGATGCGGACGGCGTCGGCGTCGGGTGCGATGTCTGCCAACGGAACTCGTAGATTGCGCCACGAGGGGGCGGGTCCGATGTCGCGGGGCAGATAGGTGCCCTGTGCCTGGACGCTTCCGTCGGGCTGACGCTTGCCGTATTCGAGCAGCAGCGATTGGCCGTAGGTGAGGGCACCGGTGTCGTCGTAGGACCAGATGCGTCCGGCTGCGGAGAACACGACGAGTGGTGCGTCGTCGCTGCGGGCAGGTAGCTGGTACCAGCTCGAGGTGGCCTTGGCCGGTTCCTGGATTCCCTCTTGGTAGGAGCCGAGGACGGGTGTGGTGGCGGGGTCGAGTCCGAAGGGCAGGGCGGCGGTGGAGCCGTTGACGCCCAGTGCGCCGGTGCCTCCTGCTGTGCCCGAGCTCTGGCCTTCCTCGAAGGCGGGTCCGACGGCTTGTTGGTCGGTATTGCCTTGTCCTGGTTTGACTTCCACGGCGTCGGCACTTAGATCGCTGGGGATTCCGTTGGCGGTGAAGTTGCGCAGGGTGTCGCTGGCTCCGCCGAGGGGTCCTGCTATGGGATCGAATTCGCCCGGCAGTGGGCTCAGTACGTCCGCGTTGGGGTCGGCTTCGACGAGCACGTCGTTGGCGAGTCCGCACGAATTTCCCAGTACCGATTGCACATTGGAGCGTGCGAGAGAGTAGGCGGGATATTGGGAGACGGCACCCTTGACGAGGGACAGGACCTCGAACAGCACCATGATTCCGGCGATGACGGTCAGTGGTGCGGCGGCGAACTTCCGAATGCGTTTGCCGCGCGCCGACGTCGGTTTCGGTTGTGGCGGTGCGTATCCCTCACGTAGATACTGGAATGCCGCGACGGCGAGGACCAGTCCGAAGAGGACGAGGAACAACGAGCCGGATTCGTTGCCGCCGAGCGAGACCGTCTTGTCGAACCACGGCACGCCGTAGCTCGAGACGTACCAGTAGCCGTTGATGCCCGAGAACGACAGTGCCAGAACGAACATCAGGCCGGCTGTGAACAGTGACCGGTTTCGGCGTGAGCGCAGTGCGCTGGCCGAGACGGCCACTGCGGTCAGTGCGGCGAGCCCACCGGCGATTCCGGCGTAGGAACCGAAGTGGTGAGTCCACTTGGTGGGGTTGAACATCATGAAGAAGATGGTTCCGAGGACGACGCCGAGCAGTCGCCACGCGGGCCCGTTCGCGATGCCGGGAATGCGTCGGCGGCGCAGGAGCACGAACAGCGTGGTGAACAGGCACAGGAGCATCGCGAGGAACGCGAAGCGGCGGGCCACGGAACCGTCGACGGTCTGGACGAAGAGGTAGTAGTACCGCAGGAAGTCTTGGTACCAGGCCTCGTTGGGGCCGATGATGGTGCGCACTCGCGTGGATTCGATGACCGTCGCGTAGGTCTGGTCGGCGAACACGACGACGAGGACGAGGACTCCGGCAGCGGCCAACGGTGCCAGCATGGCGAGGGTGCCGACCTGCCGGTGACGTCGGACCACGATGCGAGCGATGGGCCGGGCCCCGGCGAGAAGCGCTGCCACACACATCAATCCGGTGGGCGCGGCAGCCAGGGTGAAGGCGCCGATGAGGCAGGCGGCTGCGGCGGGGAGCAGTCTTCCGGTGGCGATGGAACGTTCGATCGAGCACCAGGTCAACAGTGCGCCGAGGGCGACGATGGGCTCGGGACGCAGTCCGTTGTTGTAGGGGAGCCAGAAAGCGAGGAACACCAATCCGCCGGTCCACAGCGCCACGTTCGACTTGCGCACGGCGCGTCCGAGTCGCGGCACCACCTCGCGGCTGATCACCATCCAGCACAGGACTCCGGCGATCAGGGCGGGCAGGCGCATCCACGGGCTGGCGGTCGAGATCTTGGCGAAGACGGCCAGGACGTCGTAATACCAGCCGAACGGTGCCTCGGGGACGCCGAACCAGCGGAAGTAGTTGGCCATGTAGCCGGAATGTTCGGCCGCGCGGGCCATGGTGAGCAGGTAGCCGTCGTCGGAGGTGTTGGCTCCGACGAAGTGCCAGCCGACGAGGACTCCGAGAACCGTGACGTCGACGCCGGTGAACTTCCACCAGTGGGACGGGAAGAAGCGGCGGTGCGCGCGGCGGTCGGTGCCGTCGAGCCGTGCGAGCGCGCCCATGGCCAACAACGTGCAGGCGATCGCCAGCACCATGATCAACGACTTCAGGATGGTCGGAGTCGACGAGAAGCGGGAGTCGACGTCGACGGTGACCGACATGTCGGCCGGGGCCGCGCCACTGAGATCACTGAAGATGCCGACTACCTGCGGACGGAGGTCGCCGTCGAGCCGACCCTGGAGGGGTTGGCCGCTGTCGTCGGTCAGTCCGGTGAAGGCTGCGGAGGTGTACTGGTCGTTCGAGGTGATCTCGATGGCGGCGCAGCGCGTGCTCTGGACGTCGGCGCGCGGTGCCGTCGCGACGACGACGTTGCGGTCGAGGACATCGACGTTCGACTCGCCGACGCGAACGAACAGGCTGTTGAGTGCGGCACCCTCACCTTGCGGGGGTGCGGTCGCCAGCAACAGCCCGCCCGACGCGGGTAGTGCGGCCACAGCAGAGCACGGGAGGGTGGCGGACAGTCGCAGGGGTGCCTGGGACACCAGTGGGGCGTCCACGTCCTGTAGGAGGCCGTTCTGCGGCCACTCGATGCTCGCGGTGGTCTGCGTGACGGGTGCGAACGGAGTGATCAGTGCGAACAGCACGCCGAGTATGCCGGCCACCATCGCTATCAGCCGGGGAATCCGTACCTGAGCACGAAGTTCGTCCGAGGCTCCGAGCGGAGCGGGGACGGGGGGACCAGCTGATGAATCTGTCACGACGTCGGGCACGATTGTCGATGTTATGCGAGCGTGACTTCGAGGTCACACAGGCGCCGTCCCCGGATCCGTTGGAGAAACAGGGAATCAGCCGGTCTTCATCGGTCCGTCGCTGGACAGTCCCGACCGAGACTGTTGCTCGACGGTGATCCCGGCGGTCGCGGCAGCCGGATCGAGTGGCGTGTATCTCTCGATCGACCCCCAATCGCGGGCGTAGTCGTCGGCGAGATACGACGGCAGAGTCTGGGCACCGAGAAGCAGTTCGGTCCACCCCAGCGGGCCGCCGCCGAACGAGTCCTGCCATGCGTTGGTGGATTCGGCTCCGGTTCGGTCGGGCAGGATCCGGTACTTCGGCACCTCGGCGACGCCGTCACGGTGATCGAACGGGCGCTGGCACGGAAACGCGAGCCCGACGGCCCAGTCCAGCAACACCGGATCGGTCGATCCGACCAGCGAGTTGAGCGTCTGCGTCTTCGGGACGCGCGGCGGGGTGACGGCGAGCCACTGATCCCCGGCCAGGTCGCTGTCCTCGGCGACGATGCGAACGACGTCCGCGTCGGCGGGTAGGTCGCTCATCGGTACCCGCAGGTTGCGCCACGACGGTGCGGGGCCGATGTCGAGTGGCGTGACGCGGCCGAGCGCCTGGACGTCTCCGCCGTCGCGGCGTCCGTATTCCAGTTCGACGCGTTGGCCTTCGGTGACGATGCCGTCCTTGTCCACTGAGCGGATTCGGCCTGCGGCGGCGATGGCGATCAGGTCGCCCTCGTCAGGCAGCGAATACCAACCGGAGGTCAAGGACGCGGGTTCGGTGGCTCCGAAGCTGCCGAGGACCGGGGTCGTTTCGGGGTTCAGCCCGAACGGCAGAGCGACTGTGCTGCCGTTGATTCCGACGTTCTCGTTGGTTCCGCCCGAGGTGCCTGCGGAGTTCGACGAGGTTGCCGACGCGCTCTCTTCGGAGTCCTCGGGGCGGATGGAGTTGGCACCGCCCTGGGCGGTGTCCTCGGAATCGGCCGTGAGGTCCTCGGCGACGCCGTCCGGGGTGAATCCGGTGCTGCCACCTGCTCCCAGCGCATCCGCGGCGGGATCGATCGGCTGCAGGACGGATCCGTTGACGTCGGTCTCCACCTGCACGTCACCGGCGAGTCCGCACGAGTTGCCGGCGAGTGCGGAGAAGTTGGAGCGGGCGATGGAGTACGCAGGGTATTGCGCCACAGCGCCTTTGGCGAACGAGAGCACTTCGAATGCGACGACGGCGCCGGCGACGATGGTCAATGCGGAGGGCGCGAAGCGTCGACGCGTGGTGGTTTCCGCTGTGCGATAGGGCAATCGGACATGTTGGTACGCCGCATACAACAGGGTCAGCACCGTGAGGCCGAGCAGGATGGTCGAGAAGCCCTTGCCGGCAATGGACGGCGGCTTGTCGAACCACGGAATGCCGTAACTCGAGACGTACCACCAACCGTTCGAGCTGGTGAACGCCACGGCCGTCAGGAACAGCACTGCGGCCGTGAACAGCGTTCTGTTACGCGGGGATCGGACGGTGGCCGCGGTGACGGCCACCGCTGCCAGTGCGCCGAGAGACGCGGCGAGACCGGCGTACACACCGAAGTGGTGGGTCCACTTGGTGGGGGTGAACATCATCAGAGCCAGTGCGCCCAAGACGATCCCGAGTATCCGACGCGATGGCCCGGTGGCGGTGCCGGGGATGCGTCCGTTCTTGCGGAGCATCACCGCGATGCAGACGACGATGCACAGCAGCATCGCGAACATGCCGAATCGTCGGGCGAGCGAGCCGTCGGGGGAGATGGTCATCAACGCGTCCCAGCGCACTCGTTCCTCGAACCACGGCACGTTCGGTCCGATGGCCGAGCGCACTCGGGTCGCTTCGAGCACGGTGCTCAGGGTTTGGTCGGCGAAGATCGCGATCACGACGGCCAGTCCCGACGCGATCAGGGGCGCGAGGACCGCGAGCGCGCCCACCTGCCGAGCTCGTTTGACGACGATCATCACGATCGGGCGCAGTCCGGCGAGCAGCGCGGCGACGGCGATCAGTCCGGTGGGTCCGGCGGCGAGGGAGAACGCGGCGATCAGTGTGCCGACCGCGGCGGGCAACAGTCGTCCGGTGGCGATGGCACGCTCGATCGAGCACCACGTGAGCAGCGCGCCCAGGGCGATGACGGGTTCCGGGCGCAGCCCGTTGTCGTAGGGCAGCCAGAAGGCGAGGAACACCAGGCCTGCGGTCCACAGTGCCACCCGGTTGCTCAGTACCGCGCGCCCGAGGCGGGGGATGACCTCGCGGCTGATGACGAGCCAGCACAGCAGAGCAGCGATGGTGGCGGGCAGACGCATCCAGATGCTGGCGGTGCTGACTTTGGCGAGGGCAGCCAGCATGTCGTAGTACGGCATGCCGAACGGTGCTTCGGGAACGCCGAACCAGCGGAAGTAGTTGGCCATGTATCCGGCGTGCTCGGAGACGCGGGCCATGTTGAGCAGGTAGCCGTCGTCCGAGGTGTTGGCACCGATGAAGTGCCACAACACCAACACTCCGACGACGACGGCGTCGACGCCGGTGACGGACTTCCAGCGCGACGGCAGGAAGCGGCGGTGACGTCGACCGTCCACGCTGTCGAGGCGATGCAGTGCGAACAGGGAGGCGACGACGGCCAGCGCGCCGACGATCATCGCCAGCAGCTTGAACGTCGTCGGGGTCGAGGAGTAACGGGAGTCGATGTCCACGCGCACGTTCAGACCGTCGACCGGCGCGGTGAGGTCGGTGAAGATACCGACGACCTGGGGTCGAACGTCGCCGTCGACAGTGGTGGCCGCGCCGCCGAGGTCGACAACCGTGCGAGAGGCGTTCGAGGAGATGGTCAATGCGCAGTCGGAGGCCAGGTCTGACACCGGAGCCTCGGCGAGAACGCGATCGCGCAGCAGTACCTGCAGTCGATCGTCGTCGACCCGGACGGTCAGTGCTCGCTGCTCGGTTTTCGCCGCCGCGATCGGAGCGGTGGACATCAGCGTGCCACCGCCGTCGAGTCGAGCGGCAGTACTGCACTGGATCGTCGCGTCCAGATCGAGCGGGGAGTAGCTCACCAGCGGGGCGTTGACGCTGCCGAACGAGCTCTGCGGCCAGGACAGCGTGGAGACGTCCTGCTGTACCGGTAGCAGCGGAGTGGCGATGGCCAGAACGGCACCGATGATGCCGGTGACGATCGCTATCAGCCGGGCGGTCGTCAGGTTCGAAGCGGTCGCAGGCACACCGGCGATGCTATTGGACGAGCGAGCGCACATCCCACACCCATACGCCGCCGGTGTATTGCGGCTGGACGTCGAGCAGCTCGGTGACCGTGCTGCGCAGGGCGACGGTGTTCTTGCTCGGCGGCAGTACCACGACGTCGGCTTCCCAGAAGCTCATGTCCTGCGCCGCCTGGCTTCGTTGGTCGGCGGTGATCTCGGGGACGGTGCCGGAGTCGTAGACCGAGCCGAGCAGCAGCGCCGTCGGGCGATCGACGGCGCCGTACTTGGCGACCTTCTCTTCCTGATCGCTCGGTCCGACGAAGTATCCGGCGGCCAGCGTGAAGCCCATGTCCGCGTCCATCTGCCAACGCAGCGGCCGGGCGTCCTCGGGTCGTGGCAGTGGGACGGTGACGACGGAACCGTCGTCGACGTAGTTCTGCCAGTCGCCGTCGGCGAAGAACCGGGGCGTGGGGGATTTGTCGACGGTGACCAGCGGGGTCGGTATCAGCGGAACGAGGGCGAGGGCGAGTCCGGCGATCCAGAATGCCGGCAGCGGCCGCAGTCCGTTGCGGAACGTCCGATCGGTCGCGAGGACAAGCAGGAGGGCCAGGGCGGGTACCGCACCGAGCGCGAAGCGGGTCTCGAGGACGGATTCGACGAGTGGGTATTCGGCGAGTTTCGTCCACGGCAGGGTGATGCCGGTGTCGTTCTTGCCGATCATCAGAGTTGCGCCGAGCGAGAGCACGCTCATGACTATGGCCGTGGCTGCCGCGGCCCTGGCGCAGGCAACACGCCACATCCAGACCGCCGCGACCAGGCACAGCACCAGCAGCGGCCAGCCGAAGTAGGCGTTCTCCTCGGTGGCATTGATGCGGACGTTCTGACCCGGAGTCGCCTCGCCGCCGAGGGATTGCGTCGGGAACTGGAACAGGGCCTTGGCGTCGTTGCCCATCGGTCCGTGTTCGAGGAACGAGTACGACTGCGGGCCGAAGAACTGCCACCACAGCGGAAACGCCACGAGCGTCAACGCGATGCCGGCGGACACCGCGAGTCGGGGAACGGCGTTGCGGACGGCGGGCCACAGGGAACGCGGGCGCGACAGGTAGTAGACGACGGTGAAGATGCCGAACGACATCGCGAAGATCAGCAGCGGTTCTTCGCCGAGCAGTATCTGCAGCGCGACGATCAAGCCGAGCCCGACGGTGTTCTTGGTGGTTCCGCCGCCGTGGGCGATGCGGGTGACCAGCATCGCGATGACGGGCAGTAGGAACAGCACCACGAAATTCGGGTGGCCGTTGGCGTGGGAGATGGCACCGGGCGCGAAGCCGCACAGCGCGCCGCCCATTGCGGCGGCACCTTTGGACGCGTTCAGCTGACGCGAGAACAGCCAGTACCAGGCGAACGAGGTGCCGGCGAGGCCTGCGGTGAGTGCAATTGCCCAGGTGACGGTGGGTCCGAACAACAGCGTGATCGGAGCGAGCGGGATGGAGATGCCGAACATCGCCGTGTTCGCCATCAGATTCACCCCGAGCGGGTAATTCTGCAGGTCACTCGACAGTGGATTGTCCAGATGCGCGACGGCATGGGCGGCAACGGAGAAGAACCACTCCCACATCGTCTGGTCCTGGCCACTGTTGTAGAGGTAGCCGCCGTTCAGATTGCGCCATTGGCCCTGCAGGACGTACACGGCGGCGATCAGAAATCCGACGGCCGCCACGACGTCGCCACGCCCGGCGCCGGAGTGTCGAGCCGGTGCCGTGGTCGGCTGCCGCTCGAGAACGCTCTGGTCGTGGGTGGTCATCGCGTCGAGATTACAGAAAGATCACGGTGGGCGAAAACTCGAACGACCTGGGTCACATAGGTGGGTAGTGACGCGCTCGCTGATTGTGGGTCGCCATTTCGTCCGGCTGTAGCGCTGTGCACAAGATCGATACTCCGGCCGACTGGTCTCCGCGTAGATGTAACCCGGTTGGCAGCCGGACGACACCTGATCTGTGCCGACCGGCCACTGGTGGCGGGGATGGCGGCAATGCCCGCCGGCGTCATATCCCGAAGAGCGCGTCCTACCCTCACAGAACGTGTTGCAGTGCTTCACTGTAGGACGGTCAGTCCTTGTGACGCTGCGATTACTGCCGCGTGAGACCTTGTGCCACAACCGATCTTGATGAAGATATGTTCGAGATGCTTGCCGATCGTGCGAGCCGAGCAACCGATCGACGATGCGATGGCACTGTTGGTAGACCCGCGGGTGAGGCCGTCCAGAACCTGCAATTCCGCCGACGTGAGCATGTAGGGAAGCGGTTCGGTCGACTCGCGGACCAGTAGACCGCCGGGTACGGCCTGGGTATGGACGGTGTGCCACCGGCCGCGGTGATCTCTCCACCTGCTGATCTTGCTGACCCCGGACTGGGAGAAGCGCAGTAGCGCGGATACCAGGTCGGAGTCGGCCGTCAGCATTGGGCCCTGCTCTGTACCTGCGACCTCTGCGATGGAACCGTCGAGACGGACCAGCGCTGTTCCGTCGGCGGCCGTGGGCATCGTTGCCAACAGACCTGCGATGGCACGATTTTTGTCGACCAGCGCGCCGAGAACGCCTTGGAGACGGAGAAGGTGGGTGACGGTGGGCCCCGCCAGGGCCACCTCACTGTCAGCGTTCAGGTGCAGACATCCGGTGTATCGGCCGTCGCGTGTGTACAGACGCATCGTCGTACCGTCCGTGTACCCGTTCGGACCGAAGACCTCCTGTATCGAAAATGATCTCCCGTAGTCGAAAGGAAAATCGCGCCAGCGGCGAGGAGTGGGATCTACGTTCTCCATGAATGAGAATGCTTCGTCTCGTGTGACGAACCCTGTGTCGAGATACTCGACGACGCTCGGCGGGTATCCGTCGCTTGCAACCGTCAGGTGGCGACGCTCGACCGGGTCATATGCCGCCACCGAGCAACCCGCCAGCGGGATCCACTCGTTGATCAGTGCCAAAATTTGATGGGCGTCCCGCTCCACATGAGCCGGAATGCTCTCCGCCGCGACCCACGAGACCTCGCTCAAAGTGTGCTCGAAATCCATGGATGGCCTCACCTCGGATCGGTAGCCGGTCCTCGATCAGGTTACGCGTCGCCGGTTGAAACGGAGTTTCAAGACCGAAAGATACGCAACTTGACGTATGTCGGGCGATGCCCATCCGCTCATATGTTTACAGCCTCCACCAGTACGAACGAGAGGCACACAGATGTCGTCAGATCATTTGAGTCAGATCGAAGACCTCAACCGCGGCTTCGGTGAAGCCTTTTCGCGGGGGGATGGCGCCGGGGTCGCCAGCGTGTATGTCGACAACGCGATCCTGCTGCCTCCTGGCGGTCCCACCGTGCACGGCCGAGACGAGATCGCGTCGTTCTGGCAAGGGGTCATCGATGCCGGGGGTGTCGCTATCGAACTCGAAACCGTCGCACTCGACTTCTTCGGAGACGTAGCTCGCGAAATCGGTCGAGGCGATCTGACGATGGCGAGTGCAGACGGGTCCACATCGAAGAGCGGACTGAAATACGTCGTGTTCTGGATGCTGACGCCCAATGGATGGCGTTACGAAACGGACATTTGGAATGCAGAATCCGACGAGCAGGCGTGAGGCGAACATGACAAATTTGGACGACTATCGACACCTGTCCGCCTCGGATCTCGCGGCTGCTGTGAAAAGTGGAGATCTGCGTGTGGTCGACGTCGCTGAGGCGGCACTCGATCGGTTGGATGCCACCAACCCGACGTTGAATGCTCTCATCTACGTCGATCGAGACCAGGTCATGGCCGACGCGCGCACACTCGATGACGAAGCGCGAACCGGGGACTTTCGAGGCGCGCTACACGGTGTGCCGTACACCATCAAGGACCTGACGGAAATGCGAGGGTTGCCCTTCACGATGGGCTTCCAGCCGTTCGCGGACAGGCTCGGTACCACCGATGCGGCGATAGTGACCCGCATGCGTGAGTCCGGGGGCCTGTTCATCGGCAAGACGAACACCCCGGAAATGGGCTACTACGGCGGATGCGACAACCATCTGTTCGGACCGACCCACAATCCGTTTGCCCACGGACACACTGCCGGTGGTTCCAGCGGTGGGGCCGCGGCTTCGGTGGCCGCCGGTGTAACTCCACTCGCAGAAGGAAGCGATGGAGCTGGATCGGTGCGCATCCCCTCATCGCTCTGCGGCACAGTGGGGCTCAAGCCCACAACGGGCGTTATTCCGCAGACTCTATTCCCTGGCCGCTACAACACCTGGTTGTTCCACGGACCGATCACACGAACGATCGATGACAACGCTTTGATGTTGGACGTTCTCGCCGGTCCCGATGTGTCGGATCCGCTGTCTCTCCCGGAGGCCCGAAGCCCGTTCCTGCAGAGGCACGACAGCGACATCACCGGGATGAAAATTGCCTGGTCGCCGGACCTCGGTACAGGGCAGCATGTGGACCCGGAGGTCTTGCGCCAGTGTGAGCAGGTGCTCGATGTGCTGTCCGACGCCGGTGCGGACATCACACAGGCAGGTCCGGATTGGCGGCCGCCCTCACAGGCGATGTGGAATTCGACCTGGGTACCGGGCTTCTCGACCGCGTACGACCTATTCGATTGGCAGTCCATGCGCGGAAAAGTCGACGACAATCTGATCGAGATCATGGCCGACGCCGAACGCACAACCGCTGTCGATGTGGGCCGCGCCGACGCCGAACGAGGCGCGATGTGGAACACCTGGACAGAGTTTCTCACCCGCTTCGACGTCGTTGTGTCACCGACGCTGACCAGCGCAGCGTTTCCGCTCGACCAGTTCGCCCCGAAGTGGCTGGATGGACGCAGCGTCCGGGAGCAAGTGCTCGACTGGCTGCTCACGTACCCGTACAACATGCTCGGCGCACCAGCACTCACTGTGCCAGCCGGGATGACCTCTGACGGAAAGCCCGTCGGATTCCAGATCGCCGGGCGGCACCGAGCCGAGACGACGTTGCTCAGAGTCGGCCGGGTGATCGAAGCGAAACGACCGTGGATCGGGAGCTACGACGCCATACCCTGAACCGGTATCGAGGCAGCTCGCGGATGGTGTCGACCGAGTGTGGTGGTTCCATCACTCACTGCTCCTTTCAAGGTCAAGCCGACGCCGGCAACACGGCCGCGCCTGATGGTGCTCCTGTATCCGGTGGGGTCGGTGAGAATTCTTGTGGAATCGGCCGATGCACCCAGTGGACCGGTCATCGGAAATCTCGGGTGGCACACATCAGCGGTAGCAACCGCTGATGTGTGCCACGGCTCGTGCGCATGGTTGGCCTCTTCGTCGACTTCTTCATGCGGTGCGCGGATCACCCGACGTCGATACCGGCTCGCTCGTGGATCGCGGGCACCTGCCTCTACGGCAACGCGCTACTCCACGGCGAAGCTCGATTGCACGCGCAAGGTGAAACACCCTGTCAGGTAGTTCGAACCACCAATGCGAAGGGGCCGATGTCGGTGACGGTGAACCGCGGATCCTCGAACAGTGATTCGGGGAAGGTGACGGTGTAGCGGCGCACGTTGGGGTCGTTGGGGTAGACGTCCTCGGCCAGGCGCAGGGTGTAGCCGTCGGCACCGCGGCGAAACAGGAAGGCGTCGGGAGCGCGCCATTGGCTCGTGTCGAGCGCCTCGATCATCTGGTCGGGAGTCTCGAGCTCGGTCCACCGCTCGATGGCGTCGGCTCGCTGATCGAACTGCGCCAGTGGATTGGCGTAGTGCGACGTCAGTCCTTGGAACCCGAAGTACGGGTAGTAGCTCAGGAACGAGGTGTCCGCGGTGAGCAGCACTGTCTCGTCGCGCGGTCGACCGGTCTGCTCGGTCAGGGCGTCGTCGACTTCCCGGTAGTACGACACGGCGCTCGGCGGGCGCATGTCTGCACGGTTGCCGTCGCCGTCGGTGTCGGAGTACGCGACGGTGATCTCGCTCTGTAGTACCTGGGGGATGTTCTGCGCGAAGGCCATTGCCCCGATGGTTGCGACGACGACGGCAGCGATACGGAACTTGGGTGGCTCGTTGATGGCCTGGTAGATCGCATGGCTGCCTTCGAGGAATCCGAAAACGCCCGCGCTGCCGAGCAATACGATGAGAACCGCTTCGAGTCGGAACGAGAGCAGTGTGGTGCCCGCAGCCGTGGCGGCCATGGACAGCAACGTCCACAGGTATACCGCGACGACGCCGACCCCGAGTGCCTGCGCTCGGCGTGAGGACGAGAAACGTACTGCGACCCATATCGTTCCGATGAGGCACAGAATGCCCATCATCGAGAACTCGAACATCGGGAAGGGAAGCGTCGCACCGGCTTCCGGTAGGTAGTGCAACGCTGTGCCCGACGTGGACGGTGCGCCGCGCAGGAAGTCGATCAGGTACGGCAGCCACACCGTCGCGGCTATGAGGCCCGAGATGACGGCGATCGCCGCCACCTTGGTTGCGATGGGAATCAGGGCCCGCCAGGTCTTGCGCTCGCGATAGGCGAGAACGGCGGCGAACAGGGCCATGAGCACCACGGTGAACGCGGCCAAGCCGAGGTACAGGGTGTAGAACGTCGCGGCCAGGCCGAGGAAGAGGCCGGTACCGACCACCGCTCCCCATCCGCCTGCTGCGCGTCCCCCCGTAGGGATAAATGTCCCATTCTTGCCGTCTGACCGACTGGATGCCACATTGATCCCGACGGGGGTGGCCGCTCCAACCCCGTCGGTGACAGGAGTGACGGGCCGATGCAACGCGCCCCAGGCCAGGAGCAATGCCGGGGCGAACAGCAGCACGATGACGGCGCTGTAGGCCTCGGGGGAGGCGTAGGCGACAACCAATGCAGTCGTGACAGCACTGACTGCGACGGCCCAGTCGCTGCGGATCAGGGCCTTCCACAGTACGAATCCGATCACCGACGTCACGGCAAGCAGTCCGATTGCGTACGGCTTGAACACTTCCCAGCCGTCCATGCCCAGCAGGTTGCCCACGCGTCCACCGAGCCAGAACCAGCCTGCGGGGTAGAACGGCGGAATGTCGACGTACGTCATGTCGCGCAACGACGCCGAATCCGTCAGACGCGTCAGGTATTCGGTCCGAAACTCCTGGTCGACGGAAATGCCGAACAGGTACAGCTTCGTTGCCGCAAGGGGCATACCGAGGGTGACGGTGACGAAGCCGGAGAGCCCGACCCACGCCGCAAGTCGAGCGAACCAGGGCCACTTGCGGATTCGATACAGGTAGATGGATGACGCGAACAGTGCCGCGGCTACCACCTGGCCCAGAGTTGTCAGAGCGCGAGTGACGTTGGACGAGTTGAACGCCGGCCACTGAACCAGTGAGAAGGCGTACAGCCCGACCGTCGCCACCACGACTGCGACGAGCGCACCGAGAGCGACCTCCCCGACGGCAGAGGCGGTTCTGCGAGCCGGTGCAACTCCGTCAGTCATCGAGATCAGATGGGCAGCTTGCGGAAAATCGGCCGCGGAACGTGTCGCAGCACCATCATCACCAGACGCCACGGTGCGGGAGTCCAGATGAGGGGGGTGCCCTTTCGTGAGGCGTTCACCGCGAGCTTCGCGATGACCTCCTTGTCGACGGTCATCGGCGCTTCCTTGACGTGCGCGCTGAACTTCGTGCGCACCATGCCCGGACGAACGACGGTGACCCGAGGACCGAACTCACGCAACGCTTCTCCGAGTCCGAGGTAGAAACCGTCGAGGCCTGCCTTGGTGGAGCCGTAGACGAAGTTGGAGCGACGCACTCGCTCACCTGCCACCGAGGACATGACGATGATGCGGCCGTAGGCCTGCGCCTTCATCTTCTCGCCCAGCAGCACGCCGACCGAGACGGACGCGGTGTAGTTGATGTTCGCGGCGAGAACGGCCTTGCGCTGGTCCTGCCAGAGCTGCTCGGCATCGAAGTCGACGGCAAAGGCGACGATGGCGACGTCGACGTCACCCTTGGCCCAGGCCGCGTCGATGACCTTCGGATGCGACGCGGTGTCGAGTGCGTCGAAGTCGATGACGTCCACGGACTTCGCGCCCTTGGCGTTCAGTTGTGCAACAGCACTCTCACGCAGCGGATCGTTCGGGAGCGCAGCGAGAACGACGCGTGCCGGAGACTTCGAGAGGTACTCCTCGGTGATCGCGAGACCGATCTCGCTGGTGCCACCCAGAACGAGAATCGTCTGCGGGTTACCTACGGCGTCTATCGTCACAGCAGTTCCAGCCTTCTAGCCATATCGGAGGCGAAAACGCCTGTGGGGTCTACAGATCGACGAACCTTGATCCATTCGTCGATCCGCGGGTACATCGAGTGGAACGTCTCGGCGTCGGTGCGCGAATCCTTCGCGGTGTACAGACGACCGCCGAACTCGAGTACGCGCTTGTCGAGTTCGCGGACGAACTCGTTCAGGCCCGGCTTGATCGGGAAGTCCACGCAGATGTTCCAGCCTGGAATCGGAAAGCTCAGTGGCGCTTTGTTTCCCGGCCCGAACAGCTTGAACACGTTGAGGAACGAGTAGTGGCCCGACTTCTGGATGTCGACGATGATCTTCTTGAACTCGTCGACGGCCTCCGGCGGCACCACGAACTGGTACTGCAGAAATCCCTTGGAGCCGTAGGCGCGGTTCCACTCACTGAACATGTCCAGGGGGTGGTAGAACGCTGTCAGGGACTGAACCTTGTTCCGGTAGTTGCCGGCCTTGCGGTACCAGGCCTCGCCGACGGCGGAGAACGTGTACTTGTTGGCGAGCCCGTTCGGGAAGATATCGGGGAACTTCACGAGCGGCTTGGCGTTGAAGCGCAGCGGATCTTTCTGCAGCTTCTCGGGAAGCTGGTCGAGGCGCGCCAACGATCCACGTGAGAGAGCTGCGCGGCCGAGCTTGGGGGGCGGAGCCACGGCGTCGAACCAGGCGCTCGAGTAGTCGTAGTTGTTCTCGCTGCCGTCGCTGTGCAGGGCAATGGTCTCGTCGAGGGTGCTGGTGACGTCGCCGTCGGCGATGAAGTAGGCCGTTTCCGTGGGCGTCATCTCGATCGTCGCGCGCAGGATTATGCCGGTCAGGCCGTTGCCGCCGACTGTCGCCCAGAAGAGCTTGGCGTTCTTGCCCGTCGGCGTGAGGTGGCGGATCTGGCCATCGGCGGTGAGCAGTTCCATCGAGCGGACGTGGTTGCCGAAGCTGCCCGCGCTGTGGTGGTTCTTGCCGTGGATGTCCGTGCCGATGGCTCCGCCGATGGTGACCTGACGGGTACCCGGAAGCACTGGAACCCACAGGCCGAACGGCAGCGCTGCGCGCATCAGTTGGTCGAGGTTGACGCCACCGTCGACGTCGACGATTCGTGTCGACGCGTCGATGCTGTGAATGCCGTTGAGGGCATTCATGTCGATGACGAGTCCGCCGGAGTTCTGCGCGTTGTCGCCGTAGGAGCGGCCGAGGCCGCGGGCGATGACGCCGCGTCGGAGGTAGGCCGGCTTGGAGTCGTTCTGCTCGGCGACCTGCTTGACCGCGTTCGCAATGAGCTCGGGGTCGGAGGTCGAGAGCACCTCGCCGGTGGAGGGCGCAGTGCGGCCCCAACCGGTGAGTGTGCGGGTCTGCGTGGGTAGCGGCGCAGTGTTCCCGGCCTGTGGTTCCAGGGGGAAGAGTGCGTCGTCGGCTGTCGTGGACATCGCTCAAGAGGGTACCCGCATTGCGGTAGCGGCTAATGTCAGTCCTCGTGTCCACCCCTGATCGCTCCATCGAAGACGGCTCCGGGAACGACGACTGGTCGCCCGAGGACGACGAGTTGCAGCACCACGTTCCGCTACCCGTCGAGCTGCCGCTGACCGAGAACATCGCCGACGCGGCCCTCGATCTCAAGACGCAGGTAGTGCGGTTTCTGGCGACGGGTGTGTTGTCGGCGATCGTCGATCAGGGCGTCAATCTGATCCTGCATTTCGTGTTCGGCGTCGGGGTGACCCTGGCCAAGGCGATCGGGTTCGTGCTCGGCACCACCACGGCGTACCTGATCAATCGTCGGTGGACGTTCAATGCGGCACCGTCGCGGGCTCGGTTCTTCGCTGTCGTCGCGCTGTACGGAGTCACCTTTGCCGTCCAGGTCGGGATCTACACCTGGCTCTACCAGGTTCTGCCCGACGGCTTCTGGTACGCCAACGTGGCGTTCGTCGTCGCGCAGGGAACGGCGACGGTCATCAACTTCCTCGTTCAGCGGTTCGTGATCTTCAAAATTCGGTAACAGCCGTCGTGCGCGTTTTGCGTACCTCCAGGGGCGCAAAACGCGCACGAGGGGGTGGCCGGTTCGGTCAGTTCCGCAAACGCGAGCGCGTTTGCCACACGCTCGCGGATTGGTCAGCGATTCCACGCGCGCTTGACGAATGCGCTCGCGTTTGCGCCGGATGCCCAGTCATCCAGCTGACCCACGGACGAAGGATCACACCTCGAATGTGGGCAGGGTCCCTGTTTCGAGGGCTTCGGTGAGGGTGGGGGCGGCTTTGTCTTTGGCGGAGAGCTCGTAGGTCAGGGGCGATCCGTCGCGGCCGGTGGTGGGCCAGTCGATGCCCAGCGCGGGGTCGAGGGGGTTGATGTCGCGGTCCAGGGCCGGGGTGTACTCCAACGAACACAGGTACATGACGGTGGAGCCATCTTCGAGCGAGAGGATGGCGTGGCCGAGTCCTTCGGAGAGGAACACTGCTTTGCGGTCGACGTCGTCGATCAGCACGCTGTCCCATTGCCCGAACGTCGGGGAGCCGACACGCAGGTCGACGATGACGTCGAGGAACGCCCCGCGGGCACAGGTGACGTATTTCGCTTGCCCGGGTGGGTTGGTGGTGAAGTGGATCCCGCGCAGCACTCCGGCGGCGGAGACCGAGCAGTTCGCCTGCTTCAGATCCAACGCTCGCCCGGTGGTCTCCTCGAACGCGGACGCTTTGAACCATTCGAAGAACACGCCGCGGTCGTCGCCGAACTGGCGTGGGGTGTATTCGTAGGCACCGGATATTTTCAGTTCACGAAAGGTCATCGGTTTCCTCGGTCGATCAGATCGAGCAGGTAGCGGCCGTACCCAGATTTGACGAGTGTCTCGGCGCGGGCGCGTAGTTCGTCGTCGGTGATGAATCCTCGTCGCCAGGCGACTTCTTCGGGGGATCCGATCTTGAGTCCTTGGCGTTGTTCGATGGTGCGCACGTAGTTGGAGGCGTCGAGGAGGGAGTCGAAGGTGCCGGTGTCGAGCCAGGCGGTGCCGCGGGGCAGGACCTCGACCTGGAGGCGGCCGGCGTCGAGGTAGTGGCGGTTGACGTCGGTGATCTCGTACTCCCCACGGGCGGAGGGGGCGAGGTCGCGGGCGATGGCGATGACGTCGTTGTCGTAGAAGTACAGGCCCGGGACGGCGTAGTTCGATTTCGGGGCGGCGGGCTTTTCTTCCAACGACACAGCTTTTCGGTTCGCATCGAATTCGATGACGCCGTAGGCGGTGGGGTCGGAGACCTCGTAGGCGAAGACGGCTCCGCCGTCGATGGTGTCGAAGCGCGAGAGTTGGGTGCCCAGGCCGGGGCCGTAGAAGATGTTGTCGCCGAGCACCAGTGCTGCGGAGTCGGTGCCGATGTGCTCGGCTCCCAGGACGAAGGCTTGGGCGAGGCCGTTGGGCTCGTGTTGGACCTTGTAGGTCAAGGAGATGCCGAATTGGGAGCCATCGCCGAGCAGGCGCGTGAATTGGTCGGCGTCCTGGGGTGTGGTGATGATGAGGATCTCGCGGATGCCGGCGAGCATGAGGGTCGAGAGGGGGTAGTAGATCATCGGTTTGTCGTAGACCGGGACCAGCTGTTTGCTCACTCCCATCGTGATCGGATGAAGCCGTGAGCCCGTGCCGCCCGCCAGAATGATTCCCCGCATGAGCCCGAAGTCTTCCAGACCCTCCGATCACCCGCTCGGTTGTGTGGCCTCACTGCCACGGGATTCGATAGGGCTGAGACAGGGCTTCGGTCGTCGATGTCGGCCATTCCGACGGCCACACGATCAGCGGATCGGCTGTGAGCTCGTCCACCTCCGGAGGCAGCGGATTCGCGTCCACCTGGATTCGTTCCCAACAGCATTCACCCGACGCGACGCGGCGTGCGTATTGGATCAGGTCGGCCGACGCTCGCGGTGAGGACGCCACGCGGGCCAGTAGTTCCGTTGTGACGGTCCGGGTTTTCAGGTCTGCGTTCGAAGCGCGTGTACGCGTGGCTTCGAGCTCTCCGCAGGATGCCATCAGTCGGTCGTAGGCAGCGCGGGCGTGCGGAGGCAGGGACTCGATCATGCGTCTTGCCATGGTTCGTCGCCGGTGCCGACGGAGAAGTCCTCGTCCGGTGTGTCGAGTACCGGTCGGATATCCGCGGTCTTGCCCGCTTCGACGGCTTGCTTGCCGTAGTCGAGGAGGTCGTTCAGCGGTCGCAGTCTGTCGTCGATCTTCTGGCCCACCTGGCCTTCGGGGTCGCCGAGCGCATCGAGGAACCCGCCGAAGTCGTCGACCACCTGCTCGATCTTCACAATGAGATCCTTGGTCAGATCCATTGCCGTCAAGCATATTTCGACGATGCTCTCCACCTGCCATGCAGTGCCGACCACCGGCACTTTCTTGAGCACGACCTTCAGCGCACCGCGGGCGTTGTCGACGGCCACTTCGGACTCGAGCAATTCGACGATCTTGCGGACCACTGCCAGCGCTGCGCCACGAAGTTGCTCGGCAATGGCTGTACAGATTGCGGCGATCGTTCGGCCGGCCTGCCCTTCCCATCGCATTGCGGCGAGTTGTCGGTCGGCATAGTCGGTGAATGCCTGTGCGGCTGCACCGTTCCAGTGACCGTCGACGCGGCGTACTCCTGCAGCCAACGACTCTGCTGCGGCTTCCATGGCGTCGCCCGCAATCTGGTACGCCTGACCGATTCGACGGATTTCGTTCCAGTTGCCGGTGACAGGAATGGTCGCTTCGCGTAGCGGACTCCACCCGGAGAGTTCGAAGATCGTTCGGTCGATCTCGCCGAGCCACTCGGAGGCATCGGCGAGCACGTCGCGGATGTCGTCGGGGACGGGATTGGTTGGAGGATAATCGATTCCGTGAGGCTGACCGTAGTCAGCGGCACCGTCGAATTCGTCTATATGCCCGGCCGCGGCGTGATCCGAACTCCCGAGGTCGCTGCCGGGTAGCGGTGGCACAGATGTGTGGGCGTTGAGCAGGTCGTAATTCTTTCGATCTTGATCGGCATACAACCAGGCAGCTTTGTTCAGCTCGGCCCCCATCTCGCCGCAGTTGGCCGACAGGTGAACGTGTCGGGTGCGGGTCATCTCTTGGAAGCGCGCGATATACGGACGGAGCTTCTTCAGAATTTCTCCGACCACGTTCTCGCCGAGGCCCGCATTTTCGAGCAAGTAGTGGTGACTGGCCAGGGTATCGGCACCGATGCGATCGAAAAGATTACCGAGGCCGGCGATGTTTGTTGCGTCCGCCGAAAGGAGTTCTTTGGTCATCGCGTCACACCGTCGGGATCGCTACGGCGGAGTGTGGAAATGATGTCTTCGACGACCGAATGATCCACTGCCCCGTCGACAGCGAGGTCCCGCTTCACGAAGAACACGGCGACCGTCGCCGTCGCGAACCCGGGCACGGCAACGACATCGAACGTCCCCTCCGTGGGGTCACAGTCGGTTCGCTTGTGCACGCTCGATGCCGTGACGGTGTATCGCAGCAGGCTCGCCTGCGACCTCGATGTCGCTCGGCTGCGAGTACTCGATTCGAGGCGGTGCGGCGGAGTCGTCGCCGAAGATGATCTCCGCGCCTCGTGCTGCGTCGAGCGCTGCGGTGTGCAGATCCATCCCGCGGCGTCCGGTCATGCCGGACATGGCAAGCGTCGACCCGTCGGATTCCGGGCAGTAATTGCTCCCGAAATCTCCGATCGAGCCGTAGACGACCGATCGACCGGCATTCGACCAACCCGCGATTCCGGTCGAAAAGTTTCGCCACTCTGCTGGTATTTCGTAAGTCCAGCCGAATTTGGTGGCGATGGGCTGCGGCTGCCCGTCGGGCACCTCGATTTGCGGTGGCGGGCGTTCCATCGACGGAAAACCCGGCGGCAGGGGCGGCGGCACGGTCGTCGAGCCCGTGGGTTTCGGCGACACCGGTGGCAGAGCCCGTACACCCTCGTACGGTCCCGGTACTTGCGGAGCCAGCTGCGGAATTGCCCACATGAACCCGAACAGCAGCGTTATCAGTGCCGCGAGACGGACAAGAATTTTTCCCAGACCCATTGACGTACTCCCCCCGAAGTCGAACAGAAGCTAGCACGCGCGCCCGACAAGAACGGCCCACACGAGCATCCCCCGGTAAAGTGCCTGTTCATGAGAATTCTCGTCACGGGTGGGGCCGGGTTCATCGGCGCGAACTTCGTACATCAGACCCTCGCGCAGCGCCCCGACTCGCAGGTCACCGTGCTAGACAAGCTCACCTACGCCGGCAACAAGGCCTCCCTGGACCCCGTTGCCGATCGCATCGACTTCGTACACGGCGACATCGCCGACGCCGATCTCGTCGACCGCCTCGTTCGCGAGACGGATCTCGTCGTCCACTTCGCCGCCGAATCCCACAACGACAACTCGTTGACCGACCCGTGGCCGTTCGTGCACACCAACGTCATCGGCACCACCACGTTGCTCAATGCGGTCCGCGAACACGACGTCCGCTACCACCACATCTCCACCGACGAGGTCTACGGCGACCTCGAACTCGACGATCCGGCGAGATTCACCGAATCGACCCCGTACAACCCGTCGAGCCCGTACTCCTCGACCAAGGCGTCGAGCGATCTGCTGGTGCGCGCGTGGACCCGCTCGTTCGGGGTCCGTTCCACCATCTCGAACTGCTCCAACAACTACGGCCCGTATCAGCACGTGGAGAAGTTCATCCCGCGTCAGATCACCAACATCCTCAGCGGATCACGCCCCAAGCTCTACGGTGCCGGGCAGAACGTGCGCGACTGGATCCACGTCGACGACCACAACAGCGCCGTCTGGGCCATCATCGACGGCGGCCGCATCGGCGAGACCTACCTCATCGGAGCCGACGGCGAAGCGAACAACCGCACCGTCCTCGAAGCGATCCTCGAAGAAACCGGCAACGCACCCGACGCTTTCGATTTCGTCACCGACCGCCCCGGCCACGACCTGCGCTACGCCATCGACTCCACCAAGCTCCGCACCGAATTGGGTTGGACGCCAACCTATGTCGACTTCCGCGCAGGATTGAAAGCAACCGTCGACTGGTACCGCGACAACGAGCAGTGGTGGCGACCGCAGAAGGACGCCACCGAAGCTGTCTATGCGGCGAAAGAATCAGTGATCTGAGAATCGTGCTGTCGCCGAAGGCCACCTTCAGTGTGCTGTGGTTTCACGCGGCGTGGATAGTCGTCCTCACGCTCGCGGTCGCGGTCGGGGTTGAGAGGTTCGGATTCAACCCAACCGATCAAGGATTCGTGATTGCGCAGAGTTGGCGGCTGCTTCACGGGGAATTACCACATTTGGATATCGTGTCTGCACGTCCGCTCGGATCGGCATATCTCCATATTGTCGATATCGTGCTACCCGGACCGATGTTCATTACTTCTATATTCATTGCCAGCTTTCAGGTCGTGGTATTCACAGTGCTACTCGCGTCCTGGATTACCGGAACGCGTGTCAGAGACTGGTCCATTCTCCGCTCTGCATGTGTCAGTGGTGCGGCATTGGTGAACGTACATCAGTTTCCAATGAACGCATGGCACACGATCGATGGCATCTTTCTTACTGCTTGTGGACTCTGGGCGCTCGATCGTGGCCTCGAAACAAATCGCGTGTGTCTATACCGCGCAGGATTGTTCTTGCTGGGTTTTGCGGCAATTACAAAGCAGAGCTTCGTGCCTGCTGTAGCCGTGGGGATCGTGGTTCTCTTCATGCATCCGGTAGTGCGAGGTCAAGGCGTCAGAATTGGTCGGCGATCGGTCGATTTAGGGGTCCTGGTTGGTGCGCCGTTGATATATTTGTCGGTGGTTTCCGCTGCAGGCGGATTCGGCGACATGTTCGCTCAGTTGACGGGTGGTGCCGGCGTTGTTGGTCGGCGGTTGATTTATGCCGACGCATCCGTCGGGCAACTTGCGTGCCTGGTGATATTTGGTGTTGCCGCTTTGCTCGTAGTGCTACGGACACGGGTCCGATTGTCGAGTGCCGGTGTAGTTGTCGCGTGTGCTTCCATATTGCTGGTCATCGTCGAAGGAGGCCTGGAGCGGGCGGGAACTTGGGGGATCGTCCTGCTGTGGATGCTCGCGTTGAGCATATTGATGACGGCGTCGGTTGGACGAGTGATTCCGTGGCGCTCGATAGTGATGGTGCTATTGGCGTGGATGGTCAGTCTGTCGTGGGGTTACGATTCGCCGACCCTGATCGGTGGGTCGATCGCACTTGCCGCCATCGACCTCCTCGTCTCGCTCGGACCCGCACGTCAGAAACGCAGCCAGAGAGGCGCACTGCAGGCGGCCGCGGCGGTATTGATCGTTGGGCTCGCTGCAAGCTTCCTTGTGGTGGAGCAGGCGCAAAGTCCTTACCGGGATCTTCCGAGAGCTGAGCTGACGGCTTCCCTCGGAGCCGTCGCACCAGAGTTGCGGGGGATTCGATCGAACTCCAGTATGTTGGTCGATCTCGAACAAATAAGGGACTGCGTACGAAGTCACCCCGCGGAGAAGACAGCCGTGCTTCCGGACAACCCGTACGTTTATCCAGCTCTAGGCCTCCGAAATCCCTTCCCGCTCGACTGGATGCTGCCGATGGAATTGATAGCGGACACACGACAGAGAATCATTGCTGTAGCCGACGAGCTCAAGAATCAGGGGTCGTTTCTGATTCTCTTCTCGACTGTCACGCCGGAAGATCTGGCAATCGGTGCGCCGGTGCCGAATGGTGTGGGGCAAGAAGCACCCATTGTCGACCCCACGGGGACACTTACAGAAATTCGAGGTCGAGCGGGTGGGCAGTCAATCGTCTGCGGAAGCTTTGTAGGAGTCTGGAGTCAATGACGCGTCCTGACCGTCATCGTCAGTTCGATGCGGGCTGATCGCTAGCTGCGGGGACGCGAGAGTGGCTGTGCACCAGCATGTTACGGAGCGCTCGCGAACCGGATGCAGCGGCGATCACGCCGGCCAGTACCTCGCACAGAGTGAACACGAGTCGCGAGGCCAGGGCCAATCCCAGTGCGACACCGGCGTCCATGAACGGAGACAGTGCTGCGACCACCACGGCTTCTCGGACACCGATGCCGGACGGCACCACCACGACGAGCACGCCTGCACACATTCCGAGTGCGAGTGCGCCGATGCACTCCACCAGTCCACCGATCCGGAAACCGGCGGAGCTCGAGGCGAGGATCCACAGGTGGGTGCCGTAGAGAACCCAACTTGCGGCACACCAACCAAGTGACAACGCTATTTTGCGCGTCGTCAGCGGCGACTGTAGCGGCGCGCGGCGAAGGACCTTCAGCGCCAGATTCACCAGGCGAGTCAGGATAGGTGGGTACGCGCAGGTCAGGGCGATGGGAACCAGCACGATTACCGCCACAGCAGCGATGGTGCTGACATCGAACAGTGCAGGAAGGCCAAGAAGACCGACAACCAGCGCGGAGGTCGTGCTCAGTCCTACGGTGACCAGAACCGCCACGAATCCTGCAGCTCGGGTGACACCGGCGCGTCTGACCAGCTCGGTCTGAAGAACGAATGCCCAGACGCTGCCGGGCAAGTATTTGCCCAGTTGCCCCACCAGGTAGCAGCGGGCGGCGTCGAACGCCGGGATGGGATATTCCAGTGCCCCGAGTGCGTGCTGCCAGGCCCGCACCGCTGCTCCCATGCCGAGGAACACCAGCAGCGACGACCCGAGAAGTGACCAGATTCCCAGCGACAGAATGGTGTCGCGGACCTCGGACCACTGGGATCTCACTGCCAGGACGATGGCGACGACGATCGCCACGGTGACCGCGACGCGCAGTACGGTGCCGGCAATCTTCTTTCCGCGCGAGGCCGCTACTTCCTCGGTCATCTGATCAAGGGTTTGGTGGACAGATTTCGCCACCACTCGAAGGCCGTCGCGGTTGTTTCGTTCAAAGCGGCAAGATCAGGCAGGCGGCCGTTCGAGTATGCCGAACCGACGATCTCGACATCCGACTCTGCGTACCCCTTTCGCGTCATACCGACCGAGTTGGCTCCGTGCAGAACTCCTGGGTTCCCGACGACGGTCGCGAATGGCGGGATGTCTTTGGTAGCGATACCGCCCATACCCACCATGGCGCCAGCGCCCATCACGCGGCGCTGGTGGATGGTGCTGTTCATGCCCATGTTGCATCCGGGCCCGAGAGTGACGTGACCGCCGAACGTCACGCCTGGCGCTGCGATCGTGTTGTCCCCGAGCTGTACGTCGTGTCCCACCGAGATGCGATTCATGATGAACGAGTTCGCTCCGACGATGGTGCGTCGTTCGCTTCCCTGATGGACGGCGGTGAGCTCGCGGATAACCGTGTTCTCTCCGATGTGTATTCCGCACCCGATGCTGGGTGCCACGTAGGACGAGAAATGCTCGAAACCATTGATTTCCGGGGGTGAACCGAGGACGGTCTGCGCGCCGATCCAGCAGTCGTTGCCGACCTCCAGCGGTCCGGTCAGCACTGCGAAGGGGCCGATGGTGACCCGGTCGCCGATGACCACGCCCTCGCCGATGACGGCGGTCTCGTGGATTCGACAGTCCTGGCCTATGTCGATCGGCACCTGAAATCGGCCTCCCACGTCTCTGTTGGATTTGCTGCGCTGTTGTAGAAAATAACGTTACGCGCGGCAAGGCTTGTGACCGGGACCTCGTGGCAGGCGATAGTGTCGACGGGTAAAGATGCGAATCGGTACGGTTTTCCGTCGCACCCAGATCGGTCCGAGGGGTATGTCAGTGATTGCAATTTCCAGTGTCGTTTTCGGCGAGGATGTCGAGCGTGAAGTGCTCGATACCCTTCGTTCGGGCATTGTCGCGCAGGGTCCCAAGGTCAAGCGCTTCGAGGAGCAGTTCGCTGAGCTCGTCGGTGCCGGCCACGCAGTGGCAGTGAACAACGGCACGACCGCCCTCGGTGCGGCGTTGGAAATTCAGGATCTGCAGCCCGGTGACGAGGTCTTGACCAGTCCGTTCACATTCGTCGCGACGTTGAACGCAATTTTGGACGCGGGTGCCATTGTCCGATTTGCCGACATTTCTGCGGATGATTTCAACATCGACCCGGTCGACGCGGCCACGCGAATTACCGATCGCACTGCCGTACTGATGCCGGTTCATCTGTACGGCCAGTCTGCGGACATGGCCGCGATAGGCGAACTTGCGCAGCAGCACGGCCTTGCCATCGTGGAGGATGCGGCGCAGGCGCACGGTGCGACGTTCGACGGCCGCGGAGTCGGCACGTTCGGGCTCGGCTGTTTCTCCTTCTATGCCACGAAGAATTTGACCACCGCCGAGGGCGGCATGATCACCACCGACGACGAGGCCGTCGCCGACCGCTTGCGAGTCCTGCGCAACCAGGGGATGCGCGCCCGATACCAGTACGAGGTCGTCGGTCACAACTACCGGATGACCGACTTGCAGGCCAGCCTCGGTCTACCCCAGCTGGCCGGCTATCGGACGCAGGTCGAGCAGCGTCGGCGCAACGCGGACATGCTCACCACCGGGTTGAAGGACGTTGCCGGACTGACTTTGCCCGCAGAACTCGAACGCAGAGGGCACGTCTGGCATCAGTACACCGTGCTGGTCGATGAGGACGCCTCGATCGACCGCGACGAGCTGAGCTCGCGACTCGCCGATGCGGGTGTGGGGAGCGGAATCTACTACCCGAAGACTGCGTACGACTACGACTGCTACCGCGAACACCCGAACGTGGTCATCGAGGACACGCCGGTCGCCACGTCGGTCTCCCAGCGGTGCTTGAGTATTCCGGTACATGCGAACTTGACCGTCGATGACATCGACACCGTCGTGTCGGCTGTTCGTTCGGCGATGGGACAGTGATGAATCCTCGGGTTGCACTGGTCGGATCGGGTCGCATGGGGTCTCTGCACGCCAGGGTCATTGCCCAGTCGGATCGCTGCGATCTGGCTGTGCTGGTCGAACCACGGGAGAGTCAAGGTCGTGCTGTCGCCGAGCGCTTCGGCTGTGACTGGGCTGCGGAATTCGACGACCTCGCCGGTATCGATGCGGTGGTCATCGCTGCGGCGACCCCTGCTCATTACGACATCGCGTCGAGAATTCTCGAACTGGGTAAGCCGGTGTTGGTCGAGAAGCCCTTGGCTGCCACGTACGAGCAGAGTGCTGAGCTCGTGGGCAAGGCTGCGGCCGGAGACATCCCGTTGATGTGCGGGTTGCTCGAGCGGTTCAACCCCGCGGTGCGTACAGCGCGTGAGTTCGCGGGTGACGTGTGGCAGGTCAACGGCATTCGACATTCTCCGTTCGTATCGCGAATCTCGACCGGTGTGGCGACCGATCTCCTCATTCACGACGTCGATCTCGCCATTTCTTTCGTCGGTTCCGAACCGAAATCGGTTGCCGGGGAGTTCGGCTACTTCCATCCGGCATCGAAGGAAAACCATGCCGAGGACTGCGCCGATGCAATCCTTCGCTTCGAATCAGGCGCTGTGGCAACGATTTCTGCGAGTCGCATCAGTCAGCGCAAGATCCGGCAGCTGTCGCTGCTCGAATCCGACCGGCTGATCGAGATCGACCTTCTCCGCCGCGACATCACCGTCTATCGGCACATCGACGACGACATGCCGTCCGATCGAGACGGATACCAGCAGCAGACGATCATCGAGATCCCCACCATCAGGTACAGCGAAGAGCCGCTCTCGGCTCAGCTGAATCACTTCCTGGACCTCGTCGCTGGATCAGGAGATGTTGCAGCAGAACGTGACTCGATCCTTCCGGCGCACCGTGCGGTGGACCAGGCGACGAGGTCGGCGGCTCACTGAACCGGCTGGTGTCCGGCAAACTTCCGTCGGAAAACGGTGCTGGCCACGCCCACGCCGAGAGCCACCACGAACGCCACCGCGAAAACCGCAGCGGACAACCGCTGCAGAGGAGGCCGAAACTCGATTGCGAGTTCGTGTTGTCCTGGCGGCACGGAGACCTGGAGCAGTCCGTGCCAGCCGGCGCCCGCGGGAGTTTCCACTCCGTCGATCGAAGCGCTGTAGCCCGGCCACGCCAAGCGTGCGAAGGAGACCTGGCCGCCGCTTCCGGAGACTTGAACTGTTTCCGTCTGCGCGTTTGAGTCTCCCGCGGACACGGTTACGCCTGACCCCGCATAGGAAACCGTTCCCGGCAACGGGCTCGACTCTTTCCGCACCATCACGGTACGGATGTCATCGCGGCTCTTCACCTCCCATCCCGGTGGTGCCGGGGTCACAGAGGCTTTCGGCACAAGCGCGTTTTGAATGACGAGCGTGTCCACGCGCAGGTAATCGATCAACGGAATCGGAACGTCCTTGTTGACCGGACTCCACAAGGCTGGGTAGAACTCTCGACAGATGCTGCCTCGGTAGTCCATGCACAACGCATCCTGGAACACCGTGAAACCGATTCCGGTGTACGAGTTGATGCTCGAATCTACGGTCGACGCAAGTATCTCGTTGCCGAACAGAAGTCTGCCGTTGGTGATGTCCGCAGGCTCGGTGTCTTCGCGGTCTGCAATCTGCAAGACGGTACCCACATAGTCGTCAGCTCGTTTCGACAGCTGAGTGGTGCTCGATGGATCTGGACGTGAACTTTCGTCGACGTCGCGTCCGAGGAAGATGACCTGTAGCGCCATCATCGCGATCGAGCCGAGCGTCAGCGTTGCGATGAGGCCCGCCGTGTTCCACCGGTGCCAGGACAGGAACGCCAAGGCACCCAATGCGAGGACAAGGACGGCAGCGAGGGCGTGCCGCCCGGTCAGCGCAGGGGATGACGAGAACGCAACATAGATGCCTAGAAACACCGTTATGGACGAGAGGATCAAACGGCGGCGTATGTGATTCTTGGCCAGTCCGAGCGACATCGCCAACGACAGCGCGACTATCGCCCCCAGGTAGAAATATTCGATCAGTCTGATCGGCCATCGGAACATGCCGACGTTCGACGGACCGAATGTAAGCAGAAAGAAGACGCCGGTGATCGAGGCAAGGCTAATCAGGTGAACGCCGTGGCGTCGTCGGAATGTGCTGGAGCTCAAAAAACGCCGTATTTTTCCCCATCGCAGAAAAGGAAGAAGCGGCAGTACGAACCACGCCAGGTAAAAGGATGGAAGGACCTCGATCGGTCCTCCGAATGTCGTGATGACTGGGAGATAGGTCGGGCTGCTGAGTCCAGCCAGCCCGCCCAGCTGAGGTTGAAGGAACGTGTCATTGCTGATGCCGCTGTTACCCGCGCGCGTCGTCACATCGACACTCAGAAGCAATGGCATGTAAGTGACAAGGGCGGCTGTGCCTGCGCACGCGCCCGTGAGGGCAAGAAGTATCAAGCGGCGAAATCGGCGGATCAGCAACAATTCCACACCAAGCCCCACAAGCACGATGACTGCGCCCAAGGCGGCGTACGGGTTCCCCATGCTTATCGTAAGAGCACCGACAATAAATGTGATGAACGGGTTGGTGCGCGACCTGGCAAGCTTGAGCGCCGACCACCAAAACAGGGTGACCCAGGCGACGGCCATCATTCCGGACGGCCACCCGCCCGCCTCGTAGAAGAGAGTGAATCCGCTGAAGGGCAGTGTCAGTCCGGCCAGTACCGCCGGGCCGCGGTTGGCCCCGTACTCCCTGCACAGGAGGTAGGTCGCGACGGCGAACAGCGCGAGGAATTCGACCATAATTACAAACGCGGCTTCGGAGAGATTCTCGAAGTATGAGGTCAAAACGTAGTTCGCAAGGTTTATGGGGTTGTACAAGCCGTAAGCGGCTTCCCCGGCATAGTTTCCTCCAACCCACGCATCCGGGTTCATTGCCAGCCAGTGGCCCGATCGAAGTTCGGAGCCAATCCGGTGCCATGACGGCACGAAGGATTCGAGCATGTCACCCGTGTAGTAAAAGCGGTTGTCTATCAGTCGAGGGACGCACGCGATCAAGATGACCGTCACAGCCAGAACTGACGAAACGCACCACTCGGGTAGCGGGCGCGTCCGTAGGTTTTGCCGGGCGGGTGCCATGATGGGTCTGGCCATTGAGTCAGAGCCTACGAGACGGCGGTTACGCGTCATGATGCCGGCACAACGGCTACGAAGCCCGCGGTCAGGGCGAGAACCGCGGGCGGCAGTACGCGCGCAGCCCAGGGGCGATCAGAAGTCACGAAACGCCTTCGTCGGTGATGGTCGGTGAGCATCGGACAGTCCGTTGCAGCGTAGTGTTTCGTCCGTTCGTGGTTTTCGACAGGCGCTGAAAGGGTGACTGTGTTCTCTGGTCCCGCTCCGAGTTCGCGGCCGGACGCGGTCGAATTGTCGGTGGTCATACCTGCCCACAATTCCGCCCGAGTCATCGAATCCACTGTGGGCGCTTTCGTCGAGTACCTGTCCGGACGGCCGGCAGAAATCATCGTGATCGAAAACGGTTCGACCGATTCCACCGCCGACATCTGCGCTCGCCTTGCGGCCGGTTGGGCGCACCCCACCGTCGCGCTGTCGGTGTTGACCAGTGCCAAGGGGATGGGTAATGCGCTTCGGCTCGGTGTCGAGCAGTCTCGCGGTGACAGCGTGCTGCTGACCGCCGACGATCTTCCATTCGGGTTCGACGATCTCAACGCGGCTGCGCAATGGACCTCCGAAACCGGGTCGACTCCATTGGTGGCCATAGGCTCGAAGGCGCATCCGGAGTCTGCTGTGCAACGTGGGGTACTTCGCGCAGTGATGACCTTCGGTTTCACGTCGCTCCGCAGAATTGTGCTGGGCACTCGAACGAAGGACCCGCAGGGAACGTTCATCGTCGATGGCACCCTTCTGCGTGCGGTGGCTCCGCAGCTGATCGAACCGGGTTTCCTGTTCACCACCGAATTGGATTACGCGGTGGAATTGGCCGGTGTCCGTCCTGTGGAGCTGCCGGTTCGTCTGTCCGAATCGCACCGGAGCGAGCCCAGCCGGGTTGCGATCGGGGATGTCGTGAAGATGGCCCGGGGCCTGCTGTCGTTGCGAGGGCGGCGTCACGAACTTCTGGCGGCCGCACGAGCCGGTCGTCAGGCTGTCGACGCCTGAAGTGATCCGCTCCGGGGCTATTGCGAGTGACCACTCTCTAAGTTATGGTTTCGTCATTCTATGACGGAGGTCACATGAGCCCGAACATTCCTTTCGATGTCGTCATCTCCGGTGGAACCGTGTTCGACGGATCCGGCGGTCCGGGAGTTCGGGCGGATGTGGGCATCGTCGACGGCGTCGTGCGGGCCGTGTCGTCCACTCCGCTCGAGGCGGGCGCGACGACCGAGGTGGTCGACGCCACCGGCAAGTGGGTCACGCCGGGGTTCGTGGACGTACACACCCATTACGACGCAGAGGTGCTGGTCGGGCCGGGCCTCGAAGAATCCGTCCGGCACGGGGTCACGACGGTTCTCCTGGGCAACTGTTCGTTGTCGACGCTCTATTCCACTCCGGTCGACATCGCGGACCTGTTCAGTCGGGTCGAGGCGCTGCCGCGCGATCATGTGCTCAAGGCCGTCGATGCGCACAAAAATTGGAACAGTCCCGAGGAGTACATCGCAGCCCTCGAGCGCCTGCCTCTCGGTCCCAATATCGCTGCATTGGTGGGTCATTCGGATCTACGGGCGCATGTCATGGGGCTCGACCGCTCGACCGACCGCAGTCAGAAGCCCACCCGCGAGGAATGGCGTGCCATGTCCGACGCGCTCGAGAAGGCGCTCGATGCCGGGCTGCTCGGAATGTCGACCATGACGAACCCATGGGACAAGTTGGACGGCGATCGATACCGGTCTCGTTCGTTACCGTCCTCGTATGCCCGGTGGAGCGAATTCCGTTCTCTGCACAAGATTCTGCGTCGACGCGGTCGGCTGTTGCAGAGCATTCCGAACCTGAACACCAAGTACGACATGTTGTTCTTCCTCGCCTCGGCCACCGGGGTCGGCCGCACTCCGCTCAAGATCTCGCTACTGGCGGCGGCCGATGCCAAGGCGTCGCCGTGGATCCATCGCGTCTTCGGCCCGCTCGCCCGGATGGTCAACGGCCCGGGCAAGGGCCAGTTCCGCTGGCAGCACCTCCCCACCACGTTCGACGTGTATTCCGACGGCATCGATCTCGTGGTGTTCGAGGAGTTCGGCTCCGGCCGCGCCGCACTGCATCTGCGAGAAGAGTTGGGCCGCAACGAGTTGCTGTCCGACGAGGCCTACCGCCGCTGGTTCCGTGCCGACTTCGAGAAGAAGTTCAGCTCGCGCGTCTGGCATCGCGACTTCGCCGACGCCGAGATCACCGAATGCCCCGACGCCTCGGTCGTCGGAAAGAACATCGCGGAGGTCGCGGCCGAGCGCGGTGTGCACGTGGTGGACGCATTCCTCGATCTGGTGGTCGAGCACGGCCGAAAGTTGCGCTGGCACACGACGGTTGCCAATCATCGCAAGCGGCAGATGGACAAGCTGATCAATCAGCCCGGGGTGACCGTTGGTTTCTCCGATGCCGGCGCTCATCTGCGCAACATGGCGTTCTACAACTTCGGCATTCGGTTGCTGCACCGTGTGCACGACGCGCGAAACGATCGCCGGCCGTTCATGACCGTGGAGAAGGCAGTGCACAAGCTCAGCGGCGAACTGGCCGACTTCTACGGTGTCGACGCCGGTCACCTGCGGGTGGGGGACCGTGCCGATATCGTCGTGATCGACCCGGAGGGCCTGAACGAGGATGTCCTGGCCTATCGCGAGGAGACCATGCCGGAATTCGGTGGCCTGAGTCGCATGGTCAATCGCAACGACCGAGCAGTCACCGCCACTCTGGTCGCGGGCCGAGTGGTGTTCTCCGGCGGCACCTTTGCGCCCTGGTTCGGTGTGTCGGAGCGGGCCGGTAGCTTCCTGCGGGCAGGCACTCCCACGGCCCCGCGACGCCGGGAGCGTGTGTGAGTGGCGAGTCAACAACAGCGCCGAACCGAGACCATCGGAAAACTGCTCGACGCGACTATCGCATCGTTGTGCGAGAAGGGTTACGCCGCAACCAGTGTCAATGAAATCGTCAGCCGGGCCGGGGTGTCGTCCGGTGCCATGTTTCGGCATTTCGACACCAGGCTCGACCTGATCGTCGCCGCAGCCGACGAGGTTCGTCGTCGTCAGTTCGAGGAGTTTCGCCGCGGCCTGTCCGGTTTCGGTAGCGCGTCCATCGAGCACTGTCTCGAACTGCTCAGAGCTGCGTGCCGCGCCCCGATCAACGGGGCCTGGTACGAGCTGTTGACCGCCGCCCGCAGCGACGACGAGCTGCGAGAGAGACTGCAGCCGTTCACCGTTCGATATCACGAGCAGATCGCCGAACTTGCTCGTGCGCTTCCCGTTGCCGGCGTGATCGATCCGCAGCATCTGGAAACGGTGGTCTTCAGCGTCGTCCACCTGCTCGACGGCGAGGCATTGGCGGCCGTGGTCCATCCGCAGCCCGAGCAGGAAGCCATGCGGCTGAAGATGATTGCCCACCTGCTGCGCGGTGGCGCACTGCATGCCCTGACCGACGCGGGATGACCCACTGGACGGTACGCATCGCCGGTGCCGAGCTTCCCGTCTTCGAATACGGGGACCCGGCGGCTGAGTCCACAGTGCTGCTGGTGCACGGCTATCCCGACAACCATCACGTGTTCGATCCGCTGATCACCGCGCTGGGTGACGCGGTCCGGGTGATCGCCTACGACACACGAGGCAGCGGAGCGTCCGTGCTGGAGCCCGCGGCAGACGTCGCCATCGAGCAGCTGGCGCGGGACGCCTTCGCGGTGGTCGAGTCGATTCCGGGCCTCACCGGCAAGGTGCACGTCTTCGCCCACGACTGGGGGTCGGTCCAGATGTGGGAGGCGATGGCCTCGCCTCGGGCGAGCACCGCATTCGCGTCGTACACGTCGGTGTCCGGGCCGAGTCTGGATCATCTGCGGCAGGTGGCACGGGCGCGGTCGGTCCGGCCGCATCGATGGCCGTCACTGGTGGGGCAGTTGGCCAGGTCCTGGTACGTCTTCGGGTTTCACGTGCCCGTCCTGCGATCGCGAATACCGGCTCTGCTGGCCCGACTGCAGGCCGAGGGCGAGCCGACCCCGACGGCGGCCGACCAGCAGCGCGGCATCGCGCTGTACCGGGCCAACGTGCTGCGGCGGGTGTTCCGTGGACCCGATCCGCGGTGCTTCGTCCCGACCACCGTGGTGGTCCCGACACACGACCCGATGCTGTCGACGAACCTCACCGAGGGTCTCGATCGGTGGATCCCCGACCTGCGCGTCGTTCACGTCGAGGCGGGCCACTGGTGGCCGTACACGCACCCGGCCGATGCCGCTCGTGTGCTGCTGGAGAGGGTGCGGGAAGGGGAGTAGGTGGCGGGCAGTGCGGCGAGCGTCGGACGGATCGGCCGTGGGCTGTGCAACCATGGTCAGTGGTCTTCTTCTCGGTACGGCCACACCTGTGATCGCTCGAACTGTCACTACTCGAACTGGATGGGGTATTTCTCGGTATGGACGGCACTGCTCTCGATCGTCTCGGTTCCTCGGACGTGCCGGCTACCGCCGGCGGTGACGACACGGCCGAACTGACAGTTCAGAGGCTTCTGTTCGACGGCCCGTCGCCCCTGGTCAGCGCAGACATGTACAGCGAGGTCCGCAAGGGCAACGCCGAGCGCACCCGCACCGGTGTCCGGATCGCCAAGCGCAGCGTCGTACATACCAACAGCTACTTCGGACGGTTCCCGGCCAGCTACTGGCAGCGGTGGACCACCGTCACCGAGGTGGTGTTCCGGGCGACCGTCGCCGGTGCCGGCCGGATCGATCTGGTGGCCACGGACTACAAGGGTCACGAGCGCACGATGGCCAGCACAACGGTCGATTCCGCGAACGCGTCGACTCAGTTGGCCGTTCCCGTCGCCACCACGCAGTTCCTCGACGGCGGCGCACTGTTCGTTCGTTTCACCACGACGTCGAGCGAGCTGTCGGTACAGGACGCGGAGTGGACCGTCGCCGCTCCCGAGAAGTTGCGACCCACCTCGGTGGTGATCTGCACGTTCAACCGCGCCGACGACTGCGCCAACACCGTCGCAGCAATGGCCGACGACCCGATCGCTCTGCTCGGCGTCGACAACGTCTACGTCGTCGATCAGGGCACCGATCAGGTGCAGACGCGCGAGAAGTTCCAGCGCGTCGCGGCCGAACTGGGCGACAAGCTCGTCTACATCACGCAGCCCAACCTCGGCGGCGCGGGCGGATTCACTCGCGGGCTCTACGAGGTGCAGGGCAAGGGCGGCGATCCGGCCAACGTGATCTTCATGGACGACGACGTGCTGTGCGAGCCCGAGGCGATCGTGCGCATGAACTCGTTCGCAAACATGACCGTCGAGCCGGCGATCATCGGCGCCCAGATGCTGTACCTGCTGCACCCCGACCGCGTGCACGTCGGTGCCGAGGTGGCCAACCTGCAGAAGCTCGAGGCCGGAGTCCACGTCAAGAACGCGGTATCGGACAAGAGCGCATTCAAGCGCAAGCGTCAGCAGGACGTCCGCGTCGACGCCGGATACAACGGCTGGTGGTCGTGCCTCATCCCGTCGGAGATCGTCGGGCAGGTCGGCTACCCGTTGCCGCTGTTCTTCCAGTGGGACGACATCGAGTACGGATACCGTTCGCGCGCAAACGGATTCGCCACCGTCACGCTGCCGGGCGCAGCGGTGTGGCACGCCGACTTCGCGTGGAAGGACTGGGACGAGTGGCACCGCTACTTCAACCTGCGCAACGGCATGATCACCGCCGCCCTGCACATCGAACTCGACGGTAAGACGCTCGCCAAGCAGCTGTTCACCGACCTGCTTCGCTACCTGGTGTCGATGCAGTATGGCATGGCGTACACGCTGATCAAGTCCGTCGAGGACTTCCTGGCCGGTCCGGAACATCTGCTCGACGGCGGCATGGACGCGGCCGGTTCCATTCGGCGCGAGCGCGCAGCGTACGGAGAAACCAAGCGGCACAACGCCAACGACGTACCGGGGGTGCGTCCGGCCGATATGTTCATCACCCCGGCCGGCCCGCACCCGAAGAAGAGCATGGAATTCGCCGTGCTCGCCAAGCGCGTCCTCAACCAGTGGCGCGGCACGGTGGATCCGGGCCCCGTTTCCATCTCGGCCGACGACGCGCACTGGTGGCACGTCTCGCTGTTCTCCCACGCGATCGTCACCGACCGCTCGCAAGAGGGCGTGCGAGTTCGCAAGCGCAACAAGGCACATGCCGTCGAGCTGCTCAAGCGCGGGGTGTCGGCACTCAAGCGTCTGCGCACCGAGACACCCGCCGTGGCAGCGTCGTACCGCGCCGCCGTCCCACAGCTGACGAGCCGCGAGAACTGGGCTCGCCTCTACGGGCAGTAGCTAGTTCGACCGGACCTTGGGTGCCGTGCGAATCCGTACGACGACCTGTTCGTTGTCGGCGGTGTACCCGAGGTAGTCGAATTCGGTGCCGGTGCGTGCGACGAATTCCGTCCACGCCCGGTACTCGTGGTTGCGCCAGCCGGGGAAGTTGAAGTACTCGTCGAACACGATGACGGTGCCCACTGCGAGTCGATCGGCCACGAGGTCCAGCACGGTGACCGTCGACGAGTACAGGTCGGCGTCGAGGTGCAGGAAGGCCAATTTCTCGTGGTGGCCCTTCAGGAATCCCGGCAGCGAATCCTCGAACAGCCCCGGGACGATCTGTGCGCCGGGCACTTCGGGGATCGTGTCCTGCTCGAAGAGTCCCTTCGGAAAGCCCGTACGCCAGGTCTCGGGTAGGCCGGAGAACACGTCGAATCCGGCGACGACGGTGATGTCCTTACGCGACGCCAATTCCTCGGCGATGATCTCGAGCGTCGTCCCGCTGGCCACTCCGAACTCGAGCGCCATGCCGCGGATGGAGACCTCACCGAGTGCGAATCGCAGCGTGGCGTGCGGCCGCAGGAAGGTCGGGGCCTCCGGCATCATCTCTTCGGCGAACTCTGCGCTCTGGGCGGCGGCTTCGACGTCGGAAGCGTACGGAATGTCGCGACGCATCCGCATTTCGAGACCGCGAATGAAGGCGTGCAAATCGTCGATCTCACGTCGTTGACGTTCGAGGACGTCGAGCAATTTCGCTTGCTGATCGCTGGTCTGCTCGGCCAGCTGCGCGGTCTGCTGCGCCAGAACCTCACCGATTGCTCGTTGAAGTTTTTCTCGAGCCGACGACTTGATGCGATCCGCGAGCTTCCGAGGTTCCGTCATGGGCACACGGTAGCCGGTGGGGACGCGTTCGCAAACACGTCAGGGCTTACGAAAGTGCTCTCGACGGCCGAGTCCGCGCAACCGGAACCACTCCGCCAGACCGCGAGGATTCCTGGTGGTGATCAGGAAGAACCAGGTGAAGCGAATCCACTCCTGCGGCAACAGCTTTCGCATGCCTGGCTGCGACATCAAGTAACCGCGGTTGCGGTAGGTGAAGTACCGCTTGGTCGCATCCTCCGGGTACTGCGTGTGCATCCGCCCACCGAGGATCGGCTTGAACTCCTCGGCCCCGTTGGGGTGGACGTACGCGGCCGTGAGACACGTTCCGAACTTCAGGCCCGAGCGCTGCAATCGGCGGTGTACCTCCACCTCGTCGCCGCGCACGAACAGCCGCAGATCGGGCACGCCCACCGCATCGATCGTCGACGCCTTGAACAGGGCACCGTTGAACAACGACGCGATGCCTTCGAGCAGATCGTCGTCCGGATTCTCCGGGTCGATCAACTCCGAGCGAAGACGACGCCACTCGACGCCGCGTCGCAGCGGAAACGCCAAGCGATCCGGATCCTCGATGTCACAGACGACGGGGGAGACCTCGTCCAGTCCGTGCGCGAGCGCACAGTCGTAGAGGGTCTCGAGCACCTTCGGGCCCTCGGGGCGGCCGTCGTCGTCGGCGAGAAACACCCAGTCCGCACCGAGCGAGAGGGCGTACAGAATGCCGAGCGCGAATCCGCCTGCGCCACCCAGGTTGTGCTGCGAGCCGAGGTACGTCGTCGGCAGGGCCGTCGAGTCCACCAATTCACGGACGGCCGGCTCGTTCGCATTGTCGACGACGACCAGATGATCGAGCGGACGCGTCTGGGCACCGATGACGTCCAACGACAGAGCCAACAACTCCCGACGCTTGTGCGTGACGATGACCCCGACGATCTTGTCAGGCACCGGCTGTATCTTCCCGCTCGATCTCTTTCAAGATCTGCGCGACGTGGTCCCCGGCGTCGTCGCCGTCGTAGGCCCGCACCACGTCCTCGATGCCGCCCTGCTGGCGAATCTGGCCGTGATCGATCCACATCGCGGTGTCGCACAGCTGAGCCAGGAATTCGTTGGAGTGGCTGGCGAACACCAGGATTCCCGAGCGCTTCACCAACTGCTGCAGTCGGTGCCGGGCCTTCTTCATGAACTCCGCGTCGACGGCACCGATGCCCTCGTCGAGCAGCAGGATTTCCGGGTCGATGCTGGTGACGACGCCCATCGCGACGCGCACCCGCATACCCGTCGAGTAGGTGCGCAGCGGCATGTCGAGGTAGTCGCCGAGTTCGGTGAAGTCGGCGATCTCGTCCATCTTCGCGAGCATCTGCTTGCGGGTCTGGCCGAGGAACAGCCCACGAATGATGATGTTCTCGTAACCGGAGATCTCCGGGTCCATACCGACGCCCAGATCGAACACCGGCGCGACGCGGCCGCGGATGGTGGCGCTGCCACGCGTCGGCTCGTAGATGCCCGAGAGCAGCCGCAGCAGCGTCGACTTGCCGGCACCGTTGTGTCCCACCAGGCCGACGCGATCGCCGTCCTTCAGGTTCATCGTGATGTTCTTGAGGGCTTCGACGACGACGACGTCGGAGGAGTTCCGGTCGATGGCACCGCCGGCTTTGCCGAGGAACGCCTTCTTCAAGGACCGCGTCTTGGCGTCGAAGATCGGGAAGTCGACGCATGCGTCATGAGTACTGATGCTGATGGACAACTGCTGACCCCTAAACCCAGTAGGGCACGCGGGCCCGGTACTTCTTGAGAGCGACGATGGCCAGCGCCCACCCGACGACGGTGAACCCGAGCACGATGTACCAGTGGTACGCCTGCTGGTCCTCGCCGATCAGAGGGGCCCGGATGATGTCGAGGTAGTGGAAGAGTGGGTTGATCTCGACGAGTTTGGCGCGTTTCGCGGCCTCGCCGCCCATCTGCACGAGTCCCGACGTGGTCCACACGATCGGCGTCATGAAGAACATCAGCGTGACGAAGCTGCCGAGGATCGGGGCGATGTCGCGGTAGCGGGTGGCGATGATGCCGAAGAGGATCGACACCCACACGGCGTTGAGCAGAATCAGCACCAGCGCCGGGATCGCGAAGATCACCGTCCAGTGCAGCCCGCCGGGCGGCCAGAAGATCGCGATGATGATCACGTAGATCAGCAGGTTGTGGCCGAGTAGCAGCAGCTGACGCCACACCAGGCGGTACACGTGCACGCTGAGCGCGCTGGGTAACTGCTTGATGAGACCCTCGTTGGCGACGAAGACGTCTCCGCCCTCGAGAATCGCGGCACTGATGAGGTTCCAGATGATCAGGCCAACGGTCACGTGCGGCAGGAACTCGCGCAGATCGATGTCGAGGAGCACCGAATACAGCAGGCCCATCGCAATGGCCTGCACGCCGGTGGCGATGGTGATCCAGAACGGACCGATCACCGACCGTCGATAGCGCTGCTTGATGTCCTGCCAGCCGAGATGCAGCCACAGCTCACGCTGGTTGAAACCGGTCCGCAGATCGCCGAACGCGCGCCGATAAGTCTGTGAGTCCGAAACCGGAGCAGGCATCTGTTCTCCTGCCTCGCTCTCGGGATCCTTCGCTGGTGCCGACACGACGGTCGACACTACCTGTAATCGACCATGCAGCTCATTTTGCGAGCGTGTGTGTGGTGTTACAGGTACTGGCCGGTACCGCTGCCGTGGCCGCCGCCCGGTGTGGGCATGACACCGGGAGGCAATGCGCCCTGACGCATCTGCTCGAGCTGGGCCCGTGCGGCCATCTGCTGAGCGAACAGTGCCGTCTGGATGCCGTGGAACAGTCCTTCGAGCCAGCCGACGAGCTGAGCCTGGGCGATCCGCAATTCGGCATCGGTGGGGACGACGTCGTCGCCGAACGGCAGCACCAGACGCTCGAGCTCGTCGCGCAGCTCCGGGGCCAAGCCCTGCTCCAGCTCCTGGATGGACGATTTGTGGATTTCCTTGAGCCGATTGCGGCTGGCGTCGTCGAGAGGTGCCGCGCGCACTTCTTCGAGAAGCTGCTTGATCATCGTGCCGATGCGCATCACCTTGGCGGGCTGTTCCACCATCTCCGACAGGTCCGATCCGTCGGACGACTCCTCGTTTGCCGCCGAACCGGAAGCGCGGGCTGCAGCAGCGGTGGCTTCCTCGCGGCTCAATGCGAGTGGCTCTCCGTTGGGGCCGATCACGACGACGTGATCGCCGGGTGCATTGTTCGACTCGGATTGCGTCATGCATCCATCTTTACGCGTCGCCTGCCGTTGCGCGATCGACAGGGGCGATTATCCTGGTTCGGTCGTTCGCAACCGGGGAAGCAGGAGGATCGAAGCGTGCGTTGTTGGCTGCCGTTCCCTGGGGAAACGGGACGTGAAACACACCCTCGGCGGGTCGGCGCTTAGAGTGTCCGGCATGGGGTACGACGTCGCACGGGTCAGAGGGTCCATTCCCTCCCTCGGCGACGGGTGGATTCATCTGGACCCTCAGCTGGGAATGCTGATTCCGGATCGCGTGTCGACGGCCGTCTCCACGGCGTTCCGGCACAGTGCGTCCAATCATTCGGCCGGCAACATCGCCGCCAAGCGGAGTGCTGCTCTGCTCGAATCCGCCCGCGTCGCAATCGCAGATCTGGTCGGTGCCTATCCGTCCGGGGTGGTCATCGGACCGGATCGGGCGACGCTGCTGTCATGGCTCGCCGATTCTCTGAGCTCCCGGCTCGGGCTGGGAACCGGCCTGGTGCTCTCGCGTCTGGACGAGGAAGCCAACGTCGCGCCGTGGCTGCGGGTCGCCAGCCGAACCGGCGCACACGTGCGCTGGGCCGAGGTCGAGATCGATACGTGCGAGCTGCCCACGTGGCAGTTCGAGGAACTCATCACCTCCACCACCCGGCTCGTCGCGGTCACCGCGGCGTCGCCGATCGTGGGTAGCGCTCCCGACGTTCGCGTCGCGGCGGATCTGGTGCACGAGGTCGGTGGACTCATCGTCGTCGATGCCGCCGGAGCAGCCCCCTATGCACACGTCGACATCAAGGAACTCGGAGCCGACGTCGTCGCGATCGACGCGGCGGCGTGGGGTGGGCCGTCGGTGGGTGCGCTGATCTTCCGCGATCCGACTCTGCTCGACCAGTTGCCGTCGATGTCGCTGAACCCGTCGGCGAAGGGGCCGGAACGGCTCGAGGTCAGTGGTCATCAGTACGCGCTGCTGGCCGGTGTCGTGTCGTCCATCGACTACCTCGCCAATCTGGACGACGCAGCGACGGGCACTCGCCGTGAGCGGCTCGAGCTGTCCATCGGGTCGCTGCAGCATTATCAGGATCGGCTCTTCGAGCATCTGATGGCTGCGCTCGCCACCCTCGACCACGTCATGGTGCTCGGCACTGCGCCCACGCGTATCCCGACCGTCAGCTTCACCGTCGACGGTATGCCCGCGGTGAAGGTGTCCGAGCAACTCGCGCAGGCTCGAATCGGCAGCGTCAGCGGGGTCCACGGTGGCAGTCGTCTGCTCGACGCCCTGGGCGTCAACGACGAGGGTGGTGCCGTCACCATCGGACTCGCTCCCTACACCACCCGGTACGAGATCGATCAGCTCGTGAAAGCTCTCGCTGCGCTCGCCCTGTGAGAGCGGCTGCGCCGCACGTGAGTGGAACTTCGTAGCCCACTACGAAGTTCCACTCACGACCCTCGGACGCACATCACTGCACGCGCAGGATGACCTTCCCGATTGTCTCGGCGTCGTCGAGCATCCGATGGCCTTGTGCTGCTTCGGTTATCGGGATTTCGGCATGCACGACGGCGGTGACGCGACCTTCGGAGATCATCGGCCACAGGTGTGCGGTCATGTCGGCGACGATGTCGGCTTTGCTCGACGGTCCGGTCTCGGGGCGTCCTCGCAATCCGGCTGCGTGTACCGAGCCGCGCTTGGCGAGGAGCTTGCCGAAGTTCAGCTCCCCCTTCACTCCTCCCTGCATTCCGATGGTGACGACGGTGCCGTCCATGGCGAGGGCATCGAGGTTTCGGTCGAGGTACTTCGCGCCCATGTTGTCCAAAATCAGATCGGCACCGTGATCGTTTGTCTGTGAACGGATTTCGGTGACGAAGTCCTGATTCTTGTAGTCGATGAGGATGTCGGCACCGAGGTCCGCGCACATGTCCAGCTTGTACTTGGATCCGGCGGTCACGGCGACGGTGACGCCCATCTGTTTCGCGACCTGGATTGCGTGCGTACCGATTCCGCTACCGCCGCCGTGAATCAGCAGCACCTGCCCCGAACGCATGTGCGCATCCATCACCAGGTTGGACCACACCGTGGACGCGACCTCCGGAAGTGCCGCTGCCACATGGAGATCGAGGCCCGCAGGGATCGGGAAAAGCTGGGTGGCAGGCACGGCGACCTGCTCGGCGTACCCGCCACCGGCCAGCAGCGCGCAGACCCTGTCGCCGACGTTCCAACCGCTGACGCCGTCACCGAGCTCGGAGATGATTCCCGAGCACTCGAGACCGAGGATCTCGCTGGCACCCGGGGGCGGCGGGTAGTTGCCCTGACGCTGCATCAGATCGGCACGGTTGACGGCGGTGGCCGAGACGTCGACGATCACCTCTCCTCGGGACGGCCGTGGATCGGGAACCTCGGTCCACTCCATGACGTCGGGATCGCCGAATTCTTTCAGTGTGATTGCACGCATGTATCCATGATGCCCCTCCGGCTGCAGGAGTGGAGCCTGCGGAACGACCCAGATGAACAGTGGTGCGTTTACGTGCCCCAGGAGGCTCTCGAACGCACCACTGCCGCAGGCACTTCTACAGGTCCCAGAGGTTGATGCCGAAGTCGCCGGCGTGGCTGTCGATCTGTTCGAGTTCGGCGTCGGAGAAGTCCAGATTGTCCAGTGCCGCGACGTTGTTCTCGAGCTGCTCGACGCTCGAGGCGCCGATCAGTACCGACGTCACTCGTCGGTCGCGCAGCGCCCAACTCAGCGCGAGCTGAGCCAGTGACTGACCGCGGGCCGACGCGATGTCGTTCAGTGCGCGAAGGTGCCCGATGTGGTCGTCGGTGAGCCAGTCCGGGTTCAGCGACTTGCCCTGTGCTGCGCGCGAATCCGCGGGAATGCCGTCGAGGTACTTGTCGGTGAGCATGCCTTGGGCGAGGGGAGAGAATGCGATGACGCCTGCGCCGATCGCGTCGAGTGTGCCCAACAATTCGGGTTCGATCCACCGGTTGACCATCGAGTAGCTGGGCTGATGGATCAGCAACGGAACACCGGCGTCGGCGAGCAGATCCGCCATCTTCTGCGTGCCCTCGGGCTTGTACGAGCTGATGCCCGCGTACAGGGCCTTCCCCTGCTGGACGGCGCTGATCAGAGCGCCGGCTGTCTCTTCGATAGGGGTGTCGTGGTCGGGGCGGTGGCTGTAGAAGATGTCGACGTGGTCGAGTCGCATGCGCGTCAACGATTGGTCGAGTGACGACAGCAGGTACTTGCGGGAGCCGCCGAAGCCGTACGGGCCGGGCCACATGTCCCATCCCGCTTTGCTGGAGATGATCAGCTCGTCGCGGTAGCCGGCGAAGTCCTCGGAGAAGATGCGGCCGAAGTTCTTCTCGGCGCTTCCGTACGGCGGACCGTAGTTGTTCGCCAAGTCGAAATGGTTGATTCCCAGATCGAAGGCGCGACGAAGAATCGCGCGCTGCTTCATCAGTGGAACGTCGTCGCCGAAGTTGTGCCACAGGCCCAGCGACACAGCCGGCAGTACCGGCCCACGCGATCCCACTCGGCGATACGACATGGATTCGTAGCGATCGGCGGCGGCAACGTACGGGGGGTCGATGTAGGGATCTGTCATAACTCGACCCTAGGTCGCATCGGCGAATCGGACCCCGAACCACGGCAAGCTACTCGTGAGTAGATTTCCTGCCTAAGATGACTCGCGTGACGGCCGAATTAGCCATTGGTCCCGGGGGGGACCCGCAGTGGCTCGACACTGCGGAAATGAGAGCTTGGCGTGCCTATGTCGACGGCGGTCAACGATTGATGGAGGTATTGAACAGGGATCTACAGGACAGACACGACCTGTCGATGGCGGAGTACCGCATCCTGGTGATGCTGTCCGAGGCGGACGACGGCTCCATCCGCATGAGCGAGTTGGCCGACGGGGTTCTGTCCTCCCGAAGTCGCCTCACCCACCAGATCAGGCGCATGGAAGTCCAGGACATGGTGCGCCGCAGTACGTGCGCGCACGACGGCCGTGGCGTCCTCGCCGTCATCACCGAGGAAGGTCGACGACGACTGACGGAGGCAGCACCCACGCACGTCCGCAGCGTCCGGCAACATCTGGTCGATCTCCTCACGCCGGCCGAACTCGACGTCCTGGGCGACATCTTCCAGAAGGTGGACGCTGCCATGGACGCGTCGGCAACCAGACCCCGACGCTGACGGCCGGCACGGAGGGGCGATTGGGCCGGTGCCGCCCCGGCCGTTAAGATCGCACACGGAAGCGTGGCAGAGCGGCCCAATGCACTCGCCTTGAAAGCGAGAGACGTGTAAAAGCGTCCGGGGGTTCAAATCCCTCCGCTTCCGCCATATGTTGTTTGATCGAGCCCGGTCCGCCCGCGAGGGTGGGGCCGGGTTTGTTCGTTTGTGAAGCAGCGAATTCTCGGCGTGGTATCGATACCGGTTCGGTGGGTACTACCTGCCAATGAGCGAAGAAGCGCGGCGCAACGACGGCGACAACGAGGGACCTCTGGAAGAGGAGCTCGAGGAGAGTTTCGACGCTGTCGTCACGGAAGGCGGCGAGCGATTGCACCGCACCGTACGCACCGTGCTGATCACCGGACTCTTCGGCGGACTCGAGGTCGCTCTGGGGGTGATGGCGTACCTGGCGGTGCTGGACGAGACTGGCAGTCACCTGCTGGCGGGCCTGGCGTTCGGAATCGGCCTCGTGGCCATCTATCTCGCGCACGGTGAACTGTTCACCGAGGATTTCCTGATGCCGATTGCCGCGATTGTGGCCCGCAACGGCACGCCTGCACAGCTCGCGAAGTTGTGGGTCGGGACGCTGCTCGCGAATCTGCTCGGCGGTTGGTTCGTGATGTGGTTGATCGCGCATGCGTTTCCGCAATGGCTCGAAGTGTTGTCCGAGTCGGCGCATCATTTCGTCTACGCACCCTTGGATCTTCAGTCGATCTGCCTCGCTGTTCTCGGCGGCAGCACGATGACACTGCTGACCCGCATGCAGCAGGGAACCGAATCCGACGTAGCGCGCATCATCGCCGCCATGGCGGCGGGGTTTCTGCTGGCCGGATTGCAGTTGTTCCACTCGGTTCTCGATTCCCTGCTGATCTTCGGGGCCATCCACGCGGGTGCGGACGTGAGCTACCGCGAGTGGATCGAATGGTTCGGCTACACAGTGCTGTTCAACATCATCGGCGGCGTCGTGTTGGTCACGGCGTTGCGCTTGGTGCGCACGAAGGAACTGGTGAAGTCCGAGCGCGACCAGAATTCTGAGTAGTGATCGGAGCCGAGAGTCATGGACTTCAGTTCTGCACCCAACGCTCCAGGCTCCGCCGAGTCTCGAAGCGGCGCAAAGCTTTCGAGATTGGGTCGATGAATTCGATTGCACTGGAGAGTAATTGGAGTGGAGCAGTGAAATCGTCGACGGCTCGGCCGGTTGCCGTCGGGTACAGATCGTCACCCAGGATGGGGATGCCCAACGAATTCATGTGCAGACGTAGCTGATGGGTTCGTCCCGTCGACGGTGTCAGTCGATACCGTCCGATGCCCTCACGGTGTTCCAAGAGTTCGACGACGGTGTGCGCGTTGGGTTCTCCAGCCACTTCGCGTGCAGTGAATTGACCCTTGTCCGACACGATTCGACTGTGTACCTCGGTAGGCAGGGTGAGCGACGGTTCGTAGGCCGCGATGGCCTCGTACTCCTTGCGGACCTTTCGATCCTGAAACAACGTCTGATACGCCCCGCGAAGTGTCGGATCGACGACGAACAGCACCAGGCCAGCGGTGACGCGGTCGAGTCGATGAGCGGGTACCAGTTGCGGCAGATCGAGTTCGAGGCGTAGTCGCACCAGAGCGGTCTGCAGAATGTGGCCGCCGCGCGGGATCGTCGGCAGAAAGTGCGGCTTGTCGATCACCACTATGGCGTCGTCCCGGTGCACGATCGAGATATCGAATGGCACAACGGTTTCCGTCGGCAGATCGCGGTGGAACCAGACAGCATCGCCGGGGACGTACGGCGCATCAGCGGCTAGGGGGCCGCCCATGTCGACGATCTCACCGGTCGTGAGCATCTCGTCGATGCGCGCCGGCGAGATCCGTTGCTCGGTCGCCGTCAAGAATTCGCGGACGGTGGGCCAGGTGCCGTCCTCGGGCATTCGGACGCGTGCAGGGTCGAGACCGTGGCGCTTCGCAAGGGGCGGTTGCTGGCGTCGTCTCACCGAGCGAGCGTATCCGTCCGCCCAGATCGCACTTGTGCAGACGACCGACAGCGATTTACCTGCACAAGTGCGAACTCGCTATTCGCAGCCGATGCCGTCGTTGTCGCGGTCGAGGTGGGGGCCGTAGCCGTACTCGTCGCGGTAGACCGGTGCAGCTCCGGCGTCGCGGGCGGCGTCACAGTTCTGGTACTGGAACCCACCGTTGGGCCGAGGTGCGGGAGCAGGCGCACCCTGCGGCCGCGGGGCGGGTGCGGCCTGCGGTGCGGGCGGGGGAGCGAAGGCAGGCGGCGGCGGAAGGATGCAGAACTGCGCCGAGCCGGCACCGCACAGGAAATCGGTGATCGGATCGGCCGAGGCGAGGGCGGGGGTGGTGACCATGGCTGCCGCAGCGATCGCGCTTCCGATGCCGATTCTGACCAGCAGGTTCTTCGTCTTCATGTTGCTCCAATTCGAGGGGGTGCGATGGAGCTTTCTCGTCGGATCTTTGAACTGTCAACGAAGTCATTCGCGCGATCGACAGCCGCGCTGGGCAGGCTTTCGTCGAAATGCGCAGGGTCGATGCGTTTGGAAACCGGCAATAGAGCGTATTTACGAACGTATGAGCGAAAACGAGCAGGTCAACCAGAACCCCGAGAAGGATCCCGACGACTGGGTCACCGGCGACGAGCCGATGACCGGTCCGCAGAAGAGCTACTTGAGCACCCTCGCCCAGGAGGCCGGGGAGGAAGTTCCCGACGACCTGAACAAGGCGCAGGCGTCGGAAATGATCGACAAGTTGCAGGGCGAAACCGGCCGCGGTTGAGCCTGTGTTGCCAGAAGTCCACTCGATGTGACATCGACCCCCGGAAAGTCCACCGAATGTCACATCGAGTGCCTTCTGAGGGACCTCCCGACAGCAGCATCCGACCAGGTAGACCGTTATTTTTTCGGTACATGTAACAAAGGATTACGCAGACTTTTGTACCCGGGATTTCGCGGCTACTGTGAGCGGACCCACAGCCCTCGGCGTGTCTTCGTCGCGGTGGGTACGTTGTGGAACGGATGTTGTTTGTGTTGCGCCCGCGAGGGCGTGCCTGGGGAGGATGGCAGATCAGATGCACCGTCGTGTGTTGGCAGTAGCGGGGGCTGCGCTGGCTGTGTGCTTGCTGTCGTCGGGTATCGCCGGAGCGCAGCCGCTTCCGGGTACCGGCAGTGCCGAAGGTGGCGGGGCGGCACCTGGCGTGCAGGCCCAGTCCGCGCCCAAGCCTGCCGCACGAATCGATCGAGTCGACATGTTGACTCCACGTCGTGCGGCTGTGTGGGTCGATTCGCCGGCGATGGGTCGGGCGATTCAGGTGCAGGTTCTTCTGCCGGCCGCGCAGGCCGTGTCCCGTCCGACGCTCTACATGCTCGATGGGGTCAGTGCCGGCAAGGAATCCGATTACAAGGAAAGCACGTGGACGCAGAAGACCGACATCGTCGATTTCTTTGCGGACAAGCCGGTCAATGTCGTGTTGCCCGTCGGTGGATCGAGTAGCTACTACACCGACTGGAATGTGCCCGATCCCGTTCTGGGCGTCAACAACTGGGAGACGTTCTTGACGTCGGAGTTGCCGCCGCTGATCGACGCGCGGTTCTCCGGTAACGGCACCAATGCCATCGGCGGAGTGTCGATGGGTGCTCAGGCCGCGATGGATCTGATCACGCGTCACCCCGATCTCTACACCGGAGTTGCCGGTTTGAGCGGGTGCTACGACAACTCGCAGAACAACCTCAAGGACGCCGTGCGCGCCACGGTCGCCACCAACGGCGGAAACGCCACCAACATGTGGGGCGAGAACGCCGACGCGAAATGGATCGAGCACGATCCGTCACGCAACGCAGAAGCATTGCGCGGCAAGGACGTCTACGTGTCCGTCGGCACCGGCCTACCCGGCCCGCACGAGCTGGGCCCCGGCGGCGGTGGAGTGCAGGAAGCTGCGATGGGCGGGCCGCTCGAAGCTGCAGCGCTGTACTGCACGACGCTCTTCGACACACGCCTGCGCTCGCTCGACATTCCGGCCACCTTCACCTACCGCCCCTACGGCATTCATCAGTGGCCGTACTGGCAGGACGATCTTCGTGAATCCTGGCCGACGCTCGAGCGCGCGCTAGGACTGTAGAGCGAACTTCAGAAACGCGTCGTTCTCGTGCGGGTCGCCGATGGTGACCCGCACTCCGTCGTTTCCGTAGGAACGCAACAGCACGCCGTGTTCGGCTGCGCCCGCGGCGAATTCACCCGAACGTTCTCCCAGCGGCAGCCAGACGAAATTGGACTGGGATACGCCCACGTCGTAGCCGCCCGAGACCAGGGCGTCGCGCACTCGATCACGTTCGGCGATCAGGGCATCGGTACGGGCCAGTAACTCGGCCGAGGCTTCGAGCGACGCCAGTGCCGCCTGCTGAGCAATGGTGCTGACTGCGAAGGCAATGCGAACCTTCGACAGCGCGGTGATCACCTCGGGATCGGCCACGGCGTAACCGACCCGCAACCCCGCGAGGCCGTACGCCTTCGAGAACGTCCGCAGCACGATCACGTTGCTCCGACCGCGAGCGATCTCCACCCCATCGGTGTGATTGCCTGCGGCGTCGGGCCGGGTGTACTCGAAGTAGGCCTCGTCGAGGACGACGAGGACGTTGGGCGGCACCGCGTCCAGGAAGGCCACGAGCTTGTCGCGCTGAACGACGGTCCCGCTCGGGTTGTTCGGGTTGCAGACGAAGATGAGTCGGGTGCGCTCGGTGATGGCGTCGAGCATGGCGTCGAGATCGTGCACGTGGTCCGACGTCAGCGGCACCTGAACGGGCGTCGCGCCCGTCACCCGAACGATGATCGGGTAGGCCTCGAACGAGCGCCACGCGAAGATCACTTCGTCTTCGGGGCCACAGGTGATCTGGACGACCTCCTGGCACAACGCGACCGAGCCGTTTCCGGCGGTCACGTTCTCCGTGGCCACTCCGAGCTTCTTCGCCAACGACTCGACGAGCGCTGTCGCGCGGATGTCGGGGTAGCGATTGACGCCGCCGGCTGCTTCCGCGATTGCCTCACGGACACTCGGCAGCGGGCCCTGTGTCGTTTCGTTACTCGCCAGCTTGATCGCACCGGGAAAGCTGCGGCCGGGTACGTAAGCGGGGATGGCGTCGAGGTCGGGGCGGATGTGCACGGTCACGTCAGTCATTATGCGCCGACCCTGTCGGTGAGCGACTTCTGCCCGTCCGCGTCAAAGCTGTGCAGGACGGCCGCGATCGTCCTATCTTCGTACAGTATGTCGGGAACTTTCAGCGACTTCGCAGTCCTTCGGTCCGCCCCCGCGCCCACAGTCGGCGCGGACGACGAGGTGGATACGGCCGCATCGAAACCCGTCTCGCAGGAGAAAGTGCCGTTGACGGCCGTCGAGCCCGATGGGTCACCGCGCGGCGGCATCGTCGTGTTGCACGAGGCCAGGGAGATACCCGAGTCGCTGAAAGATCTCCTGCGCGCGCTCGCGTTGGAAGGGTGGCTGGCGGTAGCGCCGGACCTGTTCCATCGGGGGCACGGCGACGACAAGGAAGTGTTCGGCGACGACCTCTTCGCCGATTTCGACGCCACCTCCGACTGGCTCGTCCAGCGCGGGGTGTACTCCGATTGCATCGGCGTCATCGGATTCGACGATGCCGGAACGGCCGCGTTGATCGTGGCCACCAGCCGTCCGGTCGGAGCGGCTGTCAGTGTCGCCGCAGCAGGGATCGTGGAGCCGCTCAATTCGGACGCCATCGCATTGGTCGACGCCGCGCCCAAGCTGCAGGCACCGTGGCTCGGCCTCTACGGCGAGAACGACCCCCACACCCCACCCGAACACATCGAAGCCCTCCGCGATGCCGCCACGCGCGCCTCAGTGGCCACGAACGTCGTCAGCTACTCCGGTGTGGAGCATCGCGCCGATCATCCTCGGGAACAGCCGGGCAGCAGCGACGACACCGACCCCGCCGAGGCCGCTCTCGTCGATGCGCAGACGCGCATCTTCGACTGGTTCGACAGCTTCATGCGTTGACGAGCAACAAGCATCTTTTACGCGAACGCCGCGCGAACCTGGGGCGTCGACCAGCCGTTTTGCCTTCTGGCCTCAGCCGTGTGTAATCTCTTTCCTCGGCGGTCCGAGAGGGCCGGCAGCCTAGGAGGCGTGCCAGAGCGGCCGAATGGGAGTCACTGCTAATGACTTGACCCTTCACCGGGTCCGGAGGTTCAAATCCTCTCGCCTCCGCCACGCTGATCCGCAAGGATCGGCACGTTGGTTCTTCGGAACCGACACAACTGAACATGCGCCCGTAGCTCAACGGATAGAGCACTTGACTACGGATCAAGAGGTTAGGGGTTCGAATCCCTTCGGGCGCACAGAAGAAGAAGCCCCGAACTGCAGCGATGCGGTTCGGGGCTTTTTCGTCGACCATCCGAGCTGCGGCCGGCTCGACCCCTGCCCGGTCTAGATCTCCGACGACGGGTCCGCATGTGGGATGAACAATGGGGACGCCGGCGAGGGGCGGCCTGTAGACGGCGTGCAGATCGGTCGAAAGCGCACCCGTTGAAAACAAACCGGACGTAAGGTGTGCTTGTCTCGCCGAGGAGGGCACGTGAGCGATCGATCAGGCAGAACGGCGGCCGTGAGCGAGTTCGATGCTCAGGCTTCGCCGTTGTTCATCCCGCTGTTGTTCATCTCGCTGCTCTTCGTCGGTGCGTTACCGTTCTACGTTCTGCAACCGGTCGTCGGCGGTGAGTCGGTGTCGGGTCCGGCGTGGTTCGGCGGTGCGCACCTTGGAGAACCAGCAGCTGATGTGTACTGGCTGTGCGCTCTGCCGGTGTGTATCGGGGCCGTCGCGGCCTGCTGCGGGTGGAGCGAACGACGATCGGGCGTCGCCATGCACGTACGGCTTTGGCTGGTCGCGAGTCTGGGATTGTCGATTGCAACAACGGTTTTCATGCAGAACGGAATGATGTTCTACGTAGGCAACCTGACGATTCGAGGGCTGTTGCCCTTACTGGCGATATCGATAGCGGTCCTGGTGTGGGGTGTCGGTCTGCGGTCACGGTTGCTGGTGGCAGTCGGTGTTGTCGCCGTCGCTGCGAGTCTGGTGTCCAACCTCTACAACGTCGAGAATCTCGTGCCGCGGGAGTGGGCACTCGACCCCCGCTTCGGTCTGTGGCGAAACATCGTGCTGACTGCAGCCGTGTTCGTGGTCGGAGCTGTGGGGTCAGCATTTGCCGAACGGTCCGAGCGGTAAAGGCTGCGACGCAGCGTGACCCGAACGATGAGGGTCGTCGTCGGCGGTGGACACTGGCAGGATGGCAAGCCCAGGTGACCCGAAGTCGGTGTGGTCGACAGTGGTGGTGATCTTCGGCACCGTGGCCGCAGGCGTCGTAGTCGCCGGTCTTCTCCACGATCCGCAACCCGACGCCGTGTCGATACCCGGCTGTGCGGAGGTCGTTCAGCCCGAGGACATGCAGAGAATCAATTACGCCTTTGTCGGACCGGATTCCGCCCCGGTGGGGTTCGACGCAGCAGCCAAGTCGGCCGCTTTGGTTGGAGCCCTCCCCGCCGGGACCACGGTAGAACCCGATGCCATGTTCCCACCGCTGACATTCGACTTCCAGGCCTCTGCGTATGGGCGAATCTCGCTGGGCGGAGCCGTGGGTGACCTAGACGTGAGGCTGTCGACATCCGACCAATCCGCCGGTCCATGTTTTGCCGGCTACGTCGATGAGCGTCGGACGCTGAGTGACGGCACTGTCGTCGATCTGAAATCATCCGAAAGAGGCAGTCGCGTAGAGGTGTACGGGACCGACGGCAGCATCGTCGATGTATCCGCCGACCCTGTGTTGACGGTCCAGCAAGTGACCGACATTGCGATGACGCCCGGCCTTCGCTGGAATTCCTAGGCCCCCTTGACCGCCGTACCTTGCACGCCGGTGTCGGCACTGCCCCAACAAGTCCGACCCCGCCGCAATGTCTGCGACGGGGTAGGGCACATTCGCGTGTATCTACGCACGGGCGACCAGCTTTCCTGCGATTCCCGACAAGATTTCGGTCGGCCTCTGCTGCTCACCCTGCTGAGCACCCAGCACCACGAGGGTCCCGGTCAGGACCGGCAATGCCCTCTGGAGGTACTTCAGTTGCTTCTGTGCTGCGGCGGCCTCGCGAGGGGTACCTGCTGACGGCTCGGTTGCCGAATCGATCGAATGGCCCTGAGCCTTGGTCGTTTTCGCGCCGAGAACACCGCTGTACGCGGTTGCGGCCAGGGCGACCCCGGTGACGGCGATCTTGATGTTGGTGTTGGCGGTGACACCCTGCTGATGGCGAGCACGACCGCGGTTGGCCATGAGTATGCCTGCGCCGCCGATGAGATGTGCACCGATGGCCGCAGCGTTGACCGGAGCCCACTTCGCCCACCCTGCCGCGGCAACCTGTGCGCGATCACGCGGATCCTGCACCGCAGTGGCAGCACCGTTCACGCCGACGGCACCCATGAGCGAACCGCCGAACCAGGCGGCGGCACCGAGATCGTGTAGCGAACGGATGACGGTATTTCTGTTGGACATCTGCGGATCCTTCGGTTGTGTGCGCTGCTCCGATCGCGAAACACGCGATATAACAGAGGTTTTGGCGGCCGCATGAACGGCTCCTTATCTGTCGGTTACCCGCGTGAGCGGTTTCCACACCTGGGCCCCACGCCGACTCGAACCGAAACGCCACGGATGCGCCCGACTCGCCCTCCGGCCTCGACTGCATTCACTGTCGTACGGATCCGTCGAATCATGCGGATTCCTCACTGTGTGTCAGCGCTTCATCAGGTCATCCAGAGCTCGTCGCGCTGCATTCAGTCCCGCCATGCCGTGTGCACCGGGTCCGGGGGGAGCTGCCGCCGAGCACAGATAGAACCCCGGCGTTCCCGTGCGGTACGGGTCTCGGCCGGGCCGTGGTCCGAGGAGCAATTGTGTCGGTGACGACGTACCGCACAGAATGTCGCCGCCGACGAAGTTCGCGTTTCCCTCGGCGAAGCTCTGCGGAGACGTGGTGACCGTCTCCACGATTCGCGAACGCAGGCCCGGTGCGAACTGTTCGATGCGGTCGATCACGACGTCGGTGACATCGTGATCGAGGCCGGCGGGAACATGGGCATATGCGTACAGCGGTACGACGTCTCCGTCCGCGCGTTGAGGATCTGCGACGAACTGCTGCCCGACGAGGACGAACGGCCGATCGGGCATTCGTCCTGCAGCAACGGCCGCCTCGGCTGCGATGGTGTCCGCGGCGCTACCTCCCACGTGCACAGTGCCGGCCTGCGCGACCCGGGGGTCGGTCCACGGGACTCCACCGCGCACCGCGAGGTCGACCTTGAACGCAGCCGGGCCGTGTCGAAACCTGTTGTAGGAGCGACGTGTACGTGCCGTCAGTTCCTGGCCGAGTACGTCGGCCACCACGGACGGCGTCGTGTCGAAGATCGTGATGTCCGACGACGGCAGGTCGGCTCGCGAGGCAACCCGCGTCGAGGTCTGCACGGTTGCTCCGAGTTCGATGAGCGCGGAGTGCATCGCCCGTGAGATCGCCGCGGTTCCGCCCTCCGCCACCGGCCATCCGTTGTGGTGTCCCGCGGTCAGGATTCCCACCCCGATGGCGGAGGAGAACACTTCGGTCAACGGCCGCATCGCGTGTGCCGCTGCTCCGACGAACAGTGCCCGCGCCTGCGGCGTGGCGAACACCCGTGACAACACCGCAGCGGGCAGAGCAGTCGGCGCACCGAATCTCGCCAGCAGCAGTGGATGTCGGGGCAGGTGCACGACCGGTCCGAGTAGGTCTGCGGACAGTCTGTCGTACGCCGACGACGGTTGCTCGAACAGTGCCTTCCATCGTCTGCCGTCCGCACCCAGGCCCACAGCAGTCTCGTTTATCGATCGATGGAGCAGCGCTGCCGCATCGTCGAGAAGCGGATGAGCACAATCGATCTCGGACCACCGCCACGTCAGTCCGTGTTGCTCGAGACCGGTGAGAGCAGGTGAACCCACCGCCATCGGATGAAAACCGGCACAGTGATCGACGAGCAGATCGACGGTGGTGAAAGGCCGGTGGCTACGGGTGCCGCCGCCGATCTCGCTCTCCGCCTCCAGCACGGTGACGTGTATGCCGTCGCGTGCCAGAGCAAGTGCAGCCGCAAGCCCGTTCGGGCCGCTGCCCACTATCGTCGCGGATCGTGTCATGATGTCGATTCTCCAGCACCGGCCGTCGCTGACGACGCCTCTGGTGCCGAGTGGCGAGCGGTTGTCGAGTCTGCACGACGCCGCCACGTCACCGACATGGGGATGGGGCCGTCGGGTAGCCACGGCTGGGCGGACACCGCGTCGTCGACGTTCCATGTACCGGTTTCGACGACGCCGAGGGCGGCATCGATGAGTTTGTACGACTGCGTCTTTCGATGGATGGGCTGCGATTCGACCCATGCCACCACGAACTCGCCCGGCTCGAAGTTGCAGCGTCGCTGAATTGCTGCGATGAGGGAGGCGTCGTGCAGGTGGCCGTCGCCGAAGTTGAAGCCGAGAATCGAGTTGCAGGCGAACTCGCCTTCACGCACCGTCCATCGGTCGATATCGGGAACGTTGCGGATCAGGAGCGAGAACAATCCGCGGCCCTGACTGTGCATCGAGCGCCATGCGATGGTCTGCTGCATCGTGATCTCGGCGACGGCAGGCGGATAACCCATTGCTTCGAGCTGTCGTACCTGATTGCGGGTGGGACGGATGATTCGGTCCAGCTTGTCCTCGGCACCCGGTGCGAACGCCCACAGACCGGAGGCCCAGTTGCCGGCGTACTGGCGCATCGAGGGCGTGAAGGCCACGAGGTCCGGTCGTAGGTTGCCCAGAACCGGGAAGAAGAACAAGCACACCAGCGCTGACACCACGAACCAAGGAGACGCGTCGAATATCGAGAAGCCTTGTCCTGCAGGATGTCCGACGAAGAGGAACACCGCTGCGTAGGCGAACAACAGATTCCACTCCAGCGGCACGGCCAGTGGGAACGTCGAGATGATGAACAGGTGGAATGCCACCATGAGAAGTGCTCCGACGAGTGCGACGGTCGTGTCGGTGGTGAGCAGCAACACGACCGGTACTGCGATCTCGACGGTGGTGCCCAATACGTGCGCGATCAACTTGGCCGTTGCCGAGGGGCGAATGTCGTCCGGAAAATTCCGGTAGTGCTTGCGCCTGGCCCAGCGAGTGGGAATGCAGGGGCTGTTCGAGACCATGGGCGGAACGACGTTGGCGAAATGTGCACCGAATTTCGAGATGCCGGCCCCGACCCACACCGAGAAGATGAGCAGTTTCAGTCCGACGACGAGGTCGACGATGGCGTTGTCACCGAGAATTCCTACGAGACCGAACAGGACTATCGCAGGACCGTACTGCTCGGCGCGGGCAGCGATGAATATCGTCTTGTCACGCAGGCCCACAACGATGGTGAGCAAGACCGGCGCGATCGCCCAGCGTGGATCGACGAGGTTGCCGATGCCCTCGGGCAGGATCGAGGCAAATGCACCGGGCGGTGTTCCGGGCGCGATGACGGGTACGAACAGACTCACCAGGAGCGCGAGATACAGCGCGACGTCCAGCGGCGTCCGGGTGTCACCCGAGGTGAACGGCATCTTGCCCGGCCAGGGAGGCATCCGAACGGTTCCCGGTTTCGCCCAGAACAGGATTCCACCTGTCATCGGCTTGAACTTGCCGGCGATCGGTCCCCATGATCCGGCGAGTCCGACGGTTTCGAGCAGCATCGTCCAGTAGACCAACTTCTGGTAGACGATCATGTCGTCCCACCATGTGCCGACGTCCCACGGCATCCCGACGCCGGAAGTCAGTGTCGCCAGGGTCAGACCGATCCCGATGTAGAGCACCAGGAGCTTGACGACATAGGTGGTGGGGATGACCTTCGGCGAGCCGAAGCCGTAGTCGACCCAGTGCAGTGCAAGGGCTTTCACTCGTTCCAGCAGAGGCCGGTCGAGGAAGGTTTCGAGGTCGACAGGAGGAAACTGTCCGTTCTTGAATCCCATGAGTGAGCTTTCTGTAGCGAGCGCTGAGGATGAAGGAGCAGGAGTCGGCCCTGTCGCGCGAGGCGCGGGTCGCGGTGACGCAACCATCGGACTGTGTCCTGCACCACAGAAAGCTACGGGGTCGGTATCGGCGGTCCCAATGGTTCGCCGACCCGAGGCTCACCTCCGTCTTTGTGACGCCGACACAAAGTGCACTCTCAGGAGAGGATCCGAGCCCCGAGCCACTGACATGCGGTGAGGGCAACCTCGACGGCGAGCCGGTCGTCGGACAGTGGCCGGGGGAGCAGCTTCTCGGCGTTGTCGACGCGGTAGCGAATCGAGTTCTTGTGCATCGTCATCACCGCAGCCGCGGCGGAGAGGCTCCGCTCGCATGCGAGGTAGACCCGCAACGTGGTGCGCAATCGTTCGGCATGTGTGGTGTCGGCGGCCAACTGCGGTCCCAGGACGGTCAGGACCCAGGCCTGCAGTGCCGACGGGTCGCGAGCGCACAGGTCCACCACGGCCAACCCGGGGTCGTCGTAGCGTTCGATCGTTCGTCCTCGGCCACCCAGAACCGCCACGTGATGGGCGCGCTGAGCCTGCCGGTGGGATGTGACGAACCCGGCCGCGTCGAGCCCGATGGCCCCGGCCGCCAACAGGGGTGCGTCCTCGGTCCGCGGTCGAGTGTTGATGCGATCGAGAACGACGGCGAGATCTGTGTCGTTCGATGGAATCTGTATCCATCCCCACGCGGTTGCGCCGTCGCGTCCGACCACCAGGGGAGGGGCTGGACTGTCCAAGTCCGTCGCCAGAGCGCGAATGGTGGTGGTGAACCTGCGCATCCGGTCGACACGAACGGCGGACTCGCCGACCCAGGCCACGACGGCCAGGTGTCGTCCGCGCAGTCGGTACCCGGTCACTCGCTCGACGACGTCCGTCGACCCCTTGCCGTTCAGGAGATCGAGTACTGCATCGAGTCGAGCATTCTCGCGATCCGCCAGCCAGGACTCTCGTTCGGTCTCGTACACCGCGACCACCCGTTGCGAGATCCAGTCGATGTAGTCGAAGACCGAATCGACGATCACGCGGTGCGCCTCCATCCGGACCGGGTCCGGCGCGTGCAGCGACATCGAGGTCTCGAACGCTCGATCGAGCAGAAATTGCTGGCCGAGTCGATAGGCACGAACCAGGGCATTGACCGGGACGCCCCACTGAGCCAGGCGGCGCGCGTATTCGATGGCCGCCGCCGGCGGCTCGAATCCGGCACCACCGATGTCGTGCTGCAGGGCGTGCAGAATCGTGTCGACGTTGCCCTCGATACTCGATCCCAGCAGCTCGATCAACGACGGTTCGTTGTTCAGTTCCGTGATGCGCGACGCGAGTGTCGTGCGCATCTGCGCCACCACATCTGCCAGCCGGGCATTGAGGTGCGCGGCAACCGCGGCCACGTGAGTGCGCACCGCCTCGGCGGAGGTAGGCGAGATGTCGGCAGGTGTCGGCACGGGTGTTCCTTTACTTTTCGGGCTACAAATAATCCGCGGTTTTTGTGCTGCTGGACCGAAGTCTTTCAAACAGGCAGACCGTAACCTACGTCACATGCAACCAATTCTCGACGCCTCCTCGCCGGTTCTGCAGGCCATGTACCGCCGCATCGACAACGATCCGGACGGCGCGTGTCTGTCCGACGACTCCACTCGGTTGAGCAATGCCGAGTTCGGGCTCGACGTCGACTCGGTTGCCGCCGAACTCATCGACGCGGGGGTGGGAGCGGGTGATGTGGTTGCAGTCTTGCTTCCGAATCGCATCGACATCATCACCACGATGTTCGCGGCATGGGTGCTGGGAGCAACGTTGACTCCCGTCAATCCCGCGCTCACCGACGACGAGGTGCGCTATCAACTCGAGGACTCGACCGCCCGCGTGCTCGTCGGTAGCGAGCGAGCCTGCACTCTCGGACGCGCACAGGGTATTTCGTTCATCAACGTGGATTCCCGCGCCCATCGTCCGCGGTTGCCGCAGATCGACGGCACGCATCGTGGAACGGGGCCCGTCGACAGCTCGGCACCGGCCTTGATCGTCTACACCTCGGGAACGACGGGGCGGCCGAAAGGCTGTGTGCTGACTCATCGCAACGTCGACCGGATGAGCGCCGCCATCGTGACGGCCTGCGAATTGACCGATGCCGATACGAGCCTGTTGGTGCTTCCGCTCTTTCACTGCAACGGACTCGTCGTCGGCACAGTTGCTCCGCTACGAGCCGGCGGTCGTGTGCACGTCGCGCCTCGTTTTTCGCCGGACACGTTCTGGGACAACGTGGAGACTGTCCGGCCCACCTACTTCTCTGCAGTGCCCACCATGTACTCACTGTTGGCGGACCGCGGCTCGACCGACCGCGACATCTCGTCGCTTCGATTCGTCATCTGTGGAGCAGCGCCCATGCCTGCCGGCCTGATCGCGTCGTTCGAATCGATCTTCGGCGTGCCGGTCGTCGAAGGGTACGGCCTGTCGGAATGCACTGTGGCGGCAACGATCAACCCGCCGAACGGGATTCGAAAGCCGGGCACCGTCGGCATCGCGCTCCCCGGTATCGACATTGCGATCGATACACCCGACGGTCCGAGCTCTCTGCCCGGCCGGACCGGTGAAGTGTTGGTCAGTGGAGAGACGATCATGCAGGGATACCTGGGCCTGCCGGACGTGACCGCGAAGACCATTCGAGAGGGGTGGTTGCACACCGGCGACATCGGAGTCCTCGACGAGGACGGCTATCTCGTCTTGGTGGATCGACTCAAGGACATGATCATTCGCGGCGGCGAGAACATCGCGCCGAGCGAAATCGAACACGTCCTGCAATCCCATCCCGACGTGCTGGAAGTGGCCGTCGTCGGCGAGGCGCATCCGGTCTACGGGGAGGTGCCCGTCGCGCACGTCGTTGCACGAGCCGGTCGCAGGATCTCGGTCGACGACCTGGACGCGCACTGCGCTCAGAGCCTGGCCAAGTTCAAGCGACCGACTCGGACAGTCGTCCACGACGCCCTACCGAAGAACTCCGTCGGAAAGATCGTTAAGAAGGAGCTCGGCGCGTAGTCCTATACGGCCTTTTTCGTCGCTACCGGGTCGGGACGGCCGCGATCACATGGACGACGCCAAGTAGGTCAGGAACACGACAAACAATCCGATGCCACCGAGCGCCGCACCGATCATCGCGTCGCGACCGTTGGACGCGTCGCCCTCGACTGCACGGCCGAGACCGATCCAGCCACTGACAACCGCTACCACTCCGGCCGGGATGGTCACGAAGTCTCCGACGAACGGCACGAACGCACAGACGACTGCGACGATGCCCGCAATCAACGCCAGGTTTCCGGCACCGTCGCGGAACATCGATCGAGAAGGGGACTTTCGCATCACCGGCACTCCTTCTCGCATGCAGTGCGGCAGCACCACCCCACCTGTTCTTCTGCGGGTGACCGGCAACGACGCCTCCATAGTAGAGACTCGATCACCTCTTCATCGGCGACGGTCGGTCGGATTTCACCGGCACGTGGTGGGAGTCGCGGCCAGTTGTATGCGCTGTGCCGTCGGGCAATCGCCGTCGAGCCTCGCACCTGACCCGAGTGGTCAGGGGGTGGGCGTGCTTCTGCGGACTCGGTGGTTGTGCCATGCCTGCGCCGCCAGGGGCACCCCGACAGCGCCGACACAGACGACCGGCAACGCAAAGAACCACGGTACGGATGCGCTCTTCGCGGCCACTGCGATTCCGAAAACGACCATCGGTAGTCCAAAGGTATCCAGTAGGTCTACCCGACGGGGTTCGACCGGCGGCCGACCGAGCCAGGGAATCCGTCGGCCCGTGTTCTCCCGCATTGTTCGTCGCGTGGACGCAACGATGAGCGCCGCGCCGATGGCGGATGCACAGACCCCTGCGACGACCATCCAGGACTGTCCGTCCTCGACGAGAATCGCCGTCAGAACGAGTGCTGCAAGGACGATGCGCGCACCCCACACCTTCCATCGAGGTGCGGCCTCGCGCTCGTCGTACCGCACGTCGACCGGCCGCATCGGCTGCAGGGGCTCCATGTCTCGACCCTCCCATACAGCGGCTCTTGACCGGTTGCTGCGACTCGCCGTATCCTGACCGACAGTTGATATATCAGAACCTAGCGGCACGCCGAACCGAGGAATCGAAAGTATGACCACAGCGCTCAAGATCGACGGAACGGCGGTCAGCGGAATCGTCAAGGACGATCTGCGATACCGCGTCGAACGGCTCGGCCAGCAGGGGATTCGGCCCGGCCTGGGCACGATTCTGGTGGGCGACGATCCGGGCAGCCGTTCGTATGTCGCGGCGAAGCATCGCGACTGCGCGGAGGTGGGACTGCATTCGATTCAGGTTCGGCTGCCTGCGTCCGCGAGTCAGCAGGAGATCGAAGATGCCGTGCACGCTCTCAACGAGGATCCCGAGTGCACCGGGTTCATCGTTCAGTTGCCGCTGCCCTCGCACATCGACACCCATCGGGTGATCGAGCTGATCGATCCTCGCAAGGATGCCGACGGGCTGCACCCGACCAATTTGGGGCGGCTCGTACTCGGCATGGACGGGCCGCTGCCCTGCACCCCACGCGGGATATTGGAACTGCTTCGCCACCATGATGTTCCGATCACCGGTGCTCGCTTCTGCATCATCGGATGTGGAATCACGGTGGGTCGTCCGCTCGGCTTGATGCTGACGCGTCGCAGCGAACACGCAACTGTGACCATGTGCCACGAGGCGACGGTGGACACCGCCGCGCACACTCGGGCCGCCGACGTGGTCATCGCAGCGGCGGGCGTTGCGCATCTGGTTCAGCCTGACTGGATCAGTGCCGGAGCCACGGTGTTGTCGGTGGGGATCACCCGCACCGTCGAGGGAATACTGGGCGACGTGCACCCCGGCGTCGAGCACATTGCGGGGCGGCTCAGTGGAGCGACAGGCGGCGTCGGGCCGATGACCAGGGCGATGCTGCTGACGAACGTGGTGGAGTGTGCTGAGGCTGCTCAGGCCGAGGGGATGAAGGACTCTCGGTAGCCCATCTTCTCGCTGATCTCCGCGGCGGCGGCCAGCACGTCGGGGACGATGGCCCGCATTCTCGTTTCGTCGAAGCGGTAGACCGGTCCCGAGATGCTCAGTGCGGCGGTCGTCTTGCCGGTGTAGTCGAGAATCGGGGCGGCGATGGCGTTGAGTCCGGTCTCGAACTCTTCGACGACGACGGCGTATCCGAGGGATACCGCAGCGTCGAGTTCGGCGGTGAGACCGGCTTTGGTGGTGAGCGTGTGTTCGGTGAATCGGTGCAGGTCGAGTCCGTCCACGACGTCCTGACGCGTATCCGAGTCGAGGGCAGCCAGCAACACCTTGCCGCTCGCGGTGGCGTGCAGCGGCGTCTGCTCCCCGATCCAGTTGTGGGTTCCCACCGAACTCGGCCCGCGGGCCTGGTCCAGATGGACCGCTGTATTGGACCGCAGCACAGCGATATTCACTGTTTCGCCGAGCTTGCCGGCGAGGCGTTCACACACCGCATGGCCGTATTCGGTGATCTCCAGACGCTCGGGCACGGCCGCAGCGAGCCGGAGGACTCCGAGGCTGAGCCGGTACTTGCCGCGATTGTGCGTCTGCATCACCATGTCGTGTTCTTCCAGCGACGCCAGCAGGCGTGACACCGTGGACTTGTGCACACCGATCTCGGTGGCGATGGCGCTCACGCCCGCCTCTCCGAGTCGTGCCACGACCTCGAGCACCCGAAACGCGCGGTCGACGGACTGGACGCCACCCTCGGGGGCACGTGTCGAATCGTCGCTGGCCACCCCCGCGACTATACGTAACAGGCACTGGGCCGTGGTGTTGCCCCTCGGGGCGTGGCCCCGGCCGGCGATCTAAATTACGGCGCGGACTGCGTCGTCGAACTCGGTCACGTGTGCTCGAGCGATGGCCGCGGCCTTCTCGGCGTCCCCGGCCGCGATGGCGCGCAGCAGCTCGGTGTGCGTTCCCACGTGGTCGGCGAGAGGGGGCAGTCGATCCATGAACAACCAGAAGATTCGCGTCGCGAGATTGTTGTAGCGGATCAACGCGTCTTCGAGAACCGGGTTCGCCGCCAGCCGGTAGACGGTGCGATGCACTTCGGCGTCCCAGTTGATCAGGTCGTGTTGGCTCGGCGGCGTCGCCTCGAACTTTTCGGTCCGGTCGGCCATGCCCAACAGAACTTGGCGTTGGGTTGCGGTGGCCGCAGTGGCGGCCTTGGCGGCCGCCAGTGGCTCGAGCCGCTGGCGGATTTCGGAGATGTCGCCCAGATCGGCGACGTCGATGGCCGTGGCGAAAGTGCCACGGCGGGCGTGCGAGATGACGAGGCGCTCGTACTCGAGCCGTTTGAGAGCTTCCCGTACCGGCGTGCGTCCGACGCCCAGCTCGGCGGACAAGGCCGATTCGACGACGGCCTCACCCGGCTTGATGGTCAGCATGATCAGTTTGTCGCGGATAGCGGAGTAGGCGACGTCCGCCATCGTCGCTCCTGGTTCGCCGGGCACCCCCGACGAACCCGGGGTGCCCGGCGACGTGACCTCGACACTCATGGTTACCGATCCTATCGGCACCGAGTGCGGAGCAGCGTGCGTTCAGGCCTCGATGCGGTTCTTCAGCCAGTCGTGGAAGATGCCGATGTGGTGTTCGCTGCCCACCAGTACTCCGCCGTCGCGGTACTTGCGTGAGCTCATGGCGGGCTGGCAGCGTTCGCACGCCTCGAAATCCTGCAGATTGACGCGGTGGAACAACTCCACCGAGTGCTGCAGGTCCCGACCCGAGGCGACGACACCGGGCAAGTACAGCCAATCGCATTCCACCAGAGTGTGATCGGGGGCAAGTGGATACATTCGGTGGATGATCACGTGATCCGGGACGAGGTTGACGAACACCTGTGGCCGGACGGTGATGGCGTAGTAGCGTCGGTCCTGTTCGGGTGCGATTCCGGGAATGGAGTCGTGTCCCTCGGAACCGTCGAGCGTGAATCCCTTGACGGATTCCCCGAATTCGGCTCCGTGGCCCACGTAGTACTGGGCGGCGTAACCGTCGGCGAATTCGGGAAGTACCTCGGTCAGCTCGGGGTGGATGGTGGCGCAGTGGTAGCACTCCATGAAGTTCTCGATGATGAGCTTCCAGTTGGCCTTGACGTCGTAGCTCACGCGTCGGCCGAGGCCCAGGTCTTCGATCTTGTAGCGATCGATCGACTCCACGTCGCCGAGTCGATCGCGGATGTCCTGCACGACAGTGGTGTCGAAGGAGGCCGGATTGTCGCTGAGATTGACCCAGACATACCCGAGCCATTCCTCGACCGACACCGGTGACAGGCCGTAACGAACCCGGTCGATGTCGGGCATCTTGGTGAGATTCGGTGCTGCGATGAGCTTTCCGTCGAGGTCGTAGGTCCACGCGTGGTACGGACACTGGAACGATCGCTTGACTTCGCCCTTGTCCTCCATGCAGATTCGCGCACCGCGGTGCGCGCACACGTTCAGGTAGGCCTTGATCGCCCCTGTTCTGGTGCGCGTCACGATGACGCTTTCGCGGCCGATCTGCACGGTGCGGAAGGCGCCGGGCTTGTCCAGGTCAGCGGCACGGACCGCGCAGATCCACAGCTCCTCGAAGATCTTCTCCTGCTCGAGCTCGAAGATGGCCGGATCGGTGTAATACCGGCCGGGAAGGGTGGAGATCAGACTTTCGGGCAGGGGAAGGGAGGTTGCGGGCGGCGTGGTGTCGGGAATGGTGGTCACTTCGGTCCTCCGTACGTGGCCGATCTTGTGGATCGGTGACGAGACGTCAACTGGGGTAATGGAATACGACGGGTGGAACAGCGGTCCGGGTGGTTTCAGACCGCGCGAGCGGGAGCCGAGAGCTGTCGGCGCCAGCGGGTGAACAACCGAACTTGGTTGACACCGAGTACGCCGACCGGGAGTCCGTCGGATCGATACACGGCGAGGAAGCTCCCGAGTTCGGGCGACCCCTCTTCGATGGTGCATTCACTGTCCGGTCCAGCGGTGCCGGCGAACTGAATACGCGACCCGTACTGGTCGGACCAGAAGTACGGAGGTTTGACGTGTTGGCCGCCGTAACTACCCGAGAGCAGGGTGGCCACCGCGACAGTGGGTCGTTCGGAGGCCCCGGCCCAATGCTCGACGCGTCGGTGGACACCGGTCGAATCCAGCCATGCGGCGCAGTCGCCGACTGCGACCACTCCGGGCACGGCAGTCGCGCCGCCGCCGTCGCACAGGATTCCGTTGCCCAGTGCGAGGCCGCTGGTGTCGAGCCAGTCGATGTTCGGAATGCCGCCGATGCCGACGACCACAACGTCGGCATCGAGCAGTCGGCCGTCCGCGAGACGAACGCCCGTCACTCGGTCGGTGCCGGCCAGGCCGTCGACGGCTGTTCCGCAGATCAGCGTGGTGCCGTTGTCGCGGTGCAGATTTCCCACCGCGCTACCCAGTCGTGCACCGAGTGGCCCGGCGAGCGGTGACGGGGCGGCTTCGACGACGGTGACGTCCAGACCGAGTTTTCTTGCGGTGGAGGCTACTTCGGCTCCGATGAAGCCGGCACCGATGACGACGAGACGTGCACCGGGCGCGAGATCTGCACGCAGCCGGTCGGCGTCGTCGATCGTCCGCAATACGTGCACACCGGCGAGGTGATCGGTACCGGGAAGCGATCGCGCGCGTGAGCCGGTGGCGAGGACGACGCCGTCGGAGGTCAGTTCGGCACCGTCGTCGAGCGTGACCGTGCGACGCGACGGATCGAGGGCGGTGGCTGTCCGGCCCAGAATCCAGGTGGCATCGAGGTCTTCGTCGTCGGGTTCGAGGGCGAGAGTGCTCATGTCCACGTCGCCGGCGAGGTACTCCTTGGACAGGGGAGGGCGGTCGTAGGGGCGGTGGTGTTCGGCACCGACGATGGTGACCGAGCCGTCGAATCCGGCCGCCCGCAGTGCACGCGCAGAGCACAGGCCTGCCAGGGAGGCTCCGACGATGGTGACGCTCTTCACGAATGTCCCTCGGCGGCCAACCGGCTGCGAACGTCGGGCGGAAGATTGGGGGCCGCGGTGCTCAGCTCGACGTAGACGACGCCGTCCTCGACGACGACGGTATGCGTACGGACCGGCAATTTGGCGGGCGGAGCGTCGACAGCTCCGGTGCGCAGGTCGAAGGTGGATGCGTGGAGCGGGCATTCGACCGCGCACCCCTCGAGCCAGCCGTCGGCGAGCGACGCGTCCTGATGCGTACAGGTGTCATCGATCGCGAACAGCTCACCGTCCTCGGTGTGGAACACCGCCACGGGAGGGGTGGTGTCGACGCGCAGAGCTTCGCCGCCGGGGAGATCGGCCAAGGAACACACCTTGAGCATTCGGATCCTTTCTGTATCGCTATGCGGAACACGTCTTACTTCCCGCAACAACAGTGTGAACATCGCCACAAGAGTGTGTCAATAGGTGACGGCACTTTTCATACACGCGAAACACGACGTAACCGGAATCGGACAAATCACGCTTCGTGCCAGCTGAGCAGGTGGTTAGCCCGTGCAATGACATGCGGAGCCGGTGCCGTGTCCGCTCGACTCGATGATGCCCCCGACGTCGGAATACGTCGAGGGCATCAGGAAGCGAAACGCTACCGACGGGCACGTTGATATATCAGCGATGTCGAGCCGCAGCGTACGGGCTCGAGGTGCCGAGCCTGACGACCTCCTGGACTCGGAACTGCCCGCTCACAGGACCACCACCGAACGCAGCACGGTGCCCT
>NZ_JASHKT010000013.1:0-103124 GCF_030056855.1 Rhodococcus sp. IEGM 1354
CCCCGACCATCACGGTCGGGGGTTGTTTGCATTCGAAACCAACACCCACACAACAGTATTCGCCGCTCTCGTTGAACTGAACGCGCAGGCATCGACACCTGCACCCCCAGTCCCATCATTCGCTAGACGGGCCGCCCGTCCAGCCACCCCCGGCCGCGAACGCGCGCGCACTCGCCACACGCGAGCACAACAGCGACACCACACCGCGCGCACCCGACAAACGCGCGCGCGTTTGCGGGTCGCCGAACAGAACCAAACCCCAAGAAGTCGACTACTGCGATCGAAGCTTGGCGACCAAGCGTCAGTCGGCTCACTCGACACCTGGAATCTGCACATGCGCTCCCATTCGCGAGGCGCGCGCAGAATCGTCATCGATGTCGTCAGCGTTCGACAAACGCGCTCGCATTCGCGAGAGAGGCCGGGCACAGGACGGTCGAGTCGTCAGCGATGAAAACGTCAGGGGCGCAGCGCACTGCACCTGCCGAGCCCATCGATCGGGTGGATCAGGCGTGAACGGATTCGGCCTCGTCGGCGGAAACCTTCACGTCCTTGGGGCTCGCCAGAACAGTTTCTGCGGATCGTCCGCGAAGGGTTACTCGATCACCGAATTCCCAGCGGTCCGCTTCGTTTGTGGCAGCACCGTCTACCGCTGTCTTGGAAGCGAGTATCGCACCGGGAGCGTTCTTGGCCAGTTCCGACAGTCGCGCAGCCTCGTTGACCGGATCGCCGATGACGGTGTACTCGAATCTCGACTTTGCTCCCACATTGCCGGCAACGGCTCGGCCGGCTGCAACGCCGACGGCTGCGCTGCACTCGGGTACTTCGACCAGCAATCGGCGGGCAATGGCACGTGCGGCAGAGAGTGCCGATCCGCAGTGATCCGGAATGTCGTTCGGTGCTCCGAAGATGGCGAGCGCCGCGTCGCCCTCGAACTTGTTGATAAAGCCGCCGTGTTCGTCCACCTCGTCGACGACGACGGCGAAGAAGCGGTTGAGCAGGTCAACAACCTCGGTCGGTGGTCGTGATGCGGCCAGTTCGGTCGAGCCCACCAGGTCGATGAAGAACACTGCGATATCGCGCTCCTGGCCCCCGAGTTCACTCTCGGACTGCAGTGCCTTCTCGGCTACCTCGTGTCCGACGTGTCGTCCGAACAGGTCGCGGATCTTCTCTCGATCGCGCACACCGTCGGCCATCCGGTTGAAACCGCTCTGCAGTTCGCCGAGCTCGGTGCCGTCGTACACCGCGAGTCGGACATCCATGTTGCCCTTCTCGACTTCGGCCATGCCCGCCCGCACGTTGTTGATGGGGGAGGTGGTCGCGAAACCGCCCAGGACGGTCAGGGCGAATCCGAAGACGATGGTGATGCCGCCGAGCGCGAGGATGGACACAGCGAGCTGGTTTGCACTGGTCTCGGGTCGAAGGAAGCGGAACACCGCGATCATCATCAGGCCGGAGACCGGAACGCCGGTTCCCAACAACCACGACAGGATGGAACGTCCCATGACTCCGGCGATCCGGATGCGCCGTGGGTCACCTGCTTGCAGGGCACGAGCCGCGATGGGTCGCAGAGCGAACTCACTGAGCAGGTAGCTGAAGGCGCACACGACCGTACCGCCCGCGGCGATGGTGAACGCCACCTTCGGGATCGCCTGGGGGTCGATGATGCCGTCGATCGTCGTGAGCAGAATCAGTCCACCCGTCCACAGCGCAACCTGCATGCGCGTCAGGCGCCAGGGCATGGCCAGCGTCGCGACCTGCTCGGATCGGGTGGGCTCGCGATCCTCTATGCCCCACCGCAGACTGCTGAGCGCGCGTGTGGTGCCCCAGACGACACCGACCAGGAATGCCAGAAAGACGTACACCGGGACGACGATGAAGTTGACCCACCAGTAGTACTTCATGTCCAGAACGTCCGGGCCTGGAACGACCACACTGATCAGAACGCCGACGATCACGGCGCCGATCAAGTTCGACAGGACCAGGAACACTGTCAGCAACAGCTGGATTCGGATCCGGCGTCGGCGTGGCGATTCGGTGGTGTCTCCGAGGAGCCGGGAACCCAGCGGAGCGGCAGATCGTCTGAATTGGGGCATGGTGGTCACAGAGTAACGGCCGTGCTGCCTTATGGTGGTCGAGTGCGTTTAGTTATTGCTCGTTGCCAAGTGGACTACATCGGCCGCCTCACCGCACATCTCCCTTCCGCTCGACGCCTGCTGCTCGTCAAGTCCGACGGATCGGTCAGTGTGCACGCGGACGACAGGGCGTACAAGCCCCTCAACTGGATGTCTCCGCCCTGTTGGATGGTCGAGACCACCGAGGACGAGACCATCAAATGGGTGGTCACCAACAAGGCGGGCGAAGAACTCCGCATCACGATCGACGACGTCGAACTCGATTCAAGTCATGAACTGGGTATCGATCCAGGGTTGGTCAAGGACGGTGTCGAGGCTCATCTGCAGGAGTTGCTGGCCGAACATGTCAACACCCTCGGTGAGGGGTACACCCTGGTGCGGCGCGAATACATGACGGCCATCGGACCGGTGGATCTGTTGTGCCGCAACGCAGATGGTGGCACTGTCGCTGTCGAGATCAAGCGTCGCGGTGAGATCGACGGTGTGGAGCAGTTGACTCGGTACCTGGAACTGCTCAACCGCGACCCGTTGCTGGCACCGGTCAGCGGTGTGTTCGCCGCACAGGTCATCAAGCCGCAGGCGAAGACTCTGGCCACTGATCGCGGTATTCGTTGTCTGACACTCGACTACGACGTTCTCCGCGGCACCGACAGTACCGAGTTCCGACTCTTCTGACGTCTGTCTGCTGTACCGGCACGATTCTCTACACTGGATGCGTGCCTCGACGCAATCAGCCCCGCAAAGCGAGTCGGAGTGGTCCGAGCAGTCTCGGCCCGGCCACCGATTCCGTCCTGGGCGGCAATCGCGTCGAGGTGGGTCCTGACGGGGACACGTACACGACGCGGATGATTCCCGGTGCCAAGGCCGTCAAGACCTACCGTTGCCCAGGCTGCGATCACGAGGTACGGCCAGGGGTCGCCCACATCGTGGCGTGGCCGTCGGACGACTTCGGGGGAGCCGACAACCGCAGACATTGGCACACCGGGTGTTGGAGCGGCAGAAACACGCGAGGCCTCACCCGTAGATGGTCCTAGCGGGGGAGGCCGAGCGTGTGCTGCGAAGTCAGGACGCCGAGTCGGCGGATTCCTTCTCTTCGTCGTTGTCCTTCTCGGCCTTCGCCGCAGCCTTCTCTTCTTCTTTCTTGAGGATGGCCGTCGGGTCGGGGTTGTCCAGCAACTCGCTTTCGCGGTTGACCGAGGCCAGCATGGCCGGTACCGAATCGAGCTGGCCCCGGATACCCAGTAGCTGAGCGAGGACGCGACTTCGCAGCACGCGCAGCTCCTCGGCCAATTCCTTCGAGTGCGCGATGCGCCGCTCGGCCTGCTCGCTCGCGGACTGCAACCGGCGTGCGGCCTCGGTCGTCGCCTCTTCGATACGGCGAGCAGCATCGGCCTTGCTCGACGCTTCCAGTTCTTCGAGCGCGGTGAGCACCTTGGTGCGGCGCTCGGCCATCGTGATCTCGAAGTCTTCCTGAACCTCGGCGCGCTTGGCCTCGGACTCGGCAGCCAGCTTGTCGCGCTCTGCCTGTGCGGCCTCGACGACGCGCGCAGCCTCGGTGCGTGCCTGCGCCATGGTCTGCTCGTGCTCGGTTTCGAGTGCCGTGCGGCGCTCCTCGAGTTCTGCGACCAACGATTCGTGACGGCTTCGCAGGCGAGTGCTCTCCTGCTGCGCAACCGAGATCATCTCCTCGGACTCCGCGTGCGCCTTCGCGCGAACCTCGGAGGCCTCGTCCGACGCAAGTCGCAACATGCGGGAGATGCGATCGCTCATGCCTTCCGCGGTGGTCGGCGGCACCGAGAGACGGTCGATGTCCTTGCGCAGTTCGTCGATCTCGTCGCGAGCGTCGTCGAGTTGCTTGGCCAGATCACGCGCCTGTGCCGCGGCGGCATCACGGTCGGCCGTCGTCAGCCGTAATTCGGCGTCGAATCGCTCGAAGTAGTTGGTGACTTCGTCGCGATCGAACCCCTTCCGAACGATGGAAAAGGGAAGTTGCACCGTGGAAGTGCGTTCATGATCGATGGCCATGGCCGTCAATTTACCGGTGAGTCAAGTGGAGAGCCATACGGCGTAATCACCGAGTTCGGTCAGTGCGCGTTGTGGTTCGGTTCGACCAGTTCGATCAGTACTCCGCCTGCGTCCTTGGGGTGGACGAAGTTGATACGCGAATCGGCCGTACCGCGGCGGGGGGCGTCGTAGAGCAACCGAACGCCGCGAGCGCGCAACTCGGAGGAGATCTCCTCGATGTCGGTGACCCGATACGCCAACTGTTGGAGTCCGGGGCCGTTTCGATCGATGAACTTCGCGATGGTCGAGGATTCGTCGATGGGCGCGAGCAACTGCAGTGCTGCCGACTTTTCGCCTGCCCCGGGGAACGAGAGCATCGCCTCGCGCACGCCCTGTTCCTCGTTGACTTCCTCGTGCATCGCAACCATCCCCAGGTGGTCGGTGTACCAGGCGATTGCGGCATCGAGATCGGGTACCGCGACACCGACGTGGTCGATAGCCGTCACCAGGTCGGAGCGGAGTGGGGCGCCCGTGTAAGACTGCGTGCTGGAGGTCATGGACAAGACGTTATCGTCAGCTGCGTCCCGGTGTTCCGCCAGGCTGGTATCGGTAGGGAGCCTGGCGAGCGTTGATCTCCACAAGGCCGTCTTCACACTTTCGGAGGAAATCGTGACCACAACAGTCATCGTCGCCGGTGCTCGTACGCCCGTCGGGCGCTTCTCGGGTGCGCTCAAGGACTTCTCGGGTTCCGACCTCGGCGGATTTGCCATCAAGGGCGCACTCGAGAAGGCCGGCGTCGCTCCGGATCAGGTCGACTACGTCATCATGGGCCAGGTCCTCACTGCGGGTGCCGGGCAGATCCCGGCGCGTCAGGCCGCCGTCGCTGCAGGTATCCCGATGACCGTTCCGGCCCTGACCATCAACAAGGTCTGTCTCTCCGGCGTCGACGCCATCGCGCTCGCTGATCAGCTCATCCGCGCGGGGGAATTCGAGATCGTCGTGGCCGGCGGCCAGGAATCGATGACCCAGGCACCGCACATGCTGGAGAAGTCGCGGGCGGGATTCAAGTACGGCGATGTCACCATGCGCGACCACCTCGCATACGACGGCTTGTACGACATCTTCACCGATCAGGCCATGGGTGCGCTCACCGAGCAGCGCAATCAGAGCTCGGAGGCGATCAGCCGTGAGGAGCAGGACACCTTCGCGGCCGGATCGCATCAGAAGGCTGCCGCGGCGTGGAAGAACGGGGTCTTCGACAACGAGGTAGTGCCCGTGTCGATTCCGCAGCGCAAGGGTGAGCCCATCCAGTTCACTGCCGACGAAGGAATCCGGGCCGACACCACGGTGGATTCCCTCGGCAAGCTTCGCCCCGCGTTCGACAAGGCGGGCACGGTCACTGCCGGATCCGCGTCGCAGATTTCCGACGGTGCCGCCGCCGTCGTCGTGATGAGCAAGGACAAGGCCGAGTCGCTCGGATTGACCTGGCTCGCCGAGATCGGCGCGCACGGTGTGGTGGCCGGCCCCGACTCCACCCTGCAGTCGCAGCCCGCTCGCGCCATCGCCAAGGCCTGCGCGAAGGAAGGCATCGACCCGAAGGACCTCGACGTCGTCGAGATCAACGAGGCATTCGCGGCGGTCGGAATCGCGTCGACGCGTGAGCTCGGCATCGATCCGGAAATCGTCAACGTCAACGGCGGGGCGATTTCGATCGGCCATCCCCTCGGAATGTCGGGCGCTCGCATCGCACTGCACCTGGCTCTCGAGCTGCAGCGGCGCGGTGGCGGAGTGGGTGCCGCAGCATTGTGCGGCGGCGGCGGACAGGGCGACGCGCTCATCGTTCGAGTCCCGAAAAGCTGAGTCGGTAGTGGCTCCGGTCCGATGAGACCAGAGCCACTACGTTCTGTCGTAGCAAACCGGGCACAATAGCGGGCATGACGAATTTCTTCGACCTGAGCAGCACGGCCAAACGCTTCCGTTTCATTGCCGTGCTCGAAGCGTTCACCTGGCTCGGACTACTGGTCGGCATGGCGTTCAAGTACCTGCCGGCCGACGGCAACGAAATCGGCGTGAAGATCTTCGGGCCCATCCACGGTGCGGTGTTCATCGTGTACCTTGCCGTTGCCGTTCTGACGGCCGTCAAGCTGAAGTGGGACGTCAAGGCCACGCTGCTGGCGCTGGTCGCGGCATTTCCGCCGTTCGGAACCGTGGTCTTCGAGATCTGGGCCGTGCGTACCGGACGCCTTGCCGAGCTGAGCACCGGCCGACCCGCTGCCGACGCGAAGGTTCTGTCCTGACCGCCCGCCAGTGGATGACGCATCGCGTTAGTGACAAACTGTAGGGCGTGACTCGACCCGGTTCCCGTCCTCCTGTCCGCCCGTCGGCCGCCGTCCCCGCATCCATTGCCGGAGCCGTCGACCTGTCCGTTCTCAAGGACCGTCCGGCACCTGCTCCCGCTGCCGAAGCCAGTGGCGATGCGGGAGGGTTGGCTCCGATCGTCGACGTGACCACGGCCAATTTCGAAGCCGAGGTTCTGCAGCGATCGATGCAGGTACCGGTCATCGTCGACCTGGGATCGGCTCGGTCGCCGCAGTCCCAGGCGTTGACGCGTCAGCTCGGGCAACTTGCCGTCGAGGCCGGCGGCACGTGGGTACATGCTCGCGTCGATGTCGACTCCAATCCGCAGATCGCGCAGGCATTCGGAGTGCAGGCCATTCCTACGGTGGTTGCCGTCGCGGGTGGGCAACCGCTTGCCGATTTCCAGGGCACGCAATCCGACGAGCAGTTGCGTCAGTGGCTGCAGGCCGTCGAGCAGGCAACCGCCGGAAAGCTGTCCGGTCCACCCGGGTCGGCTCCCGCCGCCGAACCGGAACCGGAGGTCGAGGACCCGCGCATCGTCGCTGCGGAAGAGGCGATCGACGAGGGGGACTTCGACAAGGCAGCGGCGGCGTATCAGGCCATCATCGACGCCGAGCCGAAGAACACCGACGCCGTCGCCGCGCTGCGTCAGGTCAAGTTCTTGGCTCGGGTGCAGAACGTTGCACCCGATGCCGTCGAGGTGGCCGACGCCGATCCCAATAATGTCCAGGCCCGCATCGATGCGGCCGACGCGGAGATGGCCGGGCAGCAGCCGGAACAGGCTTTCGCACGGCTCATCGACGGAATCAAGATCAGTGCAGGGGACGACCGCACGGCCCTGCGTACCCGCCTACTGGAGCTGTTCGAGTTGTTCGACGCCGCCGATCCTCTGGTGGTCTCGGCGCGTCGTAAACTCGCGTCCGCTCTGTACTGAATCCCTCAGCTGTAGCGCGAATCGCACAGGGGTTTGCCGCCGAGAACTCCCGAGCGGAAAGCGTCGACTCGGGAGAAGCCGGACGGCAGCGTCGTTCCGTTGACGTCGCTGGCGGCCAATCCGTCGCTGAGCAGACCGGAGACGGCTTCGTCGAGATCGCCGGGGGAGAGCCGGATTTCGAGAGCGGCCTCGTTGGATTCGGCGCTCAACGCTGCGGTGATGACCCCGGACAGGCATGCGGATCGAAGTGCGGTCTGAGGGTCGTCGAGCGTCTGGCCCGCTTCCTTCTGTACTGCGAGGGTGTAGCGAGACGCGAACAATACGTACGCGCTGTAGTCACCGGATACGTTGAGTGGCAGGATGTCTCCGCGCTGAGGTGTCTCGGGTTGCCCTATTTCGGCCAGGTCCTCCACATCGACACCGATGGTGTTGCTCGACGGGCAGTACGACACCGGAGTGGTGGCCTCGGCGTCCGTGCACCCGGTGTCCGATCCCGAGAAGTCCACGGTCGGGGGATCGGCGACGGGAAGCGCCGTCTCGAACGATCGCGTGAATGCGCCCAGGGAGTCCTCGGTGACCGGTAGCTCGCCGGAATCGTCGGCGCTGTCGAACTTCTGCGGCAACGACGCTCGGCGTGAATCGATTTCGGTCTCGTCGATGCGTGTGCAGGCAGCTGCACCGTCGGTGAACCCGATCTGCACGGCGGTCACTCGCTCGAATGCGGACCCGTGTACCGATTCGGGATCGTTGGGGTCCACGTCGCGCACCGCGACAGTCGCCGCGAGAACACCGTTGAGCCCATCCGAGGTGTTGATGGTGAAGTGCGGCGAATCGCCCTCTGCGACATGGCGGATGAATGCGCCGGCGAAACAGTCGGCTTGCTGCTCGGCCACGATGGTCGGGGTGTCGTCGCCGACGAGTCCCGACTGATGCTGGATCGCGTGGCCGTATTCGTGCGCGATCACCATGACCACCGACATCGGCCCGAACGCGTCGACCAACGCCGGAAGCAGAATGGTGCGGTCCCACCCGATCGAGTCGTCGCGGGTGCAGTACGCGGCATTGGGGACTCCACCGGTTCTGTCTCCACAGAACCGGATGCCGGATCCCTCGTCCTCCGACGCATCCCACGAGGTCAATGTCGAGACCGGAGTGAACGAGCCCTTGAACAAGGCCGGATACTGCTCGGCCCAGAACTGCTGGATGTCGTCGATCGCGTTGGTTGCCAAGATGTCCGAGTCGGTGCCTTCGGCGTTCTCGACGGCGATGGTCGAATCCGGCACTCCCGGACGCGGTCCGCTCGGTCCGCTGGTGACCGGAAGGCCGGCGACCGTGAACGGATTCTCGTAGATCGACACTGCATTACCGCCGACGGTGGCGGCGCACGATGTCAACAGTAGTAACCCTGCAGTAGCGGCCGCAGCCAGAAGTCGTGGTCTGCGGCCGCCGGTCATCTACTGCTCCAATTTGATCCAGATCGCCCCGTTGGCGGGAAGTGCAACCTGGCCTGATGCCGGTCGACCGTGCCACGAGTGCGATGTTGCCGTCACTTCACCCAGGTTGCCCATTCCGGAGCCGCCGTACTCCGTTGCATCGGTGTTGAGGATCTCGATCCAACGGCCTGGTTCCGGTAGTCCCACACGATAGCTGCCGTGCTCGGAACCGGAGAAGTTGAAAATACACGCGACAACCGAACCGTCGGAGCCGTACCGCAGAAAGCTGAGCACGTTGTTCTCGGTGTCGTTGGCGTCGATCCACGAGTAGCCACTGGGCGAGGTGTCCAGCGTCCACAGTGCCGGATGCGACCGGTACGTCGAGTTCAGATCTGCGACAAGCGATTTCACACCTCGGTGCAACGGCTCCTCGTCGATCTGGTACCAGTCCAGGCCTCGCTCCTCGGACCATTCGCGAGTCTGACCGAACTCCTGGCCCATGAACAGCAACTGCTTGCCCGGATGTGCCCACATGTAGGCGAGCATTCCGCGCAGCCCTGCGGCCTTGGCGTAGTCGTCCCCGGGCATGCGGGTCCACAGCGTGCCCTTGCCGTGCACCACCTCGTCGTGGCTGATGGGCAGCAGGTAGTTCTCGCTCCACGCGTAGACGAGCGAGAACGTGATCTCGTGGTGGTGGTAGCTGCGGTGGATGGGATCGCGCCCGACGAAGCCGAGGGTGTCGTGCATCCACCCCATGTTCCACTTCATGTTGAACCCGAGCCCGCCTACGTTCGTCGGGCGAGTGACGCCGGGCCACGCGGTCGACTCCTCGGCGACGGTGACGACTCCGCGGTGCTTCTTGTGCACCGTGGCGTTCATCTCCTGCAGGAAGGACACGGCTTCGAGGTTTTCTCGGCCACCGTAGATGTTGGGCGACCAGCCACCCTCGGGGCGCGAGTAGTCCAGGTACAGCATCGAGGCGACGGCGTCGACGCGCAGTCCGTCGATGTGGAATTCGTCGATCCAGTAGAGCGCGTTCGCGACCAGAAAGTTGCGGACCTCGCGTCGGCCGAAGTCGAAAACCAGCGTGCCCCAGTCGAGTTGCTCGCCTCGCTGCGGGTCTCCGTGCTCGTAGAGCGGCCCACCGTCGAAGCGGGCGAGGGCCCATTCGTCCTTGGGGAAGTGAGCGGGGACCCAGTCGACGATGACGCCGATGCCGGCGCTGTGCAGGTGATCGACGAAGAACCGGAAGTCGTCCGGACTGCCGAACCTGGACGTCGGTGCGTAGTAGGACGTCACCTGATAGCCCCAGGATCCGCCGAAGGGGTGCTCGGCGACTGGGAGCAACTCCACGTGAGTGAAGCCGGTCTCGATGATGTACTCGGCCAGTTGCTCGGCCAGCTCCCGGTAACCCAGGCCCGGTCGCCACGACGCCAGATGGATCTCGTAGACGCTCATCGGAGCCTGCGTGGGTTCGATGCCGGCTCGGGTGTCGAGCCATTTTTCGTCGTTCCAGGTGTACGTCGACGCGGTCACGACCGACGCGGTGGACGGGGGAACCTCGGTGGCGAAGGCCATCGGGTCGGCCTTGTCCTTCACCGAACCGTCGGAGCCGTGGACGCGGAACTTGTACAGGGCACCGGGTTCGATGTTCGGGACGAACAGCTCCCAGACTCCGGTGGAGCCGAGGACGCGCATCGGCCAACTGCGGCCGGTCCACCCGTCGAAGTCGCCCACCAGCGTGACGCCCTGGGCGGCAGGGGCCCACACCGCGAACGAGGTGCCGGTGACGGGACCGTCGGGAGTGGCGTACGACTGCTGGTGCGCTCCGAGGATGTCCCACAGACGCTCGTGGCGACCTTCGCCGAACAGGTGCAGGTCGAGTTCACCGAGAGTCGGTAGGAACCGGTACCCGTCGGCAGATTCGGACACGTGCCCACCTGGCCAGGTGACCACGAGCCGGTAATCGATCAGGTCCTCGACCGGCACCAGCGCAGAGAAGAGGCCGTGGGCGACGTGGGTCAGCTCGTGATCGACGCCCCCGACGCGCGCGATCACTTTCTCCGCGTCGGGCTTCAGCGCACGAATCGCTGTTCCGCCGGGCACGGGGTGCGCGCCGAGCACGGAATGCGGGTTGTAGTGCCGACCAGCGGCGAGAAGATCGAGGTCGTTGTCGGACGGGGCTGCGACGGTGTCTTCGGGCGTCGTCGGATTCTTGGTCACGTTGAATCCACTCACTTTCGGTTGCCGCGGTAGGCCAGTTCGATTCGTGCCGGATAGGGAATGTGGGGGAGCGTGAATATGTGCGCCACCGAGGTCCAGGGCTCGAGTCGGACGAAGTTGGTGTGGCCCCAGTCGTAATGGACGCCGCTCACCTCGTCCTTGATCGTCAGGGTGTCCTGCCAGTCGTGACCGAGTGCGGGCATGTCCAGGTGGACGGTGCCCTCTTCGGCTCCGAACGGGTTGAGGTTGATGACCACCAACACCGAGTCGCCGGTCTGCGGATCGAACTTGGAGTATGCGATCAGCGCTTCGTTGTCGATCGTGTGGAAATGGATGTTGCGCAGTTGCTGCAGTGCCGGATGGGCACGGCGAATGGAATTGAGGGTGGTGATCCACGGCTCCAGCGATTCACCGCGGGCGAGCGCACCCTCGAAGTCGCGTGGTCGCAACTGGTACTTCTCGGAGTCCAGATACTCTTCGCTGCCCTCGCGTACGGCCTGATGTTCGTACAGCTCGTACCCGGAGTACACGCCCCACGTCGGAGCCAGTGTCGCGGCCAGAGCTGCTCGCAGAGCGAACATTCCGGGTCCACCGTGTTGCAGGCTCTCGTGCAGGATGTCCGGGGTGTTGACGAACAGGTTCGGACGCGCGTCGTCGGCGCGTCGGGCATGCTCCTCGGCGAACTCGGTCAGCTCCCACTTCGCGGTACGCCACGTGAAGTATGTGTACGACTGCGTGAACCCACGTTGCGCGAGACCGTACATGCGTACCGGCCGGGTGAACGCCTCGGCCAGGAACAGCACGTCCGGATCGGTCTTCTTGACCTCGGCGATGAGCCACTCCCAGAAGTCCGGTGGCTTGGTGTGTGGATTGTCGACTCGGAAAATCTTGACACCCAACGAGATCCAGTATCGGACCACGCGTAGCACTTCCTCGTAGATGCCACGACGGTCGTTGTCGAAATTGACCGGGTAGATGTCCTGGTACTTCTTCGGCGGATTCTCGGCGTACGCGATGGTGCCGTCCGGCAACACGGTGAACCACTCGGAATGTGTTGCAGCCCATGGATGATCCGGAGCGGCCTGCAGGGCAAGATCGAGCGCCACTTCGAGGCCGTGCTCCCGCGAGGCGTCGACGAACGCACGGAAGTCGTCCTCGGTTCCCAGCTCGGGATGGATCGCGTCGTGCCCGCCGTCCTTGGATCCGATCGCCCACGGCGAACCGACGTCCTCGGGGCCCGGAGTCAACGTGTTGTTCGGGCCCTTGCGGTTGATCGTGCCGATCGGGTGGATCGGAGGCAGGTAGACGATGTCGAAGCCCATGCGCGCGATGCGCGGCAACTGCTCGATGGATGTCGCGAACGTGCCGTGCCGCGGTGATCCGTCCTCGTTCCACCCGCCCGTGGAGCGCGGGAAGAACTCGTACCAGGCACCGTTGAGGGCCAGGTTTCGGTCGACCCACACGTTCACTGCCCGCGATCTGGTCACCAGCTCGCGCAGCGGGTGCTGGAACAGCAGTTCGGTGACCGACGATGCGAACGCCGAGGACACGCGCGCGGGCAGCGGGCGGTCGGTGTCGCGCAGGCCGGCGGCGACGTCGGCGAGCAGCTGCCTGCTCTCCGCAGGAACGCCGGTGGCAGCGCGGAGGAACAGGCGCGCCCCGATCTCGAGGTCGTTGGCGAGTTCGTGGGCGCTCTGGCCCACTCCGAGCTTCGCCTCGACGGCGTGGCGCCAGGTGCTGATCGGATCGCTCCACGCCTCGATACGGCAGATCCAGTAGCCGGGCCGGGAAGGGACGAACACCGCGTCGAACGTGTCCGGCTCGTGGCCGGGCGTCATCGGGATACGTTCGAGCTTGCCTCCCGGTCCACGCACCGACAGCGTCGCGGCCACCGCGTCGTGACCCTCGCGCCAGACGTCGGCGGAAACTGGAAACGTCTCGCCCACCACCGCTTTCGCGGGGTATTTCCCGGTCGTCGTATCTGGAAGGACATTGTCGATACCAAGTCGACCTGTCACTTCACACTCCATTCTTCGTTAGAGGTATGGCTGCGCGGGCGCAACCTCTGATCGAACCGATATTTGGTGTGCTTCTACTCGTCAACCGTAGTGCAGCAGCGCAGATGGCGCGTGCGCCGACGCATACTGACCGCGACGGGCGCACGAGGAAATTTTCGCCGAGCGCCCCATCGACACAGGTATCCGTGGGTAGGGTTCGGCTCTGTGAAAGCCTTGCGTCGATTCACCGTCCGAGCCCACCTTCCCGCCCGTCTGAATGCCCTCGCCGAGCTGTCGACAAACCTCAGGTGGTCGTGGCATTCGGCCACGCAGGATCTTTTCGAGCACATCGATCCGCTGCTGTGGACCGAACTCGAACGCGATCCGGTGGCCGTGCTCGGTGCCGTCGCACCCGGACGGCTCGAAGAACTCGCCGAAGACGCATCGTTCCTGGCCGAACTGGACGCCGCCGAGGCGGATCTACACGACTACCTCGCCCGACCTCTCTGGTACCAGAACGAGCTCGCCGAGGGGAGAGCTCTGCCGTCGGGCATCGGTTACTTCTCGATGGAGTTCGGGGTCACCGAGGTACTGCCGAACTACTCGGGTGGGCTCGGCATTCTGGCCGGCGACCACCTCAAGGCGGCGTCGGATCTCGGGCTACCGCTGATCGGCGTCGGACTGCTCTACCGCTCGGGGTACTTCCGGCAATCGCTGACGGCCGACGGCTGGCAGGCCGAGCGTTACCCGTCCCTGGACCCGCACGGTCTGCCGCTACGACTGCTCACGGACGACAACGACTCACCGGTGTTGATACACGTGTCGATGCCGGGATCGCGCGTGCTGCGGGCCCGCGTGTGGATCGCTCAGGTGGGACGCGTTCCGCTGCTGCTGCTCGATTCCGACATCGCCGACAACGATCCCGAGCTCAGAGGAGTCACCGACCGCCTGTACGGCGGCGATCAGGACCACCGCATCAAGCAGGAGATCCTCGCCGGAATCGGCGGAGTACGCGCGATCAGGGCCTACACGCTCGCGCACGGACTGCCCGATCCCGAGGTGTTCCATATGAACGAGGGCCACGCCGGCTTCCTCGGGGTCGAACGCATCCGTGAACTCGTCACCGGTAGCGGGTTGGATTTCGATTCGGCGTTGGCCGCCGTCCGGGCGGGCACAGTGTTCACCACCCACACCCCGGTGCCTGCCGGCATCGACAGGTTCCCCGCCGATCTGGTGCGGCACTACTTCGGCGGTAGCGACGGTGCACCGGACTCGGCCCTGTTGCCGGGATTGCCGATGAGCCGAATTCTGGCGCTGGGCGGCGAGAGTGATCCGTCGGTGTTCAACATGGCACACATGGGCCTTCGCTTGGGGCAGCGCGCCAACGGAGTGTCGAAGCTGCACGGAATCGTCAGCCGCGAGATGTTCAACGGCCTGTGGCAAGGATTCGACGCGTCGGAGGTGCCGATCGGATCGGTGACCAACGGTGTCCATGCGCCGACGTGGGCGGCGCGGGAATGGGCCGAGGGGGAGACCGACGGGCCGTTGTCCTCGGAACAGGTGTGGTCCACTCGAAACGCGTTGCGCGCGCAGTTGGTGGACGAGGTGCGCCGAAGGGTGCGCCGTTCGGCTCTCGAGCGGGGGTCGACCGAGGCCGAGATAAGCTGGACTGCAAATGTTTTCGACCCCGACGTGTTGACCGTCGGCTTTGCTCGACGCGTACCGACGTACAAGCGTCTGACGCTCATGCTGCGCGAACCCGAGCGATTGCGGGCGATGTTGCTCGATCCCGCCCGCCCGGTTCAGCTGGTGGTAGCCGGAAAATCGCACCCGGCCGACGACGGTGGAAAGGCGCTCATTCAGCAGATCGTCAAGTTCGCCGACGAGGCCGATGTGCGACACCGCATCGTGTTCCTACCCGACTACGACATGTCCATGGCTCGCTTTCTGTACTGGGGATGCGATGTGTGGCTTAACAATCCGCTGCGACCCCTCGAGGCCTGCGGTACGTCCGGAATGAAGTCGGCGCTCAACGGCGGCCTCAACCTGTCGATTCGCGACGGATGGTGGGACGAGATGTACGACGGCGAAAACGGGTGGGCGATCCCGACGGCCGACGGCATCACCGACGACAATCGTCGCGACGATCTCGAAGCCGCTGCCCTCTACGAATTGCTCGAGCAGGCGGTGCTACCGAAATTCTACGATCGAGGGGAGGACGGTGTGCCGGCTCGCTGGATCGAGATGGTGCGGCACACACTGGAACAGCTGGGACCGAAAGTGTTGGCATCGCGGATGGTTCAGGACTACACGCTCGGCTACTACGCACCCGCTGCGCACTCCGCCCGCGCTGTGTCGGCCGACGGCTACCACGGCGCGAAGGATGTCGCGTCGTATCGCGGCCGCGTCGAGCAGGCGTGGCGCAACGTGAAAGTCACCCGAGTCGACAGCGAGGGATTGCCGGACACACCCGTCATCGGTGCCGAATTGTCGCTGCGCGCCATCGTCGATCTCGGCGGTATGGAACCGGGTGCCGTCGTGGTGCAGGCCGTGGTGGGACGGGTCGACGAGGGTGAGGACCTCAGCGATATCCACACCACCGAGATGTCGCACGTGGGCAGCGAGGGCGGCGAGCACGTGTACGCGGGCGAAACGCGACTGCCGCACAGTGGAGCGGTGGGCTACACGGTGCGGGTGTTGCCGCGGCACCACGGGCTTGCCTCCGATGCCGAGCTCGGTTTGGTGTCGACGCCGTAGGGAGCAGCTACTTTCCGGCCAGGCGGGTGAGGGCCTTGCGGACCACCTCCGGGTCGGAGGTCTCCCAGAACGGCGGCAAGGACGCGCGCAGGTAACCGCCGTAGCGAGCGGTGGCCAATCGCGAATCGAGCACCGCCACAACGCCTTTGTCGTCCACGCTGCGGAGCAACCGCCCGACGCCCTGGGCGAGCAGCAGAGCGGCATGGTTGGCGGCGACGGCGAGAAAGCCGTTGCCGCCGCGGGATTCGACGGCCTGCTGCCGAGCCACCAGTAGTGGATCGTCGGGCCGGGGGAACGGAATGCGGTCCAGGATCACCAGGCTCAGCGACGGGCCGGGTACGTCGACGCCCTGCCACAGCGACAGCGTCCCGAACAGTGAGGTGGCCTCGTCGTCGGCGAACTTCTGCACCAGTGCACCGGTGGAATCGTCACCCTGGCACAGGATCGGGGTGTCGAGGCGCTCCCGCATCTCCTCTGCGGCAGCTTTCGCGGCGCGCATCGACGAGAACAGCCCCAGCGTCCGACCACCGGCAGCCTCGACGAGCGATGCGATCTCGTCGAGCGAGGACTTGGACAGGCCGTCGCGTCCGGGCGGAGACAGATGTTTGGCGATGTACATGATGCCGGCGCGAGCGTGATCGAACGGCGAGCCGACGTCCAACGAATTCCAGCGAATGGATCCGTTGTCCGAGGGTGGTTCCACTCCCGACGCCATGGCGGTGTCACTGCGGGAGGGTTTCTCTGCGGGCAGGCCCCAATTGACGGCCAGGCCGTCGAAGGATCCGCCGACGGTGAGCGTCGCCGAGGTCAGCACCACGGTGGATTCGGCGAACAACCGTGCCCGCAGCAACCCGCCCACCGAGAGCGGAGCAATGCGAACGGTGCGTTTGACGTTTCCTCGGAAATCGTCGACGGCGTGCCAGACGACGTCCTTGCGCTTGGCTGGATCGGGCTCGTCGAAGGCAGTGAGGACTCGTACGGCGCTGTCGTGCACCTCGTCGACTGCCACGAGTGCTGCGCTTCGGGCCGCGGCGGCCTCGGGATCGCTGCCCGCCATGCCCTGTTTGTTCGGTCCGATCGCGGTGCGCACGGCCCAGGCGGCGTCACGGACGGACGCCAGAGCCGGTCCGACGCCGTCGGGTAGGGACTGCCATCGACCGGCCGGCAGTTCGTCCAGGATCGCGGCCCAGTTCTCGGCAGCTCCTTCGAGCTGATCGACGGTCTCTTCCTCGATGAGCTTGGCGCTACGGCGTGCGGCCGCGGTGACGGTGGCAGCCGAAAGCTCTTCTGTGGCAACGCCGGTCACTCGGTCGACCAATTCGTGGGCTTCGTCGACGACCACGACGTCGTGTTCGGGCAGAATCTGAATTCCGGTGATCGCGTCGATCGCGAGCAGTGCGTGGTTGGTCACGACCACGTCGACCTGCGCGGCCTCGGTGCGGGCACGCTCGGCGAAGCAGTCCTCGCCGACGGGGCATCGTGATTTGCCGAGGCATTCGCGGGCGGTGACGCTGACCTGACGCCAGGCCTGGTCGCTCACGCCGGGCACCACGTCGTCGCGATCTCCCGTTTCGGTCTCCGAGGACCACTTCGTCAGCCGGACCACCTCGCGGCCCATCCGCGAAACGGCGAACGGGTCGAACAATTCCGCGTCCGGTGCCTCCTGTGCGGCCCCGGTATGAATTTTGTTCATGCACAGATAGTTGTTGCGGCCCTTGAGGATCGCGAACTTCGGACGCCGACCCACAGCCTCGGTGAGTGCATCGGACAGGCGTGGAAGGTCGCGGTCGACCAACTGTCGCTGCAGCGCGATCGTGGCCGTCGAGACGATGACGGTCTTCCCCGATTCGACCGCATGCCTGATGCTGGGCACGAGGTACGCGAGGGACTTGCCGGTGCCCGTGCCCGCTTGTACCGCGAGATGTTCACCGGTGTCGATCGAATGCGCCACGGCAGAGGCCATCGTCAGCTGATTGCTGCGTTCCTTGCCGCCGAGCGAGTGCACCGCAACCTGCAGGAGAGCGGGAACGGTGGGCAACTCGGTCTTCGACGGCACCGAAGCAGACTACTGCCGATCGCCCCACGGGTTCGGCACCGACACCGACCCTAGGCGTCGACGAAGCGGGTCGGTATCGCCGGTTCGCCCTGGGACAGTGCGAGCCCCTCCCACGGCAGGCTGACCAGGCGTCGAGCGAGGAGCTCCCGACCCTCGGCGAGAGTCGGTAGATCGGCGACACGTCGGCCGCCACGCATCAGCGGCGTGGTCAACGTCTCCACCGTCAGACCGTCCTCGACCGTCGGTGCAGCGTCGAACGGGTGCACTATTTCCTCGACGGCCGTACCGGTCCCACGTGCGGTCCGCAGCGCAGCTTTGGTACCCCCGCGCGATTCTTTGTGACTGCTGCGCTTGGCGACGGGAATGCCGTCGACAGTGACCAGCTTGTAGACCATTCCTGCCGTCGGCGCGCCCGAACCGGTGACCAGCGACGTGCCGACGCCGTACGAATCGACGGGTTCGGCGCGCAGCGCGGCGATCGCGTACTCGTCGAGGTCGCCGGAGACGACGATCCGCGTATTCGGCGCGCCGAGAGTGTTCAGTTGGTCGCGGACCTGACGGGCGAGGACACCGAGGTCGCCGGAGTCGATGCGGACACCGCCGAGCTCCGGACCGGCCACCTCGATGGCATTGGCCACGCCCTGCTTGATGTCGTACGTATCGACCAGCAAGGTCGTTCCCACCCCGAGCGCTCGGACCTGAGCGGCGAAGGCGGCCTTCTCGTCGGGGCCGTCGGCGGTGGTGTGCAGCAGCGTGAACGAATGCGCCGATGTGCCTGCTCCGGGGACGCCGTGGCGTCGGACGGCTTCGAGGTTGGACGTCGCGGTGAAGCCGGCCAAGTAGGCCGCGCGCGATGCAGCGACCGCCGCCTCCTCGTGGGTGCGCCGCGATCCCATTTCGATGATCGGCCTGGCCTCGGCGGAGGCGACCATGCGCGCTGCCGCAGAGGCGATTGCGCTGTCGTGATTGAGAATCGAGAGCACCACGGTTTCCAGGACCACGCACTCGGCGAACGTGCCGCGGACCGTCAGGACGGGGGAGCCGGGGAAGTACAGCTCGCCCTCGCGGTAGCCGTCGATGTCCCCGGTGAAGCGGTAGTTGCGCAGCCACTCGACGGTATCGGCGTCGAGAAACTTCGACACGACACGCAGCTCGTCCGGGCCGAATCGGAAGCGATCGACGGCGTCGAGAATGCGCCCGGTGCCGGCGACGACGCCGTACCGGCGGCCGCCGGGAAGCCTGCGGGCGAAGACTTCGAAACTGCACGGTCTTTCTGCGCAGCCGCTGGCCAGAGCCGCGGACAACATCGTGTACTCGTACTGGTCGGTCAGCAGTGCAGTGCTGACTCCGTCGCTGGAAAGCGTGTGATCGGTGGTCGCGTCATTGCTCACCTCGATCACACTACGAGCGCAGGGGCGAACGTGTGGGGTCGGCCCGACACGCCGTACCCTGTTGCCATGCCTTGGTTGACGGTGGATGGATCGCTTCTGCCCGTGGACGGCTTCTCGGCACTCGAGGTCGCGGCGTCGTCGCCGCAGGCGGTGCCGGCCGAAACCGAGGCCGTCGCTGCCGACGAGGCGCACGACACTCCGTGGGTCACCATCGTCTGGGACGACCCGGTCAACTTGATGCACTACGTGACCTACGTGTTCCAGAAGCTCTTCGGCTACAGCAAGGCCAAGGCCACCGAGTTGATGATGCAGGTGCACTCGGAGGGCAAGGCGGTCGTGTCGAGCGGCGAACGCGATGCGATGGAGAACGACGTCAGGAGGCTGCACGCGGCGGGCCTGTGGGCCACCATGCAGCAGGACAAGTAGTCAGCAGTTCGCCACCTCTACGTCAGAGAAGGACATCACCGACAGTGCGCACGTGGACGAGACGGAATTCGTTGTCCGGGGTCAAGATCAAGTCCGAGATCGACGCTCGTGAGGCGGCGGTGCTCAAATCTCTCGTCGCATCCGTTCTCGGCCTGTTACGCGATCGTTCCGCCGCGGCACCCACCGACGAGCTCGCCGCGCTGACCGGGCTGCGCACCGGCCACAACAGCCCGCCGGACGATGCGGCGCTGGCACGGTTGCTTCCGGACTTCCACCGCGCCGATCCCGAACACGACGATCAGGATCCGGCCGATCTGAACGGTGCCCTCCGCGGTTTGCACGAACCCGAGATCATCGACGAGAAGTTGGCTGCCGGGTCCGTGATCCTCGCGACCCTGCCCGAGTCCGGCGGGAAGATCGTGCTCACCCAGGAACAGGCCGACGCGTGGTTGACGGGTCTCAACGACGTGAGGCTGGCGCTCGGGACCACTCTCGGCATCAGTGCGGACACTCCCGACGTACTCGACGAGGGCGATCCTCGTGCTCCCCATCTGGACGTGTACCACTGGTTGACCTGGATGCAGGATTCCCTCGTCCAGGTCCTCGTTCCCTAGGACGCTGACGTGACCGCAGCCTTCTCGAAGCCCGGGCCCCGAGACTGCTTGACCGATGTGGCGGGTCTGTTCGTCGGCCATCATCACGAACTCGACGACGACGCCGCGATGGGGTCCGGTTCGGCCACCGGGTGCACGGTGGTGCGCGTCCTCGGTGGGGCGACGGCGGCAGTCGACGTGCGGGGCGGCGGACCGGGAACGCGCGAGACCGATCTGCTCGATCCGAGCCATTCGGTTCAGCAGGTCGACGCGATCCTGTTGACCGCGGGCAGTGCGTACGGTCTTGCGGCCGCCGACGGCGTCATGCGGTGGCTCGAAGAACACGAACAGGGCATCCCGATGGACAGTCCGGCTCACGTCGTGCCGATCGTGCCGGCTGCGGTGATCTTCGATCTTCCGGTCGGCGACTGGGCCGCGCGCCCCACCGCGGAGTTCGGCTACCGTGCCGCGGCCACGGCGGCGACCGAGTTCGCGACGGGATCGGTCGGGGCAGGAGTCGGTGCTCGCGCCGGCGTGCTCAAAGGTGGGGTGGGCACCGCGAGCACGGTGATCGAGGGCGGTCCGGCCGACGGAGTGACGGTTTCGGCGCTGATGGTCGCCAACCCTGTGGGCGCGGTGTTCGATCCGCGCACCGGGTTGTTGTGGGGCACCGGCACACTGGGGCCCGCGGAATTCGGCATGCGCAGTCCCGACGTCGACGAGGTGCGGACCGCGGCGGCGCTCGAACCCAAGGCCACAGCTCTGAACACCACGATCGGCGTGGTTGCGACGGATGCGCCGCTGTCGTCGGCGTCGTGCAAGCGAATAGCCGTCGCGGGTCACGACGGACTCGCGCGGGCCATCAGACCTGCACACTCGCCACTCGACGGTGACACCGTCTTCGCCGTGTCCACGGGTAGCAGGGCCGTCGCCGCCGAGTCCTCTGTGCCCGCAGCATTCTCCCCGGAACTACCGGTACTGGCCGCGGTCACCGAAGCCGCGGCGATCGTCGTCGAGCGAGCCATCGTCCGGGCCCTGCTCGACGCCACCTCGGTGGCCGGCATCCCCACCTATCGCCAGATCTTCCCCTCCGCATTCACGGCATCGCGTCCCTGACCGGCGGGTAGCCGCTACCGGTACCGTGGAGAGACAGAGGCTGGAGGCGATCATGAGTGAGACCGGCAAGCTTCCCGGTGAGCGAGAGCGGCCCGCGTGGATGCAGGCAGCCGTCTTCGTCGGGGGCTTCGTGGCGCTGTTGTGGATCATCGAGATCATCGATGTCGCCAGCGGATCACGGCTCGAGCAGAACGGTATCGAGCCTCGTTCCGCCGACGGGTTGTGGGGCATCCTGTTCGCGCCCGTGCTGCACGACGACTGGCAGCACCTGATCGCGAACACGGTTCCTCTGATCGTGCTCGGATTCCTGGTGTTGCTCTCGGGGATTGCGCGTGGTCTGGCTGCCACCGGGATCGTCTGGGTGATCGGTGGCGTCGGTACTTGGCTCACGGCCGGCACCTACAGCAACACGATCGGCGCATCGATTCTGATCTTCGGCTTCATCACGTACCTGCTCGTTCGTGGATTCTTCACCCGACAACTCGGCCAGCTCGCGATCGGGGTCGTGGTGTTCGTGCTGTACGGCAGCGCTCTGTGGGGCGTGCTGCCGAGCGATCCGAACATCTCCTGGCATGGTCATCTGTTCGGCGCGGTGGGTGGGGTCGTCGCGGCGCGGCTGCTGTCCGCCGACGCTCGGGCCGACAGAGCGCGCGCCAGAGCACTCGATCGTCCCACTCCGTAGGCGGTAGGTAACCGCGAGCACAGCTGTGTTCGGGCATGAAATTCGCCGACTCGCGCCGTCAATACTGCCCGAACGTTTCGAGTGACGCGCTCGGCGTGGCAGCATGGCTTTCATGCGAATTACCGTCCTGGGATGTTCGGGCAGTGTGTCCGGACCCGATTCACCCGCGTCGGGTTACCTCCTGGAAGAAGAGGAGACCGCGCCGGTCGTTCTCGATTTCGGGCCCGGCGTCCTCGGGGCGTTGCAGCGTTATGTCGATCCGGGTGACGTGAGCGTTCTGCTTTCGCATCTGCACGCCGACCACTGCCTCGACGTTCCCGGTCTGCTCGTGTGGCGTCGCTACCACCCGAACCCGCCGGAGGGGCGCGCGATCGTCTACGGGCCGAAGGACACTGCGTTTCGGCTCGGGGTGGCGTCGGCCGAGTGTGGCGGACAGATCGACGACATGTCCGACACCATCGATCTGCGCCGTTGGGTGGACGGCCGGACCATCGAATTCGGACAGCTGTCGATTCTGACCCGGCAGGTGTTCCATCCGCCGGAGTCGTACGGCATGCGGGTCACCACCGGTGGCGGAAAGACATTCGCGTACAGCGGCGACACCGGTATGTGTCAGGCGGTGCAGGATCTGGCGCAGGGTGCCGATGTCTTTCTCTGCGAGGCGTCGTGGACCGACAGCCCGGATCGGCCCGAGGGCGTCCACCTGTCCGGTATCGAGGCAGGTCGCATAGCTCGAGAAGCCGGAGTGGGGGAGCTGCTGCTCACACACATTCCACCCTGGACCTCGCGTGAGGACGTCATCGCCGAGGCGAAGGCGGAGTTCAGCGGACCGGTGCATGCCGTCGAGCCAGGGGACGCCTTCACCGTATGACGACGCGCTAGGCTTCGAGTCGTGTCCAGACGAGAAGACGGCAGAGCGGACGACGAGCTCCGCACCATCAAGATCACCCGCGGATTCACCACTCACCCGGCAGGGTCGGTGCTGGTCGAATTCGGCAACACCAGGGTGATGTGCACGGCCAGCGTCGAGGAGGGCGTACCGCGCTGGCGGAAGGGATCCGGCCTCGGCTGGCTCACCGCCGAGTACGCGATGCTTCCCGCTGCCACCCACACGCGCAACGGACGTGAGTCCGTCAAAGGCAAGGTCGGCGGACGCACTCAGGAGATCTCCCGACTGGTCGGACGATCACTGCGCGCGTGCATCGATCTGGCAGCGATCGGCGAGAACACGATCGCCCTCGACTGCGATGTGTTGCAGGCCGACGGCGGCACTCGTACTGCTGCCGTGACCGGGGCGTTCGTGGCTCTCAGCGACGCCGTCACCTACCTTCGAGCAGCCGGGCGCCTGGCCGACCCACAGCCGATCTCGTGCATGATCGCCGCGGTCAGTGTGGGCGTCGTCGACGGCCGGGTGCGACTCGACCTTCCGTACGAAGAGGATTCGCGAGCCGAGGTCGACATGAACGTCGTCGCGACCGATACCGGCACTCTGGTCGAGATTCAGGGAACCGGCGAGGGCGCGACCTTCCCGCGCACGACCCTGGACAAGCTCCTCGATTCTGCGTTCGTCGGTATCGACAAGCTGTTCGAGGTGCAGAGGGAGGCGCTGGCGTTGCCGTACCCGGGGGATCTGCCCGAGCCTGCCACCGCAGAAACGAAGAAGAAGTTCGGTGCCTGACACCAAGCTGCTGGTAGCCAGTCGCAACGCCAAGAAGCTGCGAGAACTGCGACGGGTACTCGACGCCGCCGGCCTCGTGGGTATCGAGTTGGTCGGTCTCGACGAGGTGCCGCCGTTTGCGGAGGCACCCGAAACCGGAGCGACGTTCGAGGACAATGCGGCGGCCAAAGCGCGCGACGGTGCGGCGGCAACCGGATTGCCCTGCGTCGCCGATGATTCCGGGATCGAAATCGACGCATTGAACGGAATGCCCGGTGTGCTCTCTGCGCGCTGGTCCGGAACTCACGGGCAGGACGAGGCCAACACGGCGCTCGTGTTGGCGCAGCTGAGCGATACCCCCGACGAACGGCGCGGGGCTGCTTTCGTGTCGGCGTGTGCGTTGGCGGTCCCGGGCGGAGCCGAGACCGTCGTTCGCGGTGAGTGGCGCGGCGTTGTTGCGCGAGAGCCATTGGGCGACAACGGTTTCGGATACGATCCGATCTTCGTTCCGGAGGGGGACGGCCGCAGTGCCGCGCAGTTGGCTCCGGACGAGAAGGACGCGGCCTCTCATCGCGGCCGCGCGTTGCGCAAGCTGGTTCCTGCTCTCGAAGCGTTGACGGGGCGATAGTCGTGGCGGCGCGGGCAGTGTTGACAAGAACCACGGTCGTGCTCGCTGCCGCTGCCCTGTGTTCGGTGGGCATCCCCGCTTCGGCAGCGCCGGTCGCGGGATCGTTCGCCGAGGCCTTGGTCTACTCGGTGGCCCATCCAGGTGCGACGCCGTCGGGCGCGAACGATTACTCGTGCGTTCCCAGCGCTCGACATCCCGAACCGGTCATCTTGGTGCACGGTTTTTTGGAGAACTCCTACGCGAACTGGTCCTCGCTGTCTCCGGCCCTGGTCGATGCCGGGTACTGCGTGTTCGCACTCGACTACGGCAACACCGGGCCGGTGCCTGCGTTGGGAGCTCTGGGAACGATTCCCGAGAGTGCCGCGGAATTGTCCACGTTCGTCGATTCCGTGCTCGCGGCGACGGGTGCACAGAAGGTGTCGATCGTGGGCCACTCGAAGGGCGGCACGGTGCCGCGCTACTACGCCCGCTTTCTCGGCGGTGATCGCACCGTCTCGCGCATAGTGGCGCTGTCTCCGCCGAACTATCCGACCGCCGGTCCGCCGGTGCAGGACGACGTGCTCGAGCGGCTGAACGAGGGCAGCGACACGGTCGCGGGAATCGATTACACGACGATCGTGACTCGATACGACCAGGTTGTCGTTCCCTACACGGCGTCGTTGCTCACCGGAGCGGGGAATACGAACGTGGTGCTGCAGGACGTTTGCCCCGGCAATGTCGTCGAGCACACTGGAATCTCGTACGATCCGCTGGCTCAGCGGCTGGTGGAGAACGCGCTGGATCCGGAGAACGCGCCGCCGATCACCTGTTGACGTCAGACGCCGAAGTCGGCCTTGACCTGCTCGGTGCGCTTGTGCTCGACGTAGAACGACAGGAACGGAACAGTTCCGGCCAGCAGGGTGCCGATGGTCCGACCGGCCGGCCACCGCACCTTGATCGCGAGGTCCACCGTGAGCACGAGGTAGACGATGTAGACCCAGCCGTGCACGACGGGGATCCACGTCGGCAGGTTTTCGATCTTCAGAATGTACTTGGCGACCATCTCCGCCACGAGGACGAGCAACCAGATACCGGTGACGTAGGCGAGCACACGATAGCGCAGCAGCGCCGACGCGATCTTCCGAGTCTTGTTGGTGGACGCCTTGGTCTTGTCCGGTGCCGAACTCACGTGGTGCTCCTGTCGGTCCCGCGGGATTCGTTCAGCTCCGCGAGGTAGCTGTTGTACTCGAGAAGTTGTCTGGCCTCGGGGTCGTCCAGATCGGCGAAGTCCGGGTCTGCCGCGCGGCGCTGGGGGAGGAGGTCGAGAGGGACCTCGGTGGGCCCGTCGGGCTGCCCGGCGTCGGGCTCTTCCTGGTCCTCGTCTTCGAGGCGGACGAACTTTCGGTAGGCGTAGACGACGAACGCCGCGAACAAGGGCCACTGGAACGCGTAGCCGAGGTTCTGGCCGTTGCCGCCGACTGCCTCGAAGCGTTCCCACTGCCACCAGCCGAGACCGAGGCACACCGCCGCGGACACGATCACCAGCGCAATGAGCGCGGGTCGACGCTTCGGGCGGGATGAGGTCACCACTCGACGGTACCGGAGCAACTACTACCGAAGGTAGTCACGTCGGGTGGTCGGCCGGTGATTCTCACCATGAACGAGCCGGGTGCGACTCACGACCGACGACGGTTCGCCCGTGCTTCGGCAAGTTGCGCGGCACCGGGACCGGTGATGTCGGCGAGAGCACTACTGCGCCCCGTCAGCACCAAGGCCAGGGTGCCCGCCGATCCCTCGACGACGGGCCCCTCGCCGCGACTCCAGTCCACATCTGTTGCGCGCCATTGCAGTCGAAGCTCGGGGCCGTTGAACGGTGCCGCACCGCTTTCCGGCACCAGGAAGTCGAGCATCGTGGTCATGCGGTGCTCGGGAACGTGGTGCTCGATTCCCAGCGGCCTGCACACATCGAGCCCGTGCACGATGACGTCGGACAACGGCGCCAGCGGACCGTGGCCCGGTGGGGTGAATTTCTTGTCTGCATGAGCGGTCAGGAGCGCGGGCAATTCGTCGCCGTGCTTGCGCTTGATTCGCTGGGTCATCATCTGATTGGCCCGGTCGAAGTTCCCTCGGGTACGCATCATGGCGAGTCCGAACTGCCAGAGCGGGATGATCAGGGGCACCACGAGATGGGCGGCGACGTCGCGGACCGTCCAGGCGTCGCACAGCGATGGGGTGTCCCATTGTTCGGGTGTCAGTGTGTCGAAAGTGCGTGCGAGAGAGCGTCGTTCGTCGGAAGTTTCGGCGAAGATCGCGTCGTTGTCGGGATCGCTGGACATACGAGCCACCTTCACACGTCGGAACCTGTAGACCTGGGAGTCTCGAGAAAATCCGGGTCGAAAGACCGTTGTGCGCGAGGGGGGACTTGAACCCCCACGTCCTGAGACACTGGAACCTAAATCCAGCGCGTCTGCCAATTCCGCCACTCGCGCGTGCCGGTGAAGTCTACAACCGATGCTGCTGTGCGTGCGACGCGGTTCTTCGAGCCACGTCGACGTCCGATTAGGCTCGCCGGGTGGTGAAGAAGGAGAACTCGTTCGATCCGGCGCGCATCCTCGAACTGCTGTGGCGGGTCGACGCGAAACCGAGCCGAACCGGCCTGAGCGTCGATGCGATCGTCGACGCGGCAATCGAGATGGCCGATGCGAACGGGTTGGAGTCGGTGTCGATGCGCAATGTGGCCGAGCATCTCGGGGTCGGTGCGATGTCGCTGTACACCCACGTGCCGGGGCGTCAAGAGTTGACGGACCTGATGATCGATCGGTCTCTGGCAGATCTGTACACACACGTCGACGAGCCGGCATCGGTTCCCGGTGGGTGGCGGTCCGCGTTGCGATTCGTTGCCGAGCGCAATTGGGATCTCTATCAACGACATTCGTGGCTGCTCGACGCCGTCGGTGCGCGTCCGGTGCTCGGTCCGCACACCAACGACAAGTACGAGGCAGAGCTGCGCACCCTCGTCGGTACCGGGCTCGGTGATGTCAAGATCGATTCGGTGTTGACACTTGTTCTCACTCACGTGTCGGGGACCGCGAGGGCCTCGGCCGCGGTCGATCGGGTGAAGAAGCAGTCGGGAATGTCCGACGCTCAGTGGTGGGCGGCTACTGCACCCGTCATCGAGCGGGTGATGACGCGCGAGCGTTTTCCGGTGTCGTCCCGCATCGGGACGGCCGCGGCGACGTCGTACGACGCCGCCAGCGACCCCGTGCATGCCTATCGTTTCGGTGTGGAGTGCATCCTCGATGGCGTCGAGGTGATGATCTCGCAGATGTGATAATTCTGCAGAGTCAGCCCGCCGATCGGAGCGCAGCCTCGGAGTGACGCTGCGGCGGTCTGCGCAGCTTGTGCTGGTAACGCCAGAGCGCGTGCTCGAGCGAGGCGAGATCGATGTGGAGTGCGTCCGCTGCGGCGTCGAGAATCACGGGGCAGCGTTCCTCGGCGATGTCGGCGGCCAGGTCTCGATGGAGTGGTTCGAGAGCGTCGGCGACGAACGCGGTCAGATGTGCGGTCGCCTTGTCGGTGCGTATGCCGAGATGCATGAGCATGCACTCCCAGGTGGTCTCGCCGAGGCCAGGGATCGCGCGGAACGCGTCGAACTGTCCCGCGGTGTGCGCCACGAAGTCGGTCGAACAGCACAACCCCACCGAGATCAACGTCTGTGCCGCCACAGCGGCTGCCGCCGCCTTGGTTCGGCTGTTTCCTGGAACGAGCTGACGGTTGGACAGGATCTGCACGAGCTGATCCGGATCCGAAGTCAGTTCTGCAAGGGTTGTCAAGTCGTCCAGTCGGTTATCGCCGCGGTGTGACCGCCACCGTCCGATGACCGCTCGCACCCCACTGGTCGGTCCTCCGTAAGGAGCGCGCGCGGAGAAGATGGCGTCGAGTAGCGCCGCCTCGGATTCGCCGCGCCACCCCGGTGTCCAGTGCGGCGAATTCGATTGCGAGGCAATCAATTCGATGTGCGATAGCATTGCTTCGAGCTCGCCCGTCGTGCAAGTGTCCGTAACCGATGAATACATGAATTCCCCCCGGAGTTCGTCGACCGCCCTATCGGATGCGGTTCGTAGGAGAAAGCTAGGCGACCTCACCGACAGGTCACCGGACGCGCTTGGAGTGCTCGAGATCACATCACAAAAAGATAACGAAAAACGCGAGGGTTCCCTCATGTTCTGCCGTCGCCGCCGAGTCTCCCGCCAGGGTCGATGCCGGTTACTCACGAGTTGGGTAAACAAAAAGTAAAGGCGGTTGTCGGGACGTACTCGCTGGTAGCACTCGGACGTCCGAGCAAACCTGAGGATTTCCTCATGATTTTGTGTCAACCTGGAGCAGCGCGAAGGAGACCTGTCGACGAAGACAGGCTCACGCTCTGCCCTGTTGCCCACGACGCACTACGGCAGTCATCACAGCGAACGCCTCGACCCCCCGAGACGTCCACGAGAGGAATCTTCAGCCTTGACGATCAACGAGAGCACACCATCACACGGACGCGGCTCGCGAAGCACAGGCAACGCAGGCAAAGCCCCTAGAAGCAGTGGCGGCTCTCGGACTCTGGCAGATCGATTCGCCGCGGGCGAGCCGTACGCTCTGGCGTTCGGTGGTCAGGGTGCCCCCTGGCTGAGTTCGCTCGAAGAGCTCGCGCGCGATTCCGCACTCGAGCCCGAACTGACCGATCTCGTCAACGAGGCCGCAGCAGTGCTCGCGCCCGTGTCCGACGAGCTGCTGGTCGTCCGCTCGGTCGGCTTCGACCCGATCGGTTGGATGCTCGAGCAGGACCTCGCCGACGACGACACCGCCGGCTCCTACGGGCCCTCCGAAGCGGCACTGACCTCGGCTGCGGTGTCTCTGCCGGGCGTCTTCCTCACTCAGGTCGCCGCGTTGCGCGCGCTGAAGCTGCAGGGCCTCGACCCCGCCCAGACCCCGCCGGTCAAGGTGGTCGGACACTCGCAGGGCCTCATCGCCGCCGAGTCCGTCGCCGCGGACGGCGCACAGGACGCCAACTTCCTGGCCATCGCGCAGTTGGTCGGTGCTGCTGCCGGACTCGTCGGACGTCGCCGCGGCATCATCGGTGCCGGTGACCGTGCGCCGATGGTCTCGGTCGGCAACGTCGAGCCCGAACGTCTGCAGGCAATAGTCGACGAGCTCGCGCTACCGGGAGCACCCGAGCGCTCCGCCGCTCTGGCCATCCGCAACGGTCGTCGCCGCGTCGTGCTGTCCGGGCCGCCGGCTCAGTTGGCTCGCGTGCAGGAGAAGTGCGAGCAGATCGCGGCTCGGGAAGAACGTGAGCGCGATGCCAAGAAGCGCGGCGGCGCGGTGTTCGCACCCGTCTTCGAGCAGCTCCCGGTCGAGATCGGCTTCCATCACCCCGCATTGAACGACGCCGTGGAGCTCGTCGACGCCTGGGCGCAGCGTTGCGGTCTCGACGCCGCCCTGGCCCGCGAACTGGCGCAGAAGATCCTCGTCGATTCCGTGGACTGGGTCGACGCCATCGACGGTGTCGTCGAGGCCGGCGCGGACTGGATCCTCGACCTCGGACCCGGTGACCTCCTCACCCGCATGACCACCCCGGCGCTGCGTGGACAGGGCGTCGGCATCATCGCGGCATCCTCACGCGGCGGCCACCGCAATCTGCTCACTCCAGGAGCCGCTCCCGAGGTGCAGCCCGCATGGTCTGCCTTCGCGCCCAAGCCCGTGACGCTGCCCGACGGTCGCGTCGTCGTGGAGACCTCCTTCACCAAGATGACCGGACGTTCGCCGATTCTGCTCGCCGGCATGACGCCGACGACGGTCGACGCGAAGATCGTCGCGGCCGCAGCCAACGCAGGCCACTGGGCCGAGCTCGCCGGTGGCGGCCAGGTCACCGAGGACATCTTCACCGACCGCGTCGCCGAGCTCTCCACGTTGCTCGAGCCCGGCCGCGCCATCCAGTTCAACTCGCTCTTCCTCGACCCGTACCTGTGGAAGCTGCAGCTCGGCGGTCGCCGCATCGTGCAGCGTGCCCGTGCAGCGGGTGCGGCCATCGACGGCGTCGTCGTCACGGCAGGCATCCCCGAACTGGACGAGGCAGTGGCTCTCATCGAGGAGCTCTCCGAGGCCGGCATCAGCTACGTCTCGTTCAAGCCGGGAACCGTCGCGCAGATTCGCGCAGTGATCCGCATCGCCAACGAGGTTCCGTCCTACCAGGTCAACGTCCATATCGAGGGTGGCCGCGCAGGCGGACACCACTCGTGGGAGGACCTCGACGACCTACTGCTGACCACCTACGCCGAGCTCCGCTCGCGCCCCAACCTGGTGATCTGCGTCGGCGGCGGTATCGGAACACCCGAGCGGGCCGCGGATTACCTGACCGGAACCTGGTCTGCCGTGCACGGATACCCGAAAATGCCTCTCGACGGCATCCTCGTCGGTACCGCTGCAATGGCCACTCTCGAAGCCACGACGGCTCCCGAGGTCAAGCAGCTTCTCGTCGATACTCCGGGAACCCCCGACTGGGTCGGCGCCGGAACCGCCAACGGCGGAATGGCCTCCGGCCGCAGCCAGCTCGGTGCCGACATCCACGAGATCGACAACGCGGCATCACGTTGCGGTCGACTGCTCGACGAGGTCGCCGGTAACGCCGACGCCGTGGCCGAGCGCCGCGACGAGATCATCGCCGCACTCGACGGCACCGCCAAGCCGTTCTTCGGCGACGTCGCCGAGATGACCTACCAGCAGTGGCTGAGCCGCTACCTGGATCTGGCCATCGGAACGGATTCACGCAGTGAATTCGACTGCGGTGGCGAGTTCACCGATGCGGTTTCCGAGGCCCGTGAGTCGGTGTGGCTCGATGTCACCTGGCGCACCCGCTTCCTCGAAATGCTGCAGCGCGCCGAGGCACGCTTGCACCCGGTCGATCGCGGACCCATCCCCACCCTGTTCGCCGACGCAGAGGTACTCGAGCGTCCGCGCGCTGCACTGAAGTCGCTGCTCGCACAGTTCCCCGACGCCGGTGACGTGATTCTGCACCCGGCCGACATCACCTTTTTCACCTCGCTGTGCCGCATGCCGGGTAAGCCGGTCAACTTCGTCCCCGTCGTCGACGGTGACGTGCGCCGCTGGTGGCGCAGTGACTCGCTGTGGCAGGCACACGACGCTCGCTACTCCGCCGATCAGGTCTGCATCATCCCCGGAACCGTTGCCGTCGCGGGTATCACTCGCGTCGACGAGCCGGTGGGCGAACTGCTGAACCGCTTCGAGAAGGCCACCGCGGACCAGCTTCTCGCCGAGGGTGTCGAGCCGGCGGCCATCGCCAGCCGACGCCACGCCGAGATTGCACCGGGACTGCTGGGCATCGTGCTGGCTGCTCCCGACGTCACCTGGGCCTCGCGTATGACGCAGAACCCCGTTGCACGCCTGGGTGATCCGGCCGACTGGACCGTCGACTCCGACACCGTGGCGACGCACCCACAGACCGGCTCGTCGCTGACCGTGCTCGACTCCGAGCACGTCGAACTGCTGGTCCCGCTCGCCCCGGGCAAGGAAGTACGCATCCGTCTGACGGTGCCGGCCTCCACCATCGACGGCGGCGCTCCGGTCGTCACCGCAGAGGATGCACAGCAGGCCATGTCGGCACTGCTCGGAGTTGCTGCCGGCCAGGAGCTTCCGGCCGTCAAGGGCGGCGTTGCGCGGCTGAACATCGCGTGGATCCCCGATCTGATCGCCGATCACGCCGGCGTCACCGGATCCGGACTGCCCGACACACTGACCGTCAGCGGCAAGGCCGTTCCCGACGTTCTCGTCGGTGCCTGCTGGCCCGCCGTCTTCGCCGTCCTCGGTGCGACCCGTAACGCCGAGGGCATCGACGTCATCGAGGGCATGCTCGACCTGGTTCACCTCGATCACAGTGTCAACCTCGTCGGTGAATTGCCGACCGACACTTCGATTCTCGTGGTCAAGGCCGCTGCAGGGGAGGTGCTCGATACCGACCTCGGTCGCGTCGTCGAGGTCACCGTCGAGATCGGTGCCATGCTCGGTGAGGGTCTCGACGCCCCGGCCGTCGCAACCCTGGTGGAGCGCTTCGCCATTCGTGGACGCACCGGCAAGGGCGAGTTGGTGGATCCGGCTCGCGCCGGCGGTTCGCTGAGCGCCGATGCCAAGGACACCCCGCGTCGTCGCCGTCGCCAGGCCACCATCGTGGCCCCGCGCAACATGGCCGCATTCGCGCAGGTCTCGGGCGATCACAACCCGATTCACACCTCGGATGCCGCGGCATTGCTCGCCGGCCTCGGAAGCCCGATCGTGCACGGCATGTGGCTCTCGGCTGCGGCACAGCAGACCGTCACCGCAGTCGACCACGAGGACACCAAGACTCCTCCGCGTCGTCTCACTGCCTGGACCGCTCGTTTCCTCGGGATGGTCCGCCCCGGAGCGGAGATCGACGTTCGCGTCGACCGCACCGGATTCGATCAGGGTGCCGAACTGGTCGAGGTGTCCTGCCGAGTCGGCGGCGAACTGGTCATGGTCGCCACCGCACGCACCGCCGCGCCGAAGACCGTCTACGCGTTCCCCGGCCAGGGCATCCAGCGCCCGGGGATGGGACTGGACGCACGCGCTCGCTCCAAGGCCGCGCGTGAAATCTGGGAGCGTGCCGACAAGCACACGCGCAGCGCGCTCGGCTTCTCGATTCTCGCTGTCGTGCGCGACAATCCGACGTCGCTCAAGGCCCGCGGGGTCACGCACAAGCATCCCGACGGTGTGCTGCACCTGACGCAGTTCACCCAGGTTGCGATGGCCGTTCTCGGTGTCGCCCAGGTTGCCGAACTGCGCGAATCCGGAGCGTTCGTGGAGAATTCGATTCTCGCCGGCCACTCGGTGGGTGAGTACAACGCTCTAGCCGCCGTCGCCGGTGTGCTTCCGCTCGAAGCCGTCCTCGAGGTTGTCTTCCAGCGTGGCTCGGCCATGCACGCACTCGTTCCCCGTGACGAGAACGGCCGCAGTGACTACCGCATGGCTGCCATCCGCCCGTCCCAGATCGGCCTGGCCGACGAGGACGTGCAGGGCTTCGTCGCCGGTGTCGCAGAAGAGTCCGGTGAGTTCCTCGAGATCGTCAACCTCAACTTGCGTGGCTCGCAGTACGCCATCGCAGGCACCGTTGCCGGCCTCGGTGAACTCGAGAAGAAGATCGCCATCCGCCGGGCAGAGTTCGGCGGCAAAGCGGCCTACATCATGGTTCCGGGCATCGACGTGCCGTTCCACTCGACGGTTCTGCGCGGGGGAGTCGACGACTTCCGTAGCCGCCTCGAGACCCTGCTGCCCGAGCAGCTCGATCCCGCGATCCTGGTCGGTCGCTACATTCCGAACCTGGTGCCCAAGCCGTTCTCGCTCGACCGGGCCTTCGTTCAGGAAATCGCCGATCTCGTACCGTCCGAGCCGCTGAACACCGTTCTGGCGGAGTTCGATTCGTGGGCCGCACGGCCGAGCGATCTGTGCCGCGTGATCCTGACCGAGCTGCTGGCATGGCAGTTCGCCAGCCCGGTCCGGTGGATCGAAACTCAGGACCTCCTCTTCGCAGACGAGTCAGACGGCGGCATGGGCGTCGAGCGTTTCGTCGAGATCGGTCTCGGTGCAACGCCGACCGTGGCCAACCTCGCGTCGCAGACTCTCAAGCTGCCGGGCCGCTTCGGCCACCCGGTCGAGGTACTGAACCTCGAGCGCGACGCCGCGATCGTCTACGGCACCGATACCGACCCGGCTCCGGCCGACGAGGACGAGGCAACTCCCGCTCCCGAGACCGCTGCTCCCGCAGCAGCGGCTGCACCGGCGGCAGCGCCCGCTCCGGCAGCTGCACCGTCGGGCGGACCTCGACCCGACGACATCGCGTTCGTCGCCGCCGACGCGACCAAGATCCTCATCGGACTGTGGACCAAACTGCAGCTCGATCAGATCGGGCCCGCCGACACCATCGAGGCACTGTGCGACGGCGTGTCCTCGCGTCGTAACCAGCTGCTCGTCGACCTCGGCTCCGAGCTCTCGCTCGGTGCCATCGACGGCGCAGCCGACGCCGACATGGGTGCGCTCTCGGGCACGGTGAACAAGCTGGCTCGTACGTACAAGCCCTTCGGTCCCGTGCTCAGCGACTCCATCAACGATCACCTCCGCAAGGTCTTCGGCCCCTCGGGACGACGCCCGGCCTCCATCGCCGACCGCGTCAAGAAGACCTGGGAACTGGGCGACGGCTGGGCGCACCACGTCACCGCCGAGGTCGCTCTCGGTACCCGTGACGGTGCCTCGGTTCGTGGTGGCGCACTCGGTGGCCTGGCCGACGGCGCACTCGCCGACGGCACTGCCGTCGACAACGTCATCGACGCCGCGGTTGCTTCGGTTGCCGCTCGTCGCGGAATCGCAGTGTCCATGCCGCAGGCAGGCGGTGGAGCCGGCGGAACCGTCGACGCCGCTGCGCTCGGTGAGTTCACCGAGCACATCACCGGCCGCGACGGCGTTCTCGCCTCCGCCGCCCGGTTGGTGCTCGAACAGCTCGGCCTGGCGGACGCACCCAACGCGGTGCTGGCCGAGAACCCCGATGCTGCTCTGGTGGAGCTGGTTTCGGCCGAGCTCGGATCCGACTGGCCTCGCCTCGTCGCTCCCGCGTTCGACGCCAAGCGCGCCGTGCTGATCGACGACCGGTGGGCCACCGCCCGTGAGGATCTGGCTCGGTTGTGGCTCGGTACCGCAGGTGACGTGGCCGTCGAGTCCTTCGCCGGTGCAGGCAATGCCGTTGCAGCACAGGCTCAGTGGTGGAAGGCAAAGGCCGACTACGAGAACAAGGCCGTACTCGCCGAGACCTTCGGACGCATCGCAGACATCGCGGTCGCATCCGAGGACAAGGGACAGTGGGCCGACGACGTCGCAGTCGTCACCGGCGGCAGCAAGGGATCCATCGCCGCGGCCGTGACCGCTCAGTTGTTGGCCGGGGGAGCGACGGTCTTCGTCACCACCTCCAGGCTCGACGACGAGCGCCTGGGCTTCTACCGCTCGCTCTACCGCGACAACGCTCGCAACGGAGCGTCGCTGTGGGTGGTTCCGGCCAACATCGCGTCGTACACCGACGTCGATGCCCTCATCGAGTGGATCGGCAGCGACTACATCGACACTGCCGGTGGCGCAAAGACGTTGGTCAAGGCAGCTGCCACTCCGACGATGCTGTTCCCGTTCGCCGCACCTCGGGTCATGGGTGAGATGTCCGACGCCGGAGCTCGCGCCGAAATGGAAATGCGCGTGCTGCTCTGGTCGGTCGAGCGTCTGATCACCGGACTGTCGAAGGTCGGCTACGACAACGACATCGACACTCATCTGCACGTGGTGCTACCCGGATCGCCGAACCGCGGAATGTTCGGTGGCGACGGTGCCTACGGTGAGTCGAAGGCCGCACTCGATGCAGTCGTCGCGAAGTGGGGCTCGGAGAAGAACTGGGCCGAGCGGGTGTCCATCGCGCACGCTCACATCGGGTGGGTTCGCGGAACCGGCTTGATGGGCGGCAACGATCCCATCGTCGAGGCCGTCGAAGCCGAAGGTGTCCGTACCTGGTCGACCGAGGAGATGGCGACAGAGCTGCTGCGGCTGTGCACCTTCGACGCACGTCGTCGGGCCGCGCAGGAGCCCATCGTCGCCGATCTGACGGGTGGCTTGGCCAACACCAAGCTCAACCTCGTCGAGCTTGCTCGCGACGCGGCCGCTGCTGCGGCCGAGAAGACCGAAGAGGCCGTGGACAGTTCGGTCATCGCCGCACTGCCCGCACCTCCGCGGCTCGCCCCGACCACTGCTCCGGCGTGGCCCGCCCTCGATGTCGATCCGAAGGACCTGATCGTCATCGTCGGTGCAGGTGAGCTCGGACCTTACGGTTCGGCGCGTACTCGCTTCGAGATGGAGGTCGACGAGCAGCTCTCTGCCGCAGGCGTTCTCGAACTCGCGTGGAACACCGGCCTGATTGCCTGGGAGAACGATCCCAAGCCGGGCTGGTACGACATCGAGTCCGGTGACCTCGTTCCCGAGGAGGACATCGCCGACAAGTACCACGACATCGTGGTCGAGAAGTGCGGTATCCGCACGTACGGCGACGACGGCGCAATGGTCGGTAACACCGCTCCGCTGATGACCTCGATCTTCCTCGACAACGACCTCACGTTCGTCGTTGGAACCGAGATCGACGCACGGTCGTTCGCGGCTGCCGATCCCGAGCACACGCTGATCACACCGGTTCCCGATTCGAGCGACTGGCAGGTCACTCGCAAGGCGGGCACCGAGATTCGCGTTCCGCGCAAGATGAAGCTCACCCGTACCGTGGGTGGTCAGATTCCGACCGGATTCGATCCCACCAAGTGGGGCATCTCGCCCGACATGGCGAGTTCGGTGGATCGTGTTGCCCTGTGGAACATCGTCACCACGGTCGACGCTTTCATCTCCTCGGGCTTCAACCCGTCGGAACTGATGCGCTGGGTGCACCCGACGTTGGTTGCCAACACTCAGGGCACCGGCATGGGCGGCATGGAGTCCATGCGCTCGCTGTACATCGACACCCTGCTCGGCGATGCTCGTGCGAACGACATCCTGCAGGAGGCTCTGCCGAACGTCGTTGCTGCACACGTGGTTCAGTCGTACATCGGTAGCTACGGCGCGATGGTTCACCCCGTCGCCGCCTGCGCCACCGCGGCTGTCTCGGTCGAGGAGGGCGTCGACAAGATCAAGCTGGGCAAGGCGCAGCTCGTGGTCGCCGGCGGATTCGACGACCTGAGCACCGAAGGCATCATCGGCTTCGGCGACATGTCGGCCACGGCGGACTCGGCAGCGATGTCCGCCAAGGGAATCAGCGATCGACGCTTCTCCCGGGCCAACGACCGCAGGCGCGGAGGATTCGTCGAATCGCACGGCGGCGGAACGATTCTGCTCGCTCGCGGAGATCTGGCACTCGAGATGGGCCTGCCCGTCCTCGGAGTGGTGGCCTACGCACAGTCGTACGGCGACGGAGTGCACACCTCCATCCCGGCTCCGGGACTCGGCGCACTCAGCGCCGGTCGCGGCGGCAGGGATTCGGCACTTGCGCTCTCGCTCAACGCACTCGGCGTCAGCGCAGACGACGTGGCCGTGATCTCCAAGCACGACACCTCGACTGCAGCCAACGACCCCAACGAGGCCGAGCTGCACACCCGCCTGGCCAAGGCCATCGGTCGTTCGGACGGCGCTCCGCTGTTCGTCGTCTCGCAGAAGTCCCTCACCGGGCACTCGAAGGGCGGAGCGGCTGCCTGGCAGCTCATCGGCCTGTGCCAGGTGCTGGCCAACGGCGTCATCCCGCCGAACCGCAGCCTCGACTGCGTCGACGACAAGATGACCGGTTTCGAGCACCTGGTGTGGGCTCGTGAGCCGCTGCGCTTCGGTGACTCGGTTCCGCTGAAGGCGGGTCTGCTCACCTCGCTCGGCTTCGGGCACGTGTCCGGACTCATCGCGCTGGTGCACCCGCAGGCATTCCTCGAGGCCGTTCCGGCCGAGCGGCGTGCGGAGTACATCGCGAAGGCGAACGAACGTCGTATCGCCGGTCAGCGCAGGCTGATCTCCGCGATGGTGGGTGGCGACTCCCTCTACGAACGGCCCGACGATCGACGACTGGGACATGACGGGACGCCGGCCAAGGCGTCACGCGAACTGGAGGCCAACGTGTTGCTCAACGAGTCCGCTCGCCTCGGCGAGGACGACGTCTACTCCTCCGGTCTGCCGGGTGCCATCTGATGGCAATCCTGGGAGTGGGTTTCGACCTGGTGACGGTGTCCGACTTCGCCGAGCAGATGGAGAAGGTCGGCACGACGATGATTCGCGACAGCTTCACCGCGGGTGAACGTCGGCACGCGGCGACCAAGAGCTCCGACCCGACGCGGCATTACGCAGCACGGTGGGCAGCCAAGGAAGCAGTTCTGAAAGCTTGGGCGACATCACGTTTCGCACGGCCGCCGCAGATCGGCGACAATCCGTACCCGTTGATCGAGGTCGTCAACGATGCGTGGGGCCGACCGTCCATCAAGCTGCACGGCATGGCGCAGGAGTTTCTGCCGACGGTGAAGATTCACCTGTCGCTGACGCACGACGGCGATATCGCCGCCGCGGTGGCGATCCTGGAGGAGTAACTCCGCGCTGAACGACGACGAAGGCCCGTCCGATCCACGAGATCGGGCGGGCCTTTCGTGTGGGTGAAGCGGGCGGGTCAGGCGTCGTCGGTGTTGACCGACCCACCCGAGCGCCTGCTCTCCTTCTCTGCGACGAGCAGATACGCCATCATGATTCGCTTGAGTTCGGCCACGGCATCTTCGTGGCTCTGGCCGTCTTGCACCGAGAAGTTCAGCATCGAGTAGACGATGTGCACCAACACCTGGGCCATCAGATTGCGACGATGCCGCGGTGTGCGCGGCGTCAACGGTCCGAGCATGCGTGAGACCTGATCGGCGAACTCGCGCTCGTGAATGACCCCGGTGGCGCGGGTGGACGGTGTCGACTGCATCGCGAGCCATACCTCGCGGCGCGACGGGTCCGTCATCCACATGCCGGCCATGTGGTCGACGAAATTGTTCAGGAACCGCACCCAGTCCAGGGACGGGACCTCGCCGTCGAACTCTGCCAATTCCTGTTGGACGCCCACGAGGTCCTGACGATTGAGTTCGCAGACGATGACGTACTTGTTGGCGAAGAACTGGTACAGCGTGCCGATCGGCAGCTCTGCCCGTGACGCGACTTCTTCACAGGTGAACGACTCGAAGCCCACGTCGCTGAGCAGTTCACGCGACGCCTGGAGCAACGCGTCGAATTTGCGTTGGCTGCGTTCCTGCGTGGGACGGCGCCTCGGCATCAGCTCCTGAGTCTGCGCCGTCGACTCGAGCGCGGCGTCGAGACGGCGCGAGGACTGGGCACGAGCAGAGGATTCCACCCGGTCAGGCTATCCGTCGCGGGTGCACGGTATCCACTTCTGTCGTGCGGGTCGCATCGGCCACTCCGGATTCGGTCGTTCTTGTGGGGGACTGCTGTGTGCGTCGACAGCTGTCGGGCTGTCTTGCTGTGACAATCCCCAAGTTCAATATGGGCCAGCCAAACGGGCAACCGGTATGGTTATAGGTATCGAATCAATTTCCGTGCAGGGTGGCCGTCGTTCGTGTCTGTGGGACGACGTTCATGGTCGGGAGCCTCACCCCGAGCACAGGGAGACTGCAGTGGCAACAATCGGTACAGCGATCGAATCCGGCTCGATGCAGACGGTCCTGCTCGAGCCGACCTCGGGGGAGGTGCTCGCGCACTCCACCACTTCGCTCGACCCCGACATGACCGCCGTTCTACCGCGCGCGATCTCGGATATGCGTGCCGAGGCAGCAACGCTGAACGTGTCGGTCGACGCTGTCGCCGTCGTGCATCGGTCCGAGTCCGAGCGCGCCGAACTCGCCACGGCAGTGACCGACGAGTCGACGGTGTTCGTCTCGGCATCCCAGTCGTTCCTGTCCTGGTTGGCCCGTACGAAGGACCTCGCCGACGCGAGCACGGTGCTGCTCTACTACATGGGCGAACACGGCGTATCCATCTCTCTCGCCGACGCAGTCGATGCCACACTCACGCCCGCCAAGAATGCTGCCCTGGACTCGATGTCCCCCGAACGAATCGGCAGCACGATTCCGCTGGCCTGGGAAGTGGTCGACGAATCCGGCAAGAAACCACAGGCGGTGGCGCTGTTCGGAGACAGATCGAGCAACCGGGACTTGATCGACATTCTCTCCCTCGGTCTCGGTGTGCCCGTCGTGCGGGTGGGTGCCGCTGATCGGGTCGCCGCCTGCGGGGCGGCCTGGCTCGCGTCGGTTTCGGTCGAGGATCAGGCCGCTCTCGTGGAAACGGAGAGGGCCGACGACGCGGAAGAAGCCGCAGTACCGGAGACGGTCCCTTCGGTGCTGGCGTCCCCGGTGACAGCAACGGGCAGGTCGAGTTCAACGACCGGTGGTCGCAAACTGATCTTCGCTGCGGTTCTGCTTGCCGGGGTGGCCTCGGCCGGTGTCGCCGTTGCAGCCACGCTGCCGAGTAATGGGGATGCGACCGCCGAACAGAGCGTCGACCGACGCGACAGCGGTGCCGATTTGGCCGGCGCAACGCGATACGTCGATCCGACCACTATTGCGCCTGCGCTGCCGGTCGACGCCCTGCCCAAGACGCTCCCGCCCACGGCGGATTCAGCCCTCGAGCCGACGACCACACCGCCGACTGGGACGACGCAGCAGTGGACTCCACAGCACGGGACTCCTCAGCAGTGGACTCCGCCGTCCTGGGTGCCGCCGGGCGCTGCGCCTGCAGGTACCCCGAAGCCCGCTGCGGCGACTGTGGATCCGCCGCAATTGACTCTGCCCACCGTCGTTCCCGAGCCGGGCAAATCCCAGGAGCAACTCGAGCAGGAAGCCTGGGATCGGCACTGGCAGCACACAGGTGAGTGGATTGCGCAGGAATTGGCCGGAGGCTGATGTGTCGCTTCGGTAGGTGCGAGCAAATGACAGACTGGCCAGAGCCCGTCTGTCATTTCTCGTCTGGAGGAATCATGCCGACCGATGCACGCCCCGCCGACATTCGATCCGCGATCGCGAAGTCGATGCCTCGTGCGAAATCGGAGCTGGCAGAACTGGTCCGGTTCCGATCTGTGCACGATCCTCGGCAGTTCCCGGTGGAGGAATGCGTCGGTGCAGCGCAGTGGGTGCAGCGGGCGTTCGTCGACGCCGGAATTCCCGACGTGCAGTTGATCGAGACCAACGACGGCTCACTGGCTGTCGTCGGTTCGCGGCCGGCACCGGCGGGGGCACCGACCGTTCTGTTGTATTCGCACTACGACGTCCAGCCTCCCGGCGACAGGAGCTATTGGGACAGTGAGCCTTTCGAGCTGAGCGAGCGTGACGGTCGGTGGTACGGCCGAGGCGCGGCCGACTGCAAGGGCAACATCTTGATGCATCTGCTGGCGCTGCGCGCGGTGGGGGAGTCGCTCGACGTCGGCGTGCGGATCGTCTGCGAGGGTTCTGAAGAGATGGGCACGGGCGGGCTCGAAGCACTCGTCGACGAGCGGCCAGAGTTGTTCGCTGCCGATGTCGTGGTGATCGGGGACACCGGCAACACTACGGTGGGTCTGCCGACGGTCACCACCACTCTTCGTGGGATAGCCAACGTCGTCGTACACGTGGAAACGCTTGCCGGAGAGGTGCATTCCGGAATGTACGGGGGACCGGCACCCGATGCGCTCGGCGCGCTGATCCAGGTGCTGGCGACTCTGCGCAACGAGCACGGTGACACCACGGTCGACGGTCTCGATGGCGCGCAGACCTGGGATGGGGTGCCGTACGACGCCGAGCAGTTCAAATCCGACGCCGGGGTGCTCGACGGAGTCGCTCTGGCGGGTTCGGGCACCGTGGCCGACGCGGTATGGGCGCGCCCAGCTCTGACCGTTCTCGGAATCGACTGCCCACCCGTCGTGGGCTCGGCCGCCGCAATCTCCCCTCGAGCCTCGGCACGGCTCAATTTGCGAGTTCCGCCAGGGATTGATCCGCAGCAGGCGCAGGACGCGTTGGTGGCGCATCTGGAGGCACGCACGCCGTGGAATGCGCGTGTCACCGTCGAGCGTGAGGCCATCGGTTCGCCGTTCCAGGCCAGAACAGACGGCCCGGGGTACGCGGCGCTGTCAGGTGCCTTGGAAGAGGCATTCGGACGTCCCATGGGGACGGCGGGGCAGGGCGGGTCCATTCCGTTGTGCAACGCGTTGGCGGAGGCGTTGCCGGACGCCGAGATCGTGCTCATGGGCGTCGAAGAGCCTCGATGCCGGATCCACGCCCCGAACGAGAGCGTGGACCCGACGGAAATCGAGAAGATGGCCGTCGCCGAGGCGCTGTTCCTGCAGCGGCTGGCCGGTTCAGACGGCTAGGTCGCGGCGGAGCTTGGCGACGTGGCCGGTGGCGCGAACGTTGTATTGAGCCACCTCGATCTTGCCCTCCTCGTCGACCAGGAACGTCGAACGAATGACGCCCTCGTAGACCTTGCCGTAGTTCTTCTTCTCCCCGAACGCACCCCACGCCTGCAACGTCGTCTTCTCCTCGTCGGAGAGCAGCGGGAATGTCAGCTCCTCCTTGTCGCGGAACTTGGCGAGCTTGGCCGGCTTGTCGGGGGAGATGCCGACGACCTCGAGGCCTTCGCCGTTGAGCTCGGCGAGGCTGTCGCGGAAGTCGCAGGCCTGCTTGGTGCAGCCAGGGGTGCTCGCGGCGGGGTAGAAGTACACGATCACCTTCTTGCCGGCGTAATCGGCGAGGGAGACGTCGTTGCCGTCGGCATCGGGCAGGGTGAACGCCGGAGCGGTGTCGCCCGGCTCGAGCTTGCTGTATTCGGTCACCGCACGAGAGTATCGAAATACCGCCGTGCTCTAGGCTCGAGTACGACCAAGACTATTTGCAGACAAGTTGGAGGACACGTGGCCAAGGACACCGACCGAATCGAGCGCGAGATCGAGGCCGCTCGCAATCAGCTGGCCAGCACGCTGGACGAGCTGAGCGTCCGTGCCAGCCCCAAGAACATCGTCGCCAACACCAAGCAGACGGTGGTGGCCAAGCTCAACGAGCCGGCCGTGAAGTTCACTCTGCTCGGAGTCGGCGCAGTGGTAGCAGTTCTCGTGGTTCGCAGGATCTTCAACTGACGCAACAGGTGCTCCGACCAGCCGATTTCACATCTGGCCGCATCTGCTGTTAATGTTTCTCCCGCACCGCAGAGAACACGCGGTGCGGATCGGCGCCATTAGCTCAGTTGGTTAGAGCAGCTGACTCTTAATCAGCGGGTCCGGGGTTCGAATCCCTGATGGCGCACACCGAAACACCCCGTCACCAGCGCATAGCTGGAGGCGGGGTGTTTTGCTTTTGCGGGGTTTTGCACCAACTCATCACTTACTCATCACTTTGAGGGCAAAGTGATGAGTTGCTCGCTCCGTTGCTACTAGGAGCTCTGCGCGACCCCCTGGAGGTCGTCTTCGCGCCTGCGGTCCGTTTATGGTCTCGAAAGTTCAAAGACAGATCGGTTCCAGGTTGCGGCGAGCGCGATCGGTCCCGCCCGCCGAGATCCGGCCAGAATTGCCGATGATGGGGCCAGGGCCAACTGTCCACGCGACCGGCTCAGCCGGACCTTGATGCCTGGGGAGGCCTAAGTCTTGGGCGCAAACTTGTTCAGCGCGTCGCTCATGTCTGGGGCCAAGGTCACTCGCTGGATGTAGTGCGCTTCGGTGACCCTTGTGTTGGCGTGTCCCAGCTGAGCCTGAGCTGCTTCGACCCCGTAAGTCTCCTTCACCAAAGTGGCCACGGTCTTTCTGAGCGTGTGAGGAGTTACCCAGTCGAAGTCGTCGCCGCGTGCAGCTCGCCATGATCTCCGAACGTTCGCCGGCGACACCCAATTGCCGGTGCCCGTCACGAACAGCGCGTTCTCCGGGTTGTGAAACGTTGGCATAGCGCGCCTACGTCGGAGTGCTGTGACTGCGAACGGCGGGAGCACCACCGTAAGCGGAGGTGCATCACCCTTCCGGAAGTTCTGACGGAAGAGGCGTTCGCCTACCGCTCGCGGAACAACAAGAGTTGCGCTGAATGTGACGGTCGGGATCGGCGAGTCCAGATCGACTTGGTCCCACTTCAACGCCAAGAGCTCACCGATGCGCGCACCTGTGGCAATCAGGAGCATAAGAATGTCCTCGAGATCGGCACCGGGTCGTTGTCCGAGCTTCGGCCGTACGACCCCATATTCGTCGATGGTCTGGTGGCGAGAGTAGTTCCGCACGCGTTCGCGCAATTCGTCGAGCTCGTCGGGAGTCAGCGCGCGGACTGCGGACTTCTTTGGGGTCGGTCTCGGCGTATCGCGAACTGGATTGTGGCTGAGGAAGTCGAACCGTACGGCGATACCGAGCATGCCGGACATCACGATCCGCGACATCCGAGCGCCACTCATGGTCCTCTCTCCGATCGAATTGATCAGAGTGTCAACCTTCCCTGCCGTCATTTCACGGATGAGGATCTCGCCTACAGCTGCCGCGCAGTAGGCGTTCCATGCTTGCCTGTAGCCCGTTATTGTCTGCGGCGAAACAGTTTTCGTCTTCTGAGCTATCCAATAGGTGAACAGCTCCGACATCGTGGACGTCTTGCTCAGTTCAGCACGCTGAGAAGGATGTGGCGGTTCGCGGTTGACAATTTTTTCCTGCAGTTTGCGTCGCGCTTCGGCTGCGGTCTTTCCACGAGCTTCGACCAGCCGTCGCTTGCCGTCCTGATCTCTGATGCGAACGCGCGCCACGCTGACGCCACCCGACGTCGTAGTCGAGATTCGACCCCACTCGCCAAGTCTGAAGGGGTCCCTAGCCATCTAGTTCGTCTCCGACCGCCATTCCCAGTTCGGTCATCTTGTGAAAGAGGTCCTCCGACCGCCTGCGCGCATCCTCGTAGGCCATTTGCATGGTTTCGATGTGCTCTGCCGATTCGCTCTTCGACAAACCGTTGCGCAGTTGAACTCGCGCGCGCCGCATCGTCTGTAGCGACTGGAGCCATTCGCGCGTGATGCCGACACGGTCGTTTCGAGGCTCGAACTGCTCACGTACCCACACGCCGACCGACTCTTCGGTGTCGGCCTCGGTCCAGTCTGGCGACGGCTTCATGAGACCTGCTTCGCCGCTGAACCATCTAAGAGCCTCGTGCGATTCTTGCTCCAGCCCAGGAAGGATCTCGACTGGGCCTTTGGGTAGGTCAGGGTACAGAAGTTGGGCCGGCGATACGCCGAGTGCTGCTGCCAAGACAAGTAATTCAGCAACATCGATGCTCTTCTTGCGCCCTGTCTCCAGATCGGCGACTACCGACCGTGAGATCCCGAATCCGATATCGACTGTGCGATCCGAGAGCTTCGCCGCTGACAGAGCCGAGTGCTCCTTACCTCGGAGCCGTCGAACTTCGCCGGCGACGCGGGCCACTAGCTGTTCAGCCCAAGACTGTGTCATAAGCACGCAGTCTAGCTGATTTTTCACAAGTGTTGTGGCAGCGCTACTGAATTGCTACGTTGTGGTGGAACCACATGGATAGGACTCGGTCGAGTGCGCGATTGTGGCTTCGTCACACAGAATGTGGAAAGGAAACACCATGTCTCGACGGTTGTATTCGGTCCAGGAAGCGATGGCTCGGACGGGTCTCGGACGCTCCAACCTGTTCAACAAGCTTGCGGCCGGTGAGATTCGCAGCGTCAAGGTCGGTAAGCGCCGACTGATTCCCGACACGGCCATTGACGAGTACATCGTCGGACTGGAGGAGGCGGCACGCGTCAGCTCGGGCGTTGCCTGACATGCCTCTCACTGCAGACCCGTACGAACTAGAGACGCCCCCGGCGAGTTCCGGTGTTACGAGCACCGGTGCCGAGGGCGTCCTCGAAATCCCCACCTTGCAGGAAGGAGCTTCGTCCTCGGATACTAATCGGTCCTGACGCGCCTCACAAGGCGTTTTGCCGCGCTCATTCCCTCACTCTGCTTCGGGATGTTGTCGACGCAAGAGCGGGGATGAGTGGAGGCCGGATTTATCCATGTCTAGGTGAATCCATCTGCGTACACACTGTTTTCGCGGTTGTCTATGTAACGCCGTACCCCTGCGTGGGTCCGGCGTGCCGTTGAAGTCCGCCCGCAGTCGCTGTCGCAGCGTCGTTTTCTGGCAGAGCCCGACGAACAACCAGCCTGCCGCCGGCCTGTGCACCCTTTGTAAATCCTCGGAGACCGGCCCCGAGGCACCACCAGCTCGACTGATCATCGAACCGGTGGCGATACCGATTAGCCGCGCGCCCACCGAGGCGCGGGGCTATCGGGCGTGGAGCGGACAACGTGGGTGCGGAAATTGGCTCAGGGGCCATGGGGGGTCCGGAGGGAACGAACGAAGTCCCTTGTCTTTCATACGTAACCACTATGGAGGTACCAGTTGAGCTCCCGACCCATCTGCAATGCTGACATCGCCAAGTTGTCCGGCATGACGAACCGTCATTCAGGCCTCGATCTTTCAGTCCACGCCGCTCGATTACTCGTATCCGTTGTGCACGTCGATTCCGTGAAGATCCATACAGAGCAACAATTTGGCTGCTTCAAATCGTGCGCGGCAGTTCGCCGGTGCAGGCCGCTCCCGCTAGCGGTGCGGCGGCGTTCCGCAAAACTGACGTACCTGAATTACCAGCAAAGAGTGCCTCAGATGACTCGCTGGCGACGGGCGTCATACATCCCGCAGTGGCCATACCTCCAATGCCTGCAAAGGATGAGAGTCAAGCTCGGGATGTGTTGTTGGTAAATGCTTCTCATGCCACTATGGCGCGTCTTTCGCCTACGGCAAGGGAATCACGCATCGAGCCCCTTACCTGCAATACATCCAACACTTCTACAGGGTGCGACTCATCCTTCGGTTCCAAGGCGTGCATGACATCCCATTCCCGCTATACCCCCAGTTCGTCCCATTCATCCATGGAAAGTGAGACCCACCATGCCCGCTGACATCTTTGCGTTCTGCAACCAGAAGGGCGGAGTGGGCAAGACCACCACCGTCTTTCACCTCGCCTACGCCGTTGCCCAAGCGGGGAAGCGAGCACTCGTTATCGACGTGGATCCGCAAGGCAACGCCAGCACAGTCCTGACCAGGACCGAGTTAGAGAGCGACGATGTCGGTGTTGCCGACGTACTCGCCGAGTCGTCGAACGCGACCATCGCCGATGCTGTTGTCCCCACCATCTGGCCTGGCGTAGACCTGGTACCCACGTCACCGGGGAACGAGTCCCTGGCCTATGTCCGCGATCAATTGGTTGTCGCCGGGGCCGGCCGAGAACGGCGGCTTCGCGACGCAATCGACGTCGTACGAAGCGTGTACGACGTGATCCTCATCGATTGCCCACCTAGCCTCGATCTGCTGACGATCAACGCCCTTGTTGCAGCGCGCGCCGCCGTCGTCGTGACTCAGTCCGCGCTGTTCTCAGCCAATGGACTCGCGCGATTGCTGCGCACCATCGATGCAGTCAAGCGCAGCTACAACCCGGACCTCGCCGTGCTCGGTGCGATCGTCAACCTCCACGAGATCGCGACTATCAGCGGCCGAGAACAATTGATCGAGATCGCCGCGAGCATCAACATCCTCGGTGACGCCGTACCCAAGCGGGTTGTCATCAAAGACTCGATGGAGGGCCAAACCAGCCTGGTCGACTGGGGGACAACCCAATCTCGCAGCCTATCGACGATCTACCGCGACACTCTTGCGCTGCTCACGAACGGACACCTGTAATGGCCCGCCCCGAACGTATGAAGAGCGCACTCGCCGGATCGAGCCCGGTCGATCCGCCAGAGCACACGCGGTACCCCCACGACACCGTTTCGTCGGCCGAGACCGGTGCGCAGCCGTCACCGGACAACGCAAAACAGAAGCGTTCGTACTACCTGTACCAGTCCACCGTCGACGATCTTCTCAACGCAGCCGAAGCGCTGTCCGCAACGCCCGGCGCGCCGCGGGGCCCGTCGGACCTCGTCAATGCGGCAATCGAAGACTACTTGGAATTGTTGCGCAACAGATTCAACGACGGTGCGCCGTTCCCGCAACGAACGGGCCCCCTCGCACGAGGACCGAGAATCCGATGAGCCGATCACACTCCGCGGCAACCCCGTTGACAACGAAGCCGTCAGACGTCGTTGGGCTCCATCCAGCGATCTTGCAGTGGGCCCTCGCAACGGCCGTTTCGCTGACAGTAGGCATTGCCGGGGCGTCCTTCTGGCTCAGTTTCGCTGTGTTGCGTGATCTCGCGGTGATGGCTGGGATCGGTCCCGGCGAGGCGTGGGTGATTCCAGTGGTGTTGGACGGCGCAATTGTCTCGACAACAGTGACAGCCATTGCGCTGTCGAATCACACGGACAACCGCACGATCAAGGGCCGTCGCTTCGTCGTCACGATCTTGCGTGTTGCCGCATCGGCGTCGATTGCTGGTAACTCGTACCACGCAGTGTTGAGTGCGACCTTGCTTCCGGCCGTAGTCTCGGCGGGTATTGCCACCATTGCACCTATTGCGCTCCTTGCGATGACCGAAGTGCTGGCCGTCATACTTCGTGCGCCCCGCGAGGCCGTCAGAGTGGAATTCGCTCCAAGTGCTGCCACAGCGGAGCCGCACTGTACAAATACCGAGTTCAGCCAAGAAGGCCCCAGTCCGAGCCGGGATGATTCAGAGGGCGCAGACGGCACGCGGGGAGAACACGTCGACACGGCGGACTCGCCTCGACTGCAAATAGACGACCTCACACCGGAAGTTGCGGAAACAGCGCGGCTCCGACACGCCCACCGCGAATGGTCGTGGGCACGAATCGGTAGAGAAACAGACGGCTCCGTTGCATCGACCGCGATGCGACGATATCGGAAGTGGGAAGAAGTCACCGCAGGGATCATCGATGGCCACCAGGACGGGCAATCCAAGTTTGATCACAAGCCAGCCAGCGAGCGTGACCGCATGTCCGCGGGATAGAAGTGCTACCGCGACATCGAGCCTGGTTGCTTCCCGTCGCTCCCGCGCAATCACCCCAGGCTGTTGATGGCTGTGAGGTGGTCGCGCCCGGATGGCTCAGTCTGCGTCGAGGCACGCGCTGCCCTGGGACCACCTCCGGCGGTCTCCGGATTGAGCTCCGCTGCGCTCCGCACAGCAGAAAGAACAATTTCCTTCGCACATCTGGCTCCGATCGAGCATGCAACACCCTGACCCGTCTTACCCAACCCTGACTCCGCGTTGCTCCGGCCCGATGGGCTCCGAAAACTTTTCAAAGCGCCTGCGGCTGAAAACTTTCCGGATCAGGGCCAGGACGCCGGTCCAGTGCGCCGCCTTCTCTCCTTCGAGCCAGATGACGGCGAAACAAGTTGGCAGAGCGAAAGGGCCGGGGGAGCCGGTCCCGCAACAGAAAGAGAGCCCGACATGCCGCAGAATGTTTCCAGCACAGGACGACGGACCACCGCCGCACACAATGCCCGGACCACCGGAATCGTCACCCACACCACCGTCCTGGTCTCCGGACCCCAGCAGGCCACTATCACCGCTACCTCCGCAGGAACCGACGAAGCGCAGATGATCGTTGCACTAGGTCACGTCATGATGACCTTCCGCAGCGCCGAAACAGTATCCGCAGTCATCACCGGATTTGCCACCGTTCGGGCCGCACTCGCCGGAGCCGATGGACAAGCACCCCATCCTGCGCAACCAGGCGCAGAATTCGGGGCCGCCGCGATCTCCGTCCTGTGGCTCGACAGCCCCGAACACACAGCAGTGCCGCACCACCGCTACAGCTCCGAACAACGTCGCACCATCCACTGGGTAGACCTGCACATGGGACCTGTCACCTGGCGCATCACCGACCGCATCGGGTACGACACCCTGATGGCCGAACTCCGACGCGTTCACCGCGCCGCCGTCGGAGTATTTCTCGACGGCAGCCGCTACCGCCGCGACCCCGCCAAACTCCTCGATGTCTTCGACGACGTCTAGTACCACACGTTCGGCCCCAACCCCGGGGCCGAACGTCGTTTATCCACAGGCTGACTCGACACGACAGTTATCCACACCCTCGCTCGATCGGTACCCGCAGCGAACGCCTTGTTCCGGACCTCGTGTGACGCTCGATTGAAGCAGCTGGCGGCACGAGCGACAAGGAACCAACGATGATCACCTGGACAGTCACCACACACCCTGAGGACAACCCGGAAATTCTGACCGCAACCGGAGCAGAACCTAATCTCCAGGTTGCGAAACGCGCCGCCGCAGATGCCGTCCGTACCGCCCTCCTCGACGCGCGCGAGCACGCATCGTCCGACAACGGCAGCCCGCCGTCCTATCTCGTCACACTCGACGGAACCCGTGCCCTCATCGTCGGACTCGGAAGCTGCAGGCCCGAGAACTACAACGCCGTCCTCGACAGCCTCGAGCAGTTCGACGGCACCGCACCACCGAACCTTCTCTACATCTGACCCACACCTCCGCAATGACGACGAACGCGGCATAGCCAAGCAAAGCGCGACCGGAATATCGAATCCAGTTCTCCCGCAACAGACCCGCGAATGGAAACGAGGCGAACAGATGACCCCGTTGAGAGCAGTCGAACCCGCCGACGACGATCACGCTGATCTGACGGACCATCCAGAGACGGCACCGGAAGCACTGGCGATCTGCGCACTGATGTGGTTGCAGAACACCGACGAGGCCGCCCGTATCGCAGCGACATTGCAGGCCAACGATTTCCACGATCCTGTCTATCGCGAGCTGTACGGCATCGTGCAGGGGCTGATCATCGACAACCTCCCGCACGACCCCGCGAGTGTTCTGGGCGTTCTTGTCCGGTCGGGTGCCAGTGGACACCGCGGTGCGCGGTTGCGTCGAACATTGACCGATGTCACCGCAGCGAACGCATGCGGAGCATCGGCGACCGACTACGCCGGCATGGTTCTGTCGGAAAGTTACCGACGTAGTTTTTTCGACGCAGGGATCAGAATTCAGCAGCTCGCCGAGGAAGCGCCGGAAGAATTTCTGTTCGACCAGCTCGTCGAAATTGGAAGGGCGCAACGTGTAGCGACGAACCGCCTGAACGCCTTCCGCAGAGGCAGCGCACAGTGACGGCGCGGGGAGAGACAGAGTCGGGCGATGAGCGGCGTCGAGCTGCCCTCGCTTCTGTCCGGTTGGCCGTCGCAGATGTCGCGCATCTCAATGGAGACGAACTCGAGGACCTCGCTGTCGGTTGTGAGATCCATGATGCTATGGCCGCCGGCAACACGCTCAGTGAGGTTGCGCGGTCCATCGGGTACACCGAGGCCGTCGCTTCAGATCTTCTGGGCAAGTTCCGAGAGTTCCGCGACAGTCTCGCGGCGCGCAACCAAATTCCCCTGTTCTGAGCAACTTTCCACGCACACCTCGCATTGCCGCCAGACTCGAAAAGGCCGACGCCATGAACTTCATCCGCATCGACACCGACCGAGGGACCCTCTACGGGCCGTCCTTCGCCGCGACGTTGACGCACTTCTTCGGGCAGAACCAGCACGTCGAATGGGACTGCCACCAGCTGACCGCTGGATACTCCGGTGGGCGGTGCACAGTGTCGACTGCAATCCGAGTGCATCACCGCGGACAGTGGATTGTCGCAGCCAGGTCCTTCGGCTCCCACACCGTGGACGCGATCCCCGAGTGCGCAGTTCGCAGCGAATCGAATTTCGCCGTCGCACCGTTCGACGCACCTAAGTTGCCACGCTGGGTTTACGAGTGGGCGCATGACCTAGTGATCTGACCCGCACGGTATCGATCCACCGTTGCAGACCGGATACAAACCTGCATCAACGCCACGACGCTGAGGCGGTGCGCACCCGTGCACCAAGCAACGTCCTGCCCACACCGCAAGATCGGCCGCCTGCCGAAACTTCGACCAGTCGTTTGGGGTGCTGCGCAGCGCGCCGCAATTCGAACCCACCACACGAAAGGAACCCGGCCCGTGCCAGCACAAGCCTGGATCACCTTCATAGTCGGCGTCTTCGCCGTCATTGGCGTCGCCGGAACCGTTAACCAACGCACCCGAGCGGACAACCGCTCCCAATCCTGGCAACGAATTACCTGGTGCCTCGAACGCACCGTCAGCGACAACCCCGACGAGGTTGCCCTCGGCTGGACAGTGTTCGGCACCGTTGCCGCGACACCGTTCATCGCCAAGACCGACCGTCGCACACTCCGAGCAATCGCGGACCGTGACATCGACCCCGGCAGCGACGATCTGGCGGAAACCGACGACAATAGTGACAATGGACCCAGACCGCGAGGAGCGCTCATGACCACCACCGAACCACGCCGGGCATGGACCCCCGAGCAACGCCGGAAGGTCCGCGCCGCAACCGCAGGAGCCTCGATCAAGCTCCGTGAATACGACAACGATCCGGTCCCGCAGTGGCTACGCGACGTCGCCGCAGGCAAAGACACCAAGCCGCCGACTGACTGACCAACCCATCAACCCGACAAGGCCCGCCCCCAAACTAAGGGCGGGCCTTCGTCATGTCGCGCACATCGGGAATCGATGCCGTCGACTACGCAGAACGAGTGGCCGCCATGCGGGCGGCAGGCGAATCGAACTCCACTGCGCTCCGTCCTGCCACAGCCCGGGCAGCGAAGAGAACACGAAGCCGCCGCTCGCGTAGACGCAGGCGGCTCACCGCCTGTCAGTGTGCGGCGTTGTACGCCTCTTCAATATTCGCTGGGATGCGGCCACGTTCGCTGATCTCATAGCCTTGGTCGAACGCCCACTGCCGAATCGCCCGCGTCTGCTCTGGATCGCGCTTGGTTGATCCGTCGGCAGCTGTAGCGGCCGACGCTGCAGCGGGGGAGGGCTTGCGCTTGCGGCCACCGACTCGCGTCGCATGCCCGACGTAGTAATCGAGCTTCTTGTGAAACTCGTTCGCGTTCTTCGCTTTTAGGTCGATCGAGTACTCGACGCCGTTGATCGCGAAATCGATTGTCTCGCCGGATTCGTCGTCGATGACCGACCCATCGATATCGTCCACCAATTGGGTTGTCACTCGTTTGGCCATAGCCGGAAAACCTTTCATCGACACAATCGCAATGCGCAACGGCATTTCTCTCCACCAGGATAACAAGCACGATATCCGCGTTCTCCATCGCACGACAATCTGAGCTGCTATAAAGTCGCGCGCGATTTCTCGCAGTCGGGCGTGCAGGCTCCGAGCTAGTAATACAGCTGGCGCGCTGGTGAGGCTACTCCGGCGACCGTAAACATTGCAGTGCAACACCATTCGTCAGCATGGTCGCGTCCGCCCGTCCCTCCGAGGCCGCCCCGTCGGGGTCACCAATCTCGGTCCTACGAGTCGATCGAGTCCGACATGCCGGGAACCTGACCAGACAATCGATGCTACGCAAGCTCCGCTTTTTTCGGTCGATTGGCCGCCTCGTCATGTCGATAGGGGCATCTCACCCGAACCGCTGGAAGGTGTCTTCCCAATGAAGTTCTACGAATCGCTCAGCGGTTAGCAGTTCATCACTGGGCTAATCGGCGCAACCGGGAACGCCCCCGACGGAGATCCGCGTGCGCCCCGGTGAACCACCGAAGCATTCGCGCTGGCCAGTGCAGCAGAGCTTCGCATCCTCGTCGCGAAGGCTCGGACCCAGTAGCTGTTATGTGCCCACACCTGGTTCTGGTCCAGACTCAGCAGCAGAATGCTCTCGTCCGCCCCTGACCCGATAGCGCATCCTGAGGGCGGCGACGTCATCGGGTGAGGTCCACGACGCAGGCGTCGACGGCCTGGACGTCGGTGTCGCCGGGGGACACGTCCAACTCGGAGCTGGCTCGCGGCCAGCTCGTGGTGTTCCGAGCTCCTCCGGTCGAGGAGTAGACGGTGCCGTTGGCGACTACCCAAACATCGGATCGGTTCTCGACACCACCTGTGGCGCCGAGGGTGGTTCCGCCGATGTAGGTGTAGTCGCCGGAGTCGATGACGGTGCCGTTGGTCAGGGTCAGGCCGGATTCGGAGAAGCCGGAGGAGACCAGATCCACGAGGGACTGATTCGCGGGGGCGCATCGGGGATCGGATAGGTACGTTGCGGGGGCAGGGGGAGGGACGGCCACAGCTGAGGTGGTCGTGGTCGTTGTCGGAGAGACGGTGGTCGTGGCCGTCGGGGTGGTTGTTGCCGGGGCGGGCGTGAACGTCTTTTGGGCCGCGGCACTCGACGTCGTGGACGGTGCAGCAGCCTGAGAGTCGTCGGAAGGATCGTCGTCGCCGAAGACGGCAGCGAGCACGCCCATCACGACGCACGCAGCGACGATGCCGCCGACGATCTTGACCGCGCGCGGCACGCCTGCCCGGGCGGGCTGGCCGGGGTCAGTGGCGCCGATGGGCGCGGCTTCCTCTGCTGTCGGTCCGGTGGCGGGTTGTGTGTGTTCGGTCCATTGGGTTCCGTCCCAGTACCTGATCAGTCCTGGTTCGCTCGGGTCTGGGTGCCATCCGGGCGGGGGTGTGGGGCTGGTCATTGCAGTGTCCGTTCGTCGTTCTCGGTGATGCTGTCATGGGGTATTGCGGATGAGTCAGAAGATCGGTTCTTCGACTGGGTTGTTCACTGGTTGGTGTTTCGACGGTTCCTGTACAGCACAGCCATGTGACTGGCCAATTGCGATGTGGGGGGCTCGGCGTCGCTCCACCGGTCCATGGTTGGTGGTACATACGAAGGCGGCTCGGCGTGTAGTCGCGCCTCGGGTGGAATGTCGTTGGGGCGTTCGTCAGAGCGGGGGAACTGGGCGATCAGCATGTTGACTGCGGCGGCAGCTCGGCTGGCGGGGTCGTATTCCTTGAACTGGGCGTCGTCCCACAACGGCGGAGTGCCGTGGCCACCGTAACCAGTCTCGCAGCTCGTTCCGCATGTGGCGAGGCACGACCAGGGAATGGCGTGAGGGCTGACCTGTTCGAGGGGCACGTCCTGATACCTACGACGCGGGCTGATGTTCTTTTCAGCGAGGGCCCGGACGGTGTATGCGGACATCGCGGTGATTCCGCCTGCCAGCTCATGTTGGTCCAGGGTCCGGAACGGACACTGGACCTGGCTTGTCGTCTTGTCGGTGCCGTTGTAGAGGACGTAAATCGGCGCAAGCGTGGGACTGGCTCTGTGCTCGGCGGTGTAGATCAGTCGATCGACTTGGAGCTCGCCGCTCGCTGACTGGGGCGCGTATCCGAAGCCGTAACCGCCGTTGGGGTGTCCCCTCGCCGCATGCAGCTTCTTGGCTTGCACGAGCATTCCGAACCACCTTGTGTTGCCTTCTATCCACCATTCCCAGTCAGCACCGCTGCGTGATTCCTTTCTGCGGGAGTGGGTTGATATCCGCAGGTTCGGCAGGCTGATACTCAGCTCAAGCAGGATGGTCTCAGTGATAGTTTCCTCGGACTGACGGATCCTTGAGCGCTCTCCCGCAACGATGCGGCGATGCGTATCGATCGAAAGGCCCAGCAGTGCGAAAAAGGTCGTCAACCGATCGTCTTTGTCTACGGTCCAGATTGGGGTCATAGCGCCCACTATTGCAGTGTTGAACACCGGCCACCCTGATGATCGGATAGTGACCCTCATGGCGACTGGTGTCCAGTTTTCGAGGACGTAATCGACTCGGGGTAGCAACGTCGCTATTAGTTCTTGCGCCAATAGTCGACAGTATGCTCGGCAAGGTCAGCAGGACCGCTACCGATTCGCGCTAGATCTGCTAGCCATTTTACTCGACGTTCTTTGGGTGAATCATCTCCGAAGTGTCTCTCCTCGAATGGATTTCCTCCCGCGCTCCAGAAAAGGTGTTGAGCTGAGAGCTCGTCCATCGTAAGCAGGAACCGGGGCCTGTTTGGCAGTGCGCGTTTGAGTGCAGCCACCGCGCTGCACCGGTCTAGTGGCTCCATCACACACATCACATCGAAGCTAGCGTTCAGTTTGGTGGAGATCGCTTCTAACTGCTCGGCTGCTGCTTCATTGAACGCGGTGGCGCGGCGTTTGACCTCCACTGGCACCATCCGGCCGTCGGTAAAGAGCAAGAGGACGTCGGCCTCAGCAACCACCTTTCCATCCTCGACGAACTCCACGCCTGGATGAGCTCCGACGATCCCTTGATCGGCGAACATCGTTGTCAACCATCGAAGTGCGAGTACATGGCCAAGTGCATCGACCTCTAGGCATCGGCGGAGGACCTCACCGATGCGGTACGTGAACTTGACCAGTTCGGAACCGAATGGGCGACTTATCGTTCGGCTGCATCCTGGGCAGGTGTGTGGCGGCGACATCTCTTGGGTGGGAAGCCAGAATTTTACCCGGCAGTTCGGGCAGCCAAGTTCGATACCCTGCACCAGTATCCGTCGGTCAACAGCCCATTCAAGCCAGTGATCCGAGGCATCCTTCTTGTTGCCGAAGCATTTTCTGAACCGGGCTTCGGCAAATTGCCGACCTTCATTAGAAGGCGCGACAACGGGCTCGTCACGTCCCAGCTCGGCTGCGAGTGACTCGATTTCTTCTGCTGTCTTGCTTTCCTCTCGAAGCCGTTTTTCTGCATCGTTCCACCTTTGCTTCCACCAGGACATGCCGCTTCGTTCTGCTAGCTCGTACAGGAGTTCGACCAGTTCCATGTCACATAGGTGATAAATGTCCCCAGTGTCACCTAGCGCGCGAAGGAGGTTCATTGCTGCAAGTCCAGGCTGGGATTCTCGTACCTCTAGGCCAAGTTCCAGTGCTGTTGCCGACAAAGACGTCCAACCGCTGGGCCAGCTCACTTCATTGGTGTGGCCTTTGCGGGCTCCGAAGGTCGCCTGAACTTGGGCAGTGCCACGTTGGTAGGCGGGATAATATGATCCACGGAGGGGGCCGACCGCTGGAATCGGCGCTGCCGGAACAAGTACGGACATAACTAATGACGGCTCGCGGGCAGTTGCGCTCAGCACTTTTCTGTCATCGTCGGTTAACGAAGTTATACGGCTTGTTCCGTCAGTCCAGGTTTGCACCTGGCTCCGCGGTCGAGCAGGTGCAGCCTGGGGCTGTAGAAGGTCCATTGGTTCGGCAACATGGACGGAAGGAACAGCGTAAGCAATCTGTTGAAGTTCATGGTGGGAGACTGATTCACTGCAGACGTATAGGTCGCCGCCGCTGAGCCCAAAGCGAGTGGTCGTAGCTGGTTGCCGGAGGCGGCGAAGGGAATCGGCGTCAAACTCCGCTCGGGGAATCCCGAGCGGCATAGGCAATCTGTCTCCCCAAAGGGCCCGTAGATTCCACAGAAGCGCAACGTCGTCGACAGAGTCTGGGCTCACGACAACGACGATGTTGGGTCCAGCTGCTTGCGCTTGTTCCCAGCGGTCCGGGATGGGACTTGATATCCCTAGATAGCCGGTATTGGGTGGTGAACCGGAGGCGAGGTACAGGTTGCTGAACTGGCGAGGGGTGAATTTGTCTCGGTTGCTCACGCGCATCAGAAGGTCATCGAGGTCTCCTGTGGCTGACACACGCTCGATCGGGATGGCCTTCTCGATATTTGCCTCTTCGAGGCCAGCGGTGAAACACAACGCCTCGCTTAACATGTTCGGCATCCATCCGAGGGTTGCCAGGTAGACGAGATGCCATGGATCGTCTTCTACAAGGTTTACGACCTCGACGGGCCGTGCGCCCTGGGCCGGCTCATGAGCAACGATCAAGCCAGCGGGATAGTCCCATGCGCCTTCGTTTTGCAGGTAGGGGATGGATAGTTCTTCCCCGGTGTGGTTCTGGTACCCGTCGACTTCACTGGCGACGAGCACTTTCGAGAGGTAGTCGGCCGGAGCGTTGCCATGGAGCGCGATGATCGGATTGCTCGCCCCGCCCCAGGTCTGGCACAGGTGGATCGCAGTCTCTTTCGCGTCGCTCAAGCTGGTCACGCAGCGAGCCACACAGTAGGGGCGCAACCTGGTCTGCACCTCTAGAGGGCCGTTAAGCAGCTCGTTATCCAAGATGTGCTTCACAAAGGCCTCCACGAGCTTATCGCGCGTACGTGCGCGGGTTCAGTCGGAAGTATGGCTTACGGAACACGCACTCCTTCTGCCACTACAGGATCAGGCCGCTATCGGGTTGGGTATGTCTCGGTTGGTCTTGGTATAGAACAACGGACTCCCCGCCCTCGAACCAAGAGTTGAGCCAGCGGGGTGCCTGAGTGATGAAATCGCGGCCTTCGCTGTGGTCGCCTCGTGCGGGTTTGTCGTCCGAGTAGACTCTCTTGTCGCGCATGGCGAATGCGTCTTGAATGCTTCCGAGATAGAAGGGTTCGAGTTTTCTCAGCAAGGTGTCAGTTTCTTCTCCCCCTTCGTGAAGGGTGCACAGGGTGTAGATCGCCAGCTCGTCGATGAGATGGTCGAGTGGGTGGGTCCCGTGGTTCGCGGCGGGGGTCCATTCGAGGAAGTCGGCGTTGTTGAGATAGATGTAGTTGCGGAACTCTGAGAGCATGGGTTGGGGAATCTTGGCTCCGTCCGCGATGGCGGCGTGTGCGTCTCGTACCGCTGTGTCGCGGACTGTGTTCGGTTCGAGATCTTGGCCTTGCCCCATTCGTTGCTCGATGGTCCACCACAGGACACCGGGGACAGCACCGTAGACGCTGGGGCAGGCCAACGCTTCCCACCCGAACCACGTCCGTCGAGGCGGGATCTTCAGCGCCACGAGCCAGTTTGCGATCGCGGGCTTGTCCATCTGGACGCGGCGTGAGGTCATATCCTGCGCAACGGTGGTCATCAACGGTGTCCATACGTCGACATGGTGTCCTCCGATGCCGCTTTGCACTCGGCCGCACCATGCGTCCAGCAGCAGCGTGCGGTCGTGATCGTTGCCGATAGTTGCGTTGGAGTGTAGATATTCCTGCTCGAATTGAGCGCGAGCTTGCGGGTTCATCGCGAGGAGGAGGTTGAATTCCTGTTCAGTGATGCCGTTGACGTGCCACTCGGTGAGAAAGCTACGGAACGCGGTGGTTCGGTGTTGCCGAGGCAGGCCTACGCCCTCCATGAGGCGTAGTAGTAGTCGGCTGGGGGTCTCGGTGCGAACCAACTCTTTGAATACGGCAGCGCCGTCGTCTCGGTGATAGTGGTACGACTGCAGAAGCAGCTCCGGGAGGACTGAGGTTTCGTCCTTGTCGAATGCTGCCGTGATCTCGCCGACCAATTCGTCGCCGTTTTTCGCGCGTCGCGAGATGTCTTCTGCGGTGAAGTATTCCTGGAAGGTGCGGTGGGTGAAGCGGAACAATCGTTGTCCGCGAGAGTCGGATCCAAAGCTTGCCAGTAGCCAGGCCCGCCCGGCGCAGAAGTCGACGAAGCTTTGAGCATCGTTCTCGGCGTCGGACATCTCGTACCCGTCTCGATCGACCAACGAGTGAGCGAGCACTTTGACCAATTGAGTTTCTTGGATTCCGTCTTGCAGACCTGCGTGCTTGTAGACGAAGGTGGCGATCTCCTGCATGAGACGGTGAGTGGACTTGGGCATGGCCTCGTGATGCTCGATTTGACGGTGGTTGTCCCAGCGCCTGAAAAGCAGATCAGCGCATTCGTGATAGACCCCGCGGCGATCGGTAGGTATTGCACCGTGTTCGCGGTAGAGGGCGCACAGAAGCGAGAGCATGAGCGGATTTTTGCGTAGATCGTCGACTGACTCGGACTCGGCTTCGAAGCTGGCGATCAGGTCGGGTCTGTTTCGGGAGTCGAACCAGCGCCTGCAGTATTCGGAGATCTGTTGGTCGTTGAATTCGTCGAGGCGGATGTGCGAGAACAGACGACTGGGTAACCTAGCGCGGTTGTAGCCCAGGATGCGGGTGGTGACAAGAATCGAGCACATCGGGTATTGACAGGCGATGCTGTTGATTCGCGATACGAGTGTGATCCGTTTGGATTGATCGGTGACCTCGTCGAGGCCATCGAAAACCACGCTCATCCTTCCCAGTAACAGCATGGATTCGACGTCGTCGACTGTCAGTCGAATAGCGTATTCGTTGTTTATACGGTCGACGATGTGTTGGGTGAGGGAGTTACCCCAGGCTGACTTTGCGTAGGTGCGACACACGATCTCGACGACCGGGACCTGGGTCGAACTCGACGCAGTCTTTTTGAAATGTTGCACGAAGGTGGTCTTCCCGGCACCGGGGTTGCCCATGAGTACATGCCGGAACGGGTTCGTGGTGGGCGAGAGTGGTGCCTGAGCGAGCGGAGAACCGTCGTCGGCGTCCACGAAGCTGCGTTCGACGTAGAGGTCCAGAAACGTCGACGGTTCGTCGATGTCCGTGTGCGAAGCGATAGGTTGATAGTCGATCGCGCCGATTGCCTCGGCGACCCGTGCGCTGCGCTGGAGCACCTCGGCCAGCTCGCTGATATCGGTCGCTATCGATACAACTCTGTCCAGGTATGAAGGTGCGGAGATCCCGGTCAGGGCCGGCGCATGGACGAAATCCATGAATTCGTCCAGCTCATCTGTGTCGAAGGCGCTGCTGACACCGGTCAGCATGCCGTCGTAGAGCGCGTCGACACGGTCGATGATTGCGCCCGTCTTCGATCTCCATCCACCCCCTGTTTCAACTACCCATTTCTGTGCTTCGTTGTCGAACAGCTCCCGGTAGCGGATCAGCGCGACCTCGCGAAGATCCTCCGGTTGAGCGAGCTTTGCGACAGCGAAAACGGCCAGGACGGGTTCCATCTGCGGCGAGGACAAAAACTGTTCGACATCGTGGACGTCGGCGGCCGATAGTGCGATAACGTCGGCGTCGCTCGTGGATGCTTCTTCCACATTGAGGACAAGCAGTTCAGGGTCGAAGGTTCCCAAGAGTCGGAACCGGCGGCGTAGCGCTGCGAAACCACCGACCGCCGACTTGCTCAGGCCTACGGCGGCATTGGACGAGCCAATGGCAGTTGCAGCGATTGTCGGTTCGATCACCCACCTACGCTAACCGAAGCGTCCAGGTGAGGTGCGGGCCATCGGGGTAGGTGTGCAATTGGAGGTTGCGCCTTTGAAACGTGGGGTGGTGCGGTGACATTGTGCTACCGCGCTAGCTGAGAATTTGTGCTTGGTAGTCGAGGAGTACGTGGTCGGGGATGTCGGCCCCGAATTGACTGAGGATCTTCTGGGCTAGGTCCACCCCGGTGCGGCGGGTGTCGATGAGTAGCTGTGTGGTGGTGATCGTGTGTGCGGCCGGCACTTGGTCCGACGCGATGATCAGGTCGTTGCGTATGTCGCGTTTGCGGTCGCCGGAAATGAGTTGGCGTCCGGAGACGTTGTTGAGGGCGATGTCGAACGTGATGGTGTCGCATTCCAGGGTGGTAGCCCAGCGGGCACCGAACTCGGCGATCTCCACCATGTAGAGCAGGACGTCCCAGACGGCGACTGCACCGGTCGCTCGTGGGTGCGTGGCCGCCAATTCGGGGCTTTCGGGGTGCATGTCGGTCGCCAGGGCGCGGCGGTGCAGGAACTGGCCGCTCGTGAACAGTCGCCATGCCTCTTCTTCGTGGACGCCCGGAGATGAGATGTCTTGTGCTATCCAGTTTCCGTAGCGGACGGTCGGCTCTCGCTGGTAGACCATCGGTACGGGCCATCCACGCAGTCGCACAACGTGTTCGATGAGAGCGGCCTCAAGGCGTGCGGAGCTGAGTCTTTCGCTTTCGTAGGTTCCTGGGCGGACGGCGATGTCGGTGTACGCCCGCGACCCGAAGAGCCCTCCGCGGGCGTCGGTGGTCGATCCGCTATCGGTCATCTGCGGGGGCCAGGCTTGTGATCGTTCTTGCTCGTATGCCGTTTTGTCGGTGTCTTGCTGGAGGTCATTCAGGCCTAGGGGTAGTCCCGCGGCACCGGCGCGGCGGACAAACTCGCGGACCCCTTTGCTGATGGCGATCTCCAGCAGGTCTCGCATGTCCGATGACGAGGGGACGGTCACTGACTCCGGTTTGCCCCGTGGGCGGACGTACGTGAAGCCGTTCTGCAACACGTCGGGAAAGCTCTTTTTGCACGCGTGGGACGCGGTCGAACTCGGAGACGTCGAGGATGACGAAGGTGACGCCGTTAAATAGCGTGTATTGATCCGTTAGGAATGTGACGGGTGGGTCGCTGTACCGTGCCAGTGCAGCGCTGACGTTGTCGAAGTCCGACCAATCCATGGCTTGGGTGGTAGCGAGGCCGGGCATCATCTCGCGCATGCGTTTGTCGTCGATGCCGAGGCAGACAACCCCGCCGTCGCTGAGGTTGCCCATCGCCATTGCGGCGCGAGCAATCTTTGCGACGTAGGCCTTGTCGGCGAGGTCCCCTGGACCTTTGACCTCGAACGGACGTGTCTCGTGATTCAGCGCGAGCTGCTGTTCGACGTCTTCCCTTTCGATCATGGTCTTGACAATAGGGACAGCCGCCGCGAGCCGTGGGGAAACTTAGCGTTATGCACCCCTACCGCTGCGGTTGGCACGTTGCGTGCCGGGGTGTGTCTGTTCAGGGGTGCAAGTCCCGTCGTTCACCGGCCTGGGGTTCGGCCAAAATCGAGTCATCACGGGCGCTCGACGCTGAAGTGGTGCGGACGCGTGAACACGGATCGAGCAACATCCGGACCACGCTGCGAACTCGCCACTTGACGAACTTTCGCCGAATCGCTAGAAGTTACTGCGCAACGCGCCGGCGACGGCAGCGAAGAAGAATGCAAACACGATTGACGCAACAATCACGCAGATGCGGAATACAACCCCGGCAATGACTCCCGTTGCGCGCAGAGGAGCAAAACGCCAACCAGTCTCAGACTTTCCGGCACGCCACAGCGCTAATACGACGATCAAGCCGATCGCAACAAGTCCGATCACGATCGTTCACCTCCTACCTCAATCCGGATTCACATCAAGCCAACGACATGATCACTTGGCCGCGACTATGTGCAGTGCGAGTGCGTTCCCGTCGCGTCCTCGAATCACCAGTGTGTCGCGCCGAGTTCAGAACCTTCGATGCGTGTGGACGTGAAGCCTGCCGCTCTGCTCCGCTTGTTTGTCAGGCGATGCTGCGTTCGCCATCTCCGTCCGCCCCTGCGTCTTTATCTGTCGAAGGCTCTGCAGACGCAGTTGATGCGGAATCCCCCGGGCTCTCGAAACTCTCCTCCGTGCTAGTCGTGCCAGCCGCGTCATTCTCTGCAGCCGCACCGATATCGGGCCTGGCGGTCGCGCGTGCCACCATCGTCGATTTGACCAACCGCGTCGCTTCGGGCACTGAAAGATCTACCAAGGCCGCGATACTGGCGTATGTTTCACCACGTTTCTTGAGCGCGGCCAGTGCTCTTGCGCGTCTCTCGTACGCCGCATCAAGTTTGGTTTCCGCGTCCCGCCGCAACCTCTCGATCCTCGAGGTCACATCGTCGTTGATTTTTTGTTCGTCGCGAGTGGCATCGAAATATGAAATCAAATCCTGCTCCTGATTCTTCAAACGCAACTGTGCGTCCGACAATCGCTGCGCATTCGCCCGCCGAGCCCGTTCTCGAGCGCTGACCGGTCCACCGTTCGAAGGAGTCATACGAGACAGGCTACCGCCGACATGCCGGCCGGCGAAAGAGTGTCTCGTACCCACGCGCGCCCTGATTCGTCTGTCCTGCTGCAGCTTTCGTCCCCCAAGGTCCATGCACGTTCTGATTCGTCCGAAATGCAGATACTATCGACTTCGAATTTCTTGTAACCGTTTGCGAAATGACCAACTAAACTCCACACACCTCTTGCACTATTAGTGTCCATGGGCGGAATCTGCGTACTATCGCGACCGTGCCGCGCGATTCAGAAGCAGAATGCGAGCGAGATCGGTCCGTGAGATCTCGTCGCACACCAGCTCGTCGGCGGCGGTGCCCGCGATGATGACCGTCCACGCGCTGCACGCCGGCGACGGCTACACCTACCTCACCCGCGAAGTCGCCAGCGCCGATATTCGCCTCGAACGCGGCCAAGACCTCACCGACTACTACGCCGCCGAAGGCACCGAACCGGGCATCTGGGGAGGGCGAGCCTCGGCCGAGCTAGGGGTGACCGGGCACGTCCGCGAGGACCAGATGAAGGCACTGTTCGGTGAAGGCCTGCACCCCGAAGCCCAGGCGCTGATCGAGGCCGCCGTCCTCGACGGTACGAAGGTAAACGCGGCGATCGACAGCGTGCGGCTCGGCCGCAAGTTCGCGAGCTTCCGCAACGAAGTTCCGCTGATGAAACGCATCCGCGCCGAGATCGACAACGACCGCGCCGCCGGCGGAAAACCGCTCACCGCCGAGCAGTGCCAGCAGATCCGCTACCGCATCGGAGCCGACGAATTCCACCGCGAAGTCGGCCGATCACCGGCCAGCGAAGCCGAACTCGTCCGCTACATCGCCTCGCAGCAACGCCGCGAACGCCAACCCGTCGCCGGCTACGACTGCGTGTTCACTCCACAGAAATCGGTGTCCGTTCTCTGGGGGCTGGGCGACGACGACACCCGCGTCGCGATCGAGCGCGCACACAGCGCAGCGGTGAGCGATGCCATCGGCTGGGTCGAGGACAACGCCTCCTACACCCGCGTCGGCAAAGCCGGTGTCGGACAGATCGAATCGACCGGCCTGATGTACACCCGATTCGATCACCGCGACAACCGAAACGGTGACCCGAACCTGCACACCCACGTCGCGATCTCCACCAAAGTGCAAGGCGTCGACGGCAAATGGCGCAGCCTCGACGGCCGCGTCCTGCACAAGCTCGCCGTCGCCGCATCCGAGCGCTACAACACCCTCATCGAGGAGTACGTCACCCGTGAGCTCGGCACCGTGTTCGCCGACCGACCCGGCACCGGAATCAACAAACGCGCCGTCCGCGAAATCGAGGGCATCCCCACCGCACTGCTCAGCGAGTTCTCCCGCCGCGACGCCATCGAGTCACGGCTGGAAAAGCTCGTCTCGGACTTCCGCAAGACCCACGGCAAAGACCCCTCGACCGCGATGCAGATGCGCCTCGCCGACCAAGCGACCCTGGAAACCCGCAACGAGAAAGCACCCCCGAAATCGCTCGGTGCGCAGCGCGCGGAATGGCGCGAACGCGCGCTCGACGTCGTCGGCCGCCGCGCCCTGAACTCAGCCTTGAAGACGAGCATCGGGAACACGATCACCGTCACCGATGCCGCCGCGCTCGATCACCGCGAGGTCGCCCGCACCGCCGTCGCGCGCATCGCGCAGCAACGCTCGAGCTGGAACCGCTGGCACATCCAAGCCGAAGTCCAACGACAACTACGGCCGCTGGTGTTCGCCACAGCGGCCGAGCGCGACGCGGTCGCCGAGAAGGTCACAGAAGCCGCGCTCGGCGCAGAGTCCATCCGGTTGACCTGGCAGGTCGACGCGACACCCAAGGCGCTGCGGCGCAGCGACGGTGCGTCGATCCTGACCGTGCACGGCAACGAGACCTACACCAGCGCAGCGATCTTCGCCGCCGAACAACGCCTCGTCGGTGCCGCCCACACCCCGACCGCGGTGATGGCACCCGGCCACGCCTACACCGCCGCCCTGGCCGCGCACACCCAACGCAAAGGCTGGGACCTCGGCGCGGACAAGAAAGCACTCGTCGAGCACTTCCTGTTTTCCGGTGCCCTCCTGGCCGCCGGTGTCGGTCCGGCCGGCACCGGCAAGACCACCGCCATGCGCGTCGTTGTCGACGCCTGGCGCAGCACCGGATACGACGTGATCGCCCTCGGACCGTCCGCAAAAGCCGCCGATGTCCTGGGCACCGAGCTGGGTGTCACCGGCCGCACCATCGACGACGTCCTCACCCGATACGAGAACGAACTCGACACCGGCATCACCCCGGGCGCGATGATTCTCGTCGACGAAGCAGGCATGGCCTCCACACACAATCTGGACCGGCTGACCTACATCGCCGCCGAGCACGGCGCAGTGGTCCGCCTGCTCGGCGACCCGCAGCAGCTCGCCGCCGTCGATACGGGCGGTGCACTGCGCCTGGTCGCCCGATCGAGCGCGGCACCGGAGTTGGTCGACGTCCACCGTTTCCGCGACAAGGAAGAGGCCGAGATCTCCTTGCGGCTGCGCGACGGCGACACCTCCGTCGCCGCCTGGTACGCCGCGAAAGACCGCGTCCAGTACGGCATGGCCGACGACCTCGCCGAGAAAGTCCTCACTGCCTGGGCGGAGACCTCGGAGACCGAGACGACGTCGCTGATGATCGCCAACAGCAACCACGCCGTCCGCGACCTCAACGACCGGGCCCGCACCGATCGACTCGCCAAGGGACTGGTCAAGAGAGGCGGCAACGACCTGTCCGACGGACTGCGCGCCAGCGCAGGAGATCTCATCGTCACCCGCCACAACGACACGAGCCTGCGAGTCACCGGTACCCGGGGCGAACGAGTCTGCAACGGCGACCTGTGGACGGTCAAGACTGCGCACCGCGACGGATCGCTGACCGTGCGCCACCTCGAACACGGCGGGCGCATCCGGTTGCCGGCCGACTACGTCAAGGAGTATTGCGAGCTCGGTTACGCCGCCACCATCCACCGGTCACAAGGGATGACCGTCGACCAGGTGCACGTCCTCGTCGACGACACCATGAACCGCCAAGCCCTCTACGTCGCCCTCACGCGCGGCCGCGAGAAAAGCCAGCTGTACGTGCCCATCGACCGGATCGTCGACCCGCACCTGATCCACGTGCACCCGGACAAGAAGATCGCCGACGAAGTCGTGCGGACCATCATCGGCCGCGACGGCTCGGACGTCTCGGCGACCGAACAGCAACGCGACGCCGCCGTCGCACACCGCAAGCTCGACTACAACGTCGGCGGATACGAGTACGCGGGCGAGCTCATCGATGCGCACCGTATCGAAGCGATCGTGCGCGAGCAGATGGGTCCGTCGCTGGCGAACACGATGATCGCCGAAGCCGAATGGGACACCTTCGTCCACCAGTACCGCCGCGCCGAGCAGCTCGGCCTCGACGCTGCCCCCACCCTCGCCGCCGCCCGCTCGCAACGGGAACTCGCCAGCGCCGACTCCGTCTCCGCCGTGATGCACTGTCGACTCGAAAAGTACATCGAGAACGGCGCGGACGAGATGCACGCCTGGGCACAGAACATCGAACCGACACTGCGCACCCAGTTCGGTGAGCACGCTGAAACCATCCTCGCCGACGACGGGGCATGGCCCGACCTCGCCGCCCACCTGCGCAATGCCGAACGCGCCGGCAAAGACCCCCACGCCGCGATCGTCGAACTGCGCCGCGGTGTCACCGACCCCGACCCGAGCGCAGCGGATCTGCTCGACGACGCCGAACGACGCTGGCCCCTCGGCCGAGAAGCACGCGACCACGGTGCCCCGAGCTGGGTCCTGCCGCCGATGCAGGACCGCGAAGGAATCGACCCCGAACTCGTCGCCTGGACCCGCCGCCGATACACCGAGATCGCCGAACGCACCCGCGAGCTCGGACAGCACGCCGTCGACGAACAACCCGCCTGGACCCGCCACCTCGGCGAAGTTCCCGACTCCGGCGGTGCCCGACTGCGCTGGCAGATCACCGCCGGCCAAGTCGGGGCCTACCGAGAACAATTCGGCATCGACACCGACCGCACCCTCATCGGAGACCGACCCGCACACGGGGAAGCGGCCCGCGCGTGGGATCAGGTCAACGCCCGCATCAAGACAGTCACCGCACCCGCGTCGGTGCCCGCACACGCAGGCCCCGGACAGCAGTCGACACCAGCACCGCAACCTGCGACGCCCGATCCGATCGTCGACACGGACCGCGCGAGGCGAGAAGCCGCAGAGCAACGCGCGGCAGAACAACGCCGCCTCGCCGAACAACGCAAGGCGGAACGCCGCGAACAACTGCGCCAACAACAGGCCCGCCGATCCGGGCCGACCCGCGGACCACGCGTCTGAGGCCGACCGTCGGAACCTTCGGTTCCTCCGATCAACTGCCGCGGTCCCGATCGGGGTGACTTGAGCGTGCCGACCCGTCAACGAAAAGACGCTGCCCCGCAGAAGCGGGGCAGCGTCGAAGTGTTCGCGCTGAGCTGTAGGAGTTCAGCTCGAGGATTCTTTGCGGGCCTTTTCGTCGCCGTCGCCTTCGTCTTCTTCGTCGAGGAGGTGGTAATCGAGGGCCTCTTGTGCCACGGCGGGTGCGATGGTGATTCCGCTGCCGCCGAGACCGTTTATGTGTACTACGTCGAGTCCATGGGTCAGATCGTAGGTCAGTCGCTCGACGATGACTCGTGCCGCACGGGGGCGTATCCCGAACGCGTAGGTCCCGGGTTCGTAATTCTTCGGGAGGGCTGGGGCAAGGACGGGCATCTGGTCGAGAATCCGTTCTCGGATATCTCGCATGGCATCGCGGGCATAGCCCGGTGCTCGACGGAGATCGATCTGTCCTTCGCGGAGTGCAATCCAGTCGGACTCTTCGGTCAGAAGCGTTCCGGTTGTGCCACCGAACAGCGCGTGACGGCATTCTCGGTGCGGAATCATGTACGCGAGTCGGGCTTCGGAATCCTCGTCCATGATGACGAAGCGCTTGTGGATCTCACTCAGGTCATCGTATGAGCCGCGGAGCAACACTCCGAGGTCGCCATAGGGAATGTCACGGTTGAGCAGAAACCGAGCCCTTGCCCCTGCGGCGATGCAGACCGTCGTGGCACCGAAGTCGGCTGCGAGCTCCGTAACGTCGAAGATGCTGTGCACGGTCCGCCGCAATACTCGAACCGAGGCGTGGGCGGCGATGTAGGCGCGGAGGCGAGGCATCAAAGCACACATCGAGAGCACGCCCCCCTCGTCGAGGTGTGCGCCAAGCGAGTAGGCCGGCAAGCCGTAGTCCGATGGGTCGATGATCGTCGCCCGTCCAGGGTGACCAGGAGGGACGTATACCTGCTCTTCCTGGGATACGAACAAGGTCTGTAGCGGGTCCCTGTAGTGGGATAGTCCTGCGTCGTCGAGGAACTCGGTATCATGGAACGACTGTGTGGCGCGGTCGGGGTTCTTCGTGTCGCTGCTCAAGAAGGGCATCAAGAACCCTCCGCTGAGATCCGACGCGACGTCGAGACCGTCGTGGACGACGAGAATCTCGAGGGGGTAGCGGTGGAGGCGTTGATCCGCGAGGACCTTGCAGGTGAAAACGGCGGACATGTAGCCGAAGCCGACGACCACGAGCTTCCCGGAAGCCCTCACCTTCTCGATCGTCGTTGCTGGCTGGGACCATTGCTTGTCGGGCTGAGAGTTGAGGGCCATCGGGGGAGGTCCTTTCGTGATCTCGCTCCTGCAGCGGGTGGGCCGCGTACCGGTTCCAAGACGGTTTTGGGCCGGAAAGCGAGGATGCAGACCAGGTTACCTGTTGGTAGGCCAACTGTGCACTACTTCGTACTACAAAATTTTTCCAGATGAGCGCTTTGCAGCCGTTGTCTACCACGGTCTGCCCTACTTTGCACTACTCTTCGGTTACCGGCTCCCGGCTGCGGGGCCGGCTGAAGAAGTTCCTTCGCCATCTCTCTGGAAAGAGGAAAAATGTCCAAAACGGATTCGCGCATTATCACGCATGCACGTAAGGCATCGCTCGTACACCTGTCGGTCAGCTTCCTGCCTGCGGTTGCCAACTTCGTCGGCATCGTCGCCAAGAAGCGGGGAAAGACAGGATCTGCTGTTGTCGCGCTGGCGGTTGGAAACCTGGTCGACGAGGTGTCGAACGAGGTGACGGCCAAGCGGCTGGGCACTTACTCGCATAAGCTCCCCGCCGTTCTCGACAGTAATGATGCTGCTGGCTCGGCCGACCAGAACGCGCCGGCGATTCGCAGGAGCGGGCCGGTGCCTCGATACACGAAACGGATGAGTGCGTACGTGTCCCTCGAGGTCTCGCATCGTCTCGACGAGTTGGAGGACATCACGGGTCTGAGCCGGGCCGAGCTCGTTCGAACTGCGGTGGACAAGTACCTCTTCGAGGAGATCGTCACCCATCTGGGGACGGTCAACATCAAGGCGAAGATGTCCGCAACGGGTGGTGTCTAACGGATGAGAACCAGTCCGATGAAGGTAGCTAGACCTTATCGGACCGGATAATCGGTCGTCTTGGCCCGGCAACAGTCAGTGTTGCCGGGCCAAGTCGTTTAAAGAGAAGAATGTTTTTGCAAATTGGCGATGAACTTCTCCGTTCTATGTAAAAACAAATACAGCGCTCAGCCCGAGCGCGCCGATAGCGACCGTTTGGAGAATGTAAGCAGTGAACAAGAACCTGTGTTTGGTCGTACTACCGGACCTGAGACTTTCGATGGTGTCGATATTGGTTTTGGCGACGCAGTTTCGGGCGTCAACCTCATCGTCCATCCATCTGGTGGTGATCATGTCCCGCAGTGTCGAGGCAGGTGCGACGTCGTAACTCCAGCTCATGCCCGCTAAGACGCCGGATGCGGCGCACAGTAGGAGGAAGACCAGAGCCGCCATCATGCAGTACAGTTCCGCGCCCGACAGCTTAAAGTCTTTGCCCAGAACCAATGCGTACACAACCAATGTCAACGACACCAGTCCTACTGCACTGGTTATAACGGTGGCGGCACGAGAATTGAAGTTATCTCTCCGCTGGTACTCAGCGTCCAGCGCCGCCTGAATGTGATTGGCGTACTCGACGCCCTGAACTTCCGGGACGCTCATTTCTCGAATCGAGTTATCTCATCGGGTTCGTGATTTTTGTATATTCCCTCTTTTTTCACCCAGCCCGTATCTGGTGGTTCTTTCTTTGTGGTGTTTTGGTCTGCCTTGTCGGTCTTCGCCTTGTCGGTCTGGTCCGCAGATTCTGTACTACTCATCTTCTTACTCCTCACGCTGTGTTGAGTGCGATGTAGTCGACGGTATGCCTATCCGATCCCACGCCACGGCATATCGTCCAGATCTGGCGTCGCGATCAGAATGTTCGCGTCGATGCCGAACACGGGCTGAGCTCATCGGGCCGGGTTCGGTCGTCCACGTGCGTGAAACCGGCACAGCTTCCGTTGACTGAGTAGAAGCCGGACACCGACCACACGCCAGGGCGGGGTGGACGTGCGATCGGTGGCCGGGTTCGCGGACCCTCAACCTGCGGCTACGAGTGCTGTTTCCGGGCGGGATGTACGGCAGCGCAACCAAGGTTGATTTGCGGGCCCGCAGCTCTGGGGTATTGCAGTCAGGCGGAGGGAACCCAGGCACCCACGCGGGCGTTGAAGGTCCATTCGATGCCCTCGAAGCTCACGTGGCTGTCGGGGTCGGCGGGGTCGAGCGGTTCGGCGAGGCCGGAGTCGATGGCCATGTCCATGTCGTCGGTGGGGATGGTGCGCACTTCCTCGGCCGCGGTGACGTCGACGACCGGTGGCGGCGTGGCCGGCGCTGGTTCGGGGCGGGCGTCGACGTCGGCGTCGACGAACTCCTCGATCCCGGCGAGCGTGGCCGGCGGCAACGGCTGGTGCGCACACCGATCATGGGTGCAACTGTCGAAGTCCGAGATGTCCCGGATACGCGCCATGAGCGGCCGGAACCACTGGGTGTGCCAGGCGGTGAGGTCATCCCGGTACTCGTCCCCGCGGTAGGCATCGGTCCACGCCGCCATCAGGGCGCTCAATTCCTCGACAACGGGATCGTGGCGGTACCAGCACGGCGGAATCTTGGTGCCGAGCTCGTAGCGCTCCCGCAACCACGTGGTCCAGTCGATCAGCTCCGACCACAGGGCCCGAGCCTGCTCGGCGTCGAGATACCGCCAGGTGAACCGCGACGGCACCAGCTCTTCCTGCTCGCCGCCTGGTGCGGTCACGACAGCGTCGTCCCGTCACTGACCTTGTCGAGCACCACCGCGCCGGACCGGAGCTCGGCACGAGGCGCGGTGCCCGATGCCACGATCTCGTCGAACACCTTTTGCGAGCGCAGTACGGCGGCACGTGATTCCTTCTCGTCCCACACCGTCGGTAGATGCACCAGGATCGGCGGCGCGGTCCGGTAGATCAACAGGCCTTGATCGGGGTCCATCTGGCGGATCTGCGCCGGCGACATCACCGGTACCTCCCGCAGCGTCGGGCCGGACTGGGGGTTCCCGGAGGGCTGCCACTCGTATCGGTCGCCGAGCATCTTCGAGATGGCCTGCAGCTCGTCGCCTTTGAGGCCGGGCAGGATCAGGCGCGCGGGGGAGTTGTCGGCGAACATCTTGCCCGCGACCGCGCCCCAGCGGAGCTTGTTCTGCTCTTCGTTGTGGGCGTAGGCGTGGATGGTGATGCCCCGGCCGCCCGAGTCCGACATCAGATCCGGCAGGCCCGGAATCGGGGCGACGTTGTTGACTTCGTCGAGCTCGAACCGGATCGGGGGATCGAACCGGCCACCGGGCAGGCTCTGCGAATGCCGATCGGCGAGGTAATGCACTTCGCTGGCCAGAGCCGCAATGAACGGTGCCGCAGAATTGTCCTTGCCCTTCGACACCAGATACAGCGTGTCCGCGCCGGATCGAATGAACTCGTCGATGTCGAACGACTCGCGCATCGGCACATCGACCGCCTTGAGCAGTGCGGGGGAGGCGAGCGGGGCAAGAAGTCGGCTGGCCGCGCCGATCATGTCGTCGGAGGAATCCGATCCGGAGTCGAGGATCTGTCCGAGCTCGGCTTCCCAACCGGGCATCGTCCGCATCAGGATCTCGCGTGGTTCGCGGCCTTTACGCGAGTTCACCCACACGCGCAGCGTGGCCAGATCCGCACCACTGATCGCGGCCGCGTGCAGGTAGCAGCGCAGCAGCACCATTGCCTTGTCCTCCCAGTAGCCGCCGTTCTTGGTGTCTCCCATCGGCATTGCCGACACCAAGCTCTGCGCGCGTCGGATCGCCACGTCCGGATCCTGGCAACCGGAGAGGATCGACCAACGGATCGGGTCGGGCCATCCGGTGATGTTGTCCGGATCGAAGATCGACACCCGCCCGCGCGCGGCGCGGTGCTCGTATGTCGCCGAGATCAGATCCACTTTCGTCGACGTCACCAGCAGTGCACCGGGTGCGTCCATGCAGCGCCGATACGCCACACGCCAGGTCTTACCCGACCCGGTGACACCCTCGACGAGCATGCAGTCGTTCTGCTTGATGTAGACGACCCTGTCGGGGTCGACCATGTTGCGGCCCAACGCGATCGCGACCTCACTCGCATCCAGCTTCGAGGCCCGCGTGCCCTTCAACGACGAACGCGTGGCGACGGCAGCGGTGCGGACACTCTTGTCGTCGATACCCGCCCGGGCGAGTTCACGTCGGCCGGCGAAACCACGTTGCGCCTGACCGCGGTGGTGCTGCCAGTCGTCGATCTCGGAGCTGATCCATAGGGCCACAGCGGTATACAGCGCACCGAGCACCAGAATGCTCACCCAGGTCACCCACGCCGGGCCCGGCTGCGCGGTGGCCGGCCACGCGGCCGCGGGGTCCGACGGGTTGGTGACCAACCCACGGAAGATCGAGAACAGCTCACCGAGGCTGGTGGGCATCGCGATCACCTTGCCCGAGACCAGCGAGGAGACCATGCCGCCGCCGGCGACAGCGAACACCAGACCCACGATCAGAGCGGCACCGACCCATACCTCGGACGGAAAGAACGGCTCGCTGGGCCTACGGGGAGGGGATTGCATCGCACTCATCGAACTGTCCTGTCGTCAGTGGAAGGGACACGGCGGGAATAGCTTTCGAGCACGTGCAGCTCGGCGGCGAGACCGACAGCGCAGTCCGCGTCGCCCACCGGGTCGAGGGCGGCGAGGTTGGCTCGTAGCTGGGTGATCCGGATGTACCGGGCCACCGCGGCGGCGTCGGCCACGGAGATCGGGGCGGGATGGGTGATCTCGTACCGCCCCTGTTCGGGGAGGTAGGTCACGGTGGCCGGGCTGCGTCGACCACTGCTCTCGGTGATCGAGCGGGCGAGGTCGTGCGCGAGCCGGTGCGCGAGGTCCGGTGGCCACTGTCCGAGCAGCAGTGTCGAGTTCGGCAGCGGGTCGGGTCGGGTCGAGAGCACACGCACGTCGACGCCGGCTTCCACCCCGACGCTGCCCTGCCACTGGATCGGCAGGGCGATCTCGTCGACGGCGGCACGCAGGTAGCCCGGTGCCGGTATCCGCATCGGATCTCCGCCGAGATCGAGTGACGACGCAGTCCGCGCTTTCCGGACGCCGGCGCTGTAGATCGCGATGGCGGCGAGGGCGCAGGCGATCTCGCCGGCGGTGCCGGACACACAGACCTCGTCGTGTCCGTCGGCAGTGATGGTGACGGTGATGGCGGAGCGACCGACGTCGAGGGACGCGGCGTGGGTGACGGCGAATCGTGCTGCGGTGCAGGGGGACGCGAACCTGCCCTCGCTGCTCGAGCGGGTGTCGTCGTACCCGATCGGGGCGGGAGAGCTCACGCGCACGTCGATGGTGCGGGAACGCCGGGCCGCTGACGGCGATGGCGGTGAGGTGCTCATGCGGGCGTGACTCCTTTGACAGCGGCATCGGTGTCGGTGAGGACGATCTCCTGCGGGGAGCGGACGTGTTCCATCAGGATCGGATCGGACGAGCCGATCTTGACCAGGCATTCGCCCTGCCCCAGACCCATGATGATGTCGATGGACCCGGGCGGCAGGTGATACATCTCCGCGGTCTCGCGGGCGTCGTCGTAGCGTTCCTGCGCGAACAGGAACACGATTCCCGCTTCCTGCATGAGCGCCCGGGCGGGGGAATCGTGGGACATGTCGGATGGGTGATGGAAGGCCGAAACGGTCGACAGGCCCAGTCCGCGAGAGAGTTTCATGTTCGACCGGAACACCGTGCCGGTCGATCCTTCGGCGACGTGCCAGCCTTCCTCGACGATGAGAATGGTCTGCTTGGACACCGACGAGCGGGCCGCGAGCAGGTTCGCCAACCAGGTGTTGATCACGGTCATCACCACCCGCAGCGCCGGCCCTTCGGTCGGCAGCGCGGAGACGTCGAAGTGTGCGAAGGGGTGCTCGAGCGCCTCCCGGACCTCCGGGGAGGTTTCTGCGTCGACGAGGCCCTTGAGGTCTCGGTCGACCAGACGCAGCAGGGCCAGGCCCGGCTCGTAGCCCCATTCGAGCGAGCGCTCGGACCAGCGGTCGCCGAAGTACGTTCCGTCGTCGGTGGATGGCTCGACGAGGCGGCGCGCGAGATCCTCGAGCACCGGTGCGCGACGGGACGCGGCGGCGTCGGCGTTGACCAGCTCCAACGCTCGGCCGACGGCACTCTTCTCCGGTGTGGTCAGCGGGCGTTCCATCGTGTCGGCGAGGACGGCGAGCACGAGGGCTTCCTGACCGGCCGGGGTGACACCGTCCAGGCCCCCGGCGTGTTCACCGCCGGTGGTGATCGCCGGATCGAGCAGGTTCAGTCGCGCCCCGCCGCCACCGGTTTTGAACCGGACCGATTCGACCCCGAGGGTGCGGGCGAAGATGGAGTACTCGCCCTCGCTGCCCTGACGTTTCTTGTCGATGACCACCACCTGGCGGCCGAAGATGATCTGCCGCCACAAGAACGCGGTCTTGATCATCGAGGACTTGCCCTTGCCGATGTCCCCGACGACGCAGACGTTGATGTTGGAGATGTCGGTGCCGTAGAGCTCGAACGGATCGGTGATCACCAGATCCTGGGAGATCCGGTTCAGGCCCGTCACCGCTCCCTGGTGGCGGGCACTGCGGCGACTGATGGCCAGGTTCAGCGCTTCGGACTGCCTGGTCGTACTCCACGCACCTTCGGAGCGGGGTTCGTACCAGCCGTAGCGGTCGAGGAGCGCGAACCGCCGAGGTGGCTTACGGCGGGCAATCCGCTTCGGGATTGCCTGCGCGGCCTCAAGGACGGCACCGCCGTCTCCGAGCCGTTCGCGATCGCCGCCGAGCAACCGCGGGCGTACCGGTTGCTCGGTCGCGGCCGGTCGGGTGGACGGGCGACGGGTGGTGTGTTGCGGCATCGAGAACTCCTGGGCTATTTGGTGTAGCGCGTCACGGCGAGACCGCGAGCGAAGGGAAGGGTGGTGAACAGGGCGACATCGTGCGTGTCGTCCTGCCAGGTGATGGTCTTGATGGCCGATTCGTCGGCGGCTTCCTCCACACGCATGCAGGCCCGCTCGAGGTCGTCTTCGTCGCGGCCGGTGACTGCCACCGCGAGAGAGTAGATGGTGCCGTGATGACCCGAGCCCGGCATCAGATCGGCGCGTCGACGCCCGGACGCGGTGTCCATCACTTCGGCCGAGCCGTCGCCGGTGATGCCTTTGCGTGCGGCGCTTTCCTGCGCCGCCTTGTCCTGGGTGAAGTCTTGACTCGCCGCTTCCCGGGCGACGGCGTCGGGCACGAAATCGACTCGGACACTGACTGTTCGGATCGTCGGGGACGGCGGGTTCTCGTCGTCGCCGATGTCGGGGGCGACCCCGGTCAGCAGCGGCGCGAGCCACAACGGGCCCAACGGAATGGGTTCGATGCTCGCCGGCGGGAGGAACCCGACACGGGTGTGCCAGCGGCCGGACACCACCACCGAGTCCTGGCCACCGACGTAGGAGGGCCAGCAGTTCGACCACCGCGCCCCTTGGTGACGATCGAGTGGGTTCGACGGGTCGACGAACGCGCGGATCAACGCACAGGTCCGCTGCTCACCGAGGACCTGGACGCGGCCCATGCCGGCGGCGACGAGTTTGCTCACCGCGCGCATCGTCTCGTCGCGGATCACCTGGGCGACACCGCCCTCGAATCGGGCACCTTTCCCGCCCGCCGCCCGCGCGGCTTCGGCCTCGAAGCGGTCGGTCTGAGGGAACTTGAGCACCACGTACGCCCGGTGCTCTTCCGAGTGCGGCCGAATGGTGTCGATGAGGTCGCCGTAGGACTCCACCGGTGCCCGCAAACGCATGTCGCCGAGCTTTTCGACCTCCCGCTCGACCCAGTCCTCGTGCATGGTCAGATCCGCCGGAATGGAACGGTGGATCAACTGCGTTCCGCGGATGAGCGAGGTCTTGCGGGCCATCGAGGCGCTGAACAGACCGAACTTCTCCGATGTCGTCGCCCAGGCCGCGTCGGTGCGCAGCCCCCCGGCCAGGCCCTGCACGGACAGTACGACCGTGTAGTAGGCCCGCTCACCGGGGTTGGCGGTGCGGACGATGAACATCTCGTCCAGGCCGGTGCCGGCGACGTCGAGCGGGGCGGTCCGCCCGAGCGGCACCGGGTACTCCCACCCGGGGTCGAGGTCGGCGACCCCGTAGGCAGGGTCGTCGGCGTTGCGGTAGACGTGCTCCCCGCGCCGCATCCGCGCCCAGTTCCGCAACCGGTGCAACCGCCGCGCCGCCAGGGAGGTGTCGCCGAATTCGTACGTCGAGGCGAACACCCCGACGTAGAACACGGCCACGAGCCCGACGGTCATCGCGCCGCCGCCGGCCGCGAAGTAGTACACGACGCCGATGATCAGAGCCGCGGTCCAGGTGATGAGCACCGGTGCCGAGATCCCGGTCATGCCGCGGCGCGCGATCTCACCGCCCAGGATCGAGGTTCTCTGCTCGCTGTCGTGCTCGACGATCTCGGTCGACATCGCTTACCTGCCTTCGGCTTCGGACGGTGCGGACTCGGCACTGGATTTGGCTTTGTTCATCGCCGCCGCTGCGGACTGCGCGGCGATCGGCACCGCTGCAGCCCCGGCCGAGGCGACCGTCGCGGCCGATCCCGTCGCGAGCTTTCCGCCGAGTCGGCCGGCCATGCCCACCGCGCCACGGGTCGAGGTGCCACTCTTGTTCCCTACGCCGCCGCTGTGGGCGGCCCCGGTGGTGTGGCCGGGGGTGGAAGTGGTCGACGGTGTCGAATGCCCGGATCGGGTGGCCTTGTCGACGCCGTCGCCGGAGCGAGTCGAGCGCGGTGTGACGGTCGATCCGCCACCTCCGCCTCCGCCGCCGCCGCCGCCGCCGCTGCGGCTGCGGAACAGGGCCGAGCTGCCCACGCCTCCGATGACACCACCGGCGACGGACCCACCACCGCCGCCGAATCCTTCGGAGTCGGCCTTGGTCGGCAGGATCGGTGCCCACTTGAGCATCGCCCACGGTGCCAGACCGACCACGACCATCGAGGCACCGACGAGTACGAGAGCGCCGAGCGAGGTCAGATCTCCCGAGCCGCCGCCGCCCGAGAGCAGAGCGTTGTTGGCCCCGGCGAGCACGATCGCGATGAGCAGGAACAGCATCGGCTTGCTGAGCACGATGCCGACGAACGTGAACAGTGGCCGTAGCGCTTTGGTCCGCCACGTCGGGTGCACCCACATGCCGTAGCCGATTCCGGCGACGCACGCGGTCAGTGGAAGCCCGATCTGGTGCATGAGCAGACCCAGGTAGACCGACATCGCGCCGAGCAGCAGGATGCCGAAGAAGACCAGGCCGACGATCGAGCCGCCGACGACGGTGTCCTTATTCAGCGTGCCCATCGTGGCGTAGATGTTCTCCACCATCTCGGTGATCGTGGATCCGCTGAAACTGGCGATGCCCTCGGTGAGCACCGTCGCGAACTCGATCACCAGTTGCGCCAGGGCGAGGGAGAACAGCATCATCACCACCCCGGCGGGCATGTAGCCGAAGACGTTGGCCACCAGCTCCGACGGTGAGCCCTTGTGCCGTGACCGCATGATCGCCAGCAGGACTGCCAGCGACATGACCATGATTCCCAGACCCGTCGACCCGGCGTAATACGTCACGAACCACTGCTGGGTGGGATCGAAGTCGCCGGTCGAGGTCAACCCCCGCAGCACGGCGTCGGTGAGCGAGAGTGCCCCGCTCTTGGTGGCGTTGACCCAGTCGTCGATGACGGTGGTCGGATCGGTGACGAAGTCGACGACGTCGTTCGCTGCCCCCGAGATCCACGAGAACGCCTGCAGGTAGGCCTTGCCGAGCTTGTACTGCGGGGTGGCCGCGATGACCTTGCCCAGGGTGTCGTCGAGGCGCTCGGTGAACGAGGTGTTCTTGTCGATCCAGTTCGCGGTGCCGGCGAACAATCGCCCGATCGACAGATTCCAATCCTGGCAGCGGCTCGCATCTGCCCGTTCGGCTTTCGAGCAGTCGACGAAGAACGCATGCATGCAGTACTGGTCGCCCGAACCCTGCGAGCACGGGGCCGACCAGGCGGCGTCGGGCACCTTGTCGGCACCGGGCAGCGCTTTGATCGCCGTCAGCGAGTCCGCGTCCGGGCTCGGCGCCCAGGCGAAGCCCCACGTTCCCCATTCCTTGGTGCCCCACCGGGCGAGGTCCTCGGCGCAGGTTCCCGTCGGTGGGTGAAAGCTGGTGTCCCCGGCCGGAAACACCGTCGGCAGAGCGTCGGCCGGTGGTTCGGTCCCGTCGGCGACGGCCTGACGGGTGATCTCGGCCGTGGCCTGGGCCTGCGGGTCGGAGCCGACAGCGCCCGCACCGCCGAGCATGACGGCTTTGTTCTCGTCCGATGCCGTCCAGTACAGGAGCCGGTTTTCGTTCGTGAGTGCTTGGGAGATATAGGTTCCCAAGTCGCCGCCGTGGTCTGCGCAGTTCCCCGTGAACCAGGGCCCGCTCCGAAATTCCTCGGTACCGCCGACGAATTTCTTGAGATCGTCCGGGAAGTGCGCGGGCAGCCTCGATGCCGGTTGCTGGGCGGTGACCGCCCCCGGTGCGGGAGCGGGAACGGCGGAAGGCTGGGCGAGCGCAACAGCGGATGACCCGAACAGAGCCACCAGTGCGGCGGTGACCGCGATGAGAACGAGACGGCGAATCATGTTCTCTCCTAGTCGATGTAGAAGGTGTAGTACCCGGCGGTCAGTTGACCGCCGAGCGCGGAATCAGCGGCCGGGTAGGACGCGTCTTCCGGGCGCGGGCCCTGGCGGTAGGACCAGTCCTTTGCCTTCCAGTCCCCGTCCTGCCAGACCAACGAGATGTCGGTGGTCGCCCACAGCGTGCTCACAGCGACGGTGCCGGTGTTGTTGATGTCGGACTGAGTGGTGGTCATCGACCACACCGAGATCTGCGCGGCGTCGGCGGAGAACGAGGACACGTGCACCGCGGCCGGCAGGGTGTTCATCACGTCGCTGCTCTCGTCCCGGTTGCTGCCGAGTTCGATCTCGCGGGCCAGTTCGGCACCGGGGTCGGCGGCGATCATCGTCGAGCGGACATCGTTCATGTCGATGCGGCCCTGGCTGGCCTGATCGAACGCCTGGAGCACGTTCACCGCGGCCGTCGATGCGCCCTGGGTGTCGCGGGTGTAGCCGCTGGGGACGCCGTTGCTGACGGTTGTGGGTCCGTGTACTGCGCGGATGGCATCGGAGCCACCGCCGCCGGAGTTGTCGGAGCGGCCCGACAGACCGACCACGATCACCGAGACGACGGCAAGGATCGCCAGGGCGACGGCCCCGAGAATGATCCAGCGCCTGGACCCGGGCGTGCTGTCGGTGTGCCGGTCACCGCCGACGTTCTCGGTGTTGGGCGAGCTGGGGGGTTCGGAGCCGACGTTGCGGTAGTCGATGGCCATGATGGGTAACTCGTTTCTGCGGACGGTGCCGCGTCAGGGAGGAGGAAGCGGGGGTCAGACCCGCGATCGGCTATGCGCCGGACCGGAGCCGGGACCGGCTATGCGCCGGGCTGGACGAGGAGCAGGACCGCGCCGACGATCGGCGAGACAGCGGCCACTCCGCCCAGGATGATGAGCGAGAGCTTGAGATCCTCGCCCGACTCGCTCAGATCGCTGGACATACCGCGCTTGCGGGCCTTCCGGGAGCTGAGGAACGAGGTCAGCACCCACAGGCCCGCGATGGCGATGCTGGCTCCCCAGATCGCCGCGAGAATGCGCTTCCATGTCTGGTTCAGGGCGGGGCCGAACAAGCTGATGTCCGGGTTGACCCCGTCGTACGGGTTGACCGTCTGGGCTGCGGCGACCCCGCCGGCCAGGACGGTCAACGCGGCAGTGAGAGCGAGGACGCCGAGTACCCGGCGTGCCCGGTGCGAGGTGCGGGTGGTGGGGGTGGGGGTGGTGACGGATTCTGTGTCCATCGGGGGTTCCTTTCCGAAACATGGTGTTCTGCAGTGAAAGCACGTGAACGAGGTAGCAGCTATTTGTCTTGAATGCGGCTCACCTCCCAGCCGCCGGACCCTCGCCGCAGGATCATCGCGACGACCCTCTCGCTCACCGGTGCACCGTCGATGCGTTGGGTGACGCGGTAGGACCGGTAGGCCGTCGAATCGGTCTGCGGGGGAACGGGTTCGTCGTCGGCGACGAGGTCGGGGGTCAGGACCGCGCCGCGCGCGGCCCAGTCCAGCCACTGCGCGCCGGGGCTCGATTGCGCTGTGGTCGAGGTGATCTCGCGCGCGTAGTCGGAGGTGAGCAGCGGCGCGGTGCGGGCGGCGGCATCGTTGGGTCCGGCGTCGACGGCGGTGTTCCAGGTGAACCAGACCGTCAACGCCGCGGTGGCCACCGAGTCCGGGTCCTGCCGGTCCACCCCGGCCGCGAGGTCGGGCAGCGCGGTCGCGGCCGGAGCCGGGGTACGGGTGGGATCGCTGCCGCTCGGCGGGGGCGTACCCGGTGTCCACTGCTGCGCCGGGATCGACGGGACGTCACTGCCGTTGTCGGTGCTTTCATCACCGCAGGCAGTGAGAATTGTTGCAGCGGTCAGGATTACGGCCACGGCGGTACGTCTGTTTGTTTTCATCCGAATCTCCGTGCTGTCAGGCCGCTCGCGGGCGGGGTCCAGTCCGATACCTTCACGACGTCGCCGGACTGCGGTGCCTCGACGACCTTGTTTCCGCCGAGCCAGATGAAGATGTGGCCCGAGTGGGGTTGGATGATGTCGCCGGGAGCGAGCTCGCCGGGGGTGGCGATCACGCGGCCGCGGCTGTCGGCGATCTGCGCCGAGTCCTGGTGGGGGAGCACGATCGCCCCGCCGGAGGCCTGTGCGACGGCGTAGAGGACCAGTCCGGAGCAGTCGAAGCCGACCTTGTCGAAGTCGCCGATCATGTCCGCGCGGCCGCCGCCGTCGCTGACCCCGCGGGTGGGACCGTTGCGGTCGCCTCCACCCCAGGCGTAGGTGGTGCCGAGCCAGCGCATCGCGGCCGCGACGACGTTCTCACCGAACGGGCCACCGGGGACGATGCCCGGTGTGGCCTGCGGGACGGCGACGGAGAACGCTTCTGCAGCGCGTCGGGGAATCTTCGCGACGTAGTCGAGGGTTTCGGCGTTCTGGCACACCCGGCCCTGCGAGAGAGTCGCACCGGGCCCGCAGTTGTACATCGACAGGTACAGCTCGGTCAGGTCGCCACTGACCTTGCCGGCGGCGAGCGAGTCCTTGGCGATGCCCGCCAGCTCGCAGTCGTAGGCGGCTTGGCTCATCACCGCGTCGGCGATGCTGCGGGTGTCCTTGCGGCCGTCTCCATCACCGTCGACGCCTTTCGCCGCCCACGTGGCGGGCATGAACTGAGCAGGCCCGTCCGCGCCCGATCCTGCGTTGTGGGCGTTGACGTTGAAGCCGCCCTCTTGTTCGAGCTGCGCGGCGACGACCGGAGCGGTGACCTCGGGGCACACGGTGCCGGCCTTGACGATCCACTGCTCGAAATCGGCGGGCACCGACCCCGGCCGCAGTCCGGTCGATCCGGCCGGCACACCGCAGCCGGGTTTGATGGCGGCGGCGAGCTTGACCGATCGACTCGATACGCCCTGCGCCGCGGCACCGGTGGTCGGGGTCGCGGCGGAGGTGCCGGTCGGTCCTGCGGCGAGGACGTCTGCGGTGGCAGTCGGGGCGGTGGCACCGGCGGCGGCGAGCCAGGCCACGGGATCGACCGGACTCGATCCGGATGCGAGGCGGGTGCCGGGCCAGACCTCGAAGTGCAGGTGCGGGCCGGTGGATTGTCCGGCGTTGCCGACGGCCCCGATCGGGTCCCCGGCTTTGACGGTCTGGCCCGCGGTGACCCCGACGCCGTCGTCGTTCATGTGGCCGTAGACCGTCGAGAGCGACTGTCCGTCGACGGTGGTGTCGATGATGATCCAGTTGCCGAACCCGCTGGCGTGTTCGGCCTTGACGACCGTGCCGTCGGTGGTCGCGTAGATCGGGGTCCCGATCGGGGCGGAGTAGTCCTGGCCCTGGTGTCCTTCGGCTTCGCCGGTGACCGGGTTCGTGCGGGCACCGAAACCGCTCGTGGCCTGATACGTGCCTTCACGCAGCGGCATCACCACCGTGCCCGAGTGCGGAGCCACCACGGCCGCGCCGGCAGGCAGGCACGTGCCGTCGTCGACCGGCGGTGTGCGATCGCCCGAGAGGACACCGAACATGCCGATCGCAGCGACGGCGGCGATCAACAACAGGCTCAGTGCGCCGGCACTGCCCTTACTGCCCTGCTGTGATGCTGCCATCGGTGCATGTCCTCACGAATCGAAAAGATGATCAGTGCCCGCCCGGACACCTGTGGTGGTACGCGTAATTCGGTTGTGGTGCTTCTGGTTTGGTTGCTCTGCGTCATGCCCGCCCGGCTGCAGAGCCTGCTCGGTGGCCGCCGGTCAGCCCCCGATCTTCTGGGTGAAGAAGTCGATGAGCCATTGCAGGGCGCTGCGGCCGGTGGAGTCGACCGTGAAGTCGCCGTAGGACTGATGCGCACCGGAGGCGAAGAACGTCGCGGCCTCGATACCGGCACCGACCAGCTCGGCCGCGTCCCCTGCGCCTGGTGAGGAGGCCAGTGAGACGAGACTGCCTGCCAGACCGGCGAAATCGCCGGTGGAGGCTTGCTGGCCGATCGCTGCGGACTGTCCGGTGACCTGGGTCTGTGTGCCGAGTTGGTCGGGGCTGGTCTTGGCGGCCGAGCCGGTCAGCACTCCGACCGCGACCGAGGCGAGGTCGAGCCCGATGGGCAGCAGCTCGGCGGTGGCCGCGAGGTTGCCGGTTTCGAGGATCTTCCACGCGACTTCCTGAATCGCGCCGACATCGTTGGCCAGGCGGATCACGTCGACGTTGCCGAGCAAGCTCAGCACCAGGGAGGCGATCTGCGCCGAGCCGCTGGGGTCGGGGATCATTGCCACCAGCGCCGACAGGGTGTGCAGGTCCACTCCAGCAGCCATTTTCACGATCGGCGCGAACTGGTTGTTCAGGTCTCCGGCGATCTTGTGCGATCCCGCGACATCGAGTGCAGCGACCTTCTGCGGCAACGCGATCAGGTTGTCGACGATGCCTTGGTAGTCCAGGCTCGTGAAGCCGGTCGCGACGTTGACGACCTGGTTGACCACCGTCTTCGGCTTGAGCAGCGAGAGCACCTGCGTTGCCGAGGTCAGCGCATCCGGGGATACGGACTGCAACGGTGCGACCTGCCCGCTCAGGGTCGACGCGGTGCCGGCGAGGCCGGCGGTGGTGCCGGTGCCGCCCAGTACCGACGAGGCGGTGTCGGCGATCGAGGTCGCTGTGCTCAGGACTGCGGGAATGTCGATCTGGTCCAGGGCGTCGAGCACCGTCGAGGTCTTCGCTTCCGGTGATCCTTCCGGTGCGGTGTCGAGAGTCGAGCGGATGCCGGGGTTTGCGGCGATCATCGACTGCACGTCGGCGACCGGTTCGAGGGTGTTGAGCAGCGATGTCGCCGAGGCCCCGACGCTGGCGACCTGTGACTGAGTGCGGTTGGTTCCCACCGAGTCGGGCAGGGTGGCCACCCGCTCCCCGAGAGTCGATGCGGTGTTCGCGGCACCGGCCAGATCGACGCGGGAGAAGTCCGAGACCAGCGACGACGAGAAATCGCTGACCCCTCCGGCCTGTGTCGGCGTCGTGCCGGGCTGTGTCCCGGCACCGGTGACACCGCCCTGCGCGGTCGTCGACGGCACCGCGGTATTCGATGATGCTGCGGTACTCGACGCTGCTGGGTTCGACCCGGTTCCGGCCTGTTCGCCGGTGGTGGCCGGGTCGACGGGCTTGTTCGCCAGGACCTTGCCCAGGCCCGCGAGCAGACCGTCCTTGCCGGCGTTCGTCGAGCAGTACAGGTCCGTGGGATTGCAGAGCTGCTTGACCACCGGGGCGAGAGAGCCGAAGCCTTCGGGCCGGACCCCGCCGATGCCCTGACCGTCGACCTTCGGCCCGACGACGGTGCCGCCGGCGGTGCCCTGGTGCGGATCGGCGACCAGACCGACGCCGAGAATCCGGGCCGCGGGAACGACACCGCGTCCGTTGCCGATCTCGGCGGCGACGTCGCCGGCGGCGTCCGCGCCTTGGGAGTAGCCCGAGAGCAGGAATTTCGACGTGGCGCACGCGGAGGAGAGGATGTTGTTGATGGCGCTCTTGCCGGTTTCCTTGCTGTCGGCGTAGGTGCGGCCCTTGTCGAACGCCGACGCCGCGTACGCGGGGTAGTAGACCTCGATGTCGTTGCCGTACTTCTGTTTCAGGGCGTTGCCGACGGTGGCTAGCATCCCGACCGGGGTGGTGGGATTCGCGGCGGCATTGGTCTCCCACGTTCCCGGGGCCATGATCGCGACGTACTTCGCGCACGAGGTCGCCGCCGTCGCTGCCGGGGCGGCGTGTGCGGGGACGGTGCCCGCGGCCAGGACCACCGCGGAGACGACGACGGTCAGCGCCGACAGTGTCCGGCGTTGTCGTCGCCGCGGGGTGGTGAGCGTTCTCTGGCCGGTCATGGTGTTCTCCTCGTGTGCTCGAGCGGGGTGGGGACGGGTCAGGCTCCGCGACGGTCGCGGCTGCGCCGCTCCCACTGCGAGAGCTGTGGGGGTTGTGCGCTGTCGGGCTGGCGGTTCGCCGGCTGCGGCGAGTACGGATCGGTGAATGGGTAGGCGACGCCGGCTCGTGCCGCGGCGATGTTGTCGGCGACCAGGGCGGTGACGTTGGTGTAGGCCTCGATAGTTTCGGGCGGGAGGTCCTTGTAGACGATCCGATCGCCGCGGGCGAGCGCTGATTCGTACGGGGCCTGAATGAAATTGCTTTTCTGCACACCGAGATTGCGCAGGTCCTCGAAGACCGCCGACGCCAACTGCGGGTTGGAATCGGGCGTTGCACAGGTCACGACGATCGTCGACGCCAACAGGTGCCCGTAGCCGCGGGCGATGATGCCCTCGAGCATTTGATAGACCTGCCGGGCGATGTCGAGGCGTAGCGGGAGCGGAACGACCAGGGCATCGGAATGCTGCACGGCCCACTGCCAGCTCTCGGCCAAGGGATTGGCGGCGGTGTCGATGACGATCAGGTCCCGGTGTCGGCGCAGCACTGCCATCACCGCGGCGCATTCGTCCCACCCCAGGTTGCGTTCACGGTCGGCCGAATTGTCGGCCGCGAGAATGTCTTCCATCGTTGGTTGACGCCGTAGGAACGCGTTGAGCGATCCCGACACCGCAGACGAGGAGGCCAGCTCGTGTGCATGGTCGAGCAGATCCCACACCGTGAGCTCCGGATCGGTGGTGCGGGCGGCGCGATCGCCGAGACTGCCGAGTGATTCGCTGGCGTCGAAGACCGTCACCCCGTGGCCACGGTGCTTGCCGAACGTCGAACCGAGCATGACCGATGTCGGAGTTTTGCCGGCTCCGCCCTTGGGATTGATGACCGAGACCACCGAGCATCCGGGAAGGGGTTGTTGCACAACGCGAATCGACTGACGCAGTCTGACTTCGGCAGAGGTGGGCTTGGGCTTGAGATGAGTTCCCAGGGCGGCGTTGATCCGGCCCCTCAGGCCTGCTTCGGCGGGCTCGGCGGTCGGGTCTTCTTCCTGGCGGTCGAACAGTCGTGCGCGGTAGAACGCTGCGGGGTCGACATCGGGTGTCTCGACCGCTGCCAATGCGTCCTGCCCGACCCCGTACGGGTCCGGTGCGGTGTCGTCGGCCGACTCGTCTGCAGGCTGTTCGTCCGGTTCAGATTCGGGTCGGCGCAGCCGCTGAGCGCGGAGGTTGACCGTGTCCTCGGCGTCGTACCCTGCGACGGGGTTGTCGGCGTCCGGGCGCGGGTGCTGTTCAGCCATCAGCCGACCTCCGCTTGATCGTCGACGAGCAGATCTGAGAGCCGGATGGCCTGCCACGGACGGTGCCCAGGAACCTCGCACCACACGGTGGCCGGGTTCTCGTCGTCGATCTCGAGGCGTTCGAGGTGCACTCCGTATCGCGCGGCGAGGGCGGCGAGCCGGGTGCCGTCGAGGTGAGGGTTGGAGATATGCAGAATCAGCCGGATCGCGGGGGCGTCGAGCTCTTCGCGTAGCTTGCCGGCGAGAAAGGCTGCCTTGCCGGCCGCCGAGTCGTCGGCCGAGGTCTGATCGCCCTGCCGGAACACCGCGTCCTTGGCGTGAAATGTTCCGTACCAGGCTGTTTCGTCACCGTCGCCGACCACTGCGAAGCTGCCGCGCTCATCGCCTGCGGCGTAGAGCTCGACCAGCGGTGCGGCCGACGCCGCGGAGGCGACCGCGTCGGTGACCTGCTCGGCTTCGCTGGCGCGCAATCCGTCGTAGTCGAGGTCGAGCTGCTTGTAGAGCTCTCGTTTGATCTTCTGCCACATCGACCAGTCGGTCAGCCCGGACTTTTCTGCCCAGGCGCGGATCTCGCTCGCGGTCGACGTCTCGAGGGTCTCGCGTGCCTGTCGTACTGCGGTGGCGGCCTCGGCCCATTCGCTCGCTGCATCGCTCATGTCCTGGCGTTCCTTTCGTGGTGGCTGTTCGCCGCGGTGCTGCGGCGATCTCGCGCTGTGGCGGCGGTGGGTGATCACGCTTGCTCGATGGCGGCGATGACGTAGCGACCGTCGACCTGGTCGGTGGTGATCCGTTGGCGGTACTGCGTCCCAGGCCCGTTCGGGCCGCTCTCGGTGAGGGTGAGGGTGTAGGAGCCGGTGCGCAGCGGGTCGATGTCGAGGCAGTAGGTGGTGCCGACCGGGACGGTGGCGATACCGGCGTCGAGGTTGGCTTCGACGGTGAACGGGGCACTTTCCGGGGCGTTCGGTGACACCAGAGCGTGCGCGGCCGCGCCCGATCGCTGGACGTAGTAGGCGTGCTCGAACGCGGCGATGACTCCGGGGCCGCTGTTCTGATCACCGGTCGGCATCGAGCAATCCGGCCCGGCGGCAACGGTTGTCGGCGCGACGGAGGAAGCGGCGATCGTGTCGGTGGCTGTCGTGTCCGGCTCGGAGTCGCCACCGCTGAGCAACACAGCGGCGGCGACGGCCACGAACACGACAGCAGCCCCGGCTGCCGCGATCGCGCGTCGGCGCGATCGCGGCACACGGGGCGGGCTCGACGGCACCCCTGATCGGGCTGGGCCGGTGGCACTGGCAATCGGGGATGTCGTCGAACGGCGGATCATCTGGATCTGTCCTTCCTGGCTGGTGCAACTAGCTGGCTGTAGGGCGAATCAGGCGGGTGCGAACGCCGCCTGCAAGCCGCCGAGAGCGGCAGTGGCCTGATCGACGATCGGTGCGGCTGCGGTGTTGACCGCGGCGACGGTGTCGGCGACGGCAGGCTGCTCGAGGGCCTTCGAGGTGAACCCCTGTGCTGCTTCGACGGCCGGTGCGGTCCACACCGACGCATCGCTGACGGCTTTGTCGACGATCGGAGCCGCGTTCTGAACTGCGGTGTCGGCCGCCGCGAGAACCTGGCGGCCGTTCGGGTCGGCAGCGACAGTGTCGCGAACCTGCCCGATGGGGCCGGGGAGATCGACTGTCGCGGCCGGCGGAATCGCCGGGACGCTGTCGACGGCCGGGGGAACAACCGCCGGGGCGGGGGCAGGCTCTTCGATGATCTGCTGCTCGCCGCCGAGAACGGTGGCACCGAGGATGCCGCCGATGACAGCGCCGGTGCCGGTCAGGCCCAGCACCATCGGTGCCGACAGGGCAGCACCGGCGCCGGCACCGGCAAGTGCAGCCGCGCCGGGAACGAAGATGTACCCCACCGGCCCGGCCCAGATGACCGCGGGTGTAGCCGCGGTCGTCGCAGCCAATCCGAGTCCGCCGCCGATAGCAGCAGCGGTGCCGGTGATCACCGCGGCCGGGACCACCGATGCCGCGAGGCCGACAGCGCCACCGGTGATGACACCGGTCGCAGTACCCGCTGCGATCCGGTCGGCGCGGGGCGCGTCGGCGAATCCGTTGTCCACGAGCCAGTTTCCGCCGTCGGCCTGGAGCGCGGCCACGGTGTTGTTGAACTTCTTCACCTGGTTGCGGTCGACCAGGTTCGGGTCGTACGGCACCAGTTCTCCGCCGACTAGGACGTAGCCTTCAGGTGTGTCGATCGGGGCGATGACCTTGCGCTGCACGGTCGGGACCGGCGGAGGCGGAGCTGCCTGCAATGCGGGTGGTGCTTGGGCCGGTTCGGCCCGCGGCGCGGGAGCGGGCTCGTAATAGCTGTTTTGGTACGAGGACTGCTGACTACCCGACTGATAGTCGTCGAAGCTGCGCCACTGAGTTTCCTGCACCCGCTGAGACGGTGGGATGAAGAACTCGCGCTCCTGAGTCGGGGCAGGCGGCGGGGTGGCCGGTACCGTCTGCGGTGTGCTCGTGACCCCCGGTTGTGATCCCTGAGGACTGGTCACTCCCGGCTGCGATGGTGCAGCCTGAGCAGGAGCGGCCTGCGTGGTCAGGCCGGCGATCGTCACCGCGGCCACGGCGGGCAGCGATTTGATCACCCGCCCTCGCTTCTTTGATGAGCGGTGCTGTCCGGTGCCCTGTGGTGCTGGCATTGGTGTCGATCCCTTCCTGGTGCGACCCGGCGATCGGGTCGTGCTGGTGAATGTGCTTGCGGAGCAAACGTTCTGGCGACAGTTGGTTTTAGGTAAGTCGGTCGAGAGAAGTGGATGGGTGCGTGCGATCCATAGGTTGTGGGCCAGTCGCACGCACCCATCACGTGCTAGAGGCTCAGAGCCAGCCGAAGACCACCGACCAGAACCACGGCTGCTGGAAAATCCACATCGGGTATCGGAATCCTTTCTGTGCGAACGGGTGTGAGTCCGAGGGTTGATGTCCCGGCGGGGCCGCGCAGCGCTGAACATGATGAAATGCGCTCACTGCGCGACCCTCGCGCCGGTCGAGCTACAGGGCGCGGGGGAGCTCCTGTAGCTCACGAGTGGGACTATCAGCGAAAGCCCACCCGAGTCGGGTTGCAGTCCGGACTGTCAGGTCTAGGGCTTACGGGTAGGAATTGACCGCTCATTGCACGATGTGGATGGACCCCACTCGGCTAGCAGGGCTCCGTCGTCACCGATGTATTGGTGGCGACCGGAATGCCCGTGCTCGAGCGAGCAGGCAATCAAGTCGCCGTGTGTCCGATTTACGACGATTGACACGCAGAACTGTTTCTGCGCGAGGAAATTTGGCACCATCGCGTCCCGTGCGGCACTCACCTTGATTCGCCCCCATAAGCCCGGCGAAAGCGGCGATGTCGGGCGGATACACCTGCCGTCGCACCTCTTCCGTAACGGCCCAACGCCGAACTTCGGCGACGGTAAATGCTGATGTCAGCCGTCGACGGCAACTGCGATGCGGCAAGGGCGAAAGACGCGAACATGTAGAACTCCCGACAGGAAAGATCGGACGGAACCTGTGAACAGACCGACCTGACGTCCCGCGCTACAAGCAGTGCCGAGATCGACAAGCACCGAGGAATCCCTTTTGGGCGCGCATCAGGACTGTAGAACAGGTTTGGTACATCGCGCAATTGGTTCAGCGTCGCGGAACTCGAGTCGGTCCAAGGCATGAGTGCAACGGTAGCGCGCAACTATAATTCGCACAAGAGTTTGCAGTCGTCGTCGATGAAGGAAAATGGGACTGTCTTGCAAGGTCGACAGGGAGTTGGGACAGTGCCGCGAAGCGGAGTTCGTGGGTTTCGCGCCGACCGGTTGCGGGAGCTACGGGTACGTGCGGGGTTGAGTGCTGACGACCTCGCGGCGTTAGTGGGTGCAACGAGGCAGGCGGTATCGACCTGGGAGACGGGGCGCTCGACGCCACCGCCTGCGACGCTTGGTCGGATCGCGAACGCCCTGCATGCGTCGGTTGCGGCGCTGGTTCCGATCCCGGAGTCTCAGCTTAAATTGTCCGACTTGAGGGTGCACGCGGCGCTGTCTCAAGGCGACGCTGCGCAGCTGCTTGGGATGTCGACCACCGTTCTCGCTGACATCGAACGTGGGCGCAAGCCCGAGAACGAGGAGCGCATCGAGTCGTTTGCCAAAGCGTATGGGGTGTCGACTCGGACGGTTGCGGCTGCGTGGAGCCGAACTCGCGATGCACGCACGACACGCGCGCAGTCCTTGTAGGCAACGCAACTATTAAACGCACTTCCGACGTTCGCGCTTCAACTGCGCTCAGTCCCTGAAGGGCTATGTGGATCCGTACGGATACGTAAACTTATTTACTTCTCGGACAATTCGGTCAGAGTGACGAGTGCGGCCGTGGTGTGCTGATCGAGCGAGACTAATACCGCGTCGATTGTCATCGGCTTCCAATTTCCGTCGAGAGTTCTGAAGCGAATCATGCCGTTGGTGCGTTCGCGGGCGAGTGCATTCGACATTTGCTTCGCAATTGGTACGTCGTCCGGATGAATTGCCGGTACCGGTTCGTCAGGAAGGTTTTCCCAGCAGATATTCGGTGCAGGTTCAGAGTTGTACCAGCGCAACAAGTTGAGAGTTCTGAGGTTGACAAGCGCGCGGTACTCGCCTTCCTTTGTGGAAGCCTCCAGGACGCGATGCTCGAGAATCGTGGGTGGGGGAGCGATATTGATTTCCCCTGCGGGGCCGATGTCGTGGGTGATACCCCTCAGGATGACTTCGGTGCCCGAAACCCCGCCTTCGGCAATCATCCGGCACGAGAAGTGCGCGGCCCGGAGTTCACCGTCGTCCCGCCTCACTGTCCAGACCGCTTGGTGAGTGGTGCCCGGCGCTGATTGCACGATTTTGGCCATGGCCTCGCTCTCGTCACGGTTGGTGACAAGTCGGGTGAACGCGCCCGCGAGTGCACGCTGGGTCTCGCGCTGGTCTTTCGCCACGCGGTAGAGGTCGAGCAGGTCGTTGCTCCCGCTTGCCGTGCTATTCGTGAGGTTGAACTGCCACGCCCCGGCGGCGTCTCGTGCAGGCGGGATCTCGTCGCGCTGGCCGAGCCACACCCACGCGCCGTGCGTGCGGCCGGCGAACGTTTGCAGTGGTTCGGCCATTACTCGCCTGAATAGGTCTTTGGATAGCCGATCCACTACGGCGCCTGTAGAAAGCGCCTCTGCGACCGCGGCAACTGCCTCTTCGCGGCTGGTGGAGCTGCGGAGTACTTTACGAGGTGGAACAAAGGATTTGGGCGAAGACCCAACTCCGATCACCGACGGCTCCGCGTCTCCGAACGTCTCTATCAGGATCCAGCTATTCGACATAGTTGACCGACCCCCGCAGGTCTGGTGAGTGGATTGTCCGTTGGTGAGGGCTTGTCAGCGTCGCCGCAGTGCTTTGAGCGCAGGTAGCAGTTGCTGGTAATGAGGGCCGAGCACGCGCGTGGTCACGTCGATGAGGCGAGCGTCATTCCCAATTGTCACCCGCGATTTTCCCTTCCACGCACCCGCGATAATCTTGCGGGCGGCCTCTGTAGGGGTGGTTCGGGCAATATGGCTATCGAATAGTTCGGCAGTCCGCGCCTGGTCGACGCCGGGTGCCGCCCGTGCTGTCCGCGCGATCGACGTTTTGATTCCACCTGGGATCACGCATGTCGCACGCGCGGTTCGTGACTCCAGGCGCAGTTCTTGGTTCAGGGCCTCGGTGAAGCCCCGAACGGCAAATTTGGAAGAGTTGTACGCCGAGTAGCCGGGTGCGGACATGACACCAAATGCAGAAGACACGTTGACGATCCGACCTCGACGCGACTTCAGGATGTCCGGCAAGAAGGCGCGAGAGCTGTGAACGACGCTCTCGAAGTTGGTTGCCATCACCAGATCGAAGTCGGCTGGAGGAGTGTCGATGACTTCGCCACTGTAGAGGATGCCTGCGACGTTGAAGACTGCATCGATACCGCCTAAGGCGGAGCATGAAGTTGCTGCCCACGAATCGATTTCGGTCCGGTCAGCGACGTCTAAATGGGTCGCACGTACGAGATTGCCGTAAGCCGAACACTGAGACTGTACGTCGAGTAAGGCATCGAAGTTTTGTCCGCGAGGGAAAGTGACCAGTTCAAACGCGCCAGCTGCAGGGCTACTTGACGGCCAACCCCCGAACCTGCGCCTGTGACCACTGCTTTCCATTCCCCTGGCATCTGTCCTGCGCCTTTCCGTTTCAGTACCATCAGTAACTAGGGACCGTAACGACTTCATGCTTCTTGCGCCAGCAACCAGCTGGTCTGTATTGCGGTTTGTGTTGAAGCGCTATTGCATTTTCCGCACCGTCTGTCATGGCACGCCAGGACAGCGCCGTTTGGCTCTGCACGGGTGTCGGTGACCTGCGTTGGGCGGCTGCTATGGACTTCCGGCCAGGTGGCACACCTGTGTTGCCACTCCCGTGGGCATTCCTGCGAGCGCCGGGTTGGCGACTGTCGAGCCAGAAGTCCCGCCCGCCGTTGCGAGGCGGATCGCGGCCGCTGTGCAGTCCACCCAGTCCAGGGGAACGTGCAAGACGTATGCGGCCGCGTGGAGACGCTTCACTAACCCGGTGCGCAGCAAATGGTCACGTGGCGCTCCCGGCGCACCCGATCACTGTCGCCGCCAAATTTGTCGACGCCGCCGACACCCGCACGAAGGCGGGGGATTGCGCCTACACCGTCGCCACCTGGATGGAGCCATCCAGTGGGTTTGGGTCCACCGCCCCGAACGGGAAGTGGCGCTCCATTTTCAAGTCACCGGTGCGCGCCACAGCCCGACCATGGCATCCACCAGATCCGTCCCGAAGCCCGTCCACTCGCGGGGGTTGCTTCGCTCTCGCTCGGCGCTCATGTGGACCATCAGCTGCCTCACCATGTCTCCGCGCGTCCTGCGCACCGATTCCGGGAGATCGCCGACGCAGCTCCGCACTCCCTCCAGAATCCTTCGTAGGGCAGGCGATTCCAGTGCGGTCTCGTAGACCAGGCCGCGCAGTGTCGGATCCGTCATCACCTGCGCACTGAACCGAGCGTAGGACGAGGGCTCACCGATCGATGCGAGATGCTCGATGTAGGGAAGGACGAGGCACGACACCCAGTCACGAAGATCGGTAGACCCCTCGACCTCCGTCAGCATCCGGACGCGGCGCTCTTCGATAGGCCGCGCATGTTTCTTGACGATGGCCAGTACCAGGTCGTCCTTGGTCCCGAAGTGGTAGCCGACGGCCGAACTGTTCCGCTGTCCTGCACTCTCGCTGACCTGACGATTGGACACCGTGAACACGCCACGCTCGGCGAACAGCCGTTCGGCGGCCACCAGGATCAGTTCGCGCGTGTCGTCGCTGTGCATGTGCACCCTTCCGTTTGCCATATTCAATCACATGACTTAAATTATTTAAGTCAGCCGGTTTAAATACTTTACCAATCAATTACCAGAGGAGCGGCATGTCTGCAATTTCACCCGACGACACGGCACCGAAAACGCTCGGCACCAACGGGATTGTTGCAGTCCTGGCGTTTGCCGGCATCGTCGTCGCATTGATGCAAACACTCGTCATTCCGATCATTCCGCAGCTGCCGACACTGCTGAACGCCTCTGCAGCGAACACCGCGTGGGTCGTGACGGCGACGCTTCTGGCCGGCGCGGTTGCCGTTCCGGTCATGGGGCGCCTCGGCGACATGTTCGGCAAACGCCGCCTACTCCTCGTCGGACTCGCACTTCTCATCCTCGGTTCCGTCGTCGGCGCGCTCAGTGACACCGTCCTGCCTCTCATCGTCGGCCGTGCACTCCAGGGTCTCGCATCGGGTGTCATCCCCCTCGGCATCAGCGTGATGCGCGACGTCCTGCCCCGCGAGAAACTCGCCGGTTCCGTCGCTCTCATGAGCGCCTCGCTCGGAGTCGGCGGCGCGCTCGGCCTGCCGGCCGCCGCGTTGATCGCGGAGTACGCCGACTGGCACGTCCTGTTCTGGACGTCGGCCGCTCTCGGCGTCGTCGTCACCGTTCTCGTCGTTCTCGTCGTCCCCGAATCGACGGTACGAGCGGGGGGCAGCTTCGACTTCCCCGGTGCCGCGGCACTGTCGATCGCGCTCGTATCGTTGCTTCTGGCGATATCGAAGGGTTCGAGTTGGGGCTGGACCAGCACAACGACGATGGGGATGCTGGCGCTCTCGCTCGCTGCGTTTCTGTTCTGGGGTTGGTGGGAACTACGCACACCGCTACCCCTCGTCGACCTCCGAGTGACCCTGCGGCGCCAGATCCTGTTCACGAACCTGTCTTCGATCGCCATCGGATTCGCTTTGTTCGCAATGTCTCTGGTCTTCCCTCAAGTTCTGCAGCTGCCCACCGAGACCGGATACGGACTGGGCCAGTCTATTCTCGCTGCGGGTTTGGTCATGGCCCCCTCGGGCATCGTCATGATGTTCGTCGCGCCGCTGTCGGCCCGCATCACCACTACGCGCGGACCGAAGACGACACTGATGCTGGGTGCTGCGGTGATCGCGGTCGGCTACCTCATCGGTGCCGTCACCTTGCATGCCGTCTGGCTCCTGGTCCTGATCTCGTTGGTGATCGGCGCAGGCATCGGCCTGGCGTACGGCGCGATGCCTGCACTCATCATGGGCGCGGTCCCGGCGTCGGAGACCGGAGCGGCCAACAGCTTCAACACCCTTATGCGTTCTCTCGGAACCTCTTTCGCCAGCGCGGTCGCAGGCGTCATTTTGGCTCAGCTCACCGTCAGCGTCGGCGGACGGGAGATCCCGTCCGAAGCCGCGTTCCACGTCACGATGGGTGTGGCAGCCGGTGCCGCTCTACTGTCCTTCTTTCTGGCGGGCGTCATTCCGAAGCCGAGCAGTTCGTGGGATCCAGCACCCCGCGGCGCGGAGCCTTCGGGTTTCCCAGTATGAGGGCAGTTGGGCCCCTCAATATTCGGGCATCGATAGCTTCCCACCGCGTCCTCCTGTTCGCGTACGGTGCGGATATGAGATTTGCCACCGCGATAACTCAAACAGCAGTACTTTGACCACTGTGGCTGGGTCGACTTATATCGGCCAGTCACACGTCGAGCCTTTTCGATCGGTGTCGCCGAGAGCGTCGCGATTCCCCGTTTCTGTTGATTGGCTTCGCAGATGTGTACCGCCGCCGTAGTGAATTGTTGGAGACGGCGTGCAACGACGTCGCCTGCAGCGGCACCACGGCCTCCGCATCCAACTCCCAACTCCCAACTCCGGGAGTCGATGACCGAACAGGAGTGAAGACCGACCAGAAGATTAGGGGAGCAGCAAAAGCGTTGCTGTATAACAACGTCTATGAGGCCTGCCTGGCCTGCGCCTACATCCCGTGGGTGCAGGGCAGGCGGTATTCGATGGCGGCGGACGACCGTTGGTCATCAGAGTACAAATGCCAAGGCGTGCGGTTGCAGCGCAGCTCGCCACCACCTGCGGGCGGTGATCCTGGCAGCCGAGAGCACCATCCCGGTCCGGGCCTTCTCATGCGTCCACTAAAACCCAGACGGAGCGGGGTCTCTGTACCACCTTTTGCCTTCGACAATTTCAACTCCCGCCACCGGGTTGCTGGGCTTCACCCCGGCAGCTCTGTTCCCCGTCGCCCTGGCGGGCGACGGGGAACGGCTCGTACCTGGTAGCTATCTTCGGCCGCAAAGCCGCCACCAGACCGAAGGCGCGCCGCAAAACGATCACGGACGTGACCGTTTTGACGAATCTGTCTACGGTGTCGAGCTGCTGCTCCTTCTCGGCGCGTTCAAGGCGGTGCATTCCCAGGGTTGATATGGGTGGAACCCCTGATGCGCGAGAGACGACGTTTCGGCAAGGTGGTCACTATGCCCGAGCCGAGCAGGTACTCAGGAGATTCACCCGTCCGGTCCGGGAACATAGCGGGACGCCGCGGGGAAGTCTTCTATTGCACCGCATAGTACTTACACGCCTGACGCCCTGATGGGTAGGAGTTTTCACGCAACAATCAGGCTCGCCTTTAGCGACAATAACCACCCATCACCCGAGTGTTGCCATTCTGACCGGCTGTAGATGGATCAGCAGTGCCGAATTGAGCTTCTGCGCGCGCCCTCGAAACGCGCCTGTCCGCCAGCCCATGCCTGTCGTACGACCTCCGTTCCTTCTTTTGTATCACTTCGCCTTGGGTCCACAGCTTCGTCCCCGACAACTCACGTCGGCTCACAGAACGGACAGCACACTCGTGCCTCAATCACGCTCGGCCCGAATACCGTTCATTGTCGCGTCGATCCTCACATTCGTCATCGTCGGCCTCGCTCTGATCCGTGCCGCTACCGTGCACGAGGTCGTTGATCTCGCGGTCTTCCAAGATGCAGGGACAGCGTATCTCCACAAAATGCCCTTGTATTCAGACGAATTCCCCACACGATCCGGCCTACGCTTCATCTATCCACCGATCGCCGCGGTTATGTTCGCACCACTGGTTCTGCTCGACACGATCACCCTTCAGTTCAATTGGACCGCACTCAATATCGTGCTCGTGTGGTGGGTTCTCAACGCCTTGCTGCGACGACTCGACGTCGTCCGGCCGGCATTGATCGCGTGCTCCGCACTCGGTGTTGCTTTGCTCATGGAACCTGTTCGGTCCAACCTAGATCTCGGGCAGATCAATATCGTCCTCATGGCGCTTGTCGTGGCCGACTGCACAGACTCGGTGCCGAATCGATTCCGGGGCATCGCCACGGCAGTCGCGGCGTCCGTCAAGGTCACACCGGCAGCATTCGGACTGTATTTACTTGCCCGCGGTGATGTCGCGTCGATCAAGCGAGCGCTCGTCACCGCTGCAACGCTGGCGATGGTCGGGTTCTGGTTGCTTCCCGGTGCCTCGGCGTACTTCTGGCATACCGAATTCTTTGCCACCGAGCGCGGAGGGGTGTACGAATTCGGACGTAACCAGGCACTGACCGGTCTCATATCACGGTTGGGTGCCGAGGGCTCAGTCAGAACCGCTCTCTGGCTGATTCTGGCCACGGCTGTCGTCGGCGCCGCGGTGTGGTCCGCGCGACGGTTCGTGCGGTCGGGTGAGACGGTCGTGGCGTTCGCGGTGATTGCGTTGGCATCGCTGCTGGCTGCTCCGTTCGCGGTCAATCATCACTGGGTCTACGGTGTAGTGCTCCTCCCGCTTGCTATCGCCGATCGGTACAGGTCCTGGCGGCCACTACTGATGCTGGCGATCATCGTGTTCGTCCTCAACCCCTATCGAGTGCTCGATGGAATCGGCCCGTCGACAGCATGGTCTGAAGTCGTTGTTCGGCAGGTTGTGGGTAATGCGCAATGCCTCATCGGCGTGGTGCTTCTGATCGCCGCGGTGCTCCAAGCTCGTTCGCGACATGCGACCCGCAAACCGGAGCTGGAAAACTCCCTCGTCTGAGGTTGCACACATGATGCTCAGCGACGCCCGGCATCGCGACTGTTCGGTAGCGTTCCGTGCGCAGTCTCCTATCTTCTTGTCGGAATGGCGATGTTTGCGCAGTAGCGACCGTGACCGCCTGGGAAAGGGGCACGCGACACCACTACTTGACCGATTGAGGGCGAGGCTTCGCATAAATACCTGGGCCATCTGTGCGGCCACTTGTTGGCTGCATCGAGGATGTCGGGCCAGGATGCAGACCCAGCCAGGGCCTGCGTCTACTTCGCCGTACCCACCGCGCAGAGCACTACCGACTAGGAACGGGTGTGGACAGGCAAGCAGGTAGCCGCCCGGCTCGCGGCCGCCCGGTTGTTTTTCTTTCCACCCTCGCGCTACCTGCGCGGTGGGTAGTCTGTTTCTGTGCGACTTCTTCCGTCTGATTGGAGTGCACGTCTACACGAGTGACGCTGCCGGAGAGGTGGGCGTCTGGTCTCCGCGAACCGAAACTCTGTTGCTCGAGAAGCGCGGGTCGTATGTCGGAACGTGTTCAATACGGAGGATGTGTGAACGAGGACCTTGGTGGCATCTATCCCGGTATTTGCGTCGACGTGATCGCAGATGGCGCTATTGCGCGTAGCGCAGACGGGCGCCGGATCCTAAACCGGGACGTGTCGCACGACGAAGCGGTACTACGCGCCCTGTTCGCTGAGCTGGCGGCGCAAGGTTCGTACTGATAGCTGTCGATCGACCCTGCGGCACTAATCGACCACGGTGGCGGACGACATGGGTATCGACCCATTTTGCGACTGGCGATCTGCGACTGATTCGGCACCGCGGCCGGACAAGTGAAAGCCGCCGCCCATGCGGGCGAAAAAAACCTCGACGGGATCTACTTTCGGACAGCGGTATTGATGCAACATCTATCGGTATCGGGACCGCCCATCCTCGCGCCATCGCAATCTTTGACCTTGGTCGATACAGAACTCGGGCCGCATTTGACATCGATCAACGCCGCATCGACAAAATTCTCGCCGAAGCCACGTCGACCGCCCATCGCGCCTGTGACCCAATGGCGGTGGCTTCAGAGTTCCACTGAGCAGAATTGTTCGTTGTGATGCCGATCGCTGCAGACAAGACGGTCATCAGAGGTCCGGGCTGAGCAGATGCTCCTCCGGTCTCTTCTGGTCGGGGCCGGCCCACCGACTCAGGCCAGTAGGCGGCGTTGCATGCCTCTTCGATGTCTGCCGTGATGCGACCGCGTTCGCTGATCTTGCACCCTTGATCGAATGCCCACTGGCGAATCGCCCGTGCCTGGTCGGGTTGACGTTTGACCGGTACCCGAGCGTGCGATTCAAAGGTAGTGGAGGGCTTACGCTTACGGCCACCAACTCGGGTCGAGTGCTCGATGTGGTGCCTGACTTCCTTGTGAAATCCGCTGGCATTCTTGGCTTTCAGGTCGATCGAGTACTCGATTCCGTTGTTGGCCAATTCGATCGGCTCGCCGGAAGCGGCGTTGATGACCGACCCGTCGGTATCGTCTACCAGTTTGGTCGTCATTCGTTTGGCACAGCCGTATCACCTTCCGTCACCCATTACTGGTCTATAGATCTCGGGCCCCTCAATCGGTGGCAGGACGACGCGGTGAACGAGCGATCCAGCCAGAGGTCCACCCGAGCTGTGCACTTGCTCACTGACCGCACCCACAGTGTTCCGCCACACGTGCAGCCAGCTATTCTGAGACAAATGAGGTCACGTGGCGGCGAGCTCAACTCACTCGCACCTGCCGCACAGCAAGTAGTCGATGCAATCCCCCTCCCGGCTCTCGTCCACGACACCGACTTCCGCATTATCGCCGTCAATTCAGCTTGTCGGGTAGCGGCGAACCTGTCCCGTACGTATGGCGTAACCCGCGACGTCTTCGCTTTCGTACACCCGACAGCACATTCGGCCATCCGAGCAGTCACACAGAAGCTGCTCGCCGACTTCTTTCGGACGGGCCGATATCCAGCCCCGCCGATATCGGCGATGCGCCGATTACAGCAAGACGACGACGTCCCGGTCTCGAGCTGGACACACACCGGACTCACCGTCATCGACGGTGTACCGGTCTTCGTCGTTGCACTCGATCTCGCCAATCCGATCAGTACGGAAGCAGAAATATGGAGAGAACGCGCCGAACGCGACGATCTGACCGGACTGTTCCGCCGCAATGTGGTCTTGTCGGTACTCGAAGACTGGCTCGCCGACAGTGGTGCCGTGACGGTGACGTTCGCCGACGTCGACCACTTCAAACGAGTCAACGACGGTCACGGCCACGCGGCCGGCGACACGGTGTTGTCTACGCTCGCCGACCATCTCCGTGCCTTGTCACATAACGACAGAGTTGTCTGCCGCTACGCGGGTGACGAGTTTTTGATAGCGTCCCGCAGACCCATTCAACCTGACGGAGGCTTCGCCTGGATCTTCGACGAACAGCGGTATCTGCGCCGCTACATCGAGGCGGCGGCAGATGCCGCACTCCGTGCCCTCGGGACAGCCGGCAGTGAACGCATATCGCTCAGTATCGGTGCAGCAGAAAGGCTTCCCGACGATACGGCCGCTACACTCATCCACCGCGCAGACACCGCGATGTACACGAACAAAGCTCATCGTCCAACGAAACAATTCCGAGAACCATGATGCAGTCGCCGATCGGTATTCTTTCCTGCAGCAGCAGCCCGTCCGAGGCTGAGACCGACGCTGCGGTTCTAGGGATCAACGCTACCGACTGGCAGAGCGCACGGGTTCGTCATTGTCTTCATTCGCCGCGGGCCTACCTAGCTCGGTAATTGCGTCCAGAACACCCCGGCGAATCGCCACTCCCGCGACCAGTTCTACAGAGAAATCCTCGACGTCGTCTTGGCGGCTCGGGGCCCGGGTGTCTCTGCGGCAGCTGGATTCCGAAGAGTTGATGAGGGTCTGATCTGTTCCGGCGGCGCGTTGAGCAAAAAGATGGATGTCTATCCGAGAGCATCGACCCGGTACGACCCGATCGATACCAAGCTGCCCCGCCAACGCCGCGGCAAGCACTCCACCCGAATCCCACGTTATGAGGAGATCTGCTCGCGAGCGGCGCCCCTGTCCCTACCAGCGGTCCGTTGACGCCACCACACCCGGCGACACCCCGCATCATTGATGACAGGGGCGAGAAGTCACACCGAGTCTGGCGACCGTGGCCCTCGGTTCCAAGGAGTAGCTAAAAGACACCGAGGGAGATCCGGCAGGCACTCGTGCTGTGCGCAGGTTGGACAGCGTTCATCTCTTGGCGACGGGTGGACTCATTGGAAATGCGAATGCGAAAATCCCCGGTCAGCACTTTGCACAGATCAATCGGTCCATTCTCGGCAGCCATCCGTCTCGGTGCTTCGGGGTGTACGCCCATCAACCGCGGTCCACATGCGCAATCGGAGCGGCATCCCGCCTCCTCGCCACCTGGAGAGAGCGACCGTGGGAGGCCGTCCATAATCCTTTGCGTTGCGGGTCATTCGATAGCGGAGTTGCAATCACGGCCTGGCTGTCGATGGCGTAGTCGAACAACATCGGACCACCCACGTTCCATGTTGAAAGCGATAGCAACCGGCCGGTTCCTATCGCCGAACACACAGCCTTCGATGGAGTTCGTTTGCCTCGACCAGCTTCGCGCACCAGTCGAGTCGGATGGTCGTCAAACCTATTGAGCGGACCCTGCACGAATCTCGGATCGCGTAATTGCATGCATCGAAACTGCGTAGGCGCAACGCAACTCGACACTCCGATGCCCTCTGGCCTGGAACGTTCGTTAGGCTCGTTCGGTGACACACTCAAACTGGGACGGGTATGTCCATGTACGTGGTGCTACCGAGCACAACCTGGCCGCTGTCGATGTCGACATACCCCGCAACGCCTTCGTCGCGTTCACAGGGGTGTCGGGATCCGGAAAGTCGTCATTGGCTTTCGGCACCTTGTACGCCGAAGCGCAGCGACGCTACTTCGAGTCGGTCGCTCCCTACGCGCGTCGACTGCTTCAGCAAGTAGGCGCACCCCACGTCGCCTCCATCACGGGACTTCCCCCAGCCGTTGCGTTGCAGCAACGCCGGGGTTCGCCCAGTTCACGCTCGAGCGTCGGCACCATCACTACCATGTCCAACCTGCTCCGAATGCTGTACTCCCGGGCCGGCACCTATCCCGACGGTGCATCGTTGCTGCCGGCGGAAGCGTTTTCGCCGAACACTGTCGCCGGTGCCTGCCCGCGATGCGGCGGCTTGGGTCAGTTCCATGATGTGACAACGGAACTGCTCGTTCCTGACCCGTCGCTGAGCATTCGTGAAGGCGCGATCGCGGCGTGGCCGGGTGCCTGGCAGGGCGCAAACCTGCGCAGCATCGTCAGCGGCTTGGGTATCGACATCGATGCGCCATGGCGAACGCTGAAGAAGAAGGACCGAGACTGGCTTCTTTTCACCGACGAGCACCCCAAGGTGTTCATCGAGCCTGAAGAGGGCCGAGTCGACCACGGTTACGAAGGTAAGTTCTGGAGCGCACGTAGTCATGTCATGCACGTTCTGGCGGACTCGAACAGCGAGCGGATGCGGGACCGCGCGCTGCAGTTCACCGAGACCGTCCGCTGCCCGAAGTGCTCCGGCAGTGGACTACGCGAGGACGCGCTGGACGTCAGCATCGCCGGCCACTCGATTGCCGAGATCAATGCGCTTTCGCTGACAGAACTTGTCGCCGTACTGCGCCCGGTATCCGAACAGTCGGGGGAGGCCGCTGAAGTGGCGGTGCGCA
>NZ_JASHKT010000014.1:0-94602 GCF_030056855.1 Rhodococcus sp. IEGM 1354
ACGCGTTGGAGCGGGTGAGATCGACGCGGTCGGGGTCTTCGAACGTGCGGGCGTCCCGATTCGCGGCGGCATAGGTCAACATGACGCGATCGCCCTCGGCCATCGATTGACCGCCGATCTCGATGTCTGCGGCGACGGTGCGGGCGATGCCGAAGAACGGGCTGTAGAAGCGAAGGAACTCCTCTATCGCCGCAGGGATCCGCTCGGGCTCGCGCGACAGAAGCTCGCGCTCCTCGGGGTGCGCCGAGAGCCACCGCAGCGAATGCAGCAGGGCTGAGGTCGTGGTGTCGGTGGCCGCGAACGTCAGACCGTTGAGGATCGTTGCCGCCTCCTCGTCGGTGACCGGTGACGACAGCACCGAGCCCCTGGTCAGGGCCGAGGCGACATCGTCCTGCGGATTCTCGCGGCGCGCCTTGACGAGCTCGAGGACCTTTGCCTGCGTGGCGAACAGCGCCTCGAACGGGAAATCCGGAGAGAAGATCCCGTGCAGGTTCATGGCGTGGACCACGGCGGCGAAGTCGTGCCATTCGTCGGGGTCGAAGCCGATGACCGAGATCGTGACTTTCGTCGGGATCACCCGGCCCAGATCTGCTGCGAAATCGATACGCCCGGTCTCGATCACGGCGTCCAGTGCCTCGTCGACGTATGTGCGGATCTGCTGCTCGTGGGACCGGACTGCCTTCGGTGTGAAGAACGGCACTTCGAGTCTTCTGATGTCGGTGTGCATCGGCCCGTCCGCCTCGCTCGGCACCATGCGGGCTATCGAGGCGGCCGGGATCATCGACCCGCCACGTGGAGTGCGCGGTTCGGGATAGGCGACCTGGTCTCGTGCGGCAAATGCGTCGCCCGCGACGCCGTCGTGCAGGGACGAGAAGTGCTCCCAGTCGGCTGCGGCAGCTTTGAGCTCCTCGTGTCCGGTGATCATCCAGAAGCCGTCGTGATGTGCAGAGTGGGCGACGGGGCACCCGGCCAGCTGATTGAGGCGGTCGCTCCAGTTGTCGGAGTAGTCGGGGGCGAGGTGGTCGAAGTCGATGTCGACTCGGCCTTCGGGTGAGGTCACGGGGCACAGTGCGGGGGAGGTGGTGGTGTCGTCGGTCATGTCAGTCCTCAGCGGTCGTCGGGTCGGCAGTGGTCAGGGCTTCGATCAGGAACGTCAGCTCCATGAGGTGCTCGGCGGTCTTCCACAGTCGGTCGACGGGAGCCGGTACCTCGGTCGATCCGAAGGTCGACGGAGACCAGGAGCCGTCGGCGTTCTGGCGGTCGAGAAACCACTCGGTCATCCGCTCCGCATCGGCGACGAAGGGTGATACCGGGTCGAGTGCGACGTCGCGGGCGACGCCCCAGGCGTACTTGCAGATCTGCACCGAGTTCGGATCGGTGAACTGGGAGTCGGTGCCGCCGGCGTTCAGAGCGAGGAAGCTGCGAGCGAGGTCGCGGTCGTCGGAACCGGTGAGAGCGCGGAAGTCGTGCAGGAAGGCGGCGGCGATCCCCGGGTTGTAGTAGGCCTGCAGGGGCACGCGAAAATCGACGCGCAGCAAGAACCGGGCCAGGAAGTCGTCCTCCGCCGGGATGAGCAGCGAACCGTCGTCGCATCGGCCCGCATAGAGGACCTCGGGCAGCTCGGGTTGCAGCGCCCACAGCTCCCGCACCCAGGCCGCGATCGGGTGGGCGATGTCCAGGCGGCCCGCGACCACCGCCGCGATGCCGAGCTGGCAGGTCTTCAGCAGATCCTGCACGCTGCCGTCGGCACGGTCGCGCCGGTCGTACACCCCGCCGGTGACCGGGCTCTGGAACAGCCGGCAGCGGTCGAGCAGAGCGTTGGCGAGATCGTGTCGGCCCAGGCGCCACGCTGCGATCCCAAGGGCGCTGAGCTCATAGACAGGGCTTGCTCCCGGCATGAACTCGGCGGGTCCTTGCTTCAGATCCGCGTCGTCGTCCAGGGCGTCGCGCTCGACCCACCGGAGGACCGAAGCGGCTGTGTCCGAGGCTCCGGCGACCGACAGCGCCCACGGCACGCGCCACCACGTGTTCTTCTGGGCGTGGTCGCGGGGGCGGCCGTCCTCGAGTTGCTGCTCGATCCAGTCGATCGCGTCGTGCTGGGCGCGCGTCGCGGTGGCAAGGAGAGCTGCCCTGTCCTGTCGTGTCGTCATCGTCATCCTGTCGCCGGGGAGATCGTGCTGGAGCGTCTGTGATCTTGCGCACCATGACTATCTGTCATAGTGTGACATCAAGTCAATATGTGACCAACAAATTTTCGCCAGTGTCAGGAAGGACACGCCCATGACCCTCGACAGCCTGCAACTGCGGACGCGACTCGAGAGCGACCGCGAACTTGCGGTGCGCCTCAAGACTTTCCGCGGGTCGGTGCGCGTGTGCCTCGGCGAGACCGTTCTGGAACTGCATGTGGACGACGGCGCAGTCACGGCGTCCGACCCGGCCCCCGATGCCGGAGAGCCGACCGTCGGCATCACGGTCCCTACGGTGCTGTGGGACCTCATGGCTGTCGAGAAGCCGCAGCTGGGACTCGAATGCATGACGTCGGCCCAGGTCTTCGGCGCGACGATCGACGCCGACTGGCCTACTGTCGTCGCTCCCTACCTCGGCGCGTGGAACCGAATCGTCCGCCTCGGCGTGGAGACCGCGACCGGTCGCCGCGAGAAGGTCGCGGACGCAGACCCGTTCGCCGACTCCGACGACCCGGTCGGCCGCTACGTCCGCTACACGATCGACGGGCTCGAATACCGCGTCTACTACGAGCAGGCGGGCACGGGTCCGGTACCGGTGGTGTTCATGCACACCGCGGGAGCGGACGGCCGTCAATACCGCCACGTTCTCGCCGACCCCGTGCTGCAGGAGCGGTACACGATGATCGCGATCGACCTGCCGTACCACGGAAAGTCGCTGCCCCCGCTGGGTTCGCGCTGGTGGGAGAAGGACCTGAAGTTCGACAAGACCACGCTGATGAACTGGGTGACCGGCTTCATCGCCGCGACGGGCCTGGACCGCCCCATCTTCGTCGGTTGCTCCGTGGGGGGTCAGTTGGCGTCCGATCTGTGCGCCCACCACCCTGACGTGATCCGCGGCGCGATCGGGGTGAACGGGCTTTACCACATGGAGTCGTGGCAGTCCTTCGACAACGACCGCTTCCGCGACCCACGCGTCGCGGCGGGCGCTGTCGGCTCGACGATGTTCGATGTCACCGGCATCGACGCGCCGGAAGACTTCAGACGTGAGGTGGAGTGGATCTACACGTCGAACCACCGCGATGTCTACCCGGCCGACAACGACTACTTCATGTTCGGTCACGACCTGCGCATCGACGGACATCTGATCGACACCGCGAGGACTCCGTTGACGATCCTCACCGGTGAGCACGACATCAGCATGCTGACGCCCGACGACAACGGGTCGGCGCTGGCTGCGAACATCCCCGGTGCCGAGTTCTTCGCGATGCCAGGACTCTCGCACTTCACCCCGTCCGACGACCCCGAGGGATTTCGCCCGCACCTCACGGCAGCCCTAGACCGCATAGCGGAACACGCGGTAGCGGCCGACAGAGCAGTGACCACATCGTGAGCACGGTCGAGTTCGAACAACCCGACGGCACTGTCACTGCGGTCGACGCCACCGACGGTGAGTCGGTCATGCGCAGCGCTCTCACCCGCCTCGTCCCGGGGATCGTCGCGGACTGCGGCGGGGAACTCTCGTGCGCGACGTGCCATGTCATCGTCGGTGATGCGTGGATCGGCGTAGTCGGACCACCCACGGGCTTCGAGAACGACATGCTCGACGCGACATCCGAGGAACGTGAGCCGGGTAGTCGGCTCGCGTGCCAGATCACGGTCGGCCCCGACATCGACGGCGTCAGGTTGCGCATCCCGGCGAGCCAATGGTGAGTCCGAAAATCGTGATCGTCGGGGCGGGGCACGCTGGAGGTGAGGTCGTCGCCGCGCTGCGGGCCGGGGGTTTCGACGGCCCCCTGACGCTCATCGGCGACGAAGACCTGCCGCCGTACCAGCGTCCGCCGCTCTCGAAGGGATTCCTGCTCGGAACGACGACCGCCGACGAGCTCCTCGCCCGGCCCCGGTCGTTCTACGAGCAGCACGACATCGAACTGGTACTCGGTCGCCACGTGAGCGGAATCGACACGAGCGCCAAGACAGTTCACCTCGACGACGAATCCGTCGGGTACGACATGCTGGTGCTCGCACTGGGAGGTCGGCCCCGCGCCCTGGCCGATCCGGCCGCCGAGCACGCCGAGAACGTGCACCACGTCAAGACGCACTCCGACGTCGAGCGGCTGCGTGGTCGCTTGCTCCGCGGCACCCGGGTAGGGGTCGTGGGTGGCGGATTCGTCGGGCTCGAGGTCGCGGCGAGCGCATGCTCTCGCGGGGCAGCCGTGACGGTATTCGAGCTCGCACCGCGTCTGCTCGGGCGCGTCTGCAGCGAGGTGACCGCCGACCATGTCGCGGCCCTGCACCGCAGCCGCGGCGTAGATGTCCGCACCGGGGTGACGGGGTTGCGCCTTCATGCCTGCGACGACGGCCGGATCGCTCGGATCGTCACCGACGAGGCGGATCTGGGGGTGGACGAGGTCGTGATCGGTGTCGGAATGGTTCCGGAGGTCTCTTTGGCCGAGCTTGCGGGCCTGTCCGTCGACGACGGCGTGCTCGTCGATGCCGACTACCGCACGTCGGCACCCGACGTGTTCGCAATCGGCGACTGCGCGCGGATGGCCCGTCCCGACGGGTCGACGCGTCGACTGGAGTCCGCACCCCATGCCGCCGCCAGTGCCCGACGGGTCGCGGCGGTCATCCTCGGGCTCCCTGTTCCCATGGACGGCCCGCCCTGGTTCTGGTCGCATCAGTTCGGTGTCAAGATCCAGATGGCCGGCGACCCGGCAGCGCGGGTCGAACGATGGCTGACCAGGGGCGAGACGTCGCAGGGATCGTTCATGACCTTTGGTATCGTCGACGATCGGGTCGCGCGGATCGAAGCTGTCGACCGACCGGCCGAATTCGCGCAGGTGAAGTCTTGGCTCGATCGGCCCGTACCTGGCGTGATCGATCACCTGACGGACGAGGCGACGTCCATTCGGCAGATGTTCGCGCGACGCTGAACTGACGCCGATCCACCGTCCGACAAGGAGCGTGCCCCATGACGGACCGGTCCGAGCGCCCCATGGGCGGCAGGGCTATCGCCCGCCAGGCGGTACGCGCTAGCCTGTCCGACGCAGCCCGCGAACTTTTCGAAGAGCGCGGCATCGAGGGCACGAGCATCGAGATGATCGCCTCGGCGGCCGGTGTCGCCAGCCGCACCTTCTACCGGCATTTCGAGTCCAAGGAAGACCTCGCGATGGCGTGGCTCGACGACCCGGGCCCGACCTTCCGCTCGGTACTGCAACAGCGCCCGGCCGACGAGCCGATCTGGCTCGCTCTGCGGCGCGCGTTCGACCCCGTCCACGACCCGTCGAGCCGATTCGCCGAGCAGATGCGGATCAGCGCCGAGATGGCCTATTCATCTCCCGCCCTCATGAAGCGCATCCGCGACCGAGTCTTCGACTGGGAGGTACTGCTGTCCGACGTGATCTTCGAACGGCTCCCTGAGCCGCGGTCGCACCGAGACGCCGAACTGCTCGCGGCCTGGGCATTGAGCGCTCTACGGGTCGCCTTCGAGCGGTGGCGCGAGGAGAACGACCTGTCACTCGAGCTGCTCGGACGCCGGCTCGACGACGCCTTCGAGGCCGCAACCACCCTGCTGGTCTCACGTCCCTCATGACTGAATGCCGCTCGACCGACCGTGGCCCCGGCTCCGAGCGACGAATCTGTTGGGCCTCAATCGAATCAGTGAGTCGCCACGTTTCCGTGTCCCTGATGCAGTCGAGAACACATCAGTCGTCGAAAACAATCACACCTCGGATGTTCTTTCCGGCGTGCATGTCTTCGTAGGCCTCGGCAACCTGGTCGAGCGTGTACTCTGCGGTGATCAACTTGTCGAGCTCGAGCTGTCCCCGTAGATACATCCTTGCCAGGTTCGGAATATCCCGGCGCGGGTTCGATTCGCCGAAAAGCGATCCCTGCAGCCTTTTTTGCATCAGGGTCAGATCGCCCAGCAGGACCGGGGCTCCTGCTGCGGTGATGTGATGTTGCTGCGCGGCAGGAACACCGTCGGTCTCCGAGGCCGGTCAGCACGACCGTACCTGCTTTGCGAATGGAATCGAGCGCCTCGGCGACGTGGCCACCGTCGATGCGGCCTATCGTGATGATGGTCGCGTCGGCGCCCTGGCCGTTGGTGAGCGACCGTGCGTATTCGGTGGCCTCGGCCATGGTCTCGAATGTCGCGGTGGCACCGAACTGTGGTGCCATCTTCAGCTTGAACGCCACCGGGTCGACGGCGATGACGTTGGTCGCGCCCGCGAATGCGGCTCCCTGCAATGCATTTGCGCCGATGCCACCGATGCCCATCACGATTACCGTATCGCCGGGCCGGACACCCGCGGAGTTGACAGCGGATCCGAAGCCGGTCGGCACCCCGCAGCTGAGCAGGGCGGCCGGCTTCAATGGCAGGGACTTGTCGACCTTGACCACCGATGCCGTCGAGGCAGTGGTGTACTCGCTGAAGGTGGATATGCCGCACTGCTGCCCCACGGGTTTGCCGTCGAGGTGCATACGGAAACTGGTGGGATCGTCGGCGCGAGTTCCGGTGAGCAGCGAAGCTCCGAGGTCACACAGGTTGGACAGTCCGCGGGCGCAGAATTCGCAGCGTCCACACGCCGGTAGGAACGAGAACACGATGTGATCGCCGACCTCGAATCCTGGGGTGTCCGGACCGACGGCCTCGATTATTCCGGCACCTTCGTGCCCGCCTGCGTACGGATAGACACGACCGGGACGTCGCCTGTTGCGGCGTGGTCGTCGGAATGACACAGTCCAGCGGCGACCATTTTGACGGTCACTTCGTTCTGCCGTGGATCGTCCAGCTCGACCTCGATGGTCTCGTACCGGCCGGGTGCCTCTCGAAGGACGGATGTACGGGTGGTGATGGGCATGATTTCTTCCTTTCGATCAGACTGCGGATGGCGTTACTCGGGAATGACCGTGCTGTGAGCCGTGACGTCCGAAGACCAGTTCGCCGGCGAACCACGTCTGCTGCGAGGAGAGCGTGACCAGATCCGAAGAGGCCACGGCGAAGGGGTTGTTGTTCAAAATCGTGAAGTCGGCTGATTTGCCGACAGCGAGTGAACCTGTGACGGCGGCCAGTCCGGTGGCCTTCGCTACCCCGATCGTGTAGATGTGCAAGGCCTCGTCGAGCGTCAAAGCCTGTTCCGGCCAAAGGGTTCCGGGGTGAAGCCCGGATGGGTCGGCCCGCGTGACCAACCCCTGTATTCCGATCCAGGGGTCTGGGCTCGGCATCACGGGCCAGTCCGATCCGCCTGCCATGACGACGCCGAGGTCCAGCAGTGTGCGGTTCGGGCACATCCGTCGCGCGCGGTCGCGGGGAACGCACCGGCAGATGGCCTCGAGGATGACGCCGGGGAACCACAGGGGCGGAGACAGATCGGCGATGATGCCGAGTGTGGCCATGCGGGGTAGGTCGTCGTCGGCAATGTACTCCCCGTGTGCAATCTGAACGACGGTGTCAGCGTGTCCGTGGTCGCGTATGACGGCTGTCGCGTCGAGCACCATCCGTACGGATCCGTCTCCTGTGCAATGGACTTTGGCACCTAGTCCCCGCCGCGCGACCTCCAGGAGCCATTCGGTCAGTTCGGCTTGCGACATCGTGCTCTCACCGAACCACTCGGTGTCATCGCTCTCGACAGGCAAGTACGGCTCGAGCAACAACGCCGTGCGGGAGGTGGGTACTCCGTCCAGGAAGATCTTCACGAAGTCGGGTCGGTGATGCTCCGTGCGGTACCGAACCGCAGCGTCGAGGAGCGGCATGCCGACCGGGCTCGTACCGAAAATCTTGTCGTTGATCTGTGCGGAGGTCACGACCCAGGCTCGCAGCTCACCACGTCCATCGAGAGTGGCGAGTGCTTGCATCATCGGCAGGGAAGCGGCCGCGTCCTGGAAGTGGGTGATACCGAAACTGTGCAACGTCTCGATGGCGTGGGCGCAGCTCGCGGCATCGAGATCCGTCGCGTCCGATTGGGTTGCCGCATAGGCTCGTTCGACGGGGGTGAGGGCGGCTTCGATCAACACGCCCACCGGCTTCGACGACGGTGCGACTCGCACGATACGGCCACCGTCCGGGTCTTCGGTGTCGGAGGTGAGACCCGCCAGAGACATCGCTCGGGTGCTGACCCACCGATTGTGGCAACTGTCGTCGCGCAGCATGACCGCTCGGCCTCCCGCGGCCTCGTCGAGTCGGTCCAATGCTTCGAGAGAGGACACCGCATCGAGCAGGTGGCTTCCCCACCCGCCGCCGACGACCCACGCGTTGTCGTCGAGCTTCTCGGCCCAGGCTGCGATCGATGCGAGCACCTCATCGAGATCGGCGTTTCCGTCGAGTTGTAGCTCGACCAAGCTGGCTCGGCCGGCCAGCAGGTGATGGTTGTGAACATCTCCGAAGCCAGGCATCAGAAAGGCACCGCCGTGGTCGACGATCTGCTCGTTGCCGGCCAACTCCTCGGGGGTGGGATCGATCGCCGTGATCACGCCATCGCGGACGAGCAGGCTGGAGGCCGTGGGGCGGTCGGCGTCGGCAGTCCAGATTGTTGCGTTGGTGTGTAGCCGGCCGGCTCGGCTTTCGACAGTGGGATCAGACATAGGGGCTCCAAGATCATGTCAGGAAGGCGAGAATGCCGATCGCCGCTCTGCAATGCATGCCGAGATCGACGATCGGTCTGGGTCTGTCAGCCGCTGATAACTTGTGGCGCTGACACGGATTTCAGCCCTTCGACACCGAACTCCAGTCCGTAGCCCGACATTTTGACACCACCGAACGGGACCATCGGATGGATACCGCCATGCTTGTTGATCCACACAGTGCCTGCTTGTATTCGCGCGGCAATCTTTCGGGCGGCGTCGCGGTCGGAACTCCACACCGAAGCGCCGAGGCCGACATCCAATCCGTTCGCGAGTTCGATTGCCTCGTCGACAGTTTCGTACCGAATGATGGGTAGGGCAGGCCCGAATTGCTCCTCCGTTACCAGGGCGTTGTCGGGTGCGATGTTCGACACCAGGGTGGTGGGGTAGAAGTGCCCGGGTGCATCGGCGTCCGGTGTACCGCCGACCAGTATGGTCGCACCGGATTCCCGGGCGCGTTCGACGAGGTTCGCCACGATGTCGTACTGCGCCTTGTTCTGCAGTGGCCCCAGCACATTGTTCTCGTCGAGTCCGCGGCCCATCGGCATCGATCTGGCGACGGCAGCGAGTTCGGTGCAGACCTCGTCGTAGACATCGGTGTGCACGTACAGTCGCTTGAGGGCAGCGCAGGTCTGTCCGGTATTGATGAAAGCACCCCAGAAGAGTTCCTCTGCAATGGCTTTGGGGTCCACGTCCGGAAGGACGATGCCGGCGTCGTTGCCGCCGAGTTCGAGGGTGAGCCGCTTGATCGTGTCCGCGGAACTCTTGATGATGGACTGCCCGGTACGGGTGGAGCCGGTGAACATCAACTTGTCGATGTCGGGGTGGGAAGACAGTCGCGCACCCAGGTCTCCTTCGCCTGCGACGACGGTCAGGACGTTCTCTGGAAGTACCGAGTTGATGACCGCGACGAGCGCCAGGACACTCAGCGGGGTGTACTCCGACGGTTTGACGACGGTGGTGTTGCCCATGCGCAGTGCCGGCGCGATCTGCCACACGGTGATCATCATCGGCCAGTTCCACGGCCCGATCGCGCCGACGACCCCGAGCGGTCTGTAGTACATTTCGGCGCTACCCTCGTCGCCGTCGAGCAGCACCTGCACAGGAAGTTCCGTTGTCGCAGTGGCGCGCAGCCACGTAGCGCAGGCACCGACCTCGAAGCGGGCGTTGGGTCCGTTGAGCGGCTTGCCCTGCTCACGTGACAGCAGCTCCGCGAGCGGTTCGGTAGCTGCGTCGATGGCATCGGCGGCCTGCAGTAACAGGCCAGCGCGGTCTTCGTCGGAGCACGCCGCCCATGCGGGTTGCGCTGCTTTCGCGCGAGCAATAGCGGCGTCGAGCACCTCGACACCCTCGAAGCGGGCTTTGCCGACGACCTCTCCGGTTGCGGGATCGAGGATCTCGCGTCCGTTGGGGTCGGTGATCTCGCTGAGAAGTGAATCGAATGTGATGGTCACTGTCTGTCCTTTCGGGCGGCGAACTGAGGTGGGGGGATCAGTAGCTGGCGCGAGCGCTGTGCGCCGATGGATCGATGTAGCGCTGAGCGAGGGCCTCGGAACCCCGTGCCAAGATGGCGGCGTCGGCACCGACGAGCAGAAACCGAGCGCCGTCCTCGACATAGGAATCAGCACGATCGGGGTCGAATGCGTTGACTCCGAACGGTTTTCCAGTGGAGGCGATCGCCGTGAACGCATCGTTGACTGCGGCTACGACCTCGGGGTGGTTCTGTTGGCCGAGCAGACCCATCGACGCGGACAGGTCACTGGGTCCGACGAATACTCCATCGATGCCCGGTGTCTCCGCGATCGCTGCCGCGTTGGAAACCCCTTCGGCCGTCTCGATCTGAACGAACACCGAAACATGATCGGCAGCGTTCGCCAGATAGCCTTCGACCCGATTCCACCGCGCAGATCGTGCCAGCGCACTGCCGACCCCGCGTCGCCCTGCCGGTGGGTACTGGGCTGCGGCGGCCACCTCGCGCGCTTGCTCGGCAGTCGAGATCATCGGGACCAGAATGTTCTGAGCACCCAGGTCCAAGACTTGCTTGATGATCACCGCGTCACCGACGGGTACTCGCACCACAGGCGTCACGGGGTATGCCGATACCGCATACAGCTGTGCAAGAACGGATTCGAGGCCGTTGGGGGCGTGCTCCATGTCGATGAGCACCCAGTCCAGCCCCGAGCCGGCCATGATCTCGGCGGCCACCGGCGACCCGGTGGTGATCCAACCGCCGTACAGCGGCCGGTCCGCCTCCGCCAACGCATCCCGAAAGGTCTTGTTCAGTCGAAGCGGCATGAGATCGTTCCCATCGGTCCGTAGTCAGCGAGCACGCTGTCTCCCTGGTGCACCCACATCGGGCGGGTGAACGAGCCGGCCAACACGATTTCGCCGGCCTCGAGCCGGTCGCCGTGCTGAGAAAGCTTGTTGGCCAACCAGGCCACACCCGTTGCCGGGTGGTTGAGCACTGCGGCGGCAACGCCGGACTCCTCGATCGTCTCGTTGCGGTAGAGGAGCGCCGAGATCCACCGCATGTCCACAGCCGACGGGTCCGTCGGGTTGCCGCCGTATACGAGCCCGCCCAGTGCCGCGTTGTCACTGATCGTATCGACGATGGTGCGACCCTCCATCTCGATCCGTGAGCTGAGGATCTCGAGAGCCGGTACCACGTACTCGGTTGCCTTCAGAACGTCGAAGATCGTCGCCGTCGGACCGGCAAGTGGACTCCCGAGAACGAAGGCGAGCTCGACCTCGATGCGCACATTGGAGAAGCGCCCGTGCTCGATCACCGAGCCGTTGTCGAAGACCTGATCGTCGAAGATCGCACCGTAATCGGGCTCGGTGATGCCGGTCGCCACCTGCATCACCTTGCTCGTCAAGCCGATCTTGCGGCCGACCAAGCGTCGACCGGACTCGACCTTGCGTCGACGCCATTCGTTCTGGACCGCGTACGAATCCTCGAAGTTCATGTCGGGATAGCGAGCAGTGAGCCGCGGAATCATCGTCCGCGTCCGTTCCGCTACTTCGAGTTCGTCGGCGATGTCCGTGATGGTGTTCGGGGGGAGCATGAATTCTCCTGTGCCGTAGGGGAATGAGTCGTTACTACAGCTGTGCGCCGAGCTTGAACTCGCCCTTCTTCCAATCCGGCATCTCGTCGGTGTCCTCTTTGCGGGTGTACGAGAATCCGTCCGCCCCGATGGTGACGGCCATTTCGGATTCGTCGGTTCGCGCAATGACCGGCTTCGGGTTGCCGTCGAGATCCAGCACGATCGAGGCGTCGGTGTACCAGCTGGGGACCACCGGGGTGCCCCACCAGTCGCGGCGCTGATTGTCGTGCACGTCCCAGGTGACAACCGGGTTGTCGGGATCGCCGGTGTAGTAGTCCTGGGTGTAGATCTCGATGCGGTGACCGTCGGGGTCGCGGAGGTAGAGGTAGAAGGCGTTCGAGACCCCGTGGCGTCCCGGGCCTCGCTCGATGTGGTCGGACATCCGCAGGGAGCCCAGCTTGTCGCAGATGGCGATGATGTTGTGCTTCTCGTGGGTGGCGAACGCAACGTGGTGCATCCGAGGTCCGTCGCCCCCGGTCATGGCGGTGTCGTGCACAGTGGACTTACGACGCATCCAGGCCGCGTACGTCGTGCCGGCCTCGTCCTGAATGTCCTCGGTGACACGGAATCCGAGATCTTCCATGTACGCCACGGCGCGGGGGACGTCGGGAGTCACCTGGTTGAAGTGGTCCAATCGCACCAGTGCACCGGGGGTGTACAGGTGGTAGTGCCAGGCGAGACGCTCGACGTGCTCGACGTCGTAGAAGAACTCGTACGGGAAGCCGAGCGGATCTTCGACGCGTACCGAATCACCGATTCCCTTGTTGTACCCATTGGGGTTCCGCTCTACACGGCAGCCGAGTTCGGTGTAGAACGCGACGGCCTTGTCGAGATCCTCCGGGCTGCGTACCCGGTAGGAGAACGCTGCTACCCCGGCGACCGGTCCCTTGCGCAGGACGAGGTTGTGATGGATGAACTCTTCGAAGGAACGAAGGTAGACGGTGTTCTCGTCTTCCTCGGTCACCACGAGGTCGAGCACGTCGACGTAGAACTTACGCGAGCGTTCGAGGTCGGTGACGACCAATTCCATGTAGGCGCAACGCAGTACGTCCGGGGGAGTGGCCTGCGGGGTGGGAACCGGGTCGGCCGACCGGACGCGGCTGCTGCGTGTCACGACGGGCTCGGGGGCATCGGGGGTGATGGTCATGTCGTGGTCCTTGTCGAAAGATGAAGGGAGTCAGTGCTGTCTGCGTCAGTGCTTGGCTGAGTCGGCTTTGCCGAAAGTCGGGTTGTGTACCTCGCCGAGCGTGATGTGCACGGCCTGCTGCTGGGTGTAGAAGTCGATGGAGCGGTAGCCGCCCTCGTGCCCGAGCCCCGAAGCCTTGACGCCACCGAACGGGGTGCGTAGGTCGCGCACGTTGTTGGAGTTGAGCCACACCATGCCGGCATCGATGGCCTGGGCGAAGTTGTGCGAGCGCTTGAGGTCGTTGGTCCAGACATAGGCTGCGAGACCGTATTTGACACCGTTCGCCAGTTCGAGAGCTTCGTCGTCGGTGTCGAACGGGGTGATCGCCACGACCGGTCCGAAGATCTCTTCCTGGAAGATGCGGGCGTCGGGTGCGACATCGGCGAACACCGTCGGGGTCACGAAGTTGCCCTGATCGAAGCCTTCGGCCCGGCCGCCGCCCGCAACCAGGCGCGCTTCGGTCTTACCGATCTCGATGTAGCTCATCACCTTGTCGTAGTGCTCCGGGTGCACCAGCGCACCGACCTCGGTCGCGGGATCGTGCGGGTAGCCAACCTTCACCCGCTTCGCTTGTGCTGCATAGCGTTCGACGAATTCGTCGTAGATGGACCGTTCGACGAGAATGCGACTTCCCGCGGTGCAGCGTTCGCCGTTGAGAGAGAACACACCGAAAATCGTGGCGTCCACAGCGGCCTCGAGATCGGCATCTGCGAACACGATGGCCGGGCTCTTTCCGCCCAGTTCCATCGACAGACCCTTGAGGAAGGGCGCGGCGTTGCCGAAAATGAGCTGACCCGTGCTGGACTCACCGGTGAACGAAATCAAGGGAACGTCGGGATGCTTGACCAAAGCGTCGCCCGCGTCCTCACCGAGACCGTTGACAAGGTTGAACACACCCTCCGGCAGGCCGGCTTCCTCGAAGATGCCCGCCCACAACGATGCCGACAGGGGAGTGAACTCGGCGGGCTTGAGAACGACGGTATTGCCAGTGGCCAGTGCTGGGCCGAGCTTCCATGATTCGAGCATGAACGGGGTGTTCCACGGGGTGATGAGGCCGGCGACCCCGATGGGGGTGCGATTGACGTAGTTGATCTGCCGTCCTGGGACCTTGTAGGTGTCGTCGGCCTGAGCGACGATGAGGTCTGCGAAGAAGCGGAAGTTCTCAGCGGCGCGGCGAGCCTGACCGAGTGCCTGGGTGATGGGCAGGCCGGAGTCGAAGGATTCGAGTTCGGCCAGCCGGGCGTCGCGTGATTCGACGATGTCGGCGATGCGGTGCAGGATGCGTGAGCGCTCGCGCGGCAGCATGCGCGGCCAGGGTCCTTCCTTGAATGCTTTCTTGGCGGCCTCGACAGCGCGGTCGATGTCGGCCTTCTTGCCGGCGGCGGCCTGCAGGTAGACCTCATTGGATACCGGGTCGAGGACATCGAAGGTATCGCCGTCGATCGAATCGACGAACTTACCTCCGATGTAATGCTGGATCCTGCTGGGCAGGTCTGCCGGAGTGTGGCGTTGTGTTTGTTCGGCAACGGTATCGGTCATGAATGCTCCAAGGTCGGGATCGAGAGATCGGTCTGGTCAGTAGGCCGGTAGGCCGATTGTTTCGTCGGGGTGCTCGTGCACGAGGTAGGCGTCGAGCGTTGCGGATCGGTGTCGTCGAGCAGCCTTTTCGATTTCGCCGAGCGGTGCACCGATTTCGATGAGCCGCACGATGTTTTCGTGCTCGTGCACCGATTCGCGTGCGCGACCGGGAACGAACGCGAACGTCGACGCTCGAAGGTGCCCGAGGCGGCCCCACTCTGCTTCGACGAGTGTCAGCATTCGTGGGTTCACGCATTTCTCGAACAGAATCTGGTGAAACTCCTTGTTCAGCGACGTGAACAGGTGCGGATCGAAATGCTCGAGGGACTCGATCATGCGTTCGTTCACCGCACGTGCTTTCCGAATGTCGTCCTCTGACAATCGACGCGCGGCCATCGCGGTGGCAGCGCCTTCGAGAATGCTCAAACTCTGCATGCTGTAGCGATATTGAGTGTCGTCCACCATCGACACGTGGGCACCGACGTTCCGCTCGAACGTCACCAGACCTTCCGCCTCGAGTTGTCGGATCGCCTCACGAACCGGAACGACACTCATGTCGAGATCCTTCGCGATCGAGCCGAGGACCAGGCGGTAGCCGGGCGTGTATTCCTGCCGCGCTATCCGGTCCTTGATGTAGTGGTAGGCGGCCTGCGATTTGCTCTGTGTCACTGGGAAACTCCCTGATCCATACGCCACTGCTCGTACTTGCGCTTCCATTCCGCATTCGGTGGGAAGAGCCCGTCGAGGGGATTCCCAGCCGCTACCTGGTCGGCAACCCACGCGTCCTGCTCTTCCTGAGCGAGCGCCTCATCGACCACTTCCTCGGCCAACGCCGGCGGAATCACGATCACCCCGTCGCTGTCGCCGACGATGACGTCACCGGGCTGCACCGTCGCTCCACCGCACGCGACGGTCAGGTCGAAATCCCAGGGGACGTGTCGGCGGCCCAATACTGCTGGGTGGGCGGTCGCGGCGAACACAGGGAGACCGATCTCGGCTACGGCGTCGCGATCGCGAACTCCTCCGTCGGTCACGACGCCGACGGCGCCGCGGGATCGGGCCCGCAGGGCGAGGATGTCGCCCAGAGTGCCGGAGCCGAGTTCTCCGCGGGCCTCGATGACGATGATCTCGCCGTCGTTCACCGCGTCGAACACTCGTTTCTGTGCGTTGTATCCACCGCCGTGGCTGACGAACAGATCTTCTCGATTGGGTACGAACCGCAGAGTCCGGGCCGTTCCGACGATCTTGTCGCTGGGAGTCAATGCGCGAACACCCTCGATCGACACGTTGTTCAGTCCACGTTTGCGGAGCTGGGCCGACAGTCCCGCCACCGGCACCCGGGCGAGCTTGTCTCGCAGTTCTACGCTCAATCCTGTTCGAGGCAGGGTGATTCCGGCTGCTTCGGCCGATCCCCACGCGTCTTCGCGCTGAGTATCGTCTGCGGCCGGCAGCGAGCCGAGTGAGCCGTCGAAGGCGACCTCACCCTGAGTGACGGTGGTGACGAGGCGACCGGATGTGGCCTTCTCGTCGATTGCGCTCACCTCGACCTCGACGACGTCGCCGGGAACAACGACCGAGGAGCCGGCGGGTGTGCCGGTGAGGATGACGTCGCCGGGTTCGAGGGTGAAATGCTGCGACAAGTCGGCTATCAGTTGGGGCAGCGTGAAGATGAGGCCGGCCGTGGTGTCGTCCTGCGCGACGGTTCCGTTGACCCACGTGCGTATTCGCAGGGCGGCTGGGTCGACCGACCGGGCGTCGATGACGTTGGGTCCGAGTGGGGTGTAGCCGTCTCCGCCCTTGGAACGGACGTTGGATCCCTTGTCGTTGGCGCGCAGATCGTAGAGGCCGAAGTCGTTGGCAGCCGTGACGCCCGAGATGTGACTCCAGGCGTTCTCTGCCGATATCCAGCGCGCTGTCGCCCCGATGATCAGGGCGATTTCGCCCTCGAAAGCGAGAAGTTCGGTGCCTGCGGGCCGCTCGACGGTCTCGCCTGTGAATCCCACGGAACTCGACGGCTTGAGGAAGTAGGACGGATGAGCCGGGCGGCGACCCCGCTGATCTGCTCGCGATGCGTAGCTCAGGTGCACCGCGATGATCTTCCCGGGCCTGGTCAGTGAGCTGCTCGACTCGATGACGGCAGCATCGCGGCTCTCGGTCTTCATGTTCCTCCTCGATAGCGACCCTTGCATCATATCTCAGATCGTATACGATAAGTGATGCAGATCGCAATGAGTCCCTGAAGTGCTCCGAAGCACTCGAGCCCGTATGAGAATCGGAGAAGGTCCCGCAATGCAATTTCACCACCATGGTTATGTCTCCGGTGACCCACGTGTCCAGCAAGCCTCGGGCATCGGTATCGACCGGCCGGACGAGCTTCCCGAGTACGTCGATGTGCTCATCGTCGGCACCGGACCGGCTGGAATGATCACGGCCGCACAGCTTTCCCAGTTTCCCGGTGTGACAACGCGAATCGTCGAGCGGCGTGCAGGACGGCTCGCTATCGGACAGGCCGACGGGATTCAGGCTCGTAGCGTCGAGACCTTCCAGGCGTTCGGGTTCGCAGATCGCATCACGGCCGAGGCCTACCGGATCACCGAAATGGCCTTCTGGAAGCCCGATCCCGAGGACGCATCGAAGATCGTGCGCACCGCGCGTACACCCGACGACGCGACCGGAATCAGTGAGTTCCCGCACTTGATCGTCAACCAGGCCCGTGTGTTGGACTACTTCGCCGAGGTCATGGCTCTGTCGCCCACTCGGATGACGCCGGATTTCGGCTACGAATTCTGCACGCTGGAGATCGGGGAGGGCGACCACCCCGTCACGGTCACGCTCGGACACACCGGCGGCAGTCGAGTGGGACAGAAGCGAACAATCCATGCCAAGTATGTCGTCGGCTCCGACGGTGCACGCAGCGCTGTACGCGACACGATCGGATGCACGCCGGTCGGAGACAAAGCCTTCCATGCCTGGGGTGTGATGGACGTTCTCGCCGTCACCGACTTTCCCGACATTCGTCTCAAGTGCGCCATCCAGTCCGGCTCGGGCGGCAGCATCCTGCACATCCCACGCGAGGGTGGCCACCTGTTCCGCATGTACGTCGATCTCGGTGAAGTAGCCGAGGACGACAACGGCAAGGTACGAACGACCAGCATCGATCAGATCGTCGCGCAGGCCAACGAGATTCTGCATCCCTAGACCCTGGAGGTGAAAAACGTTGCCTGGCACAGTGTCTACGAGGTCGGTCACCGCGTGACCGATCGCTTCGACGACGTGCCGGCCGATCAGGCCGGCACGCGCATCCCGCACGTCTTCATCACCGGCGATGCCTGCCACACCCACAGTGCCAAAGCGGGGCAGGGAATGAACGTGTCCATGCAGGACGGGTTCAATCTCGGCTGGAAACTCGGGCATGTGCTCGAAGGCCGCGCGCCCGAGAGCCTGCTCGCGACCTATACCGCCGAACGTCAGGTCATTGCGCAGAATCTGATCGACTTCGACAAGCAGTGGTCGGCCATGATGGCGAAGCGCCCGGAGGACTTCGACAATCCATCCGAACTCGAGGAGTTCTACGTCAAAACCGGAGAATTTCCGGCAGGCTTCATGACCGAGTATCGGCCGTCGATGATCATCGGTGACACCACCCACCAGAATGTGGCCACAGGATTCCCGGTGGGCAAGCGTTTCAAGTCGGCACCGGTGGTGCGAGTGTGCGACGCCAATCCGACACATCTCGGTCACCACCACCGTGCGGATGGGCGCTGGCGAATCTACGTTTTCGCCGACGCGGCAGCCGCCGGCCTTCATTCGAACAGCGTCGTGTTGAACGAATTGTCCTCGTGGCTCCGCGAATCGCCCGAGTCGCCGATTGTGCAGTTCACCCCGCAGGGGACCGACGTCGACAGTTCCTTCGACGTCAAAGTGATCTATCAGCAGGGCCACGTCTCGGTCGACATCGGCGCGGTGGATCCCGTTTTCCTCCCCATCAGAGGTCCGTTCGGACTCGTCGATTACGAGAAGGTCTTCGCAACCGATCCCGCAATCGATATCTTCACCGAGCGCGGAATCGACCGCGACGGCGCAATCGTGGTGGTCCGTCCCGATCAGTATGTGGCCCAGGTCCTTCCACTCAGCGCAACCGACGAGTTGGCGACGTTTTTCGCCGGCAACATGCTGTCGCGCGGCGTCGTCTGATGCGGCACCGGCAGTGACAGGGTTGTGCAAATGTCGGATTCGTCGCCCACGATGTTCTCGACCTCCGCTACAGCACAATCACAGAACGCAGGACTTCGCCGGCCTTCATCTGGTCGAAGGCGTACTCGATCCGATCCAGTGTGATCCGCTCGGTGACGAACTTGTCGAGCGGCATTCGACCTTGCTGGTAAAGGTCCACCAGCATGGGAAAGTCGCGTTCGGGCAAGCAGTCTCCGTACCACGACGATGTGAGTGATCCACCGCGCGAAAAGAAGTCGATCAACGGCATCTCGAGCGTCATATCCGGCGTCGGAACCCCGACGAGAACCACCGTTCCGGCCAGATCTCGCGCATAGAAGGCTTGCTTCCATGTCTCCGGGCGTCCGACCGCGTCGATGACGACGTCGGCTCCGAAGCCGTCGGTCAGCTCCTGCACCGCCGTGACGGCGTCGACCCGAGAGGCGTCGATTGTGTGAGTCGCCCCGAGTTCGGTTGCCCAGGCCAGCTTCTTCTCGTCACGGTCCACCGCGATTATTTTGGTGGCTCCAGCGAGTCGCGCACCGACGATCGCGGCATTGCCGACGCCTCCGCACCCGATGACGGCGACGCTGTCTCCGCGGGAGACACCTCCGGTGTTGACCGCGGCACCGAGCCCCGCCATGACGCCGCACCCGAGAAGCCCGACGACGGCCGGATCGGAGTCGGGATCGACTTTGGTGCACTGTAACTCGTGCACAAGGGTCTTCTCGGCGAATGCTCCGATTCCCAAGGCCGGAGTCAGCTCGGTGCCGTCGACGAGTGTCATCTTCCGCGATGCGTTGAAGGTGTCGAAGCAGTGCCACGGCCTGCCTCGCTTGCACGCTCGGCACGCACCACAGACTGCACGCCAGTTGAGTACTACGAAGTCGCCCACTGCCACGTGGGTCACGTTCTCGCCGATGGTCTCCACGACGGCCGCGGCCTCGTGGCCGAGTAGAAAGGGGTATTCGTTGTTGATACCGCCGTCCCGATAAGCCAGGTCGGTATGGCACACCCCGCACGCCAGAACCTTCACCACGACATCTCGTGGTCCCGGATCCGGTACGTCGACGATTTCGATCGAGGTGGCTTTGCCCGGAGCCGTGGCTACTACGCCACGTACCTGTTGTCCCACAGTAGATCCCTTCGTAGGTGTCGTGAGTGTCGAAATGGACTGCAGTCAGACCTGAGGGGATCGGGCTTGCTTACGAATCTGCTCGAACCGCACCGGAGCTCGGCGCGAATCGAAAATTGTTGCGCCGACCTCCTGTTCGGCCTGGTTCTCGATCCCGAGTGCGATGCCTGTTCGGTCGCGCAGCACAACCGTGGCCGCGATGGCCAGGAGGAACATGGCGATGAGATAGACCCCGACGGCGTAGATGCTTCCGGTAGCGCCGACGAGCGCGGTGGCGATGGTCGGTGCGAACGCACCGCCGATGACCGCACCCAATGCGTAGGAGATTGCGATGCCGGAAAAGCGGACCGAGGCCGGAAATATCTCCGAGTACCAGGCAGCCTGCGGCCCGTACGACATTCCGAGTCCGAAGGTGAACAGTGCAAGTCCGAGGAACAGCAGCCAGATATTTCCGGAGTTCACGAAGAAGAACATTGGAAACACCGTCACCACAAGGCCGGCGTATCCGATCAGGTAGGTGCGCTTGCGGCCGATGCGGTCCGAGGCGTATCCGGACAGATAGATGAAGATCGCCCAGAGAGCTGCCGATGCCGTGATGGCAAGTAGCACTGGAGTGCGTCCGAGGCCGACAGGTCCGTCGGGCTTGGTCGCGTAGCTGGTGATGAACCCACCCGTGGTCATGTATCCGGCGGCGTTGTTGCCCGCGAAGACCAGAGCGGCAAGGATCACCAGCAGCCAGTGCTTACGGAACAGCTCGACGAGGGGCAGTTTGGTCTGTTGCCTGCGATCCGCGATCTCGCTGAAGACCGGGCTCTCGTCGATCGACCTACGAATGAAATAGCCCACGCCGATCAGGACGAAGCTGAGGAGGAACGGAATTCGCCAGCCCCATTCGACGAACTCGTCTCCGGGAGAAATCACGCCGGTCATCAGAGCAGTCATGCCGGCGGCCAGCAGCATGCCCAGTGGGACACCGAGTTGGGGGAACGCACCTGCGCGGCCTCGTCGGTTGTCGGGGGCGTGCTCGACCGCCATGAGAACGGCACCGCCCCATTCACCACCGGCGGATATACCTTGGACGATGCGAAGTACGAGCAAGAGGATCGGCGCGAGGATGCCGGCTGTCTCGTACGTGGGCAGCAATCCGATCAGGCTGGTTGCTCCTCCCATCAGCAGAAGGGTGAGAACGAGCATCGCTCGGCGACCGATCCGATCACCGAAATGTCCGGCAAGTACCGCGCCGAACGGGCGAAACACGAAGCTGATACCGACCGTTGCGAACGACAACAGAAGGCCGAGTTCGGTTCCTGCAGGTGCGAAGAACACCTGCGAGAACACCAGTCCCGCAGCGGTACTGTAGATGAAGAAGTCGTACCATTCGATCGTCGTTCCGACGACCGTTGCCATCGCGACGCGGCGCTGAGTGGCCGCCCGCGTAGGGGAGTGTGAAGTGCTCATGTCGAGTTTCTCCGATGTTCGGTCGAGAATTCCAAGGGGCGAGTAATGCGACGAGACCGCGGCCCGAAGGCCGGGCAGAGATCCGTACAACGGCGCGGTGTCACCGACAGGAGGCAGCCACTACCTGCGGGACGGTTCGGCAACCGTGGCGCGATAGGTCGTCATGCCGAGGTCTTCCTCGAGGGGGCCGAATCCGGTTGTGCAGCAAACCTCTTCAGGTTGAAGGTGGGGTCGTCGAGAAGGATCGGATCGGGCGACCGCGCAGAAGCGAGCAGAGCCCGCGCAGCAATGTGGTCGGCAGGACGGTTGATGGACTCCACCGCGGCGAGGCGGCCGTTTCGGTAACAACAGACGGAAAATCGACCGGTCGTAGGATCGCCGCAGAGAACGGCAGTGTCGTCGGGAAGACGAACTCCGGCGATCTGGAGCTTCAGCGCGCCTTGATGGCTCCAGAACCAGGGCACTTCTGCATCGCAGCGATCATCACCGAGTATCACTGCCGCAACTCGTCTGCCGTGGTCGGTTGCGTTCTGCACCGATTCGAGACGAACACGGGTACCGGTGTGCAGGCTGGGATAGTTCGCGCAGTCACCGATCGCGTACACGGCGGGGTCGTTCGTGCGGAGGAAATCGTCGACGACAATCCCGTTGGCCACGGGGAGATCTGCTGCGGCAGCCAGTGCGGTGCGGGGTATCGCACCGATACCGACGATCACGAGATCCGCCTCGTAGTGCTCTCCGGTCTCGGTCTCTGCGCCGACCACTCGTCCCTCGCGTCCGGTGAAAAACGAGACCACCTCTTCCGTGTGCACGTGCGTGCCGGCTTGTCGGTGTACTGCTGTCACGTGATCGGACGTGTATCGCGATACCGCGCGTGACAACGGCCGGTCCGTTGCTTCGAGGACAGTGACATTCGCTCCCTGCGCCCGGGCGGCGGCCGCCACCTCGAGCCCTACGAAGCCCGCGCCGACCACGAGAACATTTCGTGCCTCGTGCAATTCGCGTCGCAATGCGTCGGCATCGGCGAGCGTACGCAGGGTATGAATTCCTGCCAGCTCGCTTCCCGTTATGTCGAGCGACCGGTTTGCCGCGCCCGTTGCCAGGATCAGAGAGTCGTAGGGCAGAACGTCACCGTCATCGAGGCGCACGGTGCGGGCGGTGCGGTCCACCGATGCGGCGCTCACACCTGTGCGCAGAACGATTCGTTGTTCGGTGAAGAACCTCTCGGCTCTCAAGGGAAGTGGGTCGATCGAGCCGCCGGACGTCAAGTGGCCCTTGGACAGCGGCGGCCGCTGATACGGCAGTACCGGCTCGTCGCCGATGACTGTCAGTGTCCCGATGTGGCCACGGGCGCGCAGGGAGTCTGCAGCCTGGATGCCGGCTTGACCGCTTCCGACGATGACTACCCGAGCGCCCTTCGCGTCGTCAGATCTGTTGTGCGGGAACATCGACTTCGATTTCTTCGAGGCCACCTGCGGTGCCACTGTCGAACGTGATTTGGCAGCCGAGTCTGCTGCGCCGTTCGTCTCGGGGTGCGGCAACGCACTCGAGCATTTCTTCCTCGTCCTCACTGATCGCACCGAGAGCATCGAGGTACGGCTCGCGTACGTACACGTGGCAGGTGGCGCACATGGCCTGTCCGCCGCATTCACCCACGATGCCCGGTACGCCGTTCTGTACTGCTGCGCGCATCACGTTCGAGTCTGCGTCCGCATCGACGGTGTCGGTCGCGTTGTCGGTGTGGTGAAAAATTACCTTGGGCATCGGTACTCCTCCGTAGTAAGGGCGGTGTTTTTCAGGACCATTGCACCGGCAGGGCGGTCACGCCTCGGAATACCCAGCCGCCCAACGTCTCCGGGCGCTGCGGATCGAGGCGCAGATCCGAGAATTCGCGGAAGAGTGCGGGCAGCGCGACCCCCACCACCGATGCTCGTGCCACCCAGGCACCGGCGCAGAAGTGCTGACCTCCGCCGAAGGCGAGGTGTGGCTTCTTGGGTCGGTCGATGTCGTAGGACTCGGGGTCGACGAATACCTCGGCGTCGCGGTTTGCGGCACCGATGACCACTCCGAGGCGTGCCCCGCTCGGCAGCGCCATGCCGGCGAGCTCCGTGTCGGTGGTGACCTCGCGTGGATACATGCTGATCGGTGCCACCCATCGAATCGATTCCTCGAAGGCGTCGGACCAACGGTCGTTCGCCACCACGTCTGCACGCTGGGCAGGGTGCGAGAGGAGGGCCCACACTGTTGTGGCGATCGCGTCCCGTGGTTCGTTCAGGCCTCCACCGATGGCCATCTTGAGGTTTGCGCGAATCGACTCGAGCGGCATCGAAGTGCCGGCCAATTGACCGAGCAGGCTGGCGTCGGGATCGGCGCGTAGAACGGCCAGCATCTCGTCGACCGCCGCGTCCACTTCGTTCGAGGATCGAGCCGCGTGTGCCCAGACAGATGGGTCGTCGGCATAATTGCCGGTCCCGTCGATCAGTGTCTGTGACCAGCGCTGCAGGTCGGCCTGAGTCGCGTTGCGGAAACCGAGAACCTCGCGAAGGTTCTCCGCCGCGAACGGTGCTGCGAATTCCTTCACCAGGTCTGCGCCGCTCCCCGCATCGCGAAGCCGATCGAGGTACGTTGCGGCGTTGCGAGCGAATGCGGCATTCCAATGTTCCTTGATTGCTTTGGGTCGCAATGTTCCACCCAGGGAACGGCGCTCGGTGTCGTGCTCGGGGTTGTCCTTGCGAAGCATGCTGTGGCCCATCGACCGCTTCATCAACGACCCCGCTTCGTCAGCGGAGAAGCGGGCAGGATCGAGTTCGATCGTGTGGCACGCGTCGTACCCGATCACCAGGTACCGGTTCACCGCCGGAACCCAGTGGATGGGCGCACTTTGTCTCAGTGTGCGGTAGATGGGATACGGGTCGGCGTACAGGTCCGGGATCGTGACCCAGTCTGCTGTTGGGATATCAAGGCTTGCAGCCACTTTCGCGGTCATTGTCGATTCGCCTTCCGTGATGAGTCGATTCGACGAGTATGACCTGCACCACATCAACAGGTAAACTTCAAAATACTTTGGAACAAGCGAAGGAAAAGTTCTTTATGTCGACCTACACGCTCAGGCAACTCGAATACTTCGTCGCGGTCGCCGATGCCGGCTCGATTTCTGGTGCAGCGTCGGCTCTGCACGTCACGCCGACCGCTGTCGCGTCCGCGATGACGGACCTCGAACGAGTGCTACGCACCCAACTCATGGTGCGCCGCAAGGCACACGGAATCACGCTGACACCCACGGGCGCATATCTGCGGGAGCGTGCTCGAACGTTGGTTCACTCCGCCGACGAGCTGGAACTGGCAGCAGCAAGTGGTGGATCCGAGCTTGCCGGTCCTCTCGTGCTCGGCTGCTACGCCACGATCGCACCGACGGCGATCCCCCCGGTGATGGAGTGGATCACCGCGACACATCCGAAAGTCGATCTCACGGTCATCACGGGTAGTCAGGGTGAACTCCCTCAGCAACTGCTGGACGGGTCGCTCGATCTGGCTATCGGGTACGACATAGCTCTCCCGCCCGGTCTGGAATCGGTCCTGCTCTACCGGACACCGGCATACGTCCTGCTCCCTGACGGGCATCCTCTGACCGCGCACCAGGTGGTGCCTCTCGAAGCGCTGGCCCGAGAATCGCAGATTCTGCTCGATCTTCCCCCGGCGGCAGAGCACACCCTCCTCTTGTTCGAGCGGGCAGGAATCACTCCGCGGATCACTCAGCGCACCTACGACTTCGAGCTCACGCGGTCGCTCGTGGCGCGGGGATTCGGCTTCGCCATTCTCATCCAGCGTCCCGCGATCGACAACACCTACGAGGGGCTTCCTGTGGCGGTCCGCGAGATCACCCCTGCCAACCCCAGTAGCGGCGTACGGATGATGTGGCCGCGCGGAGTCCAGCTTTCGGACAGGGCGTCCGCGGTTGTCGCGTTTGCGACCGAGCACGCACATGATCTCGACCCGCGAACCAGACGACGGAGACTCGGTCTCGGCTGAACGGCCGATCTGTCGACGGTGATGATTCGGTAACGCGAAGTTCACAGCGCCGGCGATGATTCGTAATGCAGCCGGCGGATTCTTCTTTCAACGGTCGTAGAACCACGATCTATTGGACGGAGAGGAGGTGCAGTGTGAAGCCAGGACCTTGATCTCTGACCGGAGTGTCGGACCCGTCCGGCGGGCCGCTACCGTGGACTCATGCCCAAGCTGGTCGACCACGACGAACGCAGGCGAGCAATTGCCGCTGCCACGTGGCGTCTGATCGCGGCAAAAGGGATAGACGCGGCGAACATGCGTGACATCGCCACCGAGGCTGGCTATACCAACGGCGCACTCAGCCACTATTTCTCGGGCAAAGACGAGATCCTCAGAACGTCGTACGAGCTCGTGTTCGAGGCGACGAACGCTCGTATCGACGCACGGATGCGTGACGCACGAGGTCTCGCCGCGCTTCGAATCTTCTGTCGCGAAATCATGCCGACGACGCAGGAGACCCTGCTCGAAGCACGTATCGCGATCTCGTTGTTTCAGCGTGCGATGTACGACGAACACATGGATGACATCAATCGTCGGGTACTGGGTCTGTGGCGTGACCAGATGGCCGGGTATCTCGAGGACGCGCGCGCGGTGGGCGAGTTGGGCGATATCGACGTGGCGATCGTCGTCGAACAATTGCTCAGCATGATGATGGGCGTTCAAATTCTGGGTGTTCTGACGCCCTCCGTCAGTTCGGCGAAGTCACAGCTCACGATGCTGGACAACTTCCTCGCACTGCTGCGTTCCTAGCGCCCGCGCTCACTGGGCTCGATGCCGGTGACTCCCGATCATCCCTCGAATGTGATCTGTACAGCCGCTGTCTGCGGGTGTAGCGTCCGTCACATCTTTTTTCCAACGAACGTAGAACCAACCTACTTTTAGGACTGTTCATGCCGACTCTTTCTCCCACAAGAATCGATCACCCTCTGGACTTGGCCACCGCCGAGGAGATCGCAGACGTACGCGCCGTCCTCGATGACGCTGGTCTACTGGGCGAGCACACCCGCTTCGTCTACGTCGGTCTCGAGGAGCCGCTCAAGTCCGAGCTGTACCCCACTGCGACGGCTATCGACCGCCGCTTTCGAGCCTTGCTGCACGATGTGTCCACGCCCAATGCCGTCGACGTCGTCGTGTCGGTCACCGAGCGAACGGTCGTGTCGTCGGTAACGCTCGACGCAATTCGTGACGGCCAGATGCCCGTCCTCGACGAAGAGTTCGGACTCGTCGAAGAGGTATTGCGAACGGACCCCGAATGGCTGGCTGCACTCGAACGCCGTGGTCTCGATGTCGACCACGTCCGGGTCGCTCCCTTGTCTGCCGGCGTGTTCGACTATCCCGGCGAAGAGGGACGAAGAATTCTGCGGGGCTTGGCATTTCGCCAGGACTTCCCGACGGATCATGCGTGGGCGCATCCCATCGACGGCCTGGTCGGGTTCGTCGACGTCATGAACAAGACGGTCGAAAAGGTGCTCGACACCGGAGTGGTGCCGATTCCCGAGGAGTCGGGCAACTTCACCGACCCTGCAGTCACCGGTCCGATGCGCACGACACAGAAGCCGATAGAGATCACCCAGCCGGAGGGGCCGAGTTTCGAGGTCACCGGCAATCTCGTCGAATGGGAGAAGTGGAGTTTTCGCGTCGGGTTCGACGCCCGAGAAGGTCTGGTACTGCACCAAATCGGATTCGACGACAAAGGTGCGACCAGGCCGATCATCCACCGCGCGTCTATCGCGGAAATGGTTGTCCCGTACGGTGATCCATCTCCGGTGCGCTCCTGGCAGAACTACTTCGACACCGGCGAGTATCTCGTCGGCAGGTACGCCAACGCCTTGGAGCTCGGGTGTGACTGCGTCGGCGACATCACGTACTTCGACACCGTGATCGCAGACGAGCTGGGTAATCCGCAGACGTTGCGAAATGCGGTCTGCATGCACGAAGAGGATTTCGGCATCCTGTGGAAGCACACCGACCTGTGGGCCGGCTCGAGCGAGACCAGACGTCAACGCAGACTTGTTATCTCGTTCTTCACTACAATCGGCAACTACGACTACGGCTTCTTCTGGTACCTCTACCTCGACGGCACCATCGAATTCGAGGTCAAAGCAACCGGCATCGTGTTCACCTCGGGTCACCTCGGTGACGACTATCCGTACTCCTCGCAGATCGCTCGTGGTCTCGGTGCTCCGTGCCATCAGCACCTGTTCAGTGCGCGGCTGGACATGATGGTCGACGGTGCCGTGAACTCGGTCGAGGAAGTCGAGACCAGACGTGTTCCGATGGGCCCGGACAACCCGCACGGCAACGCTTTTGCACTGTCCACGACTCCTCTGACGACCGAGGCCGAGGCCGCGCGCTGCGCGAACGGATCCACGGGACGGGTATGGCACATCAGTAACCCCGAATCACTCAACCGGCTCGGTAAGCCGGTCGCATACGTCTTGCATCCGGAAGGTCAGCCATTGTTGCTGGCCGACGACAACTCGTCCATTGCCAAGCGTGCCACCTTCGCAACCAAACACCTGTGGGTCACGCAGTTCGATGCGGCCGAGCGATACGCCTCGGGAGACTTCGTGAATCAGCATTCCGGCGGGGCAGGACTGCCGAGTTATGTGGCCGGTAACCGGGATATCGAGGCACAAGACATCGTCGTGTGGCACACGTTCGGACTGACCCACTTCCCGCGACCCGAGGACTGGCCCATCATGCCGGTCGACTACACCGGCTTCAAACTCAAGCCCGTCGGCTTCTTCGACCGGAATCCGACGCTCGATGTCCCCGCCTCGACCTCGGCGCACTGTGCGCCATCGAGCACCCAGTGCCATTCGACGAACGGAAGCTCCCATGTCTGATACTCGAGAAGGAAAGCTGAAGGGCTCGATCGGCGTTGTCGGCATCGTCTTCCTGGTGATCGCAGCAGCGGCTCCGCTCACCGCGATCGGCGGCGCACTACCCATCATGATCGCAACGGGCAACGGCGCGGGTGCGCCCATGGCCTACATCGTCGCGGCAGTGGTCCTGCTGGTGTTCAGTGTGGGGTATGCGGCGATGAGCAGCCACATGACCGATACCGGCGCGTTCTATGCATACGTCGGAAAAGGCCTGGGCGAGAACGTCGGTCTCGGAGCGGCAGGGCTCGCGCTGCTGACCTACACCGCCATCCAAGCGGGAATCTATGGACTGGCGGCGTCCACGTTGCAGGGGCTCGTCGTCTCCTACGGCGGCCCGGACCTTCCGTGGTGGTTGTGGGCGCTGATGCTCATCGGCATCGTCTCTGTGCTCGGCTACCGAAGTATCGATTTGGGCGCAAAGGTTCTCGGTGTTCTGCTCGTACTGGAAATCGGTATCGTGCTGGCGTTGTCGGTCGCGGTGTTCGCTCAGGGTGGTGCCGACGGTATCGACGTCCAGTCGTTCACTCCGGACGCGTTCCTGTCCGGATCTCCTGGAATCGCCCTGATGTTCGCGATCGCGTCGTTCATCGGATTCGAGGCGACCGCAATCTATGGCGAGGAGGCCAAGGACCCCAAGCGAACGGTGCCGATCGCGACGTACGCCGCCGTCATCGTCATCGGAACCGTGTATGCGGTGTCGAGTTGGGCAGTGGTGCTCGCATTCGGTAGCAACTCCGTCGCCGCCGCGGCCGCCGCGGATCCGGCGGGTCTCACCTTCGCTGCGGCCGCACAATTCCTCGGTTCGACGTGGTCGGACGTCATCCAGATCATGCTCGTGACAAGCCTTTTCGCAGCACTACTTGCCTTCCACAACGCGATCTCACGGTACGTCTTCGCACTGGCGAGACGAGGCGCAGCACCGAAAGCGCTGGCGCGGACACATGCCCGACACGGATCCCCGCATGTGGGCTCGATCTTCCAGACCCTCTCGGCCATCCTGGTGGTCGGTGTATTCGCATTGGCGGGCGCAGACCCGATACTTCAGCTGTTCACCTGGATGTCCGGGCTGGCGACTGTCAGCATTCTGGTGCTGATGATTCTCACCGGAGCTGCGATCTATACATTTTTCGCTCGAAGCCGAGTCGACTCGCGGACGTGGCACACCAAGATCGCCCCCGTACTCGGAACCCTCGGACTCCTCATCGTTCTCGGACTCGTCCTCGACAACTTCACTCTGCTCATCGGAGGTTCGTCCACGATCGCGACGATCCTGCTGCTGATTGTCGTGGGATTCTTCGTCGCAGGTCTGCTCCGGGGTATCTCCACGCGCCGTTCACGATCGACCGAGGTCTCTCGGGCGATCGAACACGAACCCGGTGAGCTGGCCCAGTGAGCGCCGCCGACGCGTTGATGGTTGTCGGCGCTGTCGGCGCATTTTTTCCTCTGGTGACGCAGCGTGCGATGTCACGTTCGATGACGATCGCGCATTGCTCCATGGCCGGGCTGATGGCGGTAATGGTAGCAACCCACGTGCCGCAGTGGATCTACGTTGTAGCCGCCCTCGGACTGCTAGGCCAGGCATTCCACATGGCGGGGTGTAACGCCGGCAATCGAACCAACCGACTGTGCACCGTCGACCTCACCGCTATGGGCACTCTGCTGCTGTCGATGCCGAGCTCGGGCACCTCGGCGGTGTCGTCATCGGGCCACCACCACGCAGCGAGCAGTACGCACCTGCCCTGGGCACCGGCGGTGGTACTCGCATGTTGGCTTGCAGCAGCCACTCTCGTGGCCGCCTCGCATCGTCGTCCATCGAGAGGGGGAGTGGCAATCGGTTCGGTGCTGATGATTCTCGGAATGACACCGATGGCGGTGTGACCGACGGGATCCTGCCGGCAAAGACGACCCTCAGGATTTCCCCTACGTCACCGAATACGAAATCTGCTCAGCGGCAGAGCAGTCCATGGAACAGCGATCCGACCGTCTGTGGATAGCTGGACCGTCGATACCTGACCACTCATGACCGCCGAATGGCTCTCCGCAGACGGCGTGCCGCGAGGAGGCGTTGAGTCAGAGGAAAAGCAATCCAGTATCTTTGCATTTTATTCCGGTACACCCGCTGGCTTCAAAAGTAGTGTAGCCTTACCTAATATTATCCTAGGTAAGAAGCGAGTCTTTGGGGGTCCTGGTCGATGAGTGTGTTGCCGAAAGTTCAACGTCCGGAGAATCGCCGAATGACCACGTTGACAGTGGTGGACAGCGTGCAGATCAGCCCGAGCTTTCGGAGGGTCACGATGGCGGGCGCGGGTCTGGCCGAGCTGGAGTACCTCGGCTTCGATCAGGTTGTTCGTCTCTTTTTTCCCAGGGACGGCCAAGCGCAGTTGACAATGCCGACAGTGTCGAATGACGCGTGGATGGGGCAGTTCCTTCTGCAGTCGAAGTCTCGGCGTCCGTGGGTGCGCAACTACACCATCCGGCGGTTCAGGCCCGGCGACGCCGAGATCGACATCGACTTCGTGGTTCACGAGGGCGGGGGACCGGCATCGGGGTGGGCCGAGCATGCGCGGGCAGGCGATCCGGTGGGAATCTTCGACGAGGGCATCACTTATCTACCGCCGTCGGACGCTCAGTGGCATCTGTTGGCAGGTGACGAGAGTGCTGTTCCAGCAATTTTGTCGATACTCGAATGCGCTCCCGAAGACTTGCGTGCAGAAGTGTTCCTCGAAGTGCCACAGGCGTCCGACATCCCCGAGAAGGTGCTCGCCCCAGAATCTGCACAGATCCACTGGGTTGTTCGTGACGACCCGAGAGAAGTACCCGGGACCGAACTGCTGCGGGAGATGAAGGGTGAGACCTTCGCTCCCGGCAAGTTCTACACCTGGGTTGCCGGTGAACAGAAACTGCCGACAGGGTTGCGTCGACACCTCGTCAACGATTGTGGAATACCCAAGTCGAACATCACCTTCGGAGGCTATTGGCGGCACGGCAAGTCGAGTCCGGGCTGAGGTGTCCCAAGCGCAGGTGCCGATACCGACGAGGAAAGGGTGGGAAGGCTATCGTGGCGGAAGTGACTGATCGGACTGCGCGTCAACTGAAGGTTCTGGTCCCCGACGAGCTCGGGGAGGAGACGTTGTCGCACTCGCCCGGTCTCCAGGCGGTTCGCTACGTGGCTGGTGACCCCTGGCCTGCCGAGCATGCCGACAGTACCGCGGTCGTTGTGGGCCTCGAGAATTGGGCGGAAGTAGGCGCACGGTTCGCCGAGCTCCCGCACCTACGCCTCATCCAGACCCTGAACGCCGGCTACGAGCAGTGGCTGCCCTACCTACCCGACGGTGTGATGCTATCCAACGGCCGCGGTGCCCACGGTGGATCGTGCGCGGAGTGGGCGGTGGCCGCGCTCCTGGCAATCTATCGTGACCTGTCGCTCTTCCGCGAGCAGCAGGAACGCGGCGAGTGGACTCCGACGACTACCGAGACGTTGATCGGAAAACGCGTCCTGGTGCTCGGCGCGGGTGACCTCGCGCTGAGTCTTGCGTCCCGGCTGGCGCCGTTCGAGGTAGACGTCACCCTCTACGGTCGGAGCGCCCGGGCCGGCGTGCTCGCGCTCGACGACATCGACGAGCTGCTGCCGACCGCCGACGCTGTGGTCAACATGCTTCCCGAGAACTCGTCGACTCATCGCCTCGTCGACGGTGATTTTCTGGCTCGATTACGTGACGGCGCGATCGTCGTCAACGCCGGCCGCGGTGGCACCCTCGACACCGATGCATTACTGCAGGAGTTGACGGCCGGCAGGCTTCGTGCAGCGCTCGACGTCACGGACCCCGAGCCGCTGCCCGCCGGACACCCGCTGTGGTCGGCACCGGGCCTTATACTCACCCCCCACATCTCCGGCCTCACGGAAGGCGTGTGGCAGCGGTCCTGGAATATCGCCCGCCACCAACTCGATGTCTACGCACGTGGTGAGCGTCCCACGAACCTGGTCGCCGGCCCCAACTAGCGGTCGGGGACATCCTGTCGCCAGTGTCGCGTCGCGCTCTCGCCGGAGTGGCCTGGGCTGTGCACCAGGAAACGAATCGTGTTGTGTGTTCGAGGCCAGTGTGGCACCCATCACTCCGCAGCTTAACTGCTAACACGTAACACCCGGATGAAATCTTTCGATATCGACGACCACGCTTGACGTTCGCATCGGCCACAAGCCGTCGTACGGCAGCGTCGAGTTCGCCCAACCACGGAGGAATCGACCACAACGATTGATGCCGCTACAGCCACTTCGAGGCCAGATCCGTTCGCGGAGTTCGACATTGCACAGTTCCGCCATGTGTTTGCTGGATGGCTGCGTTCCCTTGGACATTGTCCACGGTCGAGAACACTGTTGAGCAGCAAAGGATCTGGTTACTCCACGCCATGAAAGTGTCGTTCGTAGTGGCCCGAATCCGATCAGATCCCCGTTCTGCATGCGGAGTGTCTTTCCCTTTCTGCATCCTTACCATCGAGACGAAGGCCCCATTTCATGTTCAGTCCAACGAGACCACTCCGCGTCGCTATCGTCGGTGCCGGACCGGCAGGCATCTACGCCGCCGACGCGCTCATGAAGTCCGACCACAATGTCAGCGGACCGGGCGTGAGCATCGACCTCTTCGAGCGGATGCCTGCACCGTTCGGGCTCATCCGCTACGGCGTCGCCCCTGACCACCCCCGCATCAAAGGCATCATTACCGCCCTGCACAAAGTCCTCGACAAACCCCAGGTTCGCCTGCTCGGCAACATCGACTACGGCACCGACATCGACCTCGACGACCTACGCCGCTTCTACGACGCCGTCATCTTCTCCACCGGAGCCAACGCCGACCGCGCCCTGAACATCCCCGGCATCGACCTCGACGGCAGCTACGGCGCCGCCGACTTCGTCTCCTGGTACGACGGCCACCCCGACGTCCCCCGCACCTGGCCCCTCGACGCCGAGAAAGTCGCCGTCCTCGGTGTCGGCAACGTCGCCCTCGACGTCGCCCGCGTCCTCGCCAAAACCGGCGACGAACTGCTCCCCACCGAAATCCCCGCCAACGTCTACGACGGCCTCAAAGCCAACAAAGCGACCGAAGTGCACGTCTTCGGCCGCCGCGGACCCGCCCAAGCAAAATTCACCCCCCTCGAACTACGCGAGCTCGACCATTCGCCGAACATCGAAGTCATCGTCGCACCCGAGGACATCGACTACGACGAAGGCTCCGAGCAGGCCCGCCGCTCCTCCAAGCAGATCGACATGGTCGCCAACACCCTCCAGGACTGGGCCATCCGCGACGTCGGCAACCGCCCGCACAAACTGTTCCTGCACTTCTTCGAAAGCCCCACCGAAATCCTCGGCGAGAACGGCAAAGTCGTCGGACTGCGCACCGAACGCACCGAACTCGACGGCACCGGCAACGTCCGCGGCACCGGCACATACAACGACTGGGACGTCCAAGCGGTCTACCGCGCCGTCGGCTACCTCAGCCAAAACATCAGCGCCCTGCCCTTCGACGAACAAGCAGGCACCATCCCCAACGAAGCCGGACGAGTCGTCGGCCCTGCTGATGGTCATTCCGCAGGCTCCACTCCAGACCCGTCCTCCACCACACCGGTGCCCGCCACCTACGTCACCGGCTGGATCAAACGCGGACCCGTCGGCCTCATCGGACACACCAAAGGCGACGCCAACGAAACCGTCGCCAACCTGCTCGAAGACATGCCGAACTTCACCGGTGCAACCGAACCCGACCTCGACGCCGTCACCTCGTTCCTCGAAGGCAAGCAAGTTCCCTTCACCACCTGGGACGGCTGGTACCGACTCGACGCCCACGAACGCTCCCTCGGCGAAGAAGAAGGCCGCGAACGCGTCAAGGTCGTCGAACGCGAAGACATGCTGGCCGCATCCCGAGCCTCGGGTTACGAAATCGCTTCGCTGGGCACCGCCTGATGCCGACTACGTCTCTGGAGTGCCGACCGTCAAGGGTGCTGTGCCTGCGCCGGAGTCCGGCGCAGGCCTGGAGTCGATGAGCTGAGCGACCGCGTCGGCCGCGTTGCAATGGATCTGTGAATCTCGCTGTCCGATCCATTGCACGCTGCCGAAGCGTGGTCGTTCACCGTGACTCAGTTACCGTCCTGACCACTTCGGTGCCCGTCGACCGAGAAACGCCGCGATTCCTTCCTCGAAGTCTGCGGACGCCGCCACCGTGGCTGCCGCTTGCTTCGTGACGACCCACCCGTCGGCATCCGTCGAGGCGGTGAGTGCCTCTATTGCCTCGAGGGTGGATCGGACAGCGACGGGGCCATTGGCGGCGATGACTGCAGCCAACGCGAGCGCAGCGTGTTCGGCGGTGCCGTCGTCGACCACCTCGTTGACCAGCCCGTGTGTGAGAGCACGGTCAGCATCGATGGCGACGCCGGTCAGCAGAAGTTGTCGTGCCACGTTCAGAGGCAGCACCCGAGGAGCGCGAAACAATGCGCCGCAGTTGGCGACCAGGCCGTGAGTGACTTCCGGGAGTCCGAACCGGGCGGATCGGCCCGCCACGATCAGGTCGCATGCGAGCGCGATCTCGAAGCCGCCACCGAGAGCGTATCCTTCGACGGCGGCGATGAGAGGCGTGTTCCGGCGTCGGGCAGTGATCCCGTACATGCCGCCGCGTTCCGTTGGGTCACCGGGGCCTGACGCGAGATCGGTTCCAGCGCTGAATATTTCGGCCGTCCCGGTCAACACTCCGCATCGGAGTGAGGGATCGTCGTCCAGCTCGTTCAACGCTGCGTCCAGAGCGGCTGTCATCCCGGCGTCGACGGCGTTCTTTTTCGCGGGCCGATTCATCCTCATCACGAGTACGTCGCCGACCCGCTCAGAGTCGACACGGGGTTGTTCGGTCGTCGTCATCTATCGATCCAATCCACTACTTCGTCGATCTCGGCCCGATTCGTCCTGTAGCTGTTTGCCGGGTGATCGGGATCCGCATATCCGAAGGAGATGCCGCAGACGATCGTTCTGTCCGAATCGAGTTCGAGCTGTTCGCGGACGATGTTCGGGTACACCGCGAGCGCCGCTTGCGCGATGGTCGAGACATCGAAGGCGGTTGCTGCGAGAAGAAAGTTACTGACGTAGGCGCCGCAATCGACGGCCCCGTACGGTCCGAGTGCTTCATCGGTGTGAATGAATGCCACGTGTGGCGCACCGAAGAATCGAAAATTTTGGTGTGCCTGTTCACGCTTACGGTCTATGTCGCTGCGTTGAATGTCGAGAGCGTTGTACAACTGGAAGCCGCTCTCGCGGCGCCGCGACAGGTGCACACCGCGGTACTCACGAGGAAAGGGAATATCCGTTTCCTCGACGATGTCCTGGCTCGCTGCGTTCGTCAATGCTGTACGTAGGCGCTCGGTGCCTGCGCCTTTCGTGATCGCGAGGTGCCAGGACTGGCTGTTACACCACGAGGCGGTGCGCTGCGCCATCGACAGGATCGCGCGGATCGTCTCGTCGAGGACCGGCTGTGACGTGAACGCCCGACAGCTGAAACGGGTTGCGAGCAGCATGTCGAGCGTCTCGGCGTTCGCCACGCCGGTCACCGTCGTACCTGCAGCAGCATGGCGGCCGGTGTCTTCCTCGATGGTCATGGCCGTTCCTTCGTAGATCGTCAGCAGTTCGATTGAAGCGTCCCACCCGCCGAGGTCGGTCATCTGCGGGTGGGACGTGATCTGGGTGGTGCTGCCTGCGGCAGGGTCAGAAGATGGACACGCCGGGCCCCCCGCCGTCCACGGCTATTTTCTGGCCCGTCACGTAGCTCGCGCTGTCGGAGACGAGCCAGCTCACGACCCCCGCGATGTCCTCCGGCGTACACACGCGGCCGAAAGGGAAATCGCGTGAGTTCTCGCCGAGCTCGTCACCCGTGGTCGCCCTGACCAGTCGGCGACCCATGTCGGTGTCCACCAGGCCGGGGGCCACGATGTTGGCCCGAATGCCGTGCCGTCTCTCCTCGCGGGCGAGGGTCATCACGGCTGTCTCCATGGCCGCTTTGGCCATGGTGTACGGCGCGGCACCTGCGGGTGTGGTCGCAACGGTGTTGCTCGAGATCATCACGATGTCGCCGCGTCCGCCGGCACGTAGATCAGGCAGGAGTGCCTGCACCAAAGAGATCGGCCCCAACGCATGTACGGCGAGTTGCGATTCGAATTGAGACAGGGGAGTGTCGGCCACGCCGGCGCCTTTGCTGGCCGTGCCGGCGTTGGAGACCACGATCGATACCGGCCCGAAGTGACCGTGAATGGAATCGACCATCGCGTCGACTGCGGCGCGATCGTCTATCGACGCTTGGAACGCGTGTGCCCGTCCGCCACCGGCTCGAATCTGCCGGACCACCTCGTCGGCCGCATCGGAGTCCTTGCGGTAGTTCACCGCAACCGCCGCGCCCCCGGCGGCCAGAGTCACCGCGATGCCTCGGCCGACACCGCGTGACGCCCCGGTCACGACGGCAACCCGTCCGTCCACTGCGCCGGTCACAGGACCGCCGTGCTTCGAAGAAGATCGAGTACCTCGGGGCCGATTCGGTTGGGCGCTGTGCCGGCGTCGATGGTGACGGTCAGTGCTTTTCGGATCGTGGCACCTGCTTCGATCTCGCCGAGAAACTCGAGCATCATCGCGGTCGACAGCAGCTGAGAACTGGGATTCACCCGGTCGGTACCGACGATGTCGTGGGCCGACCCATGAACCGGTTCGAACATCGACGGAAACGCGCGTTCTGGATTCAGATTCGCCGTCCCGGCGAACCCAACGCCTCCGGTGACGGCTCCAGCCAGGTCGGTGAGAATGTCGCCGAAGAGGTTGTCCGTGACGATGACATCGAAGCGCGCCGCATCCTCCACGAGATGGATGCACGCAGCATCGACGTGGTAGTACTCCGTCGACACGTCCGGAAATTCAGGGCTGATCTCGTCGAAGGTGCGCTGCCACAGGTCGCCGGCGTAGGTGAGCACATTCTTCTTGTGCACCAGGGCAAGTACGCGCCGCGGCCGAGATGCGGCCACCGCGAACGCATGACGGATGCATCGCTCCACTCCGAGTCGAGTGTTGACCGATCCCTGAGTGGCCACCTCTGCCGAGGTGCCGCGTCGAAGAAACCCGCCTTCGCCTGCGTACGCGCCTTCGCTGTTCTCGCGGATGACGACGAAATTGCTCGATGCGCCCACGAATGGACGGACACTGACGTAGAGGTCGAGTTCGGTGCGTAAACGGAGGATGATGCCACGCTCGACAGTCCCGGAAGGAATCGTCCGATCGGTGATTGCGGGTCCGATAGGGCCTTTCAGGATCGCATCGCATTCACGAAGCCTGAGGACGTCCTTGTTGTCGAGCACGTGACCGTCGCGAGCGAACCTGTCTGCGCCGATGTCGAAGCGCACGTCCTCGAACTCGACGCCCGCGGCGCCCATGACCTCCACTGCCACGGCGACCGTTTCCGGACCGATTCCGTCGCCTGGAATGACGGCGATGCGATAGGTCATCGGACGGACCTTCTCTGCGGTCGTACCATCTCTACGGTTTTCCCTTCTGATACAGGCAATTTCGGTGTTCTGTAGCCAACTGTCGGTCGATTCCTCGAGAGCCACGTCTGCAGTCGACCCACGAGCACTCCGAGGCCGTCAGAAAGGCGCTGTGCGGTGTCGGCACTGCGTGGCAGGTCGCTGAGCGCTACGAGGCACAGGCCGTACTCGCGAGCAAATCGAGCAACTTCAGGACCCTCGGCTGCGCGTGTCGAATCAGAAATTCCTTCGAGCGTTGCCAGCACAGCTGCCGGGCTCGCACCTGCCAGGGATGCCAGAAGGAGAGAGGCCGATGCACACTTGTCGTCGGAATGCTGGCCGGCGTCGACACGCACCGGGACCACGTGACCGGGCCGCGTGAACGACTGCGGCGCAGACGAAGACGATGCGAGCAGTCTGATCGTCGCGGCACGATCTGTGGCTGAAATGCCGGTACCGATACCGGCAGACGAATCTACCGAGACACACTGAGGTATACCTGACGGGCTCGAGCCGCACTGCGCTGACAGGCCGAGTTCGTCGCAACGATCGGCCGGCAGCGCCACCTGCAGAAATCCTGACGAGTGTCGGATCACGAATGCTGTGGTCGGGACGTCTGCGCGTTCCGCGAGATACACCAATTCGGCCCACTCGGGTCGAACGACGTTGTCGCACAAAACAATGGCATGGCCCGACGCGAGAGCCGCTATGCCGTTGGCGAGACGTTCCGCAGGGGTGGAAGAATTCGAAAGCTCGGTCGTCCGGATGGGAGCCGGACTATTCACAAGAGTCATGATTTCATCCCTCAATTCGCGCCGACGGTCGACTGGTCACGCGGCACCCCGGTCGATGATTCGGCTAGTTCGGCCAGTTCGGCCAGTTCGGCACGGATGGCGCGCTTGTCGATCTTGCCGACACTCGTTCGCGCGATGGCGTCGACGAAGTGAATCTCGTCGGGCATCTGCCACCGGGCGAACAGTCCATCGAGCGTGGCGCGAATATCATCCTCAGTGGTCGTGGACATCGGTCTGAGTACGACCAGGGCGACCGGCCGCTCCTGCCACTTGGTGTCCGGTACACCCACCACTGCTGCCTCGCGAACGTCCGGATGAGCGACGAGAGCGTTCTCCATGTCGATCGAGGAGATCCACTCGCCACCGCTCTTGATGACGTCCTTGAGTCGGTCGGTCAACTTGAGGTAGCCGTTCGGAAGAATCTTTCCGATATCGCCGGTACGCCAGAAACCGTCCGTGAAATGCGTGTCGTCCCCGTTGTAGTCGTAATAGCTCGTGGCCACACCCGGCCCCTTGACGAGAATTTCTCCTATTGCCTTTCCGTCATGTGGCAGTGTGTGTCCATCCAGGTCGACGACTCGTATTTCCATGCCGGGCAGCGGTAGCCCCTGGCACCGTTTGAGTTCCCACACTTCGTCGTCCGACAACGATTCCTGAAGAGACTTCTTCACTCGATTGATGGAGATCAATGCTGTTGTCTCCGTGGCACCGTAGCCGTGAATGACCTCGGCTCCGGTCTGCTCGAACAGGTCTCGCATGAGGGACACAGGTGGTTCGGCGGCCCCGCACAACATACGAACCCGATGAAAATCGGGTTTGGCGTCCATCTCGACGATGTGGTCGAGCATCGGCTGGTAAATGGCCGGTGCACCGTTCACCACGGTCACACCCTCGGCAACCATCGCGTCGATCAACACCGATGTATCTGACGCCATGTAGCGACCCGGAAGGACGATCTTCGAACCGGCGTAGATCGCTGCCTGAGGCAGTCCCCAGCTCAAGGCGTGGAACATGGGCGCTACCAGCAAAGTGCAGTCTGCATTGCTCACCTCCAGCAGCGACGCCATCGTCATTGCGTGTAGATACAGCGAGCGATGTGAGTAGAAGACGCCTTTGGGTCGACCGGTGGTGCCCGTGGTGTAACTGCCGCAATAGGCGGCTTGCTCCGACAGCATCGGCCACGCAGTGAGTGGTTCACTCGTGCGCATCAGGTCCTCGAAATAACTGACGTTCGGAAGGGTGGTCTTCACGTCCTTCGACGGCCTGTCGGTCATCACCACCCAGTGCCGCACGTGCGGATTGAGAGGAGCGATGGATTCCGCTACCTCGAGAAGTGACTCGTCCACCAGGACGATCGTCGCGTTCGAGTGGCCGGTGACATATGCGAGATCGGCAGGTGCCAGCCGGAGGTTCATCTGCAGCAAGACTGCACCCAGCGCCGGGATCGCCCAGTAGAGCTCGAAATGGCGCTTGCTGTTCCAGTCGAGTACTCCTACGACATCGCCTGCCGTAACTCCGAGTTCAGCGAGCACCGTTGCCGCGGTGGATGCTCGAATTCCACACTCGCCCATCGTGTATCGATCCCAACCACCGTCCGCAGTGCGATACACCACGTGCTGCTCCGGGTACGTGCGCACCGCGTGGCGGAACAACGTGTTGACGTTCAGGGGGAAATCGTCCCCGCTGGTGGAGGGGTGCCCTTGAACGAGTGCTTGGTCTTCCACTGTCATGCCTCCATAGGCTGCCTGTGCGAGAGAAAAGAATTCGGGAGGTGTCCGTGTCAGCCGATGTGTTCGCGCACGAACGAGGCTGCGTGACGCAGCGCGTCTGCCCCCTCGTCGAGGATGTCGGCATACAGCTGCCAGACATGCGGCATCTGCGGCCACACCTGCAGTTGCACAGCGACATCGGCGGCTCCGAGCCGGGTTGCGAGCCGAGTCGCATCGTCGAGCAACACCTCGTGGGAACTGACCTGGATCAAAACCGGAGGAAGTCCGCTCAGATCTGCGAGGAGCGGCGACGCCCGGGGATCGTTGCGATCTCCGGCGTCGATGAACTCGTCCATCCCCCATGTCAGGACGGCGCTGCTCACGAGAGGGTCGAGGTCCGCCTTGGTGCTCATCGACTCGCCTGCCAAGGACATATCGACCCACGGAGACATGCATACCGCGGCACCCGGAAGTGGCGTCCCGGCGTCACGCAGGGCCACCAGAGTCGCGATGACCAGACCGCCACCGGCCGAGTCGCCCGCCAGGACTATCCGCTCCGCGTCGACTCCCTGTTCGAGCAGGAACCGATACGCGGCAAGGGCATCCTCGAGAGGAGAAGGAAAGCGGTTTTCCGGCGCGAGCCGGTAGTCGATCGCCAGCGTGCGGACTCCGGCCTGTGCACCGAATTGCGTCACCAGACCGCGATGCGACGTGAGCGAGCCGAAGATGAAACCACCGCCGTGGAAATAAAGAATGACGCCGGCGGGATCGGCTGCAGGGGTGACCGACCATTCGGCGGGTACATTGCCGATCGTCACCGATTCCATGACGACATCCCCTGGGGGCTTGGTCACGGCGCCGCCCTGGTCGACCATCGACCGCAGGTCGGCCACCGACAGCGTCGCCGGGTTGGGTCCTGATCGAAGCAAGTCGAAGATTGCTTGCTTCTGCTGTTCGCTCACAGCGTCTCCTTTGTGGAAGTGTTCACGGATTGATGGTGGTTGTTGCAGGAATCGTTCGGCGACAGTGCATCTCGGCTAGACGGGAGCCTTGGGGGTCAGTCCGAGCATGACGTCACCGTAGGACTCGGTGGCACGCTCACTGTCGAGCGTCGCATGGCCGCGCATCATGTTGATGTCTCGGAAGTAACGCTGCATGGGGGAGCTGTTGCGGAATCCATTGGCACCGGCGGCAGCGACGAGCTGATTGACGCCGGTCGCGCAGAAATCGGTGATCATCGCCCCCTCGGCTTTCAGCCGGCCGCGTACGATCGTCTGCTGCAATTCGGAAGTGGGCGTGTTGCCGAGCATATCGAGATAGGTCTCGAGCATCGAATCAGCCAGCGCAGCAGCGGCATCACCCCTGCCGATCGCAATTCGAAGGGACTGCTTGCTGGTTGCGCCGGATCCGTCGCTGAGGTACCGGTTCTGGGTGACACGGGTGAACTCGTCCGCTGCACCCCGCAGCGTTCCGACAGCAACGGGGAGGATCTCACCGACGATGAAGGGCATGACGGGCATCGCGTAGAGCGGGTTGTCGTGCAGCGCCGCACCGGGTGATGTCCCGTTCATGACCGAGGCTGCGTCGACGGTTCGGTGTTCGGGGATGAACACCTGGTCCAGGGCCAGGTCGTGGCTGGCTGTTCCGCGCAACCCCGCGACGTCCCAGTTCTCGATCACCTCGACGTCGGATCGGGGGGCGAGGAAGAACAGCAGACTCGGCGGCTGCCCTTCCGTCTTCACCAAACCCCCGTTCATGAACCACTCGGCGGCGGCGCTTCCGGAATTCCAGGAACTCCGGCCGCTCGCCAAATAGCCGCCGTCCGTCGGAGTCAGGGTGAACGACGGGGCGAATGTCCCGGGAGTCAACGCGAAGGAACGTTCGCCGAAAACCTCGTCCTGCGACTTCTCGGGGAACAGCGCGTGCAGCCAGTTGTGGCCGATGTAGAACGCGAGCACCCAGGCGGTGGATGCGCAGCTCGGAGCAATCGCCCGCACGACGCGCGCCATCGTGTCGACGCCGAGCTCGTAGCCGCCGTAGCTCTGCGGAACCAGGATCTTGAAAAAGCCGGCGTCGATGAAGGCTTCGATGGCCTCCGCTGAAACAGAACCACGCCGCTCGGTCTCGGCAGCCCCGTCGGCGACGAACTGTGCGAGCGCTTCTGCCCTACGGACCAATTCGGCAGACAGTTCGGCCTTCTGCGCGTCGGTCCGGACTGGCTCGGTCGTGAGTGTCATTGTCGAGCTCCTAGATAGGTGGCGATGTCCTGTGTCGTGCTCGGGCCTCGAGCAAACAGGACGCCTTTAAAGAATTACCCCGGTGTTACGCTGCTCACAATTGGCAGCCAGCCCACAGCGCGTAGCCCCGTCTGGCTCCGGAGCCAGATCGACTGAGAGTCGACGTCGCCGGCTCCGCACGGACCGAAGAGGAGGTGGCGTGAAATGCACTGGGCGAGCCAGCTTTCGAGCACTCAGGTCGGTGGCCGTGAGTACGAATGGGTCGGTGCGGACGCCGATCGAATTCGGGTCGCGTGGGGGCACGGGGCCGTGATGTGGGCCGCCGAGGTAGGAGAGGCCGCCATCGCTGAAGCGAGTCGAAAGCTTCCGCTGCTCGGCGGAAGCGTGTCGATCGTGGACGCACTGTTTCGCGCAACGACGTCGACGACACTGCGTGTGCTGGCCATCGTCTCGGGATCCGCCGATTCGGAGCTGTCGGTCGTGAGTGCAGAATCCGTCGAAGCCACGCGAGACCTCGCACGCCGCGGTCTGAAGCTCGGCGAGTTCGCCCAGGCGATCCGCTTCGGACATTCGATCCTGAACGCTGCCTTCATCGACGCGATATCTGCTACGTCGTCACCGGACAGCTTCGTCGAGATTCGTCGGGTGACGGACATCCTTTTCGGCGTCATCGACGACTTCATCGCCTCGTTGACGGCGGTGTTCCTCGATGAGCAGAGCGCGTGGGGGGAAAGCACCTCGGCCGCTCAGCTGGAACTGGTGAAGAAGATCGTCGGCGGGGCAGGCACTGACATCCCTGACGCCGAACGGCTGCTCCGCTATCCGCTCAACGGTCCACATGTGGCCATCATCGCGTGGAATCTGGCACCCGGAGAGCGCACGGCTCATCGCCTCCGGGCGGCTATCGATCCAGTCCTGCAGTGCTGGGGACAGCCGCGGGCGTCGCTGGTGATACCCGTGGGCTCGAACACCCTGTGGGCTTGGGGCACTTTCGCTGCTGACGGTTACCGCAACCCGGTAGGTGAATTGCCGGAGTTCGCCGACGCCAACCTCGTCGTCGGCCAGGCCGGAATGGGACTCGACGGGTTTCGCCGCACACACCTCGAGGCTCGTTCGGTGGAGCGTCTGATCCGTCAGGGCAGTGGTAGACACACCACGACGGTTCCTCATCACGATGTCGACCTGGACGCGCTCCTGCTCTCGGATCGGGCGGGTGCCGCGCAGTTCGTTACCCGCTATCTCGGCCCACTTGGGGCCGACGACCCGAGAATGAAGGAGTTGCGATCCACCCTGCGCTGCTACCTCGACTTGGACCGGAGCCTGGCGAAAACAGCTGCACTAGAGCATATTTCACGAAACGCGGTGACCTATCGCGTCCAGCAGGCGTTCGCGCTGTGCGCTCACGCGAGTGACACGCCGGTCATCAAATTGCGGGCAGCGCTAGCGATAGTCGACTGGCTGCTCGACACCGGAGGCGCGAAGCCTGCGGGCAGCTGACAGCCGGAACATCATCGCGCGGTACCGTGCGGACGGTGCATTTCACACGGGTGAAGTGTTGTTGCGGGAGGTGCGGTGCCGGGACCTACGGAAATACAGCAAACGCGTCGAAATGAGGGGCCTCTCACCGGGCGCGGAGCTCAGACCAAGGCTTCTCTACTCGCCGCTGCGCGACGGGTCTTCGAGCGGCAAGGGTTCGTCGACGCGTCCATTCGAGATATCGCGCGCGAGGCGAGTGTCTCGCACGGAACGTTCTACACCTATTTCGACACCAAGGAAGCCATCTTCAGCGAGGTGTCGTCGGCGGTTGTCGAGGACATGCTCGGATCGATGGCCCTACCCAATACGAACGCCGACTTCCACGACCGCGTCCACGACGCGATCATCCGTTACGTCCATGCGTACAGGCCCAATGCCAAGATCATCGGAGTCATGGAACAGGTGGGTTTCTCGGCACCCGATCTGCGCAACCTGAGACTCGACGTCCGGCGTTCATTCGTCGAGCGGACACAACGTGGCATCAAGCGTATGCAGACTGCCGGCCTCGCCGACGCTGACCTGGATGTCGAGTACACGGCCGAGGCGCTGGGTGCCATGATCGAATACACCTGCTACATGTGGTTCACGCTCGACCATGAATTCGACGAGGACCGTCTGATCGAAGCGCTCGCCGCCATCTGGGAAAAATCGCTACAACCTGCACGGACCGTGCGCCCGACGGGCTGACGGATCACAACGGCGTCCGCTCAGCGCACTGTGCAACGGCCGGATTCGACGAACCCGCGACCGACGTCCCCGGCACTCACGTCGGAACCAGGGTGCCCCGAGCTTCCTTCATCGAGTCGAGTCACTTCTGCGCACCGTGCTGCGCTCGGCAACTCGGGCGAGGTTATTGACATCCGTGTCAAGTGGGTGCACTATCAGTTTGGGTGTTGCGGCGACTTTCGCAGCGACTCGTTGCGCCCCAGGTTTTTTCACACCTCGCCGCGCCGTTCTACGATGCCGATTCTGTCGGGCAACCCGGCCCGGCCCGCCCCGCCGTGATCAGCGGCTGCCTCACGAACCGAAAGAGAATCCATGGCCGACAATGTCCTGATCTACGACACACTGAGGACCCCGCGAGGCAAAGGACGCAGGGGCTCTTTGCATGGCGTCAAGCCGGTCACGTTGACAGTCGGTCTGTTGAACGCTGCCCTCGCGCGCAACCCCGGCCTGGATCCGTCCGCCATCGACGATCTGGTCCTCGGCTGCGTTTCGCCCGTCAAGGATCAGGGTGCGGACATCGCGCGAACCGCGATTCTGGCTGCGGGCTTGCCCGAGTCGATTGCAGGAGTGCAGATGAACCGGTTCTGCGCATCGGGCCTCGAGGCGGTGAACACTGCCGCACAGAAGGTCGCGTCCGGTTGGGAGAAGCTGGTGCTCGCCGGAGGCGTCGAGAGCATGTCGCGGGTACCGATGGGCTCCGACGGTGGTGCCTGGGCGAACGATCCGGAGACCGCTCTCGGCACAGACTTCGTCCCGCAGGGAATTGGAGCCGATCTCATTGCGACACTAGAGGGTTGGAACCGCCACGATGTGGATTCCTTCGCCGCCGAGTCACAGGTCCGCGCGTCCAAGGCCATAGCCGATGGGCGCTTCGAGCGCAGTGTTGTTCCGGTGAGCGATCGCAACGGCGTCACCGTGTTGGACACCGACGAGTACCCGCGTCCGGAATCCACGGTCGAGTCCCTCGGTCGCCTCCCATCGGCCTTCGTCAAGCTCGGCGCGGCAGGCTTCGACGCCATCGCCTTGGAGAAGTACCACTGGGTCGAGAAGATCGACCACGTTCACACCGCCGGTAATTCGTCGGGGATCGTCGACGGTGCCGCACTCGTCGTGCTCGGTAACGAGCAGGTGGGCATCGACATGGGACTGACGCCGCGTGCTCGGATCGTCGCTACGGCAGTCGCCGGATCCGAGCCCACGATCATGCTGACCGGCCCGGCGCCGGCCAGCCGAAAGGCCCTCGCCATCGCAGGATTGACTCCGGACGACATCGATCTGTGGGAGATCAACGAAGCATTCGCCTCGGTCGCACTGCGATTCATGCGCGACATGGACATTCCGCACGAGAAGGTCAACGTCAACGGAGGAGCGATCGCGCTCGGACATCCGCTCGGTGCCACCGGGGCGATGATCCTCGGAACAGTGCTGGACGAACTCGAACGCAGGGACCAGCGACGTGGACTGGTCACGCTCTGTGTCGGCGGCGGCATGGGCATCGCAACCATCATCGAACGGATCTGAAGCCATGAACGACAACGACAACACGATCACCCTCACCGAGGTCGACGGTCTGGTCACGCTCACGTTCGACGACCCGGCGCAGAGTGTCAACACGATGCGTGCGGCGTACCTGTCCTCCATGGATGCGGTCTTGGACGCGCTCCGTAAGACAGACGGACTGACCGGCGTTGTGCTCGCGTCCGCAAAGAAAACGTTCTTTGCCGGTGGCGATCTGAACGAACTGCTGGCGGCGCGCCCGGAGGACGCTGCCGACCTCACCGCATTCGCGAACCGCGTGAAGGCTCAGCTACGCGCACTCGAGACCCTCGGTGTGCCCGTGGTGGCTGCCTTGGAAGGCTCGGCTCTGGGAGGTGGCCTCGAGCTCGCGATGGCCGCGCATCACCGCATCGTGGCAGACAACCCGCGGATCAAGATCGGGCTACCGGAAGTGACGCTCGGACTACTGCCCGGCGGCGGCGGCGTGGTTCGGACAGTCCGGCTGCTCGGACTCGACACTGCGCTCGACAAGGTGTTGCTCGGTGGACACAGTTACGGTCCCGCCGCGGCCCGCGATCTCGGCCTCGTGGACGACGTCGTGCCCGTCGGTACGGCTGTAGCTGCTGCCCGACAATGGATCTCGGAGAATCCGACCGCGCGTCAGCCGTGGGACGCCGGCTCGGCAATCCCCGGTGGCACCGCCTACGACCCGGCTGTGGAGGCGACCCTCGCAGTCCGCACCGCCGCGCTACGCGCTCAATACAAGGGAGCGCCAATGCCCGCTCCCGCCGCGATACTCGCCAGCGCGGTCGAGAGCACCCAGGTCGACTTGGCCACGGCGTTCGACGTCGAGACACGCTACTTCGTCGAACTCGCTACGTCGCCGATCGCCAAGAACATCATTCAGGGTGTGTTCTTCGACCGTCAGGCCATCGCATCGGGCGCTAGCCGACCGAACGGGTTCCCGACACACCACGCCGAACGGCTCGGGGTCATCGGTGCAGGCATGATGGGTGCCGGCATCGCGCTCGCTGCGGCCACGGTCGGCATCGAGGTCCTGCTGAAGGACGTCGATGTCGCGGCTGCCGAGCGGGGACGCGCCTACGCGGAAAAGGCCTTGGGCAAACAGGTTTCCCGAGGGTCGCGAACAGAACAAAGCGCCGCGGACATCCTGTCGCGTATCACCGCCGTCGCCGATCCCGCAGATTTTTCCGGGGTGGACCTCGTCATCGAAGCAGTGTTCGAGGATCCCACCCTCAAGGCCACGGTCATCCGAGAAATACTCGGCGTCGTGGCACCCGACGCTGTGATCGCGAGCAACACCTCGACGCTGCCCATCAGTGGATTGGCCGGGACTGTCGACCGACCTGCCGACTTCGTCGGGCTGCACTTCTTCTCTCCCGCAGAACGTATGGAGCTCGTCGAGATCGTCGTCGGCGAGCAGACCAGCGACGCCACGTTGGCGAAGGCTTACGACATCGTCCGGCAGTTGCGCAAGACTCCGATCGTGGTCGGCGACGGCCGCGGATTCTTCACCAGCAGAGTCATTTTGACCAGGCTGCTCGAGGCCGCCGCGATGGTGGGGGAAGGCATCTCACCGTCGTCGATCGAGCAGGCCTCCCGGCAGGCGGGATATCCGCTCGGCACCTTGGCATTGTCGGACGAATTGACCTTGGCGTTGCCGCACAAGATCTACGGGCAGTTCCGGGCCGAGGCTCAGCGAACCGCGAGTGAATTCCACGAGCACCCCGGCGACACTGTGCTGACACGCTTGGTCGATGCTCTCGGGCGCTCCGGTCGCGCGGCAGGTGCCGGATACTACGAGTACGAGAATGGACAGCGCACCGGATTGTGGTCGGGACTGGAAGATGAATTCGGACCCAGTCGACCGAGCGACGATCTCGAGGAGCTGAAGGATCGGCTTCTCTTCGCCGAGGCACTCGACACCGCCCGGTGCCTCGAGAGCGGATTGCTGCGCAGCACAGCCGATGCAAACGTAGGATCGATGTTGGGTATCGGATTCCCCACCTGGACCGGCGGAGCGGCACAATTCGTCAGCGGCTATCCCGGTGGCGTCAGCGCGTTCGTCGCGCGGGCGCAGGACCTGGCGGAGCGCCATGGACCACGATTCACTCCGCCTGATTCGCTTGTGCGCCAGGCGGAGTCCACCGATCGGGAGGTGACGCATGCATAGGACGCTGTACGACTCCGAACACGAGTCTTTCAGGAAAGCGTTCCGCACATTCTTGGATCGCAGAGCCGTGCCCTTCATCGAGAAGTGGGAGGAGGCAGGCACCCCGGATCGTGAGTTCATCCGCGAAGCGGGCGAGTCGGGGTTCCTCGGCTTCGAGCTCGACCCCGAGCTCGGTGGACTGGGAATCGACGATTTCCGATACAACGCCATCATGACCGAGGAGGTGGTGGCAGCCAACATCGCCGCCGATCTCTTCTCCATGCAGAACGACATCATCCTGCCCTACTTGCGCGACCTCACCACCGACGAACAGCGGCAGCGATGGCACCCGCCCTTCGCTGCCGGCAACCTGGTGGTCTCGCTCGGAATGACCGAACCCGAAGCGGGTTCGGATCTCGCCGCCATCAAGACCACGGCACGGCGGGACGGCGACATGCTCGTGCTCAACGGGTCGAAGACGTTCATCACCAGCGGTGCCACTTGCGATCTCGCGATCGTGCTGACCAGAACGGGCGAGAGAGACGGCCGAGGTACCACGTTCGTCGCGGTCGAGGCCGGCACACCCGGATTCGAGCGGGGCCGACCGATGCACAAGATCGGCCGTAAAGGGCAGGACACGGCCGAACTGTTCTTCGATGACTGTCGAGTTCCGGTCTCGAACATCATCGGAGAACCAGGGCGCGGATTCGGTGCTGCCGTAGGGAATCTCCCCCGCGAGCGACTGTCGATCGCGGTGTCCGGCGTGGCGTCGGCGCGTCACGCGCTCACGCTCGGGCTGGAGCACCTCACCCAGCGGATCGCATTCGGCGAACCGCTCGCGGACATGCAGTCGATTCGAATGATGTTGGCACATCTACACATCGAGACCGACATCCTCGAGACCTATATCGATCGCTGTGTCCTGGCCTTGAACGATGGACAGCTCACCGCAGAGGAGGCGGCCGGCGTCAAGGCAAAGGCAACAGATCTCCAATGGGAAGTGGTCGATCAAGTGCTCCAGTACTTCGGTGGCTATGGCTACATGGAGGAGACGCCGATCGCTAGAATCTGGCGCGACGCGCGAATTCAGCGAATCTACGGCGGTGCCAACGAGGTCATGCTCGATCTGGTCGGTCGCAGATTGGTTGCACGGCGCTGATTCTCCGCCCATCGCACGTTGATCGAAGGGCCGACATGGCTCAGTTTCCGATCAACGTGCGATCGGCGTCGAGCGCCCCCATCCGCGTTCCTGGCCCAGATGTTCGAGCAGCGGTTGGATCCGGTACCGCAGCGGAGTCGTCAGTGTGAGGGTTGTGCTCGAGTGTGACACCCCGTCGATGGACACCACGCGTTGAATGAGGTCCTGTAGGTCGGCGTGCGTGGCCGTCGCGACTCGAACGAGCAAGTCTTCTCGACCCGTCGTGGCATGAATCTCGAGAACCTCGGGCACTGATGTCAGCGCATCCACAACAGAATTCAGTCGCCCCTGTTGCAACTCCAGAGCCATGAACGCCTGGACGTCGATGCCCACTTCCGCCAGATCGAGTTCGGGCCGGAATCCGGCCAAGAAATTCCCGTCGACCATCCGAGTCAACCTGGCCTGCACGGTATTACGCGCGACGCCGAGTGTGGCGGCAAGTTCGGCGATCCCGGTCCGAGCATTGCGGGACAGCGCGCCCAGTAGGTCGATGTCCAAGCGGTCGATATTGAGCATTGAGATCAGCTCCAAATGAAGTAGCAAGTGTGGTTTGAATGAATTGCTCAGTTGCGGCCGTTTACATTCATTAGTTTAAGTCACTTGTAGAAGATCGGAGTTCAGGCCTGTGCTGAGGGCAGGCATTGACACCGAGCACGAAAGGTGAATTCATGTTCACGCGTTCCAGAGTAGGCCTTGGTATCCGACCCTCGATCGGCATGGCCCTGTGCACCACGGCGCTGTTGACGGGCACGGCGTGCGCGCCATCCCCGTCGACCGACAATGGGCCGGAAGCGCAGGCGAACGGTGGTCGTCCCAACATCTTGATGGTCCTCTTGGACGACCTGGGCTATAGCGACCTCGGCACCTACGGTGGCCCGGTGTCCACGCCTACCATCGACGGCTTGGCCGACGAAGGCGCACAATTCACCAACTTTCACACCAATCCGGTGTGCGCACCCACACGCGCCTCCCTGATGACAGGACAAGATCCTCACCGCGTAGGACTCGGGTCGATGGAGGGTCTGATCGCGCCGGGCATCACTCCCGATACTCCCGGGTACAAAGGATCATTGGAAGGCACGTACACCGGAATTGCCGAGTTGCTCTCTCGAACCGGATACAGCACTTATCAGTCCGGCAAATGGCATCTCGGCTTGGGCCCGCAGCAAACTCCACAAGTATTGGGCTTCGATCAAAATTTCACCTTGTATCAGGGTGGGGGATCCCACTACTCGGATGCGCTGCGAACCGTCCCGGGTCGACAGGAGCCAGTCGACACACTCTCCTACGAACGCAACGGAGAGCCTGTCCCCGAGCTACCAGCGGACTTCTACTCGACCGACGCCTACACCGACGAGATGCTCGACATGATCGAGAGCGGGGAGGATGACGATCGCCCGTTCTTCGGCTATCTCGCATATACCGCACCTCACGATCCGCTACACGTGCCCGATACGGAACTGATCGAAAAGTACCTGAACGCGAACTCCGGCGATCAGGACTTCACCGAGCTCCGAGCAGACCGCATCAGCGAGATGGCCTCCCGGGGACTCATCGATGCGAACGTCGACACCCGATGGCCGGCGCAGACCCCTGACTGGAACACGCTTACGGGCGAACAAAAACGAGATCTCGCCTACCGCTCAGCGGTATACGCGGCCATGATCGAACACGTCGACACCCAACTCGGCCGCATCGTCGACCATCTGAAGAACACCGGACAGTTCGACAACACTGTGGTCGTCGTCGCCAGCGACAATGGTGCCGCGGGCCTGTCACCGGATTTGTACACGCAACAACCAGGTGCCCGGGAATGGCTCGAAGAACACTACCCACTGATCGGCAATACAGACTCCTACGGAGCACCCGGTTCCTTCCCGGTACTGTCACTTGCCAACGCGCAGGTCTCTTCCGGCCCGTTCTTTCACACCAAGAGCACCGTTTTCGAGGGCGGCACCCGCTCGCCGTTGATTGTCAGAACCCCGAACGCCGGTGATCGGAACGGCCCGCGCATCGTCGACACACTCGCCCACATCAGTGACCTTTACCCCACCTTCGCCGACTACGCGGGTGCTGCACTCGTCGATGCCGAAGTCCTGGCCGGCGACAGTGCGAAACCCCTCCTCGACGGTTCCGCAGACGACATAGGTGACAACCTCCTCGGCTTGGAGATGTTCGGCGAGCGTGCCTTTCGTGACGGAAACTCCAAATTGGTCTTCGCATCTCCTGGGAACGGTGGCACAGGGCAGTATGCCCTGTACGACCTCGCAGTCGATCCAGGTGAAACGACCGACCTCGCCACCGGCAACCCAGAAGAGGTGCGACGCCTTTCTGAGCTCTGGAACCGATATGCGCTGGAGAACAATGTCATTCCGAGCGATTTTGCGGCGGTGAACGCAGCCGGCGACAAGGCCGCACAAGTGATCTACACGATGGACTGGGCGAACTAGGCTCGAAACCGACGGGATCGGAGGATGCGATGAACAACTGTTGCATGCCGGCAAATGCCGGTACGGGTGACACCGACCCGTACACAGACCCTGGGTCCGAGCAGCACCCTCCGGGGCGGAGCACGGCCGCCCGTAAGGCACTCTCGTACAAACACATTCCTGCAGGAACAGTACGTATGGGCGACGCGTTCGATGAGGGTTACGCGGATGACGGAGAGACTCCGGTTCACGATGTATCGATCTCCGGGTTCAGGCTGAGCGCGACAACGGTCACAAATCGACAGTTTGCGACGTTCGTCAAGAACACCGGGTACATCAGCACCGCAGAGCAGTACGGAGTCTCGGCCGTCTTTCACCTCGCGTTCGATGGCAATCCCAAAGATGTGCTTCATCGAGTTGCAGACGCACCATGGTGGCTGGCAGTCGAGGGTGCAGACTGGAAGCATCCGAACGGGCCGACTACGAGCATCTCGGCTCTCCAGAACCATCCTGTTGTCCATGTCTCCTGGAACGATGCCCGCGCGTACTGCGACTGGGCGGGTGCCCGCCTCCCCACCGAGGCGGAGTGGGAGTACGCCGCGCGTGGCGGTCTCGAATCCCAGCGTTATGCCTGGGGTAATGAACTCACTCCGCGCGGCCAGTGGCGCTGCAACATCTGGCAGGGCGAGTTCCCCACGCGAAACACGGTCGAGGACGGCCACTCGACAACCGCTCCAGCAAAAAGCTACCGCCCGAACGGATACGGCCTACTGCAGATGGCCGGCAACGTCTGGGAATGGTGCAACGACTTCTTCGCCTCCGACTATTACGAACACTCCCGCTTCGACGATCCACAAGGGCCGGACGTCGGTACGCGGCGCGTCATGCGCGGCGGCTCGTATCTGTGCCACCACTCCTACTGCAACCGCTACCGAGTCGCTGCGCGGTCGTCCAACACACCGGACTCGACAATGGGTAATGGCGGCTTTCGTGTTGCCTGCGACGTTCCGGGGACCTACGCACGTTGACCTTGTCACGAGAACCGCGGCGACTCAGCGTCATTCGATGCGAGCAGTCGTGCATTGCGCATTGCGGTCAGTTCCGCACGACGTAGCGGGTTTGGATTGACTGTATTGCATAGTTGCAGTCGTTTGTATTGATCAGATTAACGCAGATATGGAAGATGAACACATCACTAACCATCGTGGGCGTGCCTGCTGATGCATGGATTGGATTCTTGTGACTATCGAAATGAACGACGTGCGAAAGCCGGCCGCCTCAGTTGACCTTGCTGATCGCTACCGGTCGAAGTCCGGGCCTGTGCTGATGACAGGAGTCCAGGCAATCGCGCGCCAATTGGTCGAGCAGCACGAACGCGATCAGCGGGCCGGCCGACGCGTCGCCACCTTCGTCTCGGGGTATCAGGGCAGTCCGCTCGCCGGACTGGATCGGCTTCTGGCCGGAATCCCCGAGTTGAAGAGCGATCACGACGTTCATCTGGTTCCGGGGATGAACGAGGAACTGGCAGCCACCTCGGTCTGGGGCAGTCAGATGGATCTGCCGTCGGGCACCCGCACTCATGACGGAGTCGTGGGCGTCTGGTACGGCAAGGGCCCCGGCCTGGACCGCGCCAGCGATTCACTTCGTCACGGCACGATGTACGGGGCCAATCCCACCGGCGGGGTGCTGGTTCTCGTGGGCGACGATCCCGCCGCGAAGTCGTCCAGCGTTCCGGCAGCGAGCGAGAAATCCCTTGCGGCGCTGGGTATGCCGATCTTCTTTCCCCGTAATGCCGAAGAGGTGATCGCCTTCGGTTTGCTCGGCGTCGAGCTGTCTCGACTGTCCGGGTGCTGGTCGTCGATGAAGCTGGTCGCCGATGTGGCGGATGGTATCTGGACGTTGGACCGGGACTTCTCCGATTTCACCATCGAACGCCCCGAGATCGAGTGGAACGGTCGACCGTGGACCTACCGCCAGCGAATGCTGCTATCTCCCCCAGAAAGTGTGCTCGCCGAGGCCGACATGTACGGCCCTCGGTGGGAGATGGTTCGACGGTTCACCGAGGCCAATCCTGTCGACTCCATCGACGTCGACCCGCCGACGGCGACGATGGGAATCGTCGCTGTCGGAACGGCGTACGACAGCGTCCGGCAGGCGCTCGATGAACTGGGTCTCGATGCGGCACGTCTGGAAGAGACCGGCATCCGCGTCATGCGCATCGGTATGCCGTTCCCGTTGGGCGAGAGCAAGATCAAACAGTTCGCCGCAGGCCTCGAGACGGTGCTTGTGGTCGAGGACAAGACGTCCTTCGTCGAAACTCAGCTCAAGGAGATCCTGTACGGGACTCTCGATGCACCTCGCGTCGTCGGAAAGGTGCACCACGATCGAACGCCGCTGGTGCCCTCGGACGGCGAACTCACCGCGGCACGCTTGTCACGACCTCTGCGCCGGGTTCTCGGCGGGCACGTCGAACTGCCCAAGCCTCCGCCCCCGGTGCTGGAGTTGACCGTGTTGCCGGCCAAACGAGCACCGTACTTCTGCTCGGGTTGCCCCCACAACCGATCCACTGCCGTCCCGGAAGGATCGCTCGCCGGCGGCGGAATCGGTTGTCACACACTGGTCACCATGTCCTCGCGTGCCGATTCGCAGGTCACCGGCCTCACACAGATGGGCGGAGAGGGAGCTCAGTGGATCGGGCAGACCCAATTCACCGATGTCGGTCACATCTTTCAGAACGTCGGCGACGGAACGTACTTCCACTCCGGCCAACTCGCGGTACAGGCGTGCATCGCCGCCGGAGTCAACATCACGTACAAGATCCTGTTCAACTCTGCCGTCGCCATGACCGGCGCGCAGGACGCGGAAGCGGGCCTGACCGTCCCGGAACTGACCCACAAGCTCGCCTCCGAAGGCGTCCGCAAGATCATCATCTGCGCCGACGAACCCGAACGGCACCGCAAGGCATCCCTCGCCGCCGGTTCGACACTGTGGCCGCGAGAACGGCTCGACGAAGCGCAGCTGATCCTCCGTGACACAGCAGGGGTTACTGTTCTGATCTACGACCAGCAGTGCGCAGCAGAGGCTCGCCGTAAACGCAAGCGCGGCAACCTCCCTCCCCGCCGCACCCGCGTGATCATCAACGAAGCAGTCTGCGAGGGCTGCGGTGACTGCGGGGTCAAGAGCAACTGCCTGTCGGTGCAGCCGATCGACACCGAGTTCGGACGCAAGACCACCATCGACCAGTCCTCCTGCAACACCGACTACTCCTGCCTCGAAGGTGACTGCCCCTCGTTCGTGACCGTCGAGGTGCCGGACGACGCCAAGGTGGTTCGCCCGGAGGCTCCGAAGCCACCGTTGGTATCCGATCCCGAGCACGCCCCGCTGACGGGAACCCACAACATCTTCCTGGCTGGAATCGGCGGAACCGGAATCGTCACCGTCAACCAGGTTCTCGGTATGGCCGCGCTGCGCTCGAATCTGCACGTGGAGGGCCTCGATCAGACCGGCTTGAGTCAGAAAGCCGGCCCGGTCACCTCACACCTGCGACTCTCGACCGAACCGAGCGAATCGTCCAACCGCATCAGCCCATCCTCGGCCGACTGCATCCTCGCGTTCGACCTCTTGACGGCCGCCGACGTCAAGAACGCCGACTACGGCAACACCGACCGAACCATCACTGTCGCCTCCACCAGCAAGACCCCCACAGGCGACATGGTGTACGACCCGTCGGTGCAATACCCGGCCGACGACGACCTCGTGAACAGACTCACCGCACGAAGCTCCCGCATGTTCACCTTCGATGCGCTCGCCGCGGCAGATACCTTGTTCGGCAACACCGCCGCCGCCAATTTCCTCCTCGTCGGCGCCGCCTATCAAGCCGGTGGCCTGCCGATCCCGGCCACGGCCATCGAAGAGGCGATCACCATCAACGGCGTCGCGGTGGCCACAAATATTGCCGCATTCCGTTGGGGCAGAACCCACGTCGCCGAACCGACCGTTTTCGCCGCCGCGGTTGCGCCACGTGGCGCGGCGACCCGCAGCGACATTGCGGTGCCGGCGCACCTGCTCAGCCGACTTACCGTACAGGGGAACGTACTCGAGCTGGTAGAGCGTCGCGCAGCACAGCTGATGTCCTACCAGGGCCCGGCGATCACGCGCCGTTACCTGTCCACGGTCCAGCGAGTATGGGACGCCGACCAGGCGCTCGGCACCGGAACCCAGCTGACCGAGGCCGTTGCGCAAGGCCTGCACAAGTTGATGGCCTACAAGGACGAATACGAGGTCGCTCGGATGCTCACCGATCAGGCTTTCGTCGAATCGGTCGCCGCCGAGGTCCCCGGTGGTCAGAAGCTGACCTACAAGCTCCACCCGCCCATGCTCAAGGCTCTCGGTCGGAAGAAGAAGATCGGTTTGGGCCCACGCAGTCACCTCGCACTCAAAGTCCTGGCTCACGGCAAGGTTCTCCGAGGTACTCCGTTCGATCCATTCGGTTATGCCAAGGTCCGACGAATCGAACGCACCCTGCTGTCTCACTACGAAGCAACGATCACCGGCCTGGTTTCCAATCTCACCACCGAGAACTACGCCCTAGCAGTGCAATTCGCTCAAGCGCCCGAGCTCGTTCGGGGGTACGAGGACGTGAAACTCCGCAACGTCGCCACTTACGTGCGCACGGTCCGAGAGCTGGGCATCGATGGTCCTGCAATCGAGGGACTGCCTGAATAACGGTAGATCCGGTCCTTGGTTCGACACGCCGAGCCGAGCTCGGTGGGAAGGACCGATGATGACCGAAACACTGGATCCCATGGCGGTTGAGGTGGACCAGAAGCAGTTGGCCGAGCACCTCCTGGCGCAGGCAAAAGAGCGACGACGTGGGGTCAGCAGTATCCGGCGATCATCACGATGTGGAACAACGCGCGGAGCGAGAACGCGGCCCTTCCTGGACTACGACGTGGAGATCAGGCGGGTGGTCTGCGAGGGCGTGTGCGATCGAGTCGGGCAACGCCTGCCACAGGCGTGCTGTGCGCGCCTGTGGGCACTTCCCGACCGAGCAGGCGGCTCTCGAGTGTCTGTATCTCGCCACGCGGGCACTGGACCCCACCGGGAAAGGTAAGGCGCGGTGGGCGATGAGAAGCCGGCGCTGAATGCGTTCGCGATCACCTTCGGAGGACGGATCACCCCGAACGGTAACCAACCGACACCGAGGTCGGGTGCACCGTTGATCGGACACACCCGAAATCCGACTGAAAATCGTCGTGCGAGGACGCCACGGGGGAGATGGATCGGAGTGCGGTCCGGCGGGTGGAGTGTCAGCTCGAGAGCCCCGCTCGATGACAGTGGAGTTGCGGTCGCGAGCGGCAGAGCGCTTACACGTCCTCGAACATCGAGTGAGTTCCGAACCGACGCCCGTGATAGGTCAGCGGTTCGCCGCCCTGGTGATGTGCGTGAACGACGTTTCCCAGCGCAACGACATGATCGCCGCCGTCGATGAGTTCGCGTACGGTGCAGGCGATCCAGGAGGCGGTTCCGCCCAGTCTCGGCACGTCGTGGTCGAGCGTCCACGGCGTTCCGTCGAATTTCGCTGCTCCTCCCTTGCCCGCAAATTTCATCGCCGTGGTGTGCTGATCGCGACCCAGGACATTGAGGCCGAAAAGTGCTGATGCAGTGACGAGCTCAAGGGTTTCCGAGCCGCGATCCAGTGCGACGAGGATGATCGCCGGTGACATCGATACGGAGGCGAAAGCGCTGACGGTGGCTCCGGCTGGGCGACCAGCGATGTGCGAGGTGACGACCGCGACCGGAGTGGCGACGTGGGCCATTACCTGCTTGAAATCATCCTGTAGCGAGTTCATTTGGCGTCCTGACCGTGGGGGAGTGTGACGCACGCGGGCTGACGTGCGCTCGAGACCGGATCGATCTGACGAGGCTGGTTCCTGTCACCGATTGTGTCCTGAGCCACAAGTAGATCGTGAAGGCTGGGATGGTCGCACTGTCGCGCGACACAGAATCGATCCTGGCCTCAGGGCTGTAGCCCAATCGCCGATGCAGCCGGTGGCCGAGGCTGCGGTGCCACGTTGCTCTGCTTCCGGTCGGCTACCCGTGGACGCGTACCCGGTTTCCTGCGGTACAACAGCTTTCGCGAGGGCGACGAGTACTCGAGGGCGCCCTGGGTCGGCGAGCACCTTCACCTCGACCGACAACACCGTCCTGCTGCGCACTTGGCCTCGAAGCCAGTCGAAACCCCCATGTGTGTGCTCGAAGCCATGAGTGGTAGCCGTCACATCGCGCTATAAATGAGCCCATGCAGATGGTGTGCCATGTCACAGACCGGCCGCATTCTCCACACGTCCCCGACCACCGAGGAAACGACTATGACGATCAACGAGATTGCTCCTACTTCGATGCCTGATCCGCTCGCGGAGTTCAACACCTGGACCAGCTCGCCAGAGGCTGCAGACGAGATGATCGCGGAGTCGGCAGCGCGGTGTCCTGTCGGTCACAGCGATCAGGTGGACGGCTTTCACGTTCTGCTCAAGTACGACGATGTGAAGAAGGCTTCGAAGGACTACCACACGTACTCGATCGCTCCCGGTTGCTTTCGTCCGGCCGCGCCTCCCGGGGCCTTGACGCCGTTGGATGTCGATCCTCCCGCACACGTTCCGTGGCGCAAGATCTATTCGGAGCTGACCAATGCGATGACGCCGGCACGCCTGGAAGAGTCGATCATCGGCGAAGTCAACGACGTGATCGATGGGTTCGAGCGGAGTGGTGAAGTCGATCTCGTCAGCGAGTTCGCCACCGAGATTCCATTGCGGGCGATTTGCATTGCGATGGGCGTCGACAAGAAGTACAGCGGAGAATTTCGCACTCGTTCGGAGGCTCTGTTCAAGGGTGTCGGCGACCCAGTGGAGCTCGTGCGTTTGCAATCGAACTTTCTCGACCTGATGCTCGAGATCATGGAGGAACGGCGCGGGCTCGGAGGCGATGAATACATCGACAAAGTTGCGGACTTCACGATCGAGGGCCAGCCGCTGAATCGGCAGCAGTTGTCGATCGCGTTGGTGACTCCGATTCCTCCTGGCTTCGAGACCACGATTTCCGGTTTGTCCTCGCTGCTCTTCCAGGTGTTGTCTCGACCGGATGTGCGGCAGCGTCTGACCGACGATCCCGAACTGATCCCGCTTGCGGTGGAGGAGTCCCTTCGCTTGCGGCCCCCGGTATTCGGTTTCTACCGGCGGGCGACCAAAGATGTGGAGCTCCACGGTGTCCCGATTCAGAAGGATGAGGACGTCTACCTGTGTTACACCGCGGCGAACCGTGATCCGGAGGTGTTTCCCAATCCGTTGGACTTCGACATCGATCGTGATCACAGCGGGCGGCAGCGCCATCTGGCGTTCGGTCACGGTCCGCATCTGTGTCCTGGCGCGCCGCTCGCGAGAATGGAAATGCGCGTAGCACTCGAGGTCCTGCTGCGTCGCCTACCCGATATCGAGCTGGTGGATCCGACCCGGCCGGCGAAGTACCACTTCACCGGTTCCGAGTCTTTGCAGATGGTCGATCTGCCGGCGCGGTTCTCCCCGAGCAGCACACGGACAGGCTGAGCCGGCACGTCCCGGAGAGAAGGACCCACGAACGCTCGGGAACTCCGCTGAGCATCATTCGAGTCGAGAGCTGAGACATGGCACGCACTTTCAGCCCTACCCGCGTCGACACGGTCACCTACGGCGACGATGCATTCGGTGGCATCGCCGACATCCTGCGCGCACACGGGGGCCGGCGACCCCTGGCCATCATGTCGGGATCTCTGGCCGGAACGGATGTCGAAGAGTCGCTGCGTGACCAATTCGGCGGGGGGCTAGTGGGGGTGTATTCCGATACCCCGCAGCATGTTCCGCGTATGGCGGTGTTGCGGGCGGCAGCTCTGGCGCGTGATGTCGGTGCCGACAGCGTGGTCAGCGTTGGCGGCGGTACCCCCATCGACTGCGCCAAGGCCGTCGCCATGTGTCTGGCCATGGAGATCACCGAGCCGGCGGACTTCGACCGGTATCGGGTCCGCTTCACCTATCCCGACGTGCACGAGATCCCCGACATACCCGGACGGCTCATCCCACATCTCGCAGTCCCGACCACCTTGTCTGCCGGAGAACACACCGGCGTGGCCGGTGTGACCGACGAGGTCAGCCATGAGAAGTGTGTGTATTCGGCACCAGGTCTGACACCTGTGGCGGTCGTCCTGGACCCGGATGTGGCCGCCCGCACACCAGCATGGTTGTGGGCGGCCTCGGGAATCCGGGCCATCGATCACGCCGTCGAAGGCATCCTGTCGACCAGGAGCATGCCGATCGGCGACGCTCTGGGTGCCGAGGCGCTACGTCTGCTTTCGGCCAATCTCGTTCACAGCAAAGACAATCCCCTCGACCGACAGGCGCGAACCGACTGTCTGCTGGGGAGCTGGATGTCCATCTTCGCGGCGGCCGAAGTCGGGACCGGCCTTTCCCATGGGATCGGACACCAGCTGGCCGCCGAGTTCGACATGACCCATGGGGTGACGTCGGCCATCGTGCTGCCGCACGTCATGGCCTTCACCGAGGAACTGACCCGGCCCCAGTTGCGCCGTATCGCCGAGGCCATGGGGTGCGACACCCGCGATCAGAGCGACGCCGACGCCGCACGCCGGGCGATCGCTGCCGTTCGCTCCCTGGTCACCAGCCTCGGCGTGCCCGACACCATTTCGGCGGCCGGAGGCCGCCGCGACGCACTGCCGACCGTGGCCGAGCGAATCATGGGCGATCCTGCGGTCGCGGTGAGCAGGCGCCCCGTCTCGCGGGACGACATCCTCTCGATCCTCGAGGCAGCGTGGTAGCCACTGGCGACCGGCTGGGCGGCGAGTCGTCCTCACCCGGTCACGCCCGGGTGAGGACGACTGGCCTACTTCCTCAGACGATTCGCGCGCCGCCGTCGAGGTCGATCGACGTTGCGTTCAGGTACGGATTGCGAACGATGTGCAGCGCCAAGTCTGCAAACTCCTCGGGCCGACCCCTCCTCTTCGGGTGGAGGGGAATATCGTTCATCGTCGTACGCGTCTTCTCCGAGAATCCGGCGGCCATCGCGGTGTCGAAGGGCCCTGGTGCCACCGAGGTGACACGGATGCCATACGGGGCGAGGTCCTTGGCCATCGGCAGCATCATCCCGATCACCGCAGCCTTGCTACCGGAGTACGCGGCCTGTCCGCGCTGCCCCTGCCAAGCAGCGCCCGACGAGACGTTGATGATGACTCCGCGCTCGCCGTTCTCGTCCGGCTCGTTGTGTTGCATGACATCAGCGGTCCGTCGACACACGTCGAAGAGACCGATGACGTTGACGTCGAATGTCTTTCGGAACTGGTCGAGATCGTGCATTCCGCGTCGTCCCAGCGTCAGAACACCGGGCGCTATGCCGGCGGCGTTGACGGTGACGTGCAGCGCGCCGAAACGCTCCTTCGCCCTTTCCACCGCATCCTGCACCGAATCAGGCTGGCTCACATCTATTCCGGCGACCAGAACCTGGTCGCCGAACTCGGCTTCGAGCGCACCCGGACCGTCGCGATCGGCGAGTACCACGGACGCACCCGCCTCGAGAAGGGCTCGTGCGGTGGCCAGACCCAGACCGGACGCCGCTCCTGTCACGAAAGCTACTGTGCTGTCTGTAATTTTCATCTTGTCTCCCTGTTGTCCTGAGGGGACTGTACACGTCATGCTGTTCGATGTGACCAAATGTATTCTCCCTCAGTCTTTTCTGTCCACCGGACATCACGAGCATTTGGAACAGATTCTCGGCCAACCGGTTCGGGCGCTCGTGATCGCACGTCAACTGATAGGTCGTGAACATGTCGGATGAACCACACCGTCCCGTCGTACGTACGAGCACACGCGGCCGCGTGCTCGTGGTGACGATCGACCGCCCCGAGGCGCGCAACGCCATCAACCATGCTGTCGCGGTCGGCCTCGAGCGAGCGATCGATCAGCTCGAGGCCGACGACGACCTGTGGGTCGGCGTGCTGGCGGCGACGCCACCCATCTTCTGCGCGGGTGCCGATCTCAAGGAGGTCGCCGCCCATGGCATGGCACCACTGGTGACCGAGCGCGGTGGATTCGGCGGATTCGTCCGTCGACAACGAAACAAGCCGGTGATCGCTGCGCTCGACGGCAATGCACTCGGCGGCGGATTGGAACTGGCTCTCGCAGCGGATCTCATCGTCGCCCGATCCGGTGTGTCGGTGTTGCTGCCCGAGGTGACGCGGTCGTTGCTCGCCGTCGGCGGAGCACTGGCCGAACTCCCGCGGCTCGTCGGCGAGAAGGTGGCACTGGAAATCGCGTTGACGGGAACACCCATTTCCGTAGAGCGCCTGTTCGACCTCGGGTTGGTCAATCGCATCGCGACAACGGGGAGCGCGGTCGATGGTGCCGTCGAACTGGCCGAGATCATCTGCGCGAACGCGCCGCTGGCCGTCCGCGCCAGCCGACGGGCCATCGTTGCCGGCCGCCAACTCGATGAAGGGCAACGCTGGGCGTACGCGGAGGCACAACTCGGGCCGCTCGAAGTCACCGCCGACTACGCAGAGGGTCTGCGAGCCTTCGCGGAGAAGCGGCCGCCGGAATGGACCGCACGGTGACTGTCGACGATCGACTTGTTGCCGCTCTCTTCTGACCTTCATCCGGAATGCCTGTCCACCAGCACGTCTGGTTCAGGAGCCAGTCACCGCGAGACGGTGTGTGCTCACAGCCACTAGTGACGGAGATAACAGTGGCGATAAATTTTGGTGGAGTTGCTCACCCGCACAGGCGCTCATCCGATGGGCCTGACTCTCACAGTCGTTCCGGTGCCGGTGAGTTGCCTATCCCCGAGGAGATTTTTGATGACCGACATCGCCGAGCGGACCGACACCGCATCGCACCGTGCAACCATTGCCCCCGCCACACTGACCTACCAGAACGGTCTCGGCAACGAACTCGAGACCGAGGCGCTGCCGGGCACGCTGCCACTCGGACAGAACAGTCCGCAGAAGGTTGCTCACGGGCTGGTGAGCGAGCTGATTTCCGGCACCACCTTCACCGCTCCGCGTGCGGTGAACCGACGTTCCTACAGCTTCCGCATCCGCCCCTCGGCCTCACACGGGACCTTCGAGCGCATCGACAACGGCAATCTGCTCACGCCGCCGTTCGACCTGCCACCCTCACCCAACAGCACAGCCTGGGGCTCCGTCAGCTCTATGACACCGAACGGCGATTTCGTCGACAGCCTCGCCACCCTCTGCGGAAATGGATCGCCGGAATCGCAGTCGGGCATGGCTGTTCACGTCTACTCGACCAACCGGTCGATGGTCGACAGGGTGTTCTCCGACGCGGACGGGGAACTGATGATCGTCCCCCAGACCGGGCGCCTCCGGGTGTTCACCGAGCTGGGCAAGCTCGATATAGGCATGGGCGAGATCGCCGTGGTGCCCAGGGGGCTGAAGTTCCGGGTCGAACTGCTCGACGACAGCGCGCAAGGGTTCGTCTTCGAGAACTTCGGGCTGCCGATGCGTCTGCCCGAGCTCGGACTGCTGGGTACGAATGCGCTGGCCAACGTCAACGACTTCGAAATCCCGGTGGCGGCCTTCGAGGACGAGGAACGTCCGGTGCAGATGGTCCACAAGTACGCCGGAAACCTGTGGTCGGCGCCCCTAGACCACTCGCCGCTCGATGTCGTCGCCTGGAGAGGCAACCTCTACCCCTACAAGTACAACCTCGATCGCTTCGTCCCGATCGGGCCGACCGCCGTGGACCACCCGGATCCGTCCGTCTTCGCGCTGTTGAGCTCTCCCTCCGATCCGATCCTCGGCCCCAATTTCGATGTGATGGCGTTGACCCCCCGTTGGTTGGTTGCCGAGGGGACCTTCCGGCCGCCGGGATACCACCGCAACTGCGTCGTCGAGTTCAGCGTCTTCATCGACGGCGATTTCGCGGGTAAGGAACTCGGAGCCGGCAGCAGCATCTTGAACAACAACTGGACGCCTCACGGCCCGGGAACCCAGCTCTGGGAAATGGGGCGAGAAGCACCGGCATTGCCGATGAAGATCGACACCCAGAAGATCCTGCTGATCGAGTCTCGATTCCCCATGCAGACAACTCAATTCGCGGAGACAGGGCTGGCGAAGGTGGCGCACGCCAAGCAGTGGGACGGGTTCACCAAGCGGTTCGAGCCCGGAGCCCCCGTTGTCGGCCGCTTCGATGACGGGGTCTGACAGGTGCCTGTAGCGGAGAAATACGAGGTCGACATCGACTTCGTGAACGTGTCGCACACCGAGGTGACCGTTCTGCGCGAGGTCTACGGATTCTCGGCACCGGACAGTGTCGTGCTCGACGGCGTACGGATGCGTCCGAAAGGAAAGCCGTCGACGACACTGCTGGTCTTCATGCATCCGACGGGTTCGATCAGACGCATCCCGCTGCCCCGCGTGATGGCTGCGACAGGGATTCACGTCCTGTGCGCAGAGAGTCGCTACGCACGCAACGACACTCCGCTGATCATGGAGAAGGTGATCGTGGACTACGGCGCCTTCGTACGCCACGCCAAGGAGGTCTGGGAGTACGACAAAGTCGTACTCGTCGGGTGGTCGGGTGGTGGCTCGTTGACCGCGCTGTACCAGTCGCAAGCCGAGAACCACACCATCACGACCACGCCGGCAGGAGATCCGGTGGACCTCGCGGGTCTGATCCCTGGCGATGCGTTCATCTTCCAGGCAGCGCATCTGGGACGCGCCGACATGTTGCGCGATTTCATCGACCCGTCTGTCCTCGACGAGTCGAACCCCGAGATCCGTGACACGGAACTCGACCTCTACGACCCTCGCAACCCCAACCAGCCGCCCTACTCGCAGGACTTTCTGGAGCACTTCCGGTCTCAGCAAGTGGCGCGCATCGATCGCCGCACCACCTACGTCAAGGAACTCCTGGAACATCTACGCAACCACGGTGACGGCGAGTCCGAACGCGTGATCCTCACCCATCGCACGCTGGCCGACCCCCGTTTCCTCGACATCACCATCGATCCCAACGATCGCGAGCCCGGGATGTCGTTCATGGGCAAGCCCGAACTCGCCAACATCAGTCCTGCCGGCCTCGCTCGCTGCTCGACCCTGCGAGGGTGGTTGTCCCAGTGGTCGCCCGAGGACACCAATGCCCGTGCCCATGTGGCTGCGCGCAACATCCACGTCCCGCTCCTCGCGATCGAGAACAGCGCCGACAATGCCGTGCCACAGCCACACACCCAGCAACTGTTCGACGCGTGCGCCAGCAGCGACAAGACCGCGCACGTCATCTCGGGTGCCAACCACTACTACATGGGCCAGGACGATCACATGCGCGATGCGGTCGGCGTGATCAGTGAGTGGCTGCAGGAACGCGACCTACTGCAGCTCTGAGAGGCCGCAGCTTCACGAGCTCGACAACCAACCCGACACCAGAAAGTGATCACATGAACCTGAACCCCACCGAGACAGCGGTAGTGGTCCTGCATCTCCAGAACGACATCATCGTCAACCAGCAGGCCCTGGGCGCAATGATGGGCGGCGAGGCAACCCGACGGAACGTCGTCGGCGAGGCGAGCAAATTGCTCCAGGCGGCCGATGCGGCCTCCGTCCTTCCGATCCTGGTCCGCGTCGCCTCCCGTCCCGACCGCTCCAACATGTTGCTCAACCTCCCTCTCACCCAGGGCACCCTGGACATGAACGCGTTGATCGACGGCGAGCCCGGCGCGGAGTTCGTCGACGGCCTGGCCCGCGTCGCCAGCGAGGTGGTGGTGACACACCAGAATCCCAACCCGTTCGTCGGAAGTGACCTGCACGACGTCCTTCAGCGGCGCGGGACGAAGACGCTCGTGATGTGTGGGGTGGCCACGAACATGGCCGTCCTGTCGACAGCGTTTGCCGCAGCATCCCTCGGTTACCGGATGATCGTCGTGCCGGAGGCCTGCTCGGCGCTCAACGAGGAGACGCATCAGTTCGCTCTGCAGACGCTGGGCATGCTCGCGGAGATCGTCGCAATCGACGACGTCGTGACAGCTTTGAGCGAACCCGCTGCCGCATGATCCGCCACGATTCCTCCTTTCCGCTCCCGTCGAGGGGAAGGTGTTCATCGCAATGACGACCCTCGCCCCGGCCGAGACGACCGTCTACCCGTCGCGGGTCACCGCTGCCGACCTGATCCAGAGAGCCCTGGTCAATCATCGCCACAAGACGGCGCTGATTCAGGGTGATCGACGTGTGACGTACGCCGAGTTCGGCGACCGTATCCACCGTGCCGTCAACGCTCTCGACGCCCTCGGGGTCCGTCCCGGTGAGCCGGTCGGGCTGGTCGCCGGCAACATCATCGAATTCCTCGAGGTCGACTTCGCCTGTCTGATGGGGGGATACGTGCGCTGCGCCGAGACGCCGCGGCTACATCCCAACGAGCTCATCGGAATCTTCGCCAGCGCCTCCATACGGGTGGTGATCGTCGAGGAGAGCTACCTCGAACGCTTCGAGACCGTTGCCGCAAAGATCCCCACGCTCGAGAAGATCGTCGTCATCGGGAACAGCACAGACCACACCAGCTGGGACGACCTTCTGCAGGCCGCGTCGGCGACACCGCCGGAGGCCACGCCGACTGCCGGCACCGACGGGTGGCTCATCTACAGCTCGGGGACGACCGGGGAACCGAAGGGATCGACCCTGACCCAGGGCTCGATCGTGGGCTTCACGCGCAACGTCCTGGCCGAGATCTGCAGTCTGGACGAGACCGATGTGCTTCTGCACTCGGCGCCGCTCGGTCACTTCAGTGGTTGTCTGGCGTTCGCATCGCTCTACCGCGGTGGCACACAGGTGTTGTTACCGAACTTCGACGCCGAACAGCTCCTACGCACCGTGGCCGAGCACCACGTCACCCACACGGTCCTGGTGCCGACGATGCTGGCCACACTCACCAACACCGCTCGAACCCTCGGCATCGACGTGTCGTCGCTGGAATACATGATCTACGGCGCGTCCAGCATCGCTCTGAGCCAGCTCACTGCGGCGATCGAGACCTTCGGAAACGTCCTCGTACAGGTGTACGGCCTCACCGAGAACCCGATGCCTGTGACGGTGTTGCCCAGAAGGGCGCACATCTTCGACCCCGATGGTCCTGCGCCGCAACGACTCCGTTCAGCGGGTCGTCCAGTGGCAGCAGTGGAGGTCCGACTGGTGGACGACGATCGACATGACGTCCCCACGGGGTCGCGCGGCGAGATCGCGCTGCGCGCCGACGTGCGGATGCATGGCTACTGGGGTCGCCCCGACCTGACCGCCGCGGTCTTCGACGACGACGGCTGGTTCTACACCGGCGACGTCGGTCAGTTCGACGAGGACGGCTACCTCTACATGGTCGACCGCAAGAAGGACATGATCGTCACCGGTGGGTTCAACGTCTACCCCACCGAGGTCGAGAACGTCATCGACACTGTCCCCGGGGTGTCGGAGGTAGCGGTCGTCGGACTCCCCGACGAGCAGTGGGGCGAGGCGGTGACCGCCGTGGTGGTCGCCGACAGGACGGCCGAGAATCTCACGGCCGCAGACGTCATCGCGGCTGTTCGCGCGCAGCTCGCGGGATACAAATGCCCCAAACGGGTCGAGTTCGTCGACGAACTACCCAAGAGTTCTCGGGGCAAGGTGCTCCGGCGCCGACTACGGGAACAGTTCAGCGAACATCCCGGCCCGAACGGTGCCGAGAGCTGACCCAAGTTCCACGCGAGAGCCTTCAGGGCCGGCTCCTACATAGGAGCCGGCCCTGAAGGCTCTCGCGTCGTCGTTGTCAGTGAGCCGGCGCGGGCGTGCCGAGCAGCGACTGGGCGATCGTGAGTGCCGCCCGGATCTTGGTGGTGGGCGTGTCGTTGTCGTGGGCACACAGGGCGAATGCCTGCTGGACGCGGTAGGTGACCGTGTTGCGTGAGATATGTTCGGCCGCAGACACCTTCGCAAGACTCCGGTCCATGTCCAGGTAGAGGCGCAGCGTGGCTCGCAGCTCGGCCATGCGCGGGTCGTCGGCCCCGAGCGGCCCGAGGTGACGAGCGACGAAGCACCGCGCCGCTTCTGGATCTGCCAGCAAGAGCACGTCGAGATCGACGTCGTGGTGAGCCATGGTCGGGGGCGGCTGACGGGAACCGTGGCGGATCAGACGTTCCACGGCACGAGCTTCGAGATGGGTTCGGCGAAACCCGTCGAGGCCCACGCCGATCTGTCCCACCGCGAGGTGGGTGCCATCGAACTGCGGCAAGGTGGTGACTCGCTCGTTGTAGCCCTTCGGGGCGAATGTCCCCCACGCCCACAACGCATTCGATCCCACCGGGACCACCAGCGACGAACGGGGGGTTCCCCAGCTCTCCAGCACCGGACCGATCGTGGCGCGCAGGCCGTGCGCAGTGTGATCTCCGGGGTTCGCGCTCCACGCGATGACCGCCAGGTGCGCTCCGGACAACGGATAGTTGAACACTCGCTCGGCATGGGTGGTGTCGACCGGATCACCCTGGAGGATCTTCTTCACCAGCTCCACTTGGGCGGCGGACTTACTTGCACCCCAGGCGCTCCGCTCCTCGAGAAAGATCGGGGTCGTCTCCACGAGGAACTCGTCGATCAACTTGAAGACGAGCGCCGAGACGCGACGGAGTTCGCCGTTTTCATCCGGCTGTGGCCCTGCGTCGGTCACCGCGTCGAAGAACGCGCTGGCCAAGACCGAATGTCCGAATCGGATGCATCGGGTGAAGTCGCTGACCTCCATCCCACGACGCGCCAAGTCTCGCGTCGCCTCGGCGGCTTCGGGGCTCACCACGGGCATGTCCGGCTCTCCGCAGCCCGAGACGATGGCCAACACACGCATGGTCGTCGACGTCGTCGCGCGACGCAACGCGTCGACGATCGACCCACTGCCGTTGAAGAGCGTGAGTTCGAGACTGGCCGACTCCGCGATGAGCGACTCACCCACCTCCGCGGCCCACATGACCGCGCCCGACCCCCATGCCGCCCGAATCCGCTCGGCATCAGAACCCAACCACACGGGCTCGTTGCCGTCGGAGCGACTACTGGAAAGCTTGTTCGCCCAATGCACTCGATCATCCTCCGCTTCAAATCGATCCCCGTAACGGCTTCTCGCCGTCTTCTGGGCTGTGAGCCAATCCACACGGGGCGGTGTGTGCTCGCGGCCAGTCGTGACCTAGGTAACACCGCGATAGACATAAAGGCAACAGTCCGCCATCACAGAGGACTTCACCCGAGTGGCCCACCGAGGCCCTGAGTTCCGCACACACGACCAGAATCAGCAGTCCTACCCGACCAAGGAAGAAGCACTGACCCATGACTCTCCAGACACTCAGCGACGCAGACGTCAAGGCCGAACTCATCGGGAGGGCACATGACCTCACCGAACTGGTGGCCGGCGAGGCTGCCGAGACAGACCGGCGTGGCTCCGTCTCGCCGACCGTCATCGAGGCGTTCACCGATGCCGGATTCATGAAGATGTTGGTACCCAAGCGCTACGGCGGCTACGAGCTCGACATCGACACCATGTCCAAGGTGGTTCGGACCATCGCCCCGAGCTGCACCTCGACCGCCTGGGTGTTGGCGTTCTTCATCGGGCACAACTGGCTGCACGCGCTCTTCCCGGAGCGCTCGCAGGACGAGGTGTTCGCAAAGCGTTCCTTCGCGCTGTCCCCTGGCACATTCGCCCCGTCGTTCTCCCTCACGCCCACCAAGGGCGGTTACATAGCCAAGGGCCGTAGCTCCTGGAACTCCGGGACGCAGTGGGCCGAGTACTTCCTGAGCGGCGGGTTGGTCATGGAGGACGGGAAGCCGCCGTCACTGAAGTTCTTCCTCACGCCCAGGTCCGACGTGACCGTCATCGACAACTGGGACATCGCCGGGTTGCGCGGGACGACAAGCCACGACATCGCGATCGATGACGTATTCGTCCCGGACTATCACACGGTGGACGCCGCCCAGGTCATGGAGGGAACCACCCCCGGTTCAGCTCTGCACTCCAACCCGCTGTACTCGATGCCCGTGTTCCCGTTCATCGTCGGCGAGATCCTCCCCGTGGCAGTCGGCACCTACGCCAGTGCCGCCGAAGAGTTCAAGCGAGTCACCAAGAACCGCGTCATGAATACCGGTGCGCGCGCCGACAGCAAGCAGACGACACGGATCGTGGTGGGCAAGGGCGACGCCGGGGTGGCGCTGGCGGATTCGATGCTGGACGGCTTCATCGACTTCCTCGACACGGCCGATCTCGAGACGCTGCGCGATCCCCTGACCCGCGGACGGATGAAGGCACAGGGCGGGATGATCACCGACTTCTGCCGCGCCGGGGTCAACGAGCTGGTTGCGACGGCGGGCGCCAACGCCTACCGGTTCGAGTCGCCCCTGCAGCGGAACTTGCGCGACATCAACCTGATGAGTACGCACGCCACGCTCGACATGGGTCGCGCGGCGGAGACATACGGCGAGATCCTCCTCGGCTTGCCGCCCCAGGCGCCGGTCTGAGCCCGGCACGTCCGGCTCCGGCGGGAAACCGCCGGGGTCGTCCCTAGCCGGGAACCATTGCGGCTGAGAGAGATCGGCGCATCGTCGACGATCTCTCTCAGCCGTTCCGCTGCCCCGGCAGCACCTCTGCTCTTACATTCCACACACCACAACGCCAGGAGCAACTGATGTCTCGCCGAGACATGATTCGGATGAGCGACAACGAGGTAGCAGACTTCCTCGCCGAGGGCTTCGTCATGACCTGCGCCAGCATCGGATCGACCGGGCGTACTCACCTGGCCCCTATCTGGTACGTGTCCGACATGCCCACGCGCGTGAGCAGTTGGACCTACGGGGCATCGCAAAAGGTCCGAAACCTACGATCCCGTCCCACGGCCACCATCCAAGTCGAGTCCGGTGTCGCCTACGGGGAGTTGCGTGGGGTGAGCATGGAGTGCGACGTCGAGATCATCGACGACAGTGATCTCGTCACCTCGATCGGAATGGAAGTCACCGGCAGATTCCCGAACGTACTGCCGATCGATCCCGTCGAGGATGACCGCACCGAATTCGTCGCGATGCAGGTGCCCAAACGGGTGGGCCTGCGTTTCTACCCGACCCGCATTGTCAGTTGGGACCACCGAAAGTTGCAGGGACGCTTCTGACATGGGGCGTGGTCGACCGACCGTGCCCACCGACATCGCACCCTCCCGATCATCGACAGAAAGCAGATAGTTCATGTTCTTCCTCGTACAGATGGAAGCAGTCATACCGAACGATATGGACCCCACGCTCCGAGCAGACCTCGGCGCACGCGAGAAGGCCTACGCTCAGCAGCTGCAACGAGACGGCAAGCTGCGCGACCTGTGGCGCGTGGTCGGACAGCACTCGAACTGCTGCATCTTCGAGGTCGACTCCAGTGACGAACTGCACCAGTTGCTTTGGGGTCTACCACTGTTCAACTACATCAACATCGAGGTCACAGCGTTGACCACGCACGGGTCGAAGATCTGACCATGCGATTTGGAGACGGGACATGGGCCCGGTGAGCACTGTGGAACTGGCGAGCACTGTGGAACTGGTGAGCACTGTGGACACGGTGAGCATTGTCGGAGTGGGGATCACACCGTTCGGGAAGTTCCCCGACCGGTCGCTGCGTGACCTGGCGGCGCCGGCGATCGCCGAGGCGCTACGTGACGCCGAGATCAACGAGGCCGACGTCGATCTGATCATCCACGCCAATGCCGTCGGTGGACTCTTGACCGGGCAGGAGATGGCTCGCGGTCAGGTGGTCACGTCTGACACCGCTCTGGTGGGCAAGCCTCTGGTGAACGTCGAGAACGCTTGCGCGAGCAGCTCTACGGCGCTTCATATGGCGCAGTCGGCGATCTTGTCGGGGATGTATCGCACCGTCCTGGTCATCGGCAACGAGAAGATGAGCGGTCGCGGCACCCGCGCGGCGCTCGACGCTCTCGCGTCTGCTGCGGACATCGAGCGCCTCGAGCACTACAGCCGAGAACTGACCGGCCGCGACGATGCCGCCGAGTCGTTCTTCATGGAGGTCTACGCCCAGGAGACCCGGGACTACATGGCGGCGACGGGAGCCACCGCGCACGACTTCGCGATGATCGCGGCCAAGAACTCCGCTCACGCCGCCTTGAACCCGTATGCGCAGTACCGCACGGTGCGCACCCCCGAGGAGGTGCTGGCGAGCCGGTTGATCGCTGATCCGTTGACGATGCTGATGTGTTCGCCCGTGGCCGACGGCGCCGCGGCGCTCGTGGTGCGGGCGACCGCCGATACGCCGTCCCCTGACGCCGTTCGAGTTCGAGCATCCACACTGCTCACCGGCATTCCCGGCGGGGGTGCCACCACTCTGGAACGTCGTACCGCCGAAGCCGCGTACGAGAGCGCCGGGTTCGGACCGGACGAGCTCGACATCGTGGAGCTGCACGACGCAGCGTCACCCAACGAGCTCATCGTGTGCGAGGAACTCGGGTTGTGCGAACGCGGCGAGGGTCCGAAGCTGGCCCGAAGCGGGGCGACCGCTCTCGGCGGAGATCTCCCGGTCAACACCAGTGGCGGTCTCGTGTCGAAGGGACACCCAGTGGGCGCCACCGGCGCGGCCCAGATAGTCGAACTGGTCACTCAGTTGCGCGGCCGCGCCGGCGACCGACAGGTTCACGGTGCCCGCCGCGGACTCGCCGAGAACGCAGGAGGTTATACCCATCCGGAGGCGGCCGCCTGCGTCATCACCATTCTCAGCAAGGACTGACCGCGATGCCCTGCGCCGACTGATACAGCTGTCGGCGGCATGTGGCGGTCGATCTCGCACGATGTCACATCTCGTTGCCAACTCACCGCTGAAACTTTTGTTGGTGCACGTCACTGTGCATGAGCTGGGCGGGAGGTGCCCGGGCAGACTGCAGTGTCGGTTCGAAGGCCGGGACCCTACATAGCCGGTACTCGATGGAGGCACGCGTGACGACGAGCGATGGGCGGCACCGTAAGGTCGGGTTCCTCCCGAGTTCGAGCGAGATGGCGCGAGCTAGCCAGAACCGTTGGCCGCGAATTGCCCTGCCGTCCAGCGCAACACGAACGGCAGACCGGTCATGGCGCCGATGAAGTGGTCGCCCGCCACGGGCTCGTAGTGCACGTCGGCACCCTTGCTGCGCCACTGCTCGATCAGGGCAGTCACGCCGGCCTCGGGGATGAAGCGATCGCCGATCATCTTGCTCGCGGAACCGTGGAAGAACGCGACCGGTGCCGCCGGCGCGTCGGCACCGGGACGGTTCGCGGCGATCACTCGCCGTGCGATGTCGGAGTCGAACGGGTTGGGCTCGGACGCGAAGTCCTCGAGTCGCATGCGTACCAGCCCGCCCAAGGCCAGGGGGAAGACGGACATGTCCTTCACCCAGGACGCCAACAGCAACGCCTTAGGGCCGAACAACTCCACCATCTCGGGGTGCTCACGCGCGAGACCTATGCTCGCCGCGCCCAGCAGACCGGCCGCGACGGTGCCGTTCATGGTGTCGAGCAGCATCGTGAAGTCGGTGGGCGTTCCACCGGAGACGGCACCCACCAATCTCACGTCCGGCGCGTACCTCGGCTGCAGTTGCGCTGTCCACGTGGTGGCGATCGCGCCGCCGCTGTAGCCGTAGGCCACTACCGGGCTGTCGGTGAGCTCCGGGGCGACGATCGTCATCCCGCGGAGTGAGTCCAGGACGGCGTGCCCGGCCATCGTGCCTTCGGAGTACGACATTCGTGGGCCTTGGTGATCGGCGACGAGGACGGCGTAGCCGCGGGCGAGCCAGAGCGGCATCACCGGTGGGAGGTCGGCGCCGACACCGTGCACGAGCCGGTAAGACGGTGTGGTTTTGGCTCCGAGGGAATCGATGGCCACGTTGTGGGCGACGACGGGCCGCGGTCCACGCCCGGTCCACGGCCGCCTCGGGATCAGCAGCGAGGCGGTGACGCCTGCGGGCAGACCCCGTGCGTCGGTCGATCGCACCATGAACTGATGCAGTGTGGTTCGCGGCCGGGGGACCAGACCGCGGGTCGTGCGCTGCCGGATCACCGCGCCGGGTGCGAGGTCCTCGATGCCGGGAGGGGTGAGGAAGAAGTCGTCGTTGTCGATCGGGGTCGGAAGGATCGCGGCATAGGGATCGTCTGGGGGCTCGAGGGGCAGTCGTCGAGTCAGTACACGATCGAGCACACCGAACAGAGTCATGATCCCCCGATCTCGTTTTCGAGCCGTACCGATCCCCGCGGTCACCGTACCGCGCGAGGCGGTCGGTCAACGCAAAATTGGAGACGTCCCCGCGGGCCACTCCGCGGCCCTTGTCTCCCATGTTCAGCAGGTTCTGCGACTGCGTCCCGTCGACGACGTGGCGCACCCCGAACCGCCTGCTGCCGTGCGGTTGCGCTCACCCGGAATCGATCGACTGTGACACACAGATCCCTTGGATCGGGCTTGCCGGCGGCGGCTGCTGGGTAACACACCGGTAAGGCTTCACCTCGAAGTCGTCAACAGAATGGTAGTGCTGTGCTGATCGTGTCGATTTTGAGTATGTGGGCGTTGTCTTCTCTGGGGCTGAGCACCGTAGTGGGCAAGGCCATTGCGGACGCACAGGAAACCGAAGAACAAGAGCACGCCCAGGCGTTCTACCGCCGCACGTCAGCACGCGGCAGTCGACGCGATCCGTCGCTCCGTCTCTGATGTCCAGCGTTTCCGTGTCTGCCCGACGCTGACAGGTCCTCGTGATCGCGCAGGTGCCGCCACCGGATCGGATGGCCTTTGGCCGGTACCCTCTGGTGACCCACAGTCGAGCCGAACTGATCGGAGCGAGCTGCCCTCATGGCCTCCACAGACGTTGACATGATTCTCGACGATCCGCGGTCGGTTCGGCCCGAGTATCAACCGATCGTCGATCTCACCACCGGTACGGTCGTCGGCTACGAAGCCCTTGCACGCTGGCCACAGCATCCCCGGGTCGACCCCAGCGTGGTGTTCTCGATCGCCACCGAACGAGGCGCGATCGACGAGGTCGACTGGGCCTGCCGATACGCTGCAGTCGCAGGCGCACTGGACTCCGGCCTGGAACGGGATCTGTCGTTGTTCGTCAACATCGAGCCGCTTTCCTCGCGGGTTCCTCCAGACTATGCACGCGAGATGATTCGCACCGCGGCCACGGCTCTCAATGTCGTCGTCGAGATCACCGAGCGGTCTCTGCTCACCGACCCTGCCGTGTTACTCGAAACCGTGCGGTTCGCTCGCGTTAACGGCTGTCTGATTGCGCTCGACGATGTCGGGTCCCATCCCGACTCGCTGGCCCTGCTCGAATTCGTCGCTCCCGACATCATCAAACTCGATTACGCTCTCGTACAATCGGATCCGTCGCCTCAACAGGCCGCGGTGGTCCTGGCGATCGCTGCGCACGTCGAATCCAGTGGTGCGTGGATACTGGCCGAAGGTATAGAAACGGATGGCCATCTACGCCGTGCTCGCGGGCTCGGGGCCAGCCTCGGACAGGGTTGGATGTACGGTCGTCCAGCGCCACTCGGCAGCCGGATCCGGTCGCCGCGCACGAACAACCTCGGCGAGAGCATCGACCGCATGATCCATCCGGTGAATTTCGGTCCACCGGGCCGACCGGGCGTGGTTGTTCCGTCCGTACCGTCGGACGTCCTCGGTTCCGCACCCGCCCGCGTGGGCAGCAAGGCGTTGCTGTTGACCTTGACCCGCCAGCTCGAAGACCACGCCCAGAGCATGCACGACCCCCTCACCATTCAGTCCGCTTTCCAGGACGCGGACTGGTTTACACCTGCGGTGGCCGATCGCTACGCGAAGTTGGCTGCAGACAACCCGTTCGTGGCGGCGTTGGGTGTCGGGATGGATGCCGTACCAGCGCTGGGGGTGCGGGGGGCGCGGCTGGACCCCGATGAACGGTTTGTCGGCGAATGGACCATCACCGTCGTCGGTCCCCACTACTTCGCAGCCTTGATCGCCCGCGACCTCGGCGACGACGGGCCCGATGGCGACCGCCGTTTCGCATTCATGCTGACGCACGATCGGTTGACGGTCATCGCAGCGGCACGGTCACTCATGAGCCGAGTCTTCCCCGCAACTACAGGTACACGACACGTCTGACCCATGAAGGGCGCTGGTTCCGTTCCTATGAAACTGGTGGGCGTCGAGCTGGCCTCGGCGCGATGCGACGCAAGCATTCGTACTGCTACGCTGGCGCGGCGCTGGGGAGGGCGCGATGGGACGTACCGGGGGAATGCCGATGTTGAAAGTCGATCTCGACGCGTTGCGTGCATTGGGGACCGCGCTGACGGACACCGCCGATACGGTGGGGTCGTTGGATCCGGTAGCTCCTATCGTGGCCGCTGCCGATGCGATGCCGAACTCGGCGTTCGGCGATGTTGCCCGGTCCGCTGCTATGCCGACCCTCGCCGCCTATCGCGTAGTGGGAGTACGTATTCGAGAAATGGCGTCCGCCTCGTTGGCCTCGGCGGACAGCTACGAAGACACCGACCGAGCGTTCAGTGATCAGCTCGTGCGTCTGAACGCCGAGGGTCGATGAGCGCAACTGTCTCGCAGGTTCGCGGATGGAATCCGATTGCACTCGTCGATGTCGCTGCCGGTCTCGCAGCAGTGAATGCAGTATTCGACGATTTGCTGACCGACGTCAGCCGCGCCACGAGGGACGGCCTGAGCCGATGGGAAGGGGACGCGGCCACAGCCGCATCTGCCAGATCATTGGCCGATCGACTGGCCGCAACCCATCTCGTCACCGCAATAGATAGCGAGGCGGATGAAATCGGCACAGCGGCAGGGCAACTGACCAAGGTGCGGACGTCGACTCTGGTCGCAGTCGATGCTGCGGTTGCCGGCGGATTTACCGTGACCGATGCCGGTACGGTCACCGCCCCCGTCTGCTCGACCGGCAATATCGTCACAGATCTGTTGTTACAAAGCAGTTTCGACGAGCAAGCGCGCAGCCACGAGGCCATGGTGCGTTCTCTGTTGCGCAGTGCTGCCGACGTCGACCGACTGTGTGCCGACTCGCTGCAACGTGCGATCGATGCCATCGCAGAAATATCCGATTCTCCCGGTGCCTCGGATCACTACAGCGACGATGTTCGAAACATACTGGACGGCAACGCGTTTCTGCCCGACGATCCTCGAGAGCTCGCTGCATTCTGGGACGGATTGACTCCGGCCGAGAAAGACGGACTGGCGGCCTGGGACCCGGCGATCGGAAGCCGGGACGGATTACCAGCGGTGGACAAGGCACGCGTGAACGAGGATCTGCTGGTACCGATCACAGCGGCAGCGGAAACCGATCTCGCCGCTGTCGATGCTCGTCATCCTGATTGGGCCAGAGGCGAGAACGTGCCGCCCAGCGAAGGCCTCCTCGACGACAGACAACAGGCTCTTCGCAAAGAATGGGAGAGCTGGACCGCCGATCGCGAGGAGGCGTCCAGTGCGGTGGCTGGTCTCTACGAAGTGCGCAACCAGCTCGACGTCGATGACGGTGTTCCCAAGTTCTTGATGAATATCGATGACCACGGCCGAGGTGCGATTGCGCTGAACAATCCGGATACCGCGCACAACGTTGCGACGTACGTTCCGGGGACCGGCACCGAGTTGTCGAAGATGGGCGGGGACATGGCGCGCGCGGAACGGGTTCTGCTCGAGGCCAACAAAGTGTCGCCGGGTAGCGAGAACTCGGTGATCATGTGGATGGGGTACGACTCTCCGCCGGACGTCTACGACGCCGCGCGGACAACCTTCGCCGACACTGGAGCTCCCCGGCTGGACAGTTTCCAGGACGGTTTGCGAGCCGCCCACGACGGCCCACCCTCGCGCAACACCGTCATCGGTCACAGCTACGGCAGCACGGTGGTCGGACATGCGATGAGCGATGGCGGCTCACTCGATGTCGACAGTGTCGTGTTCGTGGGGAGCCCCGGGGTGGGGGTCCCCACGGTGAGTGAGCTTGCGCTCGACGGGATTGCGCCGGATCGGATGGGCGATCACGTGTTCGCTACCGCTGCGCCGGCCGACCCGGTGACGTGGATCGGGGTGGCGGTGCCGGAAGTTGCTCATGGCGTGGATCCGACGTCCGATGTATTCGGTGCACGTGTCTTCGAGAGTGCGCCGGGTGACTACTCCATCGATATACCGGTGCTGGGTGATGTCGGATTCGACCCTCCCTCGCACAGTAGCTATTTCGAGCAGGGCACACCGTCGCTGCGATCGATGGCACAGATCATCACGAACACAGGAAATGTCGAATGACCGATCCAACCGTCCGAGGCAAGACAAGAGCATTCCTGGCGATTGCACTGACATGTGTTCTTCTCACGGTCGGGTGCTCGCAGAACGGAGCAGATGTGGACAGCACACTGACACAGGAGCAGGCGCAGGCTCGGTCCGTCGAGGTACTGGGGCGCTCGCTCTCGGTGCTGCCGGCAGGAACGAGGCTCGATCTCGAGAATCCGACCTTCCCTCAATCGAGACTTCCCAGAGGGGGATTCGCACCGTGCTACGACGACAACACCATCGACTACGGGCCGCATCGATTCGACGTCGGCTACTGGGTGGTCGGCGACGGGGCGCATCGAGACAATCTCGCAGTGCTGGTGGACAGCTGGGGCGAATGGGGCTGGACAGTCGAAGACGAGAGCAAGGACGGTGGAAAGCGGGCGTCGGCCACGACACCGGATGGCTATCGGCTGTTCGCCGAACTCGGCACACCCGAATTTCTGAGCCTGGGAGGGTCCTCGCCGTGCTTCGAGATCGAGGCCGGGCACACCCCTCCGCGTGCTGTTGCTCCTTGGGTGATCGAACAGCGATGACCAGCCGGGCCGACGCAGACGTCGAAGAGCTCACTGTCAAAGCCGCTCGCGTGCATCGAGCCCTGCTGCAGGTACGAGGCAGGGCAACCTCGAGTGACGGCGAGGTGACGATCGCAGTCTCGATCGACGGTCGTATCACCGATATGGTTGTATCGCAATCGTTTTCACAGCTGAGTTCGGACGCTGCCGGCGCGGCGATCGTCCGTACCCACAGCGAAGCATTGGCCTCCGCCGAAAGGGCTGCGTCGGAAATTCGGCGGGAACTGACCGAAGACTATCGGGTGGCGAGAATCGTGGATCGAGTAGCAACGGAACGACCACTGCAGAGTGTCGACGACAACAGGGTGGACGACCGAAAGTCCATCTACGACAGGTGGTGACGAGACCGACGTGTTCACGCCGATTTTCGTCATGAGTCGCAAAGCCGGGCGGACGGCCCACATCATCGAGCAAGGTGCGTCGCACGCGCTGATCCGACCGCTGAGCCAGTACTCGGGAGTGTCGCAACGCGCTGTTGTCGCCTGACGCCGGCCAACCCGTTGGTCCGGTTCCACTGCTCGTGGGGTTGCCGCGGTTCTCGACCTGTTCGCTGGATCGAGCCCGCTGTCGACGGCTCGTCGGGTGCGAAGAGCTGAACAAGTGCGATGATCTCTGTCATGGCACGGGACGTCGCGGGCACGGTGCGAGGCATCACCCTTCAGCAGTTGCGCTACTTCGTAGAAGTAGCCGCCGAGGGGTCCATCAGTGCCGCGGCGGACTTGCTGTACATCGCGCAACCGACCATGTCTGCGGCATTGAAAGACCTGGAACGTCGCGTGGGTCGGACCCTCTTCGTTCGCTCGACCCGTGGGGTCACACTCACTGAGGACGGCGCCGAATTTCTCGGCTACGCGCGCCAGGTGGTCGAGCAATCAGAACTCTTGGAACAAAGGTACCTCGGCCGGGGGCCCGCCCGACGACTCTTGGCCGTCTCGACTCAGCACTACTCGTTCGTCGTCGACGCCTTCGTTCGCATGGTGAAAGCATCTGAGGCTCCGGAGTATTCGTTCAGTCTTCGAGAGACCCGTACGTGGGAAATCATCGAGGATGTCCGTACGCTCCGCAGTGAACTCGGTGTCCTCTATCGCAACGAGTTCAATGCAAGCGTGATCGACAAGCTGATTCGCGAAGCAGGTCTGGTTTTCACGCCGCTGTTTCTGGCATCGCCGCATATTTTCATTGCCCGTACGAACCCCCTGGCGGAGCGAAAAAGTGTAGAGCTGAGCGATCTCGAAGAACTTCCGCGTCTCACGTTCGACCAAGGCGCGAACAATTCGTTCTACCTCTCCGAAGAGATACTCTCCACCCGTTCGTCCAAACAAGAGATCCGGGTGAGCGATCGTGCCACCATCTTCAACCTCATGATCGGTCTGGGCGGATACACCATCTCCACCGGCATTGTCTCGGATGATCTCGATCCGTCCATCATCGCTGTTCCCCTCGACGTCGACGATCGCATCGAGATCGGTTGGATCGGTCATGCCTCGGTGTCTTTGACCGTCCAGGCCCAGCGCTTCGTGGCGGAGATGCGTGACGTCGTGTCTGGTTTCGGCGTCGACCTACTGGCATAGCCCGTGCCTATGGTCAGTCATAATCTTGAGTGATTAGGCTATGGCGACTGGTCCAATTAGGCTCGCGTTCAGGCCGCTTCGGACAGCAGCCTCCCGGTTTTCTCGACCTGAGAATCGGCCCGACCATCGAGTAGTTCGGTCGAAGTGCCGCGAAGACTCAGGCTGTGAACCCGCGTGGTGACGCGTTCGTCGCCACACTCAGCGCACGTGATTGGGGTTACTGGTCAGCATGACGAACGACTGTACTTTCAGCATCAGCATCAGCACGACGCGCTTCGACGAGGACTACACCCCGTCGACGAACTCGCGTCACACGACCAACTTTGCGAATCTTGCACGCGGCGAGCATGGTCGACAGAACCTGCGTAACGCGGTGACGATGATGAACACTCGTCTCAACGAGGTGGTTCACTGGGACAATCCACGTGGCGACCGCTACGCACTCGAACTCGACATCATCTCGGTGGATCTGCATCTCGTGTCCGTGGGGGCCGACGCCGCGTTTCCGGTGATCGAAATGCTCGATGTCGGAATAGTCGACACCACTACCGGCTCCCGCGCAGAGGGCATCGTCGGAAACAACTTCTCCTCGTACATTCGCGACCACGATTTCGTTTTTCGGCTCCCGAAACAACGAGCGTCGGTTATTCCCAGCGACTTCGGCGATGTGCACGGTCAGGTCTTTCAGCGTTTTGTCGATTCTTGCGACTACCGTGAACGGTTCTCGCAACCACCTGTCATCTGTATCAGTGTGTCGACCTCCAGTACCTACCGTCGCCTCACGAACCACCACCCGGTCCTCGGGCTCGAATACGAGACAGAGGACAAGTCGATCACCGATCAGTACTTCCAAAAGATGGGTCTCAGGGTTCGCTACTTCATGCCCCACGGGTCTGTCGCTCCATTGGCGTTCTACCACCGCGGTGACTTGCTCAACGACTATTCGGTCTTGGCACTGGCGGGAACGATCGCGACGATGGAGACCTTCCAGAAAATTTATCGTCCTGAAATCTACAACGCGAACACTGCCGCCTCGGAGGTCTACCGGCCGAGTCTCGACAACCAAAACTATTCGCTACCGCAAGTGACCTACGACCGTGTCGAGCGCAATCGACTTGCAACGACACAGGCAGAGTTCGCCGACGTGAATCTCATGCAACCGTATGGCTCGGTCCTGAAGCGGTGGGCCACCGAGCAATGCGCCTGACCGTTCGAGACCGAAAGGTACAAGAGATGAACGCACTCCTGCCGACCTCGATCGTCGGTAGCCTACCCAAGCCCTCGTGGCTCTCCGAGCCGGAGAAGCTCTGGTCGCCGTGGAAATTGCGAGACGACGAATTGCGTGAAGGAAAACTCGACGCTCAGGCGCTCGCAGCTGACGAACAGCGTCGTGCGGGGCTCGACATCATCAGCGATGGTGAACAGACGCGTCAGCACTTCGTGACCACGTTCATCGAACATCTCGAGGGCGTCGACTTCGATCGGCGCGAAACTGTGCGAATTCGTGACCGATACGACGCAAGCGTTCCGACTGTTGTCGGCGCAGTGAGCCGCAAACGATCAGTGTTTGCCGCAGATGCGACGCGCCTTCGAGCAGTGACCGACCAGCCGATCAAATGGGCACTGCCCGGCCCTATGACAATGGTCGACACGCTCTACGACGACCACTACAAGAGTCGCGAGAAGCTCGCATGGGAGTTCGCGACTCTTCTGAACCAAGAGGCAAAGGACTTGGAAGCGGCAGGCGTCGACATCATTCAGATCGACGAGCCCGCATTCAACGTGTTCTTCGACGAGCTCGAAGACTGGGGAATCGCGACACTCGAGCGTGCAATCGAAGGGCTGAATTGCGAAACTGCCGTACACATCTGTTACGGCTACGGCATCAAAGCCAACACCGACTGGAAGGCAACTCTCGGGGCCGAGTGGCGCCAGTACGAACGGTCGTTCCCACTATTGCAACAGTCTTCGATCGACATCGTGTCGCTGGAGAGCCACAATTCGCGCGTACCTGTCGACATGATCGAACTGCTTCGAGGTAAGAAGGTCATGCTGGGTGCGATCGATGTAGCGAGCGACACCGTAGAGACTGGCGAAGAAGTCGCTGAAACACTCAGGCGCGCACTCCCGTTCGTCGACGCAGACAAGCTTTACCCGAGTACCAATTGCGGTATGGCACCACTCGACCGACGCGTCGCACGAGACAAGATGGTCGCGCTCACCGCCGGCGCGGAACTCCTGCGACGTCAGTTGTCCGAGTAATTCTCTGCCGAGCTCGAAGTTGTGGATGGATTTCGGCCGGATTCCGTCCACAACTTCGAGCTCGACCGAGTTACGTTGCCGTATCTTGTCGTGCCGCACCATCTCGACCTCTGAACTCGCGTAGGTCGCGGTGGGGCAGTTCAAGTATTTTGCCAATCGGTGAAAGCAACGTCGAGAAACCAACGAACGGCTCGTGGCGGCATCGGTCCATCACGCCACGCCAGCCGCACCTGGGTCGGCGGTGCGCCGTCGATAGGGAGAAACCGTAGTCCGGGGTGAGAGATCCGTCGTGCGGCCAGTTCCGGAACGATGCCGATTCCGCGTCCAGCAGCGATGTTCTCGAGCCACTCCTCGAAATTTCGGCAGGTGATCACCACTCGCGGTACACCGTTTTCGGCAATCGGAATGGAGTCGGCTGTTGTGGAACCGGACAGCGTGTTGACCACCAATGGACCGGGTGGGAGCGAGTCCCACCGCACCTCGGTGGCATCACCGAAGGAAGGGTTCGACCGGCTCACCGCAAGAATTCGTCGTTCGGTGCCGACCTGACGAGTCACTGTGCCGGCGGTCAAATGATGTGGGCGACTTCGGTAGAGCGCCACATCGACGTCGCGCGCATCCAGAGCTGCGAGAGGGTCGTCGACGCGGCGCACGTCCACGTCCGCGGCGTATTGACGTACGAGAGAGGCACGCGTGGCAGCGAACCATCCGTCGGGGAGCAACCATGCAAAGCCCAACCGCACGACCGGGTGGTCGTCGAGATCTGCGATCAGCGAATCCACCTCTCCCAGGATCCTGCGTGCACGCCCCAGCACGACCAATCCGTCCTCGGTCAGTTGAGCAGTACGGGACTCGATCAATCGACGCCCGCAACGCTGTTCGAGTTGACGAACCGAACGCGTCAGTGTCGGCTGCGAAACTCGCAGTTCGGCGGCTGCGGCGGTGTGAGTGCCGCAGTCCGCCAGAGCGACCAACGCGCGCAGGTGTCTCAGCTCGACCTCCATACGTCCAGCGTATATCCACCGGTGCTCGGCGTATTGGCCTGCTGCGCCGATGGCTCCTACTCTCGGACTCACTGCCCCACCCTTCTCCAGGAGTTTCGATGTTTCGTTACGAGTCGTTGCAGGTGCCTATAGTCGGAGCGCCGATGGCGGGAGGCCCGACGACCCCTGACTTGGTTGCAGCAGTACGGAATTCAGGTGGACTGGGGTTCCTTGCCGCGGGCTATCTCACCCGGGAAAGGTTGACCGCGGACATCGTTGCCGTTCGCGGTGCTGGCATAGAAACGTTCGGGGTCAATCTGTTCGTCCCCGAGGACGGGCAGGTTGTCGACACCGAGGACATTGCGCGGTATCGCGCGCTGCTCCAGCCTTACGCCGATGATCTCGGCGTCGAACTCCCCGCCGACAGCACCCTTGCCGAAAATATCGACGACTACTGGGAGGAGAAGCTCGACATCGTCGTGGCCGAAGCCATCCCGGTCGTGTCGTTCACCTTCGGGTGCCCGAGTGCCGACATCATCGCCCGCCTGCACGAGGCCGGGAGCGCCGTCACCGTCACCGTCACCAACGAGGAGGACGCCCGCGCGGCGGTCGATGCAGGCGCCGACTCCCTGTGCGTGCAAGGCCCCGATGCCGGCGGGCACCGCTCGACCTTTCGCATCGATGCCGAGAGTTCGGACATTGCCCTCGACGAGTTGATTCCTGCGATACGCCGAGCAGTGTCGGTTCCCCTCGTGGCCGCAGGCGGGATCACCACCGCGTCCGATGTCCGTCGAGTCCTGGGCTACGGGGCAGTGGCGGCTCAGGTCGGAACCGCCCTGCTCCGGTCGCCGGAAGCCGGGACGAAGCCTGCCCACGCCGCCGCCTTGGTCGATCCTCGGTTCACCGAAACGGTGGTCACTCGAGCCTTCAGCGGCCGTCCCGCCAGAGCCTTGCGCAACAAGTTCATCGATCGGTTCGATACCGGATCGTCACGCCAGTACCCCGCCGTGAACACGCTGACCGGCGGCATCCGCAAGGCCGCAGCGAACGACCCTCACGGCATCAACCTGTGGGCCGGTGCCGGGCACCGCAGCGCTTCCGCTGACCCGGCAGCGCGAATTATCGAAGAATTGGCCTCGGAGTTGTGAGGAATGTCCAGGTGTAAAAACCGCACGGATCGTGGTGTTTGAACCCACGCTCCAAAACCCGCATCGGGTGTACGGGATTGAGTACCGTCGTAGACATGCAACTGACTCGCTTCAGCGATCTGGCCCTACGGGCGATGATGTTGCTGGCAGCCGCCGGCCCGGACGGTCCTCGGATGACCACTGGAGCCATTGCAGTTCGAGTCAACGCGTCCGAACACCATGTTGCGAAAGCGATTACACGCTTGGTCGGATTGGGCTGCGTTCGTGCGCAGCGCGGCCGTACCGGCGGGCTCTTCCTCACCGACACGGGCCGATCGATATCGGTGGGCCACCTGATCCGTCAGCTCGAAGGCGATCGCGAAGTTGTCGAGTGCGTAGGGGACCAGCCCTGCCCACTTCTTGCCGCCTGCCGATTGCGGCATGCCTTGGCCGTCGCCAAGGAAGCGTTCTATGGCGAACTCGACCGCCACACGATCGACGATCTAGCCGCGTCCCCGACCATTCCACTCGCAATGGTCGCTTTTCGCTCACCCTGACCTGCCATTTCGATGTCGGCGGTCCATTGGAAGGAACACCTGTGTCCACGTTCGGTCCCCTCACTGTCGATCACGAGCTCCAACCCGATCACGTCGACGTCGTCAGAGCGACGTTGCCGTTGGTGGGTGCCAATATCGACGCCATCACAACAAACTTCTATGCGCGCATGTTCGCCGCACGACCGGAGCTGCTGCGAAATCTGTTCAACCGCGGGAATCAGGCACTGGGAGCGCAGCAACGAGCTCTGGCCGCGTCGATCGCAACGTACGCCGCCCATCTGGTCGACCCGACGCTGCCGCACCCGGACGAAATGCTCTCCCGGATCGGACACAAGCACGCATCTCTCGGAATTACCGCCGACCAGTACTCGATCGTCTACGAGCACCTCTTCGCTGCGATCGTCGACGTACTCGGTGCCGAGACAGTGACGACCGAAGTCGCCGAAGCCTGGGACCGGGTGTATTGGATGATGGCCGACACTCTCGTCGATCTCGAGAACCGCCTTTACGAGAGCGCGGGAGTGGTCGCGGGACAGGTCTTTCACCGTGGAATCGTCACCACACGCACCGAAGATCCGTCCGGGGTAGTGGTGATCGGTGTGACCGGCGACTGGCCCGAGCTTCGAAAGGAGCACCCGGGTGGGTACGTCTCGGTCGGAGTGACTCTGCCCGACGGCGCGCGACAGATCCGCCAGTACAGCCTCATCTCCGGCAGTGACACAGGCGAATTGACGTTCGCTGTCAAGCCTGTCGTCGCCAGCGGTGGCTGCCCGGCAGGTGAAGTATCGAACTGGATCTCGAGCACGCTACGCCCGGGAGACCTCGTCGACATCAGCATCCCGTTCGGTGATCTGCCGACAGAGGACATCTCCGCAGGGCCCGCCGTATTGATCTCGGCCGGCATCGGCATCACGCCGATGAACGGGATTCTCGAACATCTCGCTCTGTCGGGTACGCAATCCGAGGTGTTGGTTGTCCACGCAGACCGTAGCCCCGCCGACCATCCGCTTCGGGCCCGTCAGCGACAACTGGTCGACGCCTTGCCGAACGCCGTCCTCGAACTCTGGTACGAGGAGCCCGGCGATGTGGCCGATGCACACCATGGGCGGTTGGATCTCACTCTTGTCGACCTTCCTCAGGGTGCGACGTACTTCGTCTGCGGCGGTAGCGGCTTCGTGCAGGCCGTCACATCGCAACTCGTCGACTGTGGGGTCGACAAGTCGCGTGTCCATTGCGAACTGTTCGCCCCGGACGAGTGGTTGCTCGGCTGACAGCCACAGCCCCACCATTCGCTGCCGTCGCCTCTAATTGTGTCCGGGAGTCTCGGCGTGTTTACTGGTGCCCGGTGATCTCGTGCCCGTCGGCTTCGTTCGGCGGCCCCCTAGTGCGCGGGCTTTCATATGTGGTTGCAGGAAGTCGAGGGTCGAACCCTCGAACAGTTCGTGTACGACGGTGTGTCGCTGGCCGCTGCAGATTCGATGCGGCGTTTGCCGCCGTTCCACCGAGATCTGTTCGACGACTTCGTCTTCACCGCGTGGGCGGTGGCGGTGGGGGAGAGCGACTGGGCCAGATTCCCGATTGCGTGCATGGGATACCTGTCGGCTGTCCACGGTGATCTGACAGTGGTTCCGCCGCTGATCTCACCCGACACCGCGGCTGTGGTGGCGGGGGTGCTTTCCCGATTCACACGATTCAGATCCGGTGACACACGCGTCGCGGATGGATCACGCATCAACGAGGAGCAGTATCGACTTGCCGAGGACTTGTTCTTCGGTCTCGGTACTGATCGTGGAGACGGCGTAAGTGCGGCGGGCGCGCGGGCGCACAGCAGGATGATGTCGGCGCGCATCGCCGACGGGTTCGTCCATCCCGCCGTCGGCGCGCACCTGTGGAGTGATGTCCCCGCCGCACCGTCCGCGCACCCGAACAGCGGCTCCGAGATCACCGTGCTCGAATCCGTACAGACACTCGTGGCGACGTGGCGCGACTTTCCGGCCGAACGTCCGGGTACAGAACGCGACATACTCACCGCCGCAAGGTGTGTGGGTTGGGCGGGAGTTGTGGCACCGATGGCTGTCGGGGAGTCCGGTGGGTGGTATGTACGCTCCCCCGAGGGGGCGGGCACCGTCGGGGCCGAGGGTACTCGTTCCGGTGATCATTGCTCGCTCGATGCGGACGATGGTTCGGTATGAGGCCGGCGTCGTACTGGGAGGTCGTGCTGTGACGCCGAACCGTCTGGGCTTCGGCACCGGACGGGGAGGCTTCATCGCCCTTGTCGGTCAACTCGTCGATGCGATCGACCGACGAGACCGGTGGGCAATAGCGCGACGCGCGACAGGTCCTTTACTCGACGAGTTGTTGTCCGGTGAATACAACGAACACTTCGGGTTGCCCACCACTTTGGCGGAGCCCCTTGGTCTCGATGGTGCGCCGGTCGTGCTCGTCGACGACGGTCTGGCGATCGTCACCGCGCCGGTGATGCGGCGACACGTCGGCGTAGTGGGCGCTGTGTCGGCGCTGCTGGTGCAGGCCGAGGGCGACAATGGTCCGTGGTTCGCGGCGTCATTGACGCAGGACACGCTGTTGGACAGTGCGTTTCGATGGCGGGTTCAGCACGAGGCGTTCGAGATCGACGCCGACTTCGAGATCATCGCTGCGCACAATCCTCTCGATGCTCGCGCATCATCCATCGATTGGGACGACGACTCGGTGATCCTGCGGCACAGCGACACCGGCGTGACGACCGTTGCGGATGTACGCGCCGAGGCCGCGACGTGGCCGCGGGAGAGTTGGCACTGGCTCGCCGACGACGGGCTCACGTTCACCGGCTTGTTACTGCGTGGGTGCCACCCGGAATTGGTGCGCGATTTCCAGCACTGTCACAACGGAGGTCGACCATGACTGATCTCACCGCCTCGCAGGCCGAGGAAGTTCACACGGTGGCGCAATTCGTTCGTTGCAACCATCCCGATGTGATCACGAGACTGCGCAATCACATTGACCTGCTGGTGACTTCGCGGGGCCGTTCCGGTGACCGCCTGGGCCCCGACGAGCGTCTTCAGGGACCGGCATCGCGGGACGAGACGATCCGCGTTGTCGTTGCATGCAGCTTTCACCCTTACTCCGACGATCTCGGCACATTCGTACCTGAGACCGGACCGGTCTTCGTACGGGTGCGTGTTGTCGGTCGACGCCTGTCGCCGACGGAACCTCCGCTGCGGACGATCGGTTCTCCGAATGCAGCGATTCCGGTGACCGAAGCGGAGGGCTGGGTCCGTGCCGCGCTCGGCGATCGGTGGGCCGACTACGCGTACGAATACAGAGACGCTCGCGAACCGACGGCCTCGAGGGCGGCGTCGTTCCGGTTCGGGTTGATCCTCGACCGCACCGCCGCGCCCATGCTCGCGCCCGACAACTTCGACTGGTCTCGGATCGACGGCCCGAACGAGAACACTGTTCGCAAACTCGCACCCAGCACGGTCAATATACCTCTGCAACAACATCTCTCGAAATTCGGTCCGTACGCGGCGACCGCCGATTATCTCGACCCCAGGACGACTCCCGACGGTAGATGGCGAGTCCGTGTCGACAGCCGCAACGCCGACCCCGGCACCCTCGACACGTTCACTGTGCTTGCCGACAGACTCTGTATCCGCGGCGTGGTGGACACCCGCTTCGTGCCGCTCTCACTCGACCTCGAAGGCCGGATTGCAACGCTGGTCTACCAACTCACCGGTAGCCCCGCACTCTACGACGCAGACGTACCCATCCCGACCGAGCCTGAACTGCGTGTACCGCCGACTGACCGCACGTGGGTCGAGCAGTACGGACACCACCCGCCAATTTTTCCGCTCACGGCCGAGCAATGGGCGTCCGGCCTGTGCGCATTCTGGACCGAGATGGTTGCCTACGGACGTATCGGCGACGAACGGGCGCCTTGGGCAGGGAGGTGACGAATCAACGAACTACGCAGCGGCGAGCCGGATGTCGACACGACCCCGGCCAGGCCACGGCGGCAATTCGTCAAGCGGCCACACACACGAACAGCCTTCGTACTCGGGTGGTTGTGCGGTGAGCGGCTATTTCGATGGGGTCGAGCATCGCGATACGTTGGTAGTTCTCGTTGGTCCTGAAGGCTTTGCCGCTCAGTCGTCACTCTTGATCGCGTAGTTGATACGACGCGGCGCATTGGGGTCGCGCGGAGGTGGCTTCTGGCGTTCGAAGGCCGCCTGGAACCACCCGCCTGGTGGAATCTCGATCTCGGGAGTCGTCCTGTCAGCGAGGTCGAACTGGGTGCCCGTGTCCGGATCGACCTCGTCCCACAATTTTCTCACTTCGGATGTCGTCGAATAGAATTCGCTCGCATCCACGATATGACGTGTCTAGTCGATCCCGAAGTGGGGCCACGCAAAATACACATGCAAAGGACCGGCTGGCGGAACGGGCGTCAAAATGAGGCCGCTTCGACTGTGCAGGCGGTTTCCACCACCGCCGTTGGGACTCAATCCCGTTCGTCTGCCGGGCAGGTTTGTGGAGACGGTTCCGTCGACGTCCTCGAAACCGAGGAGCATCGGCGGCGTGTGATTCGACTCCGGTCTACCGAACCCGTACATACCCAGCAAACGATCGGATTCTCGGACACTGGCTTCGACCGAGAAGGTCATGCAAGTGCTGTAGATTCGTGCACCGCTCAGCCACGCACCGATCCTGTCCGTTTCGGCCAGAATCAATCTCAGAGGTACTACGGCCGGGATTTCGTTGATGGGCACGCCGCGAAAACGCGGTGGGGGTGGGCCGGATGCGGGTGTGTCGTTCATGATCGTCACTCTCCCGCGGACCGATGCGGTGCGCAAGGTCGGATGGCGTTCCGGCATGCCGTCCGGTCTGTTCGCATACGTGCTCACGCTTCGCTGCCAGACCGCGCGGTACGAGAGCACCGGTGGGCGATCGTTGTTGCCCGGTCGCTCGGGCGCGCAGACCTCTCGAGATCGGTAGGTATGAAGTCGACGGATCTTTCGTTTCGGGGCACATGAATCTGCCGTCGTCTCACCACGGCGATGCGGGAATCGACTTGGGCCACTCCGTTCTGACCGGACATGCGGCTTCGTGTGATCTAGTGGGCCCATGGCGTGGAATCCGAAGTCGACCGATTCCCAGGACTGGGACGAACGAGGGCTACGCGAGGCCGACGACGTCGACGCTGGGGCGTGGCTCCTCGAAGGAATCGGAAAGTTCGGCAGCGGTGTGGCCGCGCTGATTCCGCGTATCTTCCCGTCGTACGCGCGAATCTTTCATCCGGCGAGGAGCATCGACGACGAACCGGTCACCTGGTCGGCGGTTGCCCGAGCCAACGGCCGGATTGCGCACCCGGCGATGGAGTGGGGTTTCATCGTGGGCAGCTGGCAAGCCAGCGAGCAGGAGGGCGTTTGGCACGATTCCCCGATGCAAGGTTCGTTGCGGGTAGGCACCACCCGGGCGTTGGCAGACACACTTCGACGCTTCACACAGGCGCCGGCGCAGTGCTGGTTCGGGCACTGGGAAGGATCTGGGTATATCGACGTGCCGTCGAATGAACTTCGACTGCCGATGCCGTCTCGAAATATGGTGCTCTTCGCGGGCGGTATCGATCTCGCCGACACCCAGTTCGGTGCCAGTGCTCGGTTTCCCTTTGGAATGAGCGCCCACCTGTGGTGGCCGGATGATCAGGCATGGTGCGTGGCAACGGACATCGACTTGATGACGACCTACGTCGGGGCGTCGACCTCGTGCATCGACGCACTGCTCACGAACGCCGAGCTCGAGGCGCTGCCCGTGCCTATCACGCAAAGACTCACCTGGGATACCGACACCGTCAACCCGCTACCCGCTTGCCCGTAGGTGAGGGGTTGCCGGTCGAGGAAACAGCACGAGACCGATACCCGGCCCCACGAACGGCTTCACCGTAATGTCCTTTTCGTGACTCGAACTTGGACCGTGCGAACCACCGTTGTCGGTGCTGCCCTCGCGGCTGCGCTTCTGGGCATGCCCGGGGTGGCGTCAGCTCACCATCAGGAGTTCACGCCATTTCCGTACAACATTTCGCTCGGACGAGAGATGTCTTTACCGTGCGCAGGCGAGGTGGGCGGCGACGTGTACACGCCGCACGATCGTCCGGGCATCGCGGTGGTCACGTTGACCTGGCGGACATTCTTCACCAGCGATTGTCCACTCACCGTGTTCGTGAACATGAACAACTTCGATGCACCCTGGGCCGACCCGTACAGCGGTGCCAAGCCAACCGGGGGCTCGTGGATGGTGCACCTGAACTCCGCCGCAATCGGTTTTGTGCCCCCGGAAGGCGGCGAATGGAGCAAGCAGATAGCGATCGATATCGGTTCCGGTAGAGCAGGTTTGACGGTGACGACTGATGCCCCACTCAACACGACTTTGCTCGATCCGGCCGGCAACACTGTGCGCTTCACGGTGGCCTGACGACGCCACAGTCGTCGGACGCACGGAAATCTCCGGGTCCCGAGTCGACTCGAATACGAGGCGTCACTTCGGCGTTCAGCTTCGTCACCCCCCTGGAGGGCCCGGATAATCGAATGCTTCTGAAAACCGTCGCCTTATGCGACGTCACATCAGGCGCGGGCTTGCACCTTCCGTAGCGTCATGTGGTGCAGTGGACGTATCCCGCCCACCGAGGAAGGCAGCAACACATGTTCTCGTCTTTCACCCCGCCGCGCCAGGTCACGATCGGGGGTGCCGCGGCGTTCGTCGGCACCACGCCGCGAGCGATCCGTCACTACCACCAGATCGGCCTGATCCCGGAGCCCGAGCGGGGGAGCGACGACCGCCGCCGCTATGGCTACGACGAGATGATCCGGCTGTTGTGGATCCGCCGGATGGCCGAGGCCGGCATTGCTCTCGACGATATCCGCGACGCCTTGGCGGATGCGCCCGGTACCGCCGACAGCGACGTCGCGCGCATCCTTGATCGGCTCGAAGGGTCCCTCGTTGCCAGGCAGGCCGAACTCGAGCAGCAACGGAAAGCTGTGCAGCGCATGCGAGCTCGGGGGAGCAGGTTGGGCCTGCTCTCCGATGTCGTGGGCGACCGCCTCGCAGGCCTGCGCGAGGGGGCCCTGCGCCAGGACGACCTGGACACCCTGCTCGTGACCGAGCGGATCTTCGGCGAGCTCGGCGCGTCCGTCCAGGCGTCGCGGTTCATCGCCCTGGCCGCCCGCCCGGACCTGCGGGAGGCTTCTGACCGAGTCGACGCCGCCGAAGAGGCGCTCGACGACACGGTAGCCGTCGACGACCCTCGCGTGGCAGAGGTGGCTGCGGAACGGCACGCCTTCGAGACCGCACTTCGCACGGTCATCGACAGCTCCGGCCTGGCGCAAGCAGACGACGGCCGATTCGACGCGTGGGACGAGTTGCACCCCCCGCCCGCCGACGCCGGTTCGGCGTGCGGGTCGACAAGCCTTGCCGAGACCGTCCGGATGATGCCCTACGACTTTTCCCCTGCACGACTGCGATGCATGGAACTGGCCCTGGAACTCGACGGATCCGGCACGACATGAGTCTCCGGAGTGTCGGGTCGAGTTCGATCCGGGGCACAGTCCCTGCTCAGGTCGGAGCTTGGCCAGAATGTGCTGGACTTCGGCTGCTGCCGTAGGCATTACGTGGTGCCTCGCGCACCGTCAAGTAGGCGAGGGCTTCGACGCAGCGCGTCCCGCCGATGGCTCGCGGGTCGACAACGCGTGTGCCGCGAACTGTCGGTGTGCCGAGCAGTTCTATACAGGCACTGTGTGCGGTCACAACTGAAATGAAAACACAGTCCCTTGCCATTGATTTGCAAAACAATTGCACTGCGGAACCAACGTCCAGAATATCGTTCTGATCCGATAGGGACCAGTTAGGCTCGGTCGGTGACGGACTCAACGTGGGACGGGTATGTCCGAGTGCGCGGTGCTACCGAGCACAACCTGGCAGCGGTCGATGTCGACATACCCCGCAATGCCTTCGTCGCGTTCACAGGGGTCTCGGGGTCCGGGAAGTCGTCACTGGCTTTCAGCACGTTGTACGCCGAAGCGCAGCGACGCTACTTCGAGTCTGTTGCCCCCTACGCGCGGCGACTGCTTCAGCAGGTGGGCGCACCCCATGTCGCCTCCATCACCGGCCTTCCACCGGCCGTTGCGTTGCAGCAACGCCGGGGTTCGCCCAGTTCACGCTCGAGCGTCGGCACCATCACCACGATGTCCAACCTGCTGCGCATGCTGTATTCGCGGGCCGGTACCTATCCTGACGGTGTTCCGCTGCTCGCGGCCGAAGCGTTCTCACCGAATACCGTCGCCGGTGCCTGCCCACGATGCGGTGGGTTGGGCGACTTCCACGATGTGACAACGGAACTGCTCGTTCCCGACCCCTCTTTGAGCATTCGGGAGGGAGCGATCGCGGCGTGGCCGGGCGCCTGGCAGGGCGCGAATCTGCGCAGCATCGTCAGCGGCATGGGTATCGACATCGACGCGCCGTGGCGCACGCTGAAGAAGAAGGACCGAGACTGGCTTCTGTTCACCGAGGAGCACCCCAAGGTGTTCATCGAGCCCGAAGAAGGCCGCGTCGACCACAGTTACGAGGGCAAGTTCTGGAGCGCCCGGAGTCACGTGATGCACGTTCTGGCGGACTCGAACAGCGAGCGCATGCGGGACCGCGCGCTGCAGTTCACCGAAACCGTCCGCTGCCCGAAGTGCTCCGGCAGTGGACTGCGCGAAGATGCGCTGGACGTCAGCATCGCCGGCCACTCGATCGCCGAGATCAATGCGCTATCGCTGACAGAACTTGCCGCAGTACTGCGCCCGGTATCCGAACAGTCGGGGGAGGCCGCTGAAGTGGCGGTGCGCA